>JAYOBJ010000023.1:0-24310 GCA_038104845.1 Methanobacteriota archaeon
GGTGTGTACAATGACGTTGAAAGACCGAGGTTGCCTTGTTGTCGATGAGACGAGCAACCCCGCCGGAGCAAGTCCAAACCGTCCCGTTGACTCGGCACGACGAGGGACAGGTCGGATGCACAGTTGAATGCGGTCACCGAACGGTAACAGAAAGGGGCTTACTCCCTGCTCCCTCCACCTTTGAGCGCTTCATGCTTCATTCCGGCATGCGGGGGCGGAGGTGGAGGGATGATCTTGAGCGATGCTGTTCCTCACCTTTCGATGACGGCATCCACCGGTTTCATGGCGGCGGTGTGGCCAACCGCCAGTTCATCGCCGAAGTCGATCCATGACGGATGTTTGTTGATTTTTGCGCGAACCACGTGCTCGGCCGTGATGAGGGAAGGGAGCAAAAACACGCTGGTCAGGAACGCAAACACGATGAGCAGCGACATCAGCATGAAGAAATTCTCGAGTCCAGGGAACGCTGCGAGGAAACCTGCAGCGATGCCGGATACCGTCGTGGCCGTGGTTTCAAACACGGTTTGACCGGTTTGTTCCACCGAGGAGGCCATACCGTGCGGCGTCTCACCTTCCTCCTGGATGCGATGCATGACGTGGATGGAATCGTCCACGCCGATCCCAAACACGATGGTGCCAATCATGGCCGTGAAAATGTTCACGTTGACATCCCCGCTTTGCATCAACAACGGTTGCCACAGGATCACCGTCGCCACTGGAATCATGGTGTAGATGCCCAGGCGAAGCGAGCGGAACACCATCGCCAGCACGAGTGTGAGAATGATGAGGGTCAACAACGTTGTTTTGGATTGAGATTCATGGATGCCTTCGTTGATGTCCAACGAAACGGGGAGGCCTCCTGTCAGCAACGAGGTCTGCGTACCGGGAAGCGTTGGCCCTTCGATGAGAATGTCATCGATTTGGTCACGTAAACCGCCCGCCACGTTGAGGTTCATGTACGGCTGGGTCACGTACACAATGGCCTTCGTCTGGTCCTCGTTGAGGAGCATCGATTGCACCTCGTTCGAAAGCGTATCGATGGCGACCGCGACCATGTCTTTTCGCGCATCTCGGCGTTCGTCCACAGGTATCGTCGTCCATCCCACGCACGACAGGTCGAGCAGGTCCTCGCTTTCCCAACACGGGTTGTGGAGCAGATCCCAAAGCGACCCATCACCAAGCGTCACCCCGTCGGTGATCGTCACTTCGGCGGGCACTGCCTTCAGGAAGGTGATGATGCTGGTGGTGGATGTTTCGTCCACGTTGTCCACCTTGGTTTCCAACCAGTCAATGTCGTCGAGAACGGGCAAGTCCCGGATGTGCTCCGTGTTGTTTTGGTTGGTTCGACTTGAGGCATCGTAAGTGAACAGGGAGGTTTGACCGCTGTTGAATTGGCGAGAATATTCTGACAGTGCGTTCAAGGATTCGATGCCATCGGGCGCTTCGGAGGAGCCGGTGATGGGTTCGTTGAGCTTGTCCAAGTTCGCCAATCCGTAGGTGGTGACCGATGCGGAGAGCACGAGGATGACCAGAAAACCCCGGACGGGTGCGCGGCCGATGTTCTTCCACATGGACGGGTTGGAGCGTTTGCTGAATCGCAGCAACCACGCCAACGTCGGCACCAGAACGATGCTCAGCAAGAGGGTGGAGGCAATGCCGATCACGAGGGTGATGCCCACCGACCGGATCGGAGCGATGGGAACGATGAACGGGGCGATGAGCACCGAAAAACCCACCATGGTGGTCAACGCGGACAACAGGACGGCAACACCTGTGGAACGCGTCATCTCAATGACGCACGACTTGTAAAACTCCGCATCCCAAACATCCGGGACGGGTCGGGTCGGTTGCCCAAGCCGTTGTTGGCGGCGGTTGTGTTCCATGGCCTTGTCCAATTCCTTCCGACGGACTTCTTCGATGCGGTTCACCATGTGCAGGGCGTAATCAACCCCCAGGCCGATGAGAATGGGGAACGTGGCAACGATCATTGGCGTCAACGTGATGTTGAGGATCACCGATGAACCGAACGTGACACCCAGCGCCATGATGATGGGGGTGCCGGTGATGATCACAACCTTCCACGACCGGTGAAGCGCCGTGATGATGAGGATGGTGAAGGCCACGGACCAAGGCAAAATCATCATGAGGTCTTCGTAGATGGCATCCGAAATGTCCTCGAGCACTTTGGTCAATCCGGTCACCGTCATGTCGGTGCTTCGGAGGTCGGAAGGTCGAGCATCAATGACCTCTTGAAAGTGGGTGAGGAGCGCGGAAAAATCCTCCCAATCGCCGGTTATACTGGGGTTGTGGTGCAGTCCGACCACAATGGCCGTCGTGTCCCAGATGCCGTCCCCGTCCATGTCGTTGGTGTAGTTGCCGTCCCCGTCGCTGTCGACGGTGGGGTCCATGTCGTTCGTGTCTTTGAAAAACGTGTCAAACGCACCATCGGACTCCTCGATGATCCGGTCAATCCGGTCCTGATCGGGGATGGCATACTCCCCCCCGGGGGGGAGTTGGTCGCAATTCAGTGCCACCGGCAAACGGTTGTTCAATCCATGTTCGCACATGGAAGCGTTGAACCGTCCGTCAGCGGAGTTGACCTCCTTGATCACCTGAGCAGCGGAGAGCACCCACAACACGCCATCGTTCCGCCCGTTGTCGTTCTTGTCGTAGTCGATGCCACGGCCGGTTGAATCGCCACCAACGTTTGTGTCATCGCCTTCAATCCAACTGATCTCGCGCAAATACATCTCGTTGGTGATGTTGGTCGTGTCCGCCGTGTTGAACGCGTTGGGTGTCCGGATGTAAATGACCACCAAGTCCGTGGACCATTCCTTGCGTACTTCCAGCAATTCTTCGGATGAGCTGGCACCATCGGGGAGGAAAATTTCCACGTCATCATCGATTTGCTCCTGAAAGGCCAGCCCTTGTTGGGCGAACACACCGCTGATGAGAAGAAAGAGGATGAGCACGGTGGCTGGTGTGGCCAGGACGGTGGTGTACAACCGGTCAACCGCGGAATGGTAACCGTCTTTGGTGCGCTTCCACCATCGCTGCGCAGCCATTGAAGGGGGTGCACCTTCGCTGCTGGCCATGCTGTCCCCTCAGTAGAACGCTGCGTCAGCAAGCATCGAACGCTTCGATGAGGTATTTGGTCAAGGGACTTGTCTTGGCCAACTCGGAAATGCCTGCTTCACCCTCGTCGGCGTAGGCACGGATCACGTCCCTCACCCGAACGTTGCCCTCAGCAGAACGTGCCAAAATGGTCGCCCCTTTGATGGCCTTGCCGGTTCCGTGCGGGTCGTAAACCGTATCGAGCGCTTCCTCAAGGAACCACTCGGCTTTGCCGCCGGGTTCACCTTCGTAGGTTTTCTTCGGTTTCTTGGCGCCGAACAAGCCTCCACCCGATTTGGGCTTCGGTTTGGAGGTGGAGGTCGCCTTCTTGTTGCCGTCGGATGTCGCAGACTTGCCCTTTCCAGACCCTGCCTTGCCCTTGCCGGACCCAGCCTTGCCCTTGTCAGGCGTTGCCTTGCTCTTTTCGTTTGAATCATTGGACGGCTCGCCGTCGTCCGAGGTGGGTTCAGAGACTGGGGCGCTGGTCGAACCGGAGGTTGATTCGGTTTCGGCGGGGGGCGCATCCCTCGCTTTCTTCAGTTTGGTTTTCGCATCTTCCAACTGGTCCTTCAAGTCCTGAATTTTGTCGAGGTACGCCTGAGCGGCGTGCATCAACGCTGCCGTCATGGATGCCTCGAGTTGAATCGCCACGGAGGTTTCGGTCGCCGCACCCCATTTCTTCCATTGAAGCAGTGCGTTGGCGTGGATGTCGGAGCCGCATTTTGGACAGAAACTCTTCGTTGGTGGGCGCATGATGGGGACCGAGGCAACGGCTGGGTTGCCGACGAGTTCGCCCACATCTTGGCTGACTTCAACCACTTTGATGGCGGCAGCACGGCCGAGATCCATCGCCTCATTGAAGAGTTCACGCTCGTCCCCGAAGGATTTGGATTTCCATTTTTTGGCGGTGCCCGTGCCCTCAAGTGCAGCACCGGTGAACACGTCGGCGGTCTCACCACCCCACACCACGGCCGCCAAATGTTCTGCAACAGGGGTCGCTTGGGTTGGTGCGCTCTGCTCGCTGCCGTCATCACCCTCTGCGGGTGCAGCGATGCCAAGGGTGATGGGGTTGGCTCCGTCCTCGACCTGGGCGATCATGTCGAATTTCTCCGCCATCGACAGATCGGAGCGCATGCGAATGACATCCTTGAGCTGGTTGAGGTCGTGGCCTGTGGCCGTGATGGGACCTTGACCGGTCAAATCGTGCCCGCATGCGAGGCAGAATTTCGCTGTGACCTCAACGCCTGCTTCGCAGGTTGGACAATACACGCCGCCCATGTTCGTGGAATGACACGGTCCCCTTTTCAAGAGTGTGTTGGCCAAGCATCGGGGCAGTGGATTCCAAGCGAACCGTGACCGGCTCAATCGACCGCCATGGATGCAGAGCATGCAGCCACTATACCCAGCATGTTGGCGCGTTCGCAGTTGGCCAGGATGGGTGCCAGTCGCGGGCCTCGTTCGGTGCCAAGGAACACCGCATATGCAGTTCTATAGACGTCCCTCATCGTTACATCATCGCCTTCAGCGGCAGCCTTCAGGGCTTGGACGATCCCGTCTTCCGTCCACTCGCTTTGTTCGAGGGTCCGGGCAAGCACAGGAACGAGGGCTTGTTGTTGAGGCTCGAGGGCTTGAAGCGCAGCGGTGGAGGGTTCGTCCACCAAAGCGACCTTGATTTCATCGGGGAAATGGGCCGATGCCACCCATGTGCGCATGCGGTTCAGCCGGTCCAGCAGCGCTGATGTGGACGATGGATCCTCCCGTGCACCGGCCGCTTCAATGACCGCGTCATCGTCGGGCTTCACCTGCGCCAACAGGGCCAGGTGCCGGAAGGTCACGGTGGCCGACATGCCAATGTCGCCATCGGTCACCGCAGAGAGTCGCAAGGCTGCTTGAGCGTCCTCAATCTGGACCCGTTGCCGCCGACTCAACCCCTCTTGTGCAAGCTCTTCGTCGAAGTTCCGTGCTGCGAATCGCTCGTATTCATCGGCGAGCTTGACCAAACCCATGCCGGTGTCGAATTCAATCGCTTTGTTGGGTTTGGTGTTGGCCACCAGAAACCGCAGGATCTCCGGCGGCACCAGTTTCAACGCTTCCACGGGCCCGACGGTGTTTCCAACTGAAGAGGACATCGCCCCTTGACCACGAAGGCTGATCCATTCGTAGGTCAACGGTTCGGGTGGAGCGTGACCGAACATGGCCGCGAGTTCTCGTCCTGTGGCGTACGACCCGCCTGCTGCACCGTGGTCCTTGCCGAACGGTTCGCAGGTGACGTTGTTGAAACCCCATTTGGCCGGCCAGTCCAACCGCCATGGCAGCTTTCCCTCACCCTTGGTGATGTCGGATGTCCCTTGGGTGCCGTCAGCGGCGGTGAAGTGAACCAATGGGTATTCGTAGCTTGTGACGGTCACGCCGTCAAGCGACCCGTCGTCGTCGAGGGGCTGCCAGGGGAACCAACCTTCAGGGAGCTCCCTTCCGGAAATGCGTTCGATGATTTCACGGACGCGTTCGGGTTCATCGCATGCCGCCTTCGCATAGGGGGCGAAGGCACCGCGCCGGTACGCCTCGAGGTTGGGCAAGAGTCGTGGTCGAACACCAAGCTGTGCCAGCGCATCGAGGAATGGCGCAAGAAAGTGGTCGCCGTAGGTCCACCCTTCGCTGTTGAAGCGTTCCCAATCGGGCGTCCCGTCGGCCTTCGGGGCGGGGATGGCTCCGAGTTGGTGCCCAATGAACTGTTCATAACTCGCGTCAAGGAACGGGTAGACTTTGCGCAACGGGTCGGCGTTGTCCACGACAAACACCAATTCTGCCTCCAATCCAGCATGCCGAGCGGCTCGAGCGATCATGTCACCGGTGAGGATCTCGCGAATGTGGCCGATGTGAAATTCCCCGCTTGGGGTGATGCCGGTGGCCACAATGTGGCGGTCGCCTCGCTCGGCAAGCCGTTGCGCCATGACGTCGGCCCAGTGCATGCGTCCACCTCAAACGGCCACGGCTCGGATGAGTCCACGCAACGGCACGCCTTCGATTTCGTTTCGCGTGGTTTTGTTCACCAACACGATGGCCAGGACCACCTCGCCGCCGGCTGTGCGGATGGCATTGATGGTCTTCGTCATCGTGACACCGGATGACAAGACATCGTCAATGATGACGACTTTCTTACCCGCAACTTGGCCGTATTTGTTGGACAGGCTCCCGTCGCCTTCACCACCGTCGGTGGTTCGGAACACGGTCATTTCTGAGTTGAGCAAGCTGGCTGCTTCGTACGCGAAGGCGATGCCGTTGATGGAGATGCCCACCACGGTTTCCACGCCGTCCAGCCCCACTTCCTCTTCAACCACGTCAGCGATGATGCTGCCGACGGCGGCCAATCGAGCGGGGCGGACACCCAGTGTGCGCCATCCGATGCGAACGTCGGTCGGTCGGTTGTCGCTTGCCGAGCCAGTGAGCAACCATGTGATGGTGTCCTGCGAAAGGGACAATTCATCGGCGATTTGTTGGGTGTTGAGGCCTTCTTTGCGCAGGTTGGTGGCCAGCACGGTCAATTCTTCAATGCTCAGGACCATGGTCTTCGGTTTCGTGGGCGTGAGGCCAATTCATGAATGCTTCCTCCCGAAGGTCACAAGGAAAGCGTTGAAGGAGGGGTGGCTGAACCCCTCCTCATGGCTGACTTCGATTACGAGTCGTTGCTGGACCGGGCTCGAGAAAACATCCCCGAGGAGATCTCCAACCGTTCCCGATGGCGCCTGCCAGCTCCGCAGATCCTGATTGAGGGTTCCAACACCATCTTTCGGAATTTCAACGAGGTCGTTTCGATGATGGACCGTGACGACAACCATGTCTATCAGTACATCCTCAATGAACTCGGCACCTCGGGCTCAAGGGACGGCCCGCGTGCACGGTTTAAGGGTCGAATTCCTCCCAAGCGCATCAAGGCCACGATCGCCAATTACGTCAACACGTACATCAAGTGCAGCCAATGCTCGGCTCCGGACACCCATTTCATCAAGCAAGAACGAACCACGCTCCTCAAGTGCCAAGCGTGCGGTGCCACTCGCCCGGTCAAACTATGAATCATCAAGCCGAATCAGTTGTTCGGGTTGTGGCTGGCCCGTGGTGAGGTGAGCCAACACCGACTCCAAGCCCTGGGCGAGGCGGTACCACGCACCATCGGGATAAACCACGCACATTGGGCCAAATTCGCAGTGGTCCAAACACCCGGATTTTTGGACCCGTACGCCTGCGAGGCCTGACGCATTGGTCCGATGCTTGAGCTCTTTGAGCAGGTCCAAAGCGCCCTGCTTTCCGCACGACGGGCGTGCCGCTCCGTCGGGTCGTTCATGGCCGCACACGAATGCATGAATCTCGAAGCCAGGGACGCTCCGCCCTTTGGGGTCCACCGGCACACTCACCCCTCCAATTGATTGATGGCTTGGGCCAGTTCAATGTCGCGTTCGGTGATCTCGCCCACGTCGTGGGTGACGACCTCAAGGACCGCATAGCCCCAGCCAAAATGGACATCAGCATGGTGGTTGAGCCGATCACAAACTTCAGCAACCCCGTCCACAAAGCGTTTCGCTGAGGTGAAGTCAGTAAATGCCCACTCGCGCATCAAACGTCCCTCAAGCACGGCCCAGCCCAACGGCGGTTCCATGCGCTCAACCCCAAAGGTGAGAATCGTCGTTGCCTTGCGTTTCCTTCTCCACTTTTTCGTGCAGCTTGGATCGGCGCTTCATGTCCTCGCGCTCAAACGCCAGCAATTCCTTGTCGTCGATGTAGGCGGGGCGGGTGTGAGCGATGAGCACCATGCGCACGATGACTTCCCGTGCAATGAAATGGCACCGGCCGTCTTCCGTCAAGATCTCGAGGCTGCTCTTGCCGCTGGAAAGAAGTCGCCCTCTGACCGTTGCATCGGCGGGATCAGCGAACGCTTGGACATCGAGTTGAATTTCGACGAAGTCGTCCCGGCGAAGCCCCACCCTCCGTTTGAGCAGTTCGCCGTTGTAGACCGATTGGACGTCGTCGAGGTCAGGCGACCCCATGTCTTTCCACATTGGAACGGCCCAGTCTGGCAGGGTGATGGACGGTTGCTTCGCCATGCCATGACCAACCGGCGAGCGTACTTCAACCTCGCCTTCCTTCAACTCGGCCCGGTTTTCACGGGTGGGTTCATGAAGCAGTCACGACGGCGTGGGTTCAGGGGTCGGTGCATGAAGGTCGCTTGGAAGTCGCTCAGCACCGTTCTGTTGGAGGACGAATTGCTCGACAAGGCGTTTTCGCGAGCAAAAAAGGCCGCCGACCGGGTGGACGATCCCGATCGCGTGTTCCGGGTGCGCAAACAGATGACCCGAATGGTGCAAACAGCAGCGGACATCATCGCCACGGAATGCTTGGACCTCGTGAATGCATGGCCGTCGCTGGATCGCTCCCCTTTGTTTGACGTCGCCATGATCGACGCTTGCGTTGGGTGCGATGACTACCGCCAAAACCTCGCCACCTTGCAATGGGCGGCCGGCCAGGTTCAGAAGATTGCAGGCCAAAACGCCAAGAAAATCCTTCGCACTGGCCGCACGGATTTGATGCATGAGGCTCGTCGGGAAGCGTACGGTCGCATCTCGTCCATCATGCGTCAAATTGGTCCGTCCCTCACGTGGCTGAGCGAGGCGAGGGAAACCCTGAAACGCCTGCCGAAAATTGACCCTGTTTCGCCGTGTGTTGTTGTTTGTGGCGCACCGAACGTTGGCAAATCTGCCTTCATATCCGCCCTCAGTTCGGGGAACATGGAGGTGAACCATTACCCCTTCACCACCAAGCAAATCCATGTCGGTCACTTCACGCACCGACGGCTGCAATACCAACTTGTGGACACGCCCGGATTGCTCGACCGACCGATGGAGCAACGCAACGACATCGAGATGCAGGCCATCGCTGCGCTGGAGCACATCGGTTCATTGGTCCTCTTTTTGGTGGACGAAAGTGAATCGTGCGGAACGCCGTTCGCTGAACAACTCCATCTGTTGGAGGAAGTGGAACGTTTGCTTCCAGAAACGGACCTGATGGTGGTGAGTTCGAAAGCCGACCTCCTCACGCCACAACCGGCGATGTGGGAGGAGGTGAAAGCGGCCGAGTCAGCCTTCCGAGCGGAAGGGGGCAACACCGAACCCCGCATTCCGTTGCTCTTGGATGCAAGCCAGCGACCGTGTTTGTCTGCCACAGAGAACGTGGGCATGGACGCAATGAGGTTGGAGGTGGTTCGCCGGGTTCGGGCCGCTCGCCCAAGTGACCCGATGACCCTGCCCGAGGGTTGGCATCGAAGCGATGTCTGACGGTCACATCGTTTCGGGTGCATGCAGTCCAAGTCCGTTGAGGCCTTGCTGCATTCGTCGCCGTGCGAGTTCGGACACGGCGAAATAAAACGAATGGACACCGTCCTCGCCGACGATCTTGCAGTCTCGATAAAACGCGTTGTAAGCGTTCGCTAACTGGAGGAGGTGCTCGGCAAACAAGTGCGGGCGGTGTTCCTCAACGGCCTTGGCAAGCACGTCGCGCTGAACGCACAAGGTTCGCAACAGTTGCCTCAATCCCTCGGGGGCATCCGTGAGGTCCGGGACATGGGTCGGGTCAAACGGCGTCGCTACGCCGATGTTGTTGGCGATGGAGCACGCTCGTGTGTGGCTGTACATGGCGAAGGGTGCGGAGCCAGCTTCGAACGTGAGCGCATCCTCCCAGCGGAAGGTGAAGCCTTTCTCTGGGCTGACTTTGATGATGTTGAACCGAACAGCAGAGGTGCCCACGGCTTCCGCAATGCGGCTGATTTGTGCTGGGTCGTATTCCGGCCGCAACTCACTGACCACGGCTGCAGCTTGGGCCTTGGCCTCTTCGAGAAGGTCGTCCATGAACACAACGTTGCCTCGGCGCGTGGACATCTTGCCTTCGGGGAGTTTGATGAAGGAATAGAACACGACCTCCGGCCGTGCTTCGCCGAGTTCTTCAAGGGTCATGCCGACCTGTTGGGCTTGCAGTTTGTGATCTTCACCGAGCACGTTCACCAAAGCGGTGCTTTGGGTCCACTTCCAGCGATGGTACGCGATGTCCCTTGTGGCGTAAAGGGACGAACCATCGCCCCGTCGGTAGAAAAATTCGGTTTTGCCCTTCAAACCGCGAGCGCCAAGGTCGAGGAAATGCGCCCCGTTGTCTGCTTCACCGTGGATGTCCAACGTGCTGAGTTCCTCCATCAACCGACCCACGTCGCCGTTGACGACGAATTCGGATTCCTTCGTGAAACGGTCGAAGGAAATCCCAAGTCGCTCGAGCGTGGTGAGCATGCCGTCGAGCACCGGTTGGTAAGCGGCCTCAAAGGCTTCAAGCACGGTCACATCACCGTGCTCGCTGGCGTGGACCAGTTGGCCAATCGCTTCCTCAATGGCTGCTTTGTCCTCGCTGTCCTGCCTGAGGATTTGCGCTGCCTGGTAAAACCGAACGCGTTCGTGGTCTTGCTTGCCCTTCCAACGGGGATTGGGTGGTTCCCGTTCAGCCAGCAAACCCTCCACTTGATCGCCCGTCAACTGCTCAAGGGCCCATGCGAGAACCGCCACCTGCTTGCCCATGTCGTCGACGTAGTACTCTGCGGTGACGTCGTTGCCCCACAAACGGTTGAGTCGCACCAAGGTGTCGCCCAGGATGGCGTTGCGGGCTCGCCCCACATGGAACGGGCCGTTGGGGTTGGCGGAGGTGTGTTCGATCAACACGGTGCGAGGTTCATCGGTGGTGAACTGCCCGTCGCCGCCTGCAAGCAAGGTCCGTGCCATCCAACCGGTGGAGGCGGTGAAATTCAGGTACCCGTTCACCGGGGTGACGGACGCCAACGCTTCGTGGCGTGGGAGTGCTTCGGCGAGCGAGGCGGCGATGGCGGCCGGTGCTTGCCCCAAGGCTTTGGCGAAACCAAAACACGGGAGGCTCAAATCGCCTTGGTCCGACTCTCGCGAGGCCGTCAACATCGCCTCAACGGGGAGGTTTTCAGCCCCCATGGTCTTGAGTTGTTCGAGCAACAGCGGGAGCACCAAGCGCTTCAATCGGTCCATGCATCTCCCTCACATGATGGGGTAGCGCAGGATGGCCGCCAAGCCGCCAAACCCTTGCATAAGTTGAGCCCCTTCCTCGGTGTCCACCGAAATATAGACGACTTCGGAGTTGCATTTCTCGGCCTCAATGCTGAGGTCATCGATGATGGACACGCTCGCCAATTCCTTCATGCCATCTCCGGTGCCATCGCAGGAGGCGACCTCGCACGCTGGAAGTTCGTCGTCCCGTCGAAGGTTGCGAATCTGTTCGGTGTTGCACGTCCCGCATTTCAGCGTCACGCGGTTGCCCCGCAAGCCCTCGGAGACCAGCAATTTGTCCACCGCACCTTGCTCCAGCGCCTGACGAATCATGCGTTCACCGTAGGTGGCTTTGGGATGGGTGCGGATGAGTTCTTGCAAAAAGGCGTTCATGATCTGCCGTTCGGCATCCAACTCGATCTCGCCCATGAGTTGCCCTGCGTTTTCCACCAGTTCCCGGACGCCGGAATCGTTGGAATAACCGACGTCGAAGTGGGTTTTTGCGAGTTTTTTCTGGATTTCATGATGGAAGTATTCGTTCTTCACCACGAAGTCCTTGGTCGCACCCGGTCCGCCAACGATGATGGCTTGGATGTTTTCCAAATGCGGAAGCCAATAGTCGCTCGCGTGTTCGGTGGCTCGCTTGAAGAAGTTGTGAGCGGCTTCTTCAATGAGGCGCTCAAAACGTTGCGCGGATTGACCGCCTTGCCGGTGCTTGCCCATGATGTTGGACACGAGGTGTTCCTGGACGTGGATTCGCTTGCCGGTCGCTATCCCGTACGCAGCCTCGGCCCGGTCGATGACGAACAAACCGTAGGATTTCTTGTCGATCAGCATCTCCTCGAGTTGCGTCAACTCAAAACGGGAGTCGCATCGATACCGGAACGAAATCAAGGGTTGTGGCGGTTCTTCGACAACAATGTTGACCATGCGGGTTTTGTTGTTGCCCACGATGATGGCGCCAACGAAGATGGCGATGCCGTTCTCACCGGGTGTCTTGTAACGCGATAGGGTGGAAATGGCGGACTCAATGGCACCCTGGACGTTTTTCCGCGTCCCCTTTGACTTGATGTTCGCCGCTTGCCCGTGTTCGTTTTGAAGCATACCGCGAGCATCGGAAATCTGTCGGTCAGGTGGGATGATGAGGGTGACCAGTTCCGTGCCGAAGCCCTTCATCTCACGGAGGTCTTCGAGGGCCAACTTGAGCCGCAACCTTCGTGTCGCCAGCCTTGCATCGTCCGACATGAAGGCTCCCCCGTTTGTTGGGTTCGGGGCGGGCACTTGAAACCTCTCCTGTCACCAAGCCTTGGATGGAGCGGCGTGGTCCAGCCCGTGGCTGGGCGGGCGTGGGGATAGGATGAAAGAGCGAACGCGTTGGAAATCCCCCATGAGCGGCGCACATGTTGTGGCTTTGGGCGGCAGCCTGCTGCGGCCGGAAGAAGCCGAGCAACGAACGCAGTGGTTTGGCTTGTTGCGTCAACTGGTGGTTCATCTCGAAGGCAACGGCCGTCGATTGGGTTTGGTCGTTGGGGGTGGCTTGCCGGCCAGGGAAGGCATTGATCTCGTGAAGGGCATGATCGACGACCGGCACCGGTTGGACCAAATCGGCATCGCAGGCACCCGCTTGAACGCCACCGTGCTTCAACAACTCTTGCACGCCATCGGTTGCGATGTCGCACCCGAGGTCCCGACGTCGGTGGAGCAGGCGCGTTACCTGATGGAGCAGCATCGGGTGGTGGTGATGGGCGGTACCGTACCGGGCCACACCACGGACACGGTGGCGGTCAAATTAGCAGCAGCCGTGGGCGCTCGCCATTGCATCATCGCCACCAACGTGGCGCACGTTCATTCCAAGGATCCGAGGCATCACGACGACGCCGAACCCATCACGACCATGACGTTGGAGGAGTTGGGCGCCATCACCGGCGTTGGTGTTCCACTCGAACCGGGCGCCTCCGCCGTGGTGGACCCGATGGCGGTGGCAGCCGCCATGGCTGCAGGGTTGGATTTGGCTGTCCTGGACGGTCGTGATGTTGCAAGACTTGAAGCGGCCCTGGACGGTCAGCCGTTCGAAGGCACGTTGATCCGTGCGTGAGGTGAGGGCGGTGGTGGACGCAAAGAAAGTCAAGGACATGGTGTCCAAACGCACCAACCAAGTGGTGAACTCGTTCAGCGCCGGAGCTGGAAAGGTGCCCCCTCACAAGCACTGCAGGATTTGTCATGAGGCCATCTCCATCAAAGCAGAGCCGAGGGTGTGCAAGGACCCGGCCTGCCTTGAAAAGCACCAACAAGACGAGAAAAATCAGAAAACCGTCCGCATTGCGATGTTCATCTTCTTTGGGCTGTTCGCCATTCCGTACCTGCTCACCTTGGTGATGAACATCATCGGTTGAGGTCAATCCAAGCCGAATTCGCGAACAAGAAGGTGCTTGAGGAAGCGTTGTGCGCTTTGAAGCACCAGTCCCGTGGCCATCAGGGCCAGACCCAGCAACCCGATCCATACCGCTGAAATCCCTTCGCCAATGAGGGCGTCAAGTTGCAGGGTCAAGTCGTGCGTGGCTCGCATTCCCATGGCAGCGCTGGTGGCCAAAAGTCCGAACCCGGGCAGTCCCAACACCAACAGCGGCTTTTTTTGGGACAGCGAGAGGAGCGCCCACGTCAACACGGTGAAGCCGTGGGACACGGCGGTGAAGTTGGACCCTTTGGGCACATCGTAGCGAATGATGGTCGGAACTTCCACCACGTTGAGTTGCTTTTCTTGGGCGTCCTCGAGCATTTCGAGGGACAGCTCCATGCCTTCTGCATCGAAGCGCAGCCGGTCGAGGGCCATTCTCGAGAAGGCCCTGAAGCCGGATTGGGTGTCCTTGATGCCCAGGTCGCTGGACAGGTTGGATGCCGCCGTGATCACCTTGATGCCCAACCGGCGGTAGGCCGGCATGTCGGTGCCTCCGCCTCCCTCGACAAACCGAGAGCCAATCGTGAAATCCGCATCACCGCTGATGATGGGTTCGAGCATGGCGGGGATGTCGTCGGACTCGTGTTGCCCGTCGGAATCCAGCACCACCAGGGCGTCGGCGTCCAAGTCCCTGGCATGCAGGAAGAGGGTTTTCAGCGCGCCACCGTAGCCTCGGTTCACGCGGTGCCGGATCACGGTGGCACCGCACGCTTCAGCGATCCGCGCACTGGCGTCGGACGAACCGTCGTCCACACAAATCACCGCATCCACATGCCGGAGGGTGCGGGTCACGACCGTTCCGATGGTCTCTTCTTCGTTGTACATCGGCATCCCTGCGACGATGTAGGGCCTTGAGGTGTCACGTCCCATCGCGTACACTTCCAAGGTGTCGGTCATTGGGCTTCTATATAGTGGTGTCTTAAGAAAACCGCTCAATCGCACCCTTGACAGCCATTGAACTGGAAAAGCCCACGGGCCCGCCTTGACGAGCCCGCAGGTGTTGTACTTCTGGATCAGAAGGGACGATGGTCGCACCTGAGGTGCTTCAATCGTTGAGTTGCGTCACTGTGGTCACCGCACGCTCGCCGGCCAGCACCTTGTTCAGGGCGGCCATCGAGATCACCAGCGGCACATACGATTGCCCGTCGCTGGTCATGTACGTGCTGCAATCGGCGAAGGCAGCGGTGTTGATGGAGAGCTTGAGCGCTCCGCCAGCGTTGCTTCGTCGCACATAGCCCACCAACACGTTGCTGTCATGGCGTTCAACCTCGGTTGTCTGTTGTCCTTTTTTCGTCATTCATTCACCTCCTCCAAGCTCGGTTGCTCAGGGCTTGACGACATCACCTCAACGCACTTCAAAGCCACGGGCAACGACTTGCCCTGCCGTGAGGTTGATACATGCCTCCGGTTTGGTCGCGGTATGCGAGCGCTGGTGACCGGCGGAGCCGGGTTTATTGGCTCGCATTTGATTGACCGACTCGTGGCTCGAGGGGACAACGTCGTGGTTCTTGACAACCTGTCCAGCGGGGAGCTCGACTTCATTCAGCATCACTTGGATTCGGGGCAGGCGACCTTGGTGGAAGGCGACCTTTGCTCGCTTGAGGACGTGAAGCGCGCCATGGGCATGGGCATCGACACCGTTTACCACCTCGCAGCCAACCCCGACATCCGATTGGGCACGCGCGTGACCGACACCGACCTTCGTCAAGGCACCGTGGCCACGTACAACGTCCTGGAATCCATGCGTCTGCATGAGGTCAAGCGAATTGCGTTTGCATCCAGTTCGGTCGTGTACGGTGAAGGTGCACCCATGCCCACGCCTGAGGATCACGGTCCTTGCATGCCCATTTCCCTGTACGGTGCAAGCAAACAAGCCGGTGAAGGGCTCATCAGCAGTTGGGTGGGCACGTTTGGCATTCAGGCCTACATTTTCCGCTTCGCCAACATCATTGGTGCGCGCGGTACCCACGGTGTGATCTTTGACTTCATCCATAAACTGAAACGCGACCCCACTCGATTGGAGGTGCTTGGGAACGGGTTGCAAGAGAAATCCTACATGGAGGTTGGTGACTGCGTCGAAGCCATCCTTCACGTCATGGATCACAGCGACGCACCCCTGAATCTGTTCAACCTTGGCAGTCACGATACGGCTTCGGTCCGAAACATCGCCGAAATCGTCGTGGAGGTCACGGGTTGCACCGATGCCGTCATCGAATACACCGGTGGCGACCGGGGCTGGGCGGGTGACATCCCCAAAGCCATGCTTGCCATCGACAAGATGCTGGCCACCGGAGCCAACGTTCGGCTGAACAGCGCCGAAGCGATTCGTCACACCGCCGAGGTGTTGCTTGGTGAAATTGGATTGGAGTGAACCGTATGAAGGCATTGAAACACGACACTGAAGCCGATGTTCGAGGCGACACCGCCATCCAAGTGGGGGCGCTCTTCTTCGTGGCGCTCATCCTCTTGGCCTTCACCACCGACCCGGTGGCCACCGGGACACGCGAGGGCGATCGTGCTCCAGCGTTGGAAGGCAAGGCCTACAACGGCAGCGGTTGGACCGATTTTGACCTCAACGACTACCTCACACCCGACTGGCAGAGCAACGATTCCAGTGCAGCCTGGGTCGTGGTGGATTTCATGGACACCGATTGCCCCTACTGTGTACGGGCAGCCGGCGATGTGTACCAATACTCGAACTATTTCATGAAATACCCCGACAACAACGGCGAGATTGGATGGCGAGGGCCGCTGGTGAATTTCATCGGCAGCGCCACGCAACTCGACATCTCGGGTCACGAATCCAGTCAGCAAGAAATTGAAGATTTCCGCGATCGAAGTGGGGACAGCGAATGCGCTGGAAGTCCTTGTTCAAGCCGAGACGGCTCAACGCACCAGTTCACCTACATCGACGACCTTGACCAAGACAACATGAAGGCTTGGAAGATCGGTGGAACGCCGACGTACTTCGTCCTCCAACCCGACGGCATCGTGGCGTGGGTGTCCACCGAGCACCCTGAGGAAACGGTAGCTGACGCCATTTTCCGTTTGACCGAGGAGCTGATTGAATGAACGCCAACCTCATTCTGATGCTGTACATCGTCCCCATGGTGGTCGGTTTTCTGTTCATGACGCCAATAGGCACCACCATGACGCGTTCGCTCACCGACCGGTATTCGTGGATGAAGCATGAGCGCCGCCGCCACATGTTCGGGTTGAACCTCGTCGTGTTCGTCGGGTTCGCCATCTCGGTGCACACCACGTGGATTGGCAACAAGATCAGCGAGGGCGGCTCGGTTTGTGCCAGCGCCAGCCTGTTTTCGTGCGACGATGTCATCGGCAACCCCCTCTACAACACCGACCCGTTGTTCGGCATCTCGTGGGGGATGTTGGGCATGCTTGCCTTTGGTGGCTTGTTCTTTTTGACCCGCACTGTGAGCAAAGAACCCGACGCACGCTGGGCGGAATCCTATCTCAACATCGGCTTTTACCTCACCGCTGCCGGCTTGCTGGTGATCGCTTTGCTGGTGTCCTACGAGATCGAGATGCAGAAAATTTGCCAGTACTGCACCACGGCCCATGCCGCCAACTTGGTCGCCTTGTTTGGGTTCTGGAAAGCGCGCCAAATGCACGAACACGACACTTGGAACGACCGTGACGAGGAAGCGGCTACGACGACCTCAAGCAAACCCGCCTCGGTGAAGGTGAGGTGACCGAATGAAAACCGAAACGCTGTTTTGGGCGCTCGTCACCCTCGGTTCATTGATTGCCTTGGGCGTGTTGCTCGGTGAAAGCGACGGTGGCCCGTTGTACTCCACGGCCGATGAGCGGCATGCCTTGGCACAGGAATGTTTGGGGAGTCACGACAACCTCCAGGACCATTACCATGCGATTTTGAAGGTCTATGTTCACGGTGAGGAAATCCCCGTTCCTGCCGATGTGGGCATCTACGACGGCGATTGTGCCATGCGGCAGCTGCACACCCACGATGCGTCGGGCAAGATCCACCTCGAGTTCACCCGTCAGGGCGTCGAAGCCCCTCTTGAGGCGTTCTTCGACGTCTGGGGCAAGCACATGGACGCCACCGGCTTCGACGACCATCGGGTCAACGAGACCACGGAGTTCTTGATGTTCCTCAACACCTATTCCTACAACGATCAGGGGCAACTGGTCGTTGACCCGAGCACCCGTGAACAGGTGGAGACGTTCAACGAGCACATCCTTGCCAACAACCAATACATCGAACTCGTCTTCCGCGACAAGGCATGACCCCTTGGATGTCCTCGTGAATCGTGTTCAACACGTCAGGCCGCGTCACGCAGCCCTGGCATCCTCATCCATCCAAGATGAACGCGCTCGTGTTGATGTTGCCAAGGTGTTGGTCATCAACTCCTCGATGCATCAGGGCGTGTATGCACCTTGGAAATGCAGGATGTTGGGTTCTGTTTCCATTTCTTCCATTCGGATCACGGTGACCTCGATTTCCGAAGCACCTGCGTAGGTGATCCGAAGTTCCTTCATCAGCAGGCTTTGCGCTTGCTCCACGTCGGTTGCCCTCAACACCGTCAAGTGGTGGGTGGCGTCGTCGCCGACTTTGGCGATGTACTCCACAATCCATTCCTTGAGGCCGTGTTGGTGTTCCCATGCCACGTCTTCCCATGCATTGGTCATGATGTATACTTGGCTTGAGACCTTATCAATGTGTCCCATTCAGGATTCAGGTTTCCCCGAATAATGGCCGCAAGATTCAGTATTGCGTCCAAGATTATCCGGTTCATGCCATTTTTCTTACACTTTGCGACGCAAGGCGAAAGCGCTGACCACCGCACAGGCCAACAGCACCCAGCCGCTCAAATCATCGTTCACGGGGGTGCTGATGGGTCGGTAGGCCAACTCGACCGCCCCGAGGCTTTGGGCGCTTGGTGCCGAACCGTTGACCAAGGCGTGTTCATGAACCAAAACCACACTCCAGTGAAGTGAGGCGTTGAACGTCACGGAAAACCCCGTTCGGCAGTCGCTAGAAACGGTGGCGTTGTCCACCCCGATGGCCGAGGCGATCGTGTGGTTGTTGAGGTCGCATTCAGCGAGGCCCACCACCACCCGGTCACGAGTTGGCTCACCGGGGTTGATGGCGTCGGCGCTGACCGATTTGCCGTGTTCGACGATCATGAATGTCAATTGTGTGTTGTTCCCCGCTTGGAGGCTGATGTTCGCCACGGTGGCTCGCAATCGATCGCCATCGGGTTCCACCGTGAAGGCCAGCGTGCTCACATCGGTGCGCATCGTTTCGGTCGTCAGAATGTCCCGCTGCACATCGGCCCAAGCTTCGTACCCTTCCCTGGCCGCCCCACCTTCGACCACAAAGGTGGGTGTGGAGCGGATGGCCTCCTCCCTGAAGGCGTTGATGCGGTCGATGCGATGTTGGGCGGCTGGTGGCTGAAAATCGTCTTCGCCATCGGACGGGTGCAGGGCCAACAGTGCGATTCGGGAGCCGTGGCTGTCGGCTACACGCACCAGTTCTGGGTCGATTTCGGCACACGATGGACACCAAGTGGCGGTGATCTCTTCCACGAGCATGGTTCGACCGCCCGTGCCTGAATGCAACGTTTCGTTGAGCGGGCCATCCGGTGCCACGGTCCGGGCAGCAGCGGGATGAAGGGCGCCGAGGAGCAGGCTGAGGCAAACGAGGGCGGTGACCTTGCGCCATGGCGTATCCTGCATCCTGCCTTGCACCGGTGGCGCCTCTATCCTGTGCGATTTGATTGCTTGCTTTTGACGGCGTCGAAAGAAAAGGGTTCATCAATTCAAGGCCTGAGGCGAGGTTAGGGCGACGGCATGGCGGAGCATTGGATTGAAAACCACAAGCGCGATGCTTGGCGGCGCCAGGCCAAAGCGAGTGGTTACCGTGCCCGCTCGGCGTTCAAGCTGAAGCAAATTCAAGACCGCTTTGGATTGATCCGTGAGGGTGATCTCGTCCTCGACGTCGGCTGTCACCCCGGTGGCTGGGCACAAGTCGCCGTGGAACTCGTCGGCGAGGAGGGGCACGTTGTTGGTGTGGATCTCCAACCCTGCCAGCCCGTGGAAGGTGCGGTGTTGCTGACCGGCGACATCACGGAACCGGTCACGCAAGAGCGAATTCTCGCCGAACTTGGCGGGGAGCGTCTGAACGTCATCGTGTCCGACATCTCGCCCGACATCACCGGGAAGTGGGACATGGATCAGTCCGTAGCGATGACACTCGTGGCCGATGTGTTTGACTTCGCGCTGCCCTTGCTGCGCAAAGGCGGTTCGTTCACCACCAAACTCTTCCAGGGCGTCGGGGTGGAGGAACTCATTGAAGCCGTGCGCCCTCAATTCTCGAACGTGCGGCGGTTCTCTCCCGATGCGTCCCGCAATTCATCCTCAGAGGTCTATTTGGTGTGCCGCAACCACACACCGTGGAAGCGGCCCAAGCAAAGCGTCAGGGAGCGCTACGACGAGGCCATGGACGCGCTGCTTGGCGGACATGAGATCGAAGCGGATGTCGAACTTCGAACCTCCACGTTCTCCGTTCGTCGAAAGAAATCTTCGGACGAATGATTGAAGAGCGTTGGAGCCGATGTGACGGTTCATGAGCCTCTCCAACGAACACCTGTGGCCCACACCCGCCAACCGCATTGCCAACCTCAAACCGAACACGCCGGTTCGCGACCTCGAGTTGTTGATGCTCCGCGTGTACCCACAGCGCATGTTGGTGACCGATTCTTACGCGGGTCCCGTCGCAGCTGCCTGTGGACGGGACGATACGGGGTTGGTGGGTGTGGTCTTGTGGGCCGAACAGGTGGATTCGGTTCGACCGGGTGACATCATCCGCATCCATTCAGGATGGTGCCGTTCCAGGGACGGTGCGTTGGTCATCAGCACGGGCCGGCACGGGCGGATGAGCGTGGTCCGACCTTCGTGACTGACGCATCGGCGAATCACCCACGCAACCATAAAGAGGGGGAGGGCGTGGCGAGGCATACCCACGAGGCATTGACATGACCGAGCGAGCCACAAACTGCACCTCCTCCGGCATCCCCCTTTCCGAAAAGGGCTCCACGACCTTCCCCTGCCCCGGCTGCTTCCAGCCCATTGGCCGGAGCCCTCGCGTGCGCAACCAAGGCGTGCTCTACAAGTGCCCCAACTGCGAATACGTGGGTCCCTGAGGTGAACAACATGGGCATGGTGGTAATGACATACAAAGTGAACCCTGATTCCAACGTCGATGACGTGGACACCGATGCGATCGCCGAGGCCATCAAGGGTCTGGCGACCGAGGATTACGACATTCAACAAGTGGAAACCAAACCGTTGGCGTTTGGTCTCAAGTTCGTCCAAGTTCACGTGAAGATGAACGACGGGGAAGGACTGGCCGATGCGCTGGAAGCTCAGATGAGCGAGATTCATGGCGTTGGCGAGATTGAAGTCCTCTCCATGGGACTTATCTGAATCGAAGCCACCGTGCTCGATGGGAACACCACACAGGGTGCGTCACCTCTGTACCCCTGTCTGCGGCGCGTCCGCCGCTTTGTTGAGCCAACCCTGGCTTCGATGCGCCGACCGTTCCCTCGTCAACGCGTGCTGTTGGTTGAAGGGTCGTCTTCCAGCGATTCATGTGCGTTCGAGGGTGATGCATCACGTCCGGTGTCGTATTTCGCCAGCAAGGCGTCACGCCATGCCTGCTCGGCCGCTTTGACCCAGGCGCTCCACGAATGAAGCGATTGCGAGAGGCGCGTGGTGTTGTTTCCACCGTCGTAAAATTGCAAGGTGGCGTTGACGGCAAAGTCGGTGGGGGCATGGACCGTATGGAGCCGTCCGGATTGGGCGAGAACGGCAGCAATCTGCTGCCCGTAGCACAACGGGAGAGCGACGAACAGGAGGTCGCCTTGTTGACATTGGATGCGTTGACTGACCTCTGTCACCGAGATGTATGCTTCGTCGTCCTCCCCTTGCGAAAGACCCGGGGCCCAACGACGGAACGCCTCAAGTTCATCATCGTCGTGGACTTCTTCGAGGTCGTGTTCCAGCATCCCGTGGCCCAAGTGAATCCACACCGTCGGGTTGTTTCGATCGGAAGAACCCGTGAACACATCGTCCAACGTGGCATGGAATTCGATGTTCAGCCGTGGGAACCGCTTGAAGGCATCCATGTTCAACATCATGGTCCAGCGGTGGAGATGAACAGCCGTTTCGATCGCAGTGAGCAAACCGTGTGCTTCAGGATGACGCACCACGTCATCGAGTGAACGCCACAGGAGGGTGCCTTCTGCGTTCACGGGAACCCCGGTGATGGCCAGCGTGTGGCCGTAGGTTTGCTCGGCCATGCGAGTGAGGCGTTCAGCGTTCAGTTGCTCGGGTTGTGTTAAGGTCATGACTGCCTTGTCGCTTGACCTTACTTGAACTCAACACAGCCGAGGCTCGAGTGGCTCCCTCACCATCGGTGTTTGTCAGAGTTGACGCAACGGCGCCTGCATGAATTCACGCAACAACGTGGTGGCGTAACTGCCCGAACTCAGGGTGAATCGGAAGCGGACACAGGCCCCCTCTGGGTGCCAGCGCTCGCCTTCGGCGGGGCCCTCTTCCCAACGCTCACCCAACGACGAGGGTTCGGCGACCGGCACAGTGTCCACGGAGAACTCCCCAAACGCCGTGATCAACCCTCGCCGAGTGCCCTTGGAGGACAGCCGCGGCACATCCTCAACAAACCATGACACTTCGCCAAGGCCTTCCTCAACAATCACCTGCTCCTCAATGCTGCCGGGCTGACCGGATGAGGTCCGAACGTCCGATCCGGGCAGCGGCCCGGTCGTCATCAACCGACCCAACTGGCAGTTGCGAGCGATGCGGTTGAGCGTTCGTTCCTCCACCGTCACGCAGGAATTGACATCGAGTTGACCCTTTTCGTCGATGCGTCCAACGATGTCACCCGCCACGGGGACCGCCAGCGGTAAGCCCGCTTCGATGCGTCGATGGAGCGCTTTGTTGAAGACGATGGATTGAGCGGCGTGGACGGTCATCAGTTGAAGGTTGGCTGGGAGTTTTCCAAACGCACCGATGTAATCTTCCTCATGTGCGAGAAGATGTTCGATCATTCGGCGCTCAAAACCCATCCATCGAGGGAGCATCTCCAGCACCGATGGCTCAACGCCGTGTTCTCGAATGTGGGAGCGTACCTTGCGAGCGTCGTCTTCTTCATGTTCGCCTTCCATGGCCAAATACGTCATGACGGCCTCTTTCCAACGACCGTGAATGACGTGGTGACCGACGACCGGCGTGACGGGGCGACCTGAGCCGAACCGCTGCGGTCCAATCCAATTCGGAAAGTGGCCTTCACCCAAGGTGCTGGCCATGTCGGCCATGATGCGGTTCACTTCGTCCAGGGCTTCCTCGTTGGTCAGCGGGTTCCCGGCTTGGTCGCAGCACCCGCGAACAACGATGGTGAAGCGGTTGCCACGGTGGTTGCCAAAGCCGATTTTTTGGTGGGTCCGCCCGAGGATTTCAATGTCCACATCGGGCAGCTCCACACCGGCCACTTTGTTCATGGGTGCGTCGATCACAAACAGCTGGCTGGTGATAGCACGTTTGTCTTTGGTGCCGGCGAAAAAAATCCGGTTTTTCGGAATGTTGAGCTTCTTACTGAGTTGGTTGCAGAATCGGTTGGTTTCCCAATTGGTCAAGGTGACCTTGGCCACCGTGAACCTGCCACGGTTGTCAAGATGGACGGTGGTGGCCATTTCCTCGACGCGGAAATCAGACACACGCGTTTTGATGCGTCCACCGATGCCGTCGGTATCGGTGGCGTAGCCCAGCAAACCGATCGCTTGGGCCAACGGGTCCATACGGGTGCCCCCTTCAGAGGCTGGCGTTCTTGAATTCCTCGGCCACGCCGCCGATGATGTCGTTCAACACCTTGTCGACGGCGGATTTGGAGGTGGTGCGAATGTAAAACTCAGGGTCGTCGAGTTCAGGGTGGCCGGGGAAGTAGTTGGCGTAGTCGACGTCCTTGTGTCCGTTGAGGCGCTCTCGGAGCACTTGCAGTGCCGTGTGACTCTCTCCGGTGATGCGCAGTCGGAGTTCGTTTTTCTCCTTCTTGAGGACTGTAACCGCCATGTTGACCGCTTCGGCCACCGACCCACTTCCTTTGAACCTTCTCCCTCGTGATGCACCGTCGTTGTCATGTGAACCGGTGCGATGCGATGCCTCGGTGCCCAGCAGACCTGCTCTTTTTTATGCCCGCCACGGAACGGGCTTCCATGGAAACGGCGGCCCTCGAAGAGCGGCTCGCCGGCAAAGCCCAGCAATTTGAGCGAGCCTCCCCCTTCATCGTTGGTGCGTCGGTTCTGCTGACGCTCGTGCTGGCCGCTCAACTTTACCTCAGCCCGCCGACCTTCCAGACCGACCTCAACGACTTCGCCCCAGAATCGGAGGCCACTCAGGCCCATGACCGCATCCATCAGCACTTCCCCAACGAAACCCGTCCCATGTTCGTTCATGTCACGGCCGACGACGGAGCCAACGTGCTGAGCATCGATGCGCTTCAAGCCATGGAGGCGGATTTGGCCGTGTTCAAGGCGGAGTCGGCGAAGCGTCAAGGCTTCGTGCACGTGTGGACCACGGCACCGAG
>JAYOBJ010000023.1:24410-31919 GCA_038104845.1 Methanobacteriota archaeon
AGGCGGAGTCGGCGAAGCGTCAAGGCTTCGTGCACGTGTGGACCACGGCACCGAGCATCGTCCAGCACGCCCTCAACGAACAAACCGACGGTGATGTGTTGGCCGACATCACCTCTTGGCCTTCGTTGGTCGACCGGGTGTTCACCAACAACGAAACGTGCACCCTCTCGGCGGACGATGAATGGCTGTCCTCAGCCACCTACGCTTCATCGGCGTTGCTCCACAAGGACCTCGATTTTGACCCGGTGTGCGAATACCTCGAATCCGGAACCGGCGACGCTGCCCCCTTTGCCTCCTCGACGTTGTGGGTCCTTGAGGTGGACCCTGACCTCGGCGAAACCCAACGCCGTGAACTGCAGAACCAACTCCGAACGGTGATGGACGAACGTTCGTCCGAGTCGCCCATGACCTACGCCGTGGTCTCCAACGACCTCTTGGCGCACGACATCGACGATGGCACGTTTGACAACCTCATGCTGCTGATCGTGGTGGCGTTGTTGGTGGTCGTGGCCATGCTGGCGGTGGGCTTCCGGTCGGTGAACCACGTGGTCTTCCCCCTCATCGGCCTGTCGAGTGCGTTGGTGTGGACCTACGGTTTGCTGAACCTATCGGGCGCCACCTTCACGGCGCTGGAGGCGACGGTGGCCCCGTTGGTGTTGGGGCTGGGCATCGATTACGCCATCCACTTGCAGCGCCGTCAACGGGACAACCTCGAGGCCCATCCCAACACGGCTGAAGCTTGGATGCGTGCCATGGGGCACCTGTCCATTCCATTGGGTTTGGCCATCATCACCACCGTTGCGGCATTCATGGCCAACATCATCTCACCCCTGCCCCCCTTGGCAACGCTTGGTTACGCCCTTTCGTTGGGTGTGGTGTCCGCCTTCTTGTCCTCGACATTTTTCGTCGGCGCCCTTCACGTCATGTTCACGTCCCCAGAACAGGCTTCGAGTCGGACCAACTTCGCCCTGCCCGGCGTGTCGGAGCGTTTGCTGCGCCTTCAGCAACGCCAACAAGTTGGCGTCATCCTCGTGACCGTCCTGGTGTCAGGTCTCTCGATTTACGGCGCTGCCTCCCTCGAGACGGATTTTGACCTCGCCGATTTTGTTGCCGATGACATGCCAGTGATGCAGGTCAGGGACGACCTGGCCGAGAGCTACGAAAGTGCGGGGTGGAAATTGGTGTACGTCCTCTTTGAGCCGGTTGACGGGCAATCCACCGTGCCGGGTGACGACGACCTCCTGTCCGAACTCCGTGGCTTCCATGCCGATCTTCAATCGAACAACGACGTGGTCGGCACGAACTACCGTACGCCTGCTCCGTCCTACGAAGGGCCGTACCCCGTGCTGCGCGACGCCATCCTGCGAAACGCTTCGATGGGTCAGGCCCACAACCTTGAGGTCATCGCCGGTCAGGTGTATTCCACCACCGAAGGTCGGGACTCGGTGGATCTAGGTGCCTTCTTCGCTGAACTGGCCACCAACGATTCCATCGCTGACCCGTTGACGGGCGAATCGTGGCGGGAGCGTGTGGAGCAAACCGTGCACCTCGACGGTTCGTTCATCCTCCACTTGCGAAACGAGGTCCGTGTTGAAGCCATCACCTCGGCTGACTCCGATCGCGTGATTGAAAATTTCGAGGAAGTTCTTGGCGCCACCGATCGGTCAGGCACCCTCCGTGCCCAACTCAACGACCATGCACAACTGCACATCACGGGCGATTTGGTGGTGCTCCAAACCGTGCTTCAGGGTCTATCGCTGACCCAGATTGAAAGCACGGCCATCTCCCTGTTGGTCTCCTTCCTGGTGCTCTTTATGTTGACACGACGCACCATGCCGGCCGTGATTGTCCTGTTCCCGGTGGGTGTCGCATCGCTTTGGGTGGTGGGTTCAATGGCCCTCATCGGGCTCAAGTGGAACGTGTTGACGGTGATGGTCACCGCCCTAACGTTGGGCATCGGCATCGACTATTCCATCCACATGTGGCGGCGCATCGAGGTGGAACTCGGTCGTCAACAAGACCACTGGAAAGCGCTTCGCACCTCCCTGAACACGACAGGGATGGCCTTGATGTTGAGTGCAATGACCACGATGGCGGGGTTCCTTGTGCTCAGCTTTTCACCCATGCCGATCATCCAAGATTTCGGTTTGATCACCGCCATCACGGTGATGTTCTCGCTCGTTCTCTCGCTGGTCTTGCTTCCGGTGCTGGTTGAATTGGTTGCACGGGCTGAGGAATCCCCCGAGTTGCCCAACCCAAGCAACGAGTGACCACCGCCGGTCGGCGTTGTGCGGCTCCCCTGTGCAGACGTTCATTCAAGCGGCTGCATCGGCCTTGCAAGATGAAGGTGCAGGCTCGTTGGAGGGCTTCATCACACCACGGCCAAAGCTTCGACGATGGCGTCCATGTCCAAGTTCTGTTCCCGTGCCACAAGCGCCAACGCGAGCCAAGGTGTCACGTGACGAAAGGCCTTCTGTTTGCGATCGGCTCGCCGTCTCAACTCCTCGGCGTCGATGCCGCTGGTGCGGGCGATGTACTTGACGAGCCGTTGCGTCACGCGCATGCGCGGGTCAGCGGGCATGTCGCTGGATGGCATGCTGTGTGATGCGGTGGAGGTGCTGGAGGTGGGTGGTGCATTCGCAACCGGGGTCGCAACGCTGCTGCCAACGGTGTCGACCCTCGCAGGTTCAATTCCTGATGCCTCGGGTTGGGTTGCTTTGACCGGCTGCAACAAACGCGAAGGGCGCGGGAACCATCCGAGCGGTACCTCCACCGAACCAAGGGGGACGGCGACCTCAAGGTCGGGGCCGGTTTCTCTCAACCAACCCGCTGCCAGCAGGGCCGCCACGGCATCTTCCGAGGCTTGCGGTTCCAACCACCCCATGTCAAACGCGAGCCAGCGTTCCAAATCAAACGGATTGAGCCGTTTTGAACTGCGGAAGGCCATGGTGAGCACACGACGAACGTCCTTGACATCGTCGCTCATGGTGCACGATGTGCGGTCACCGTTCAAGAAGGTGGGGACGTCAAAGGTTCACTTTGGTGAATGATTTGTCGTCGTTCAATCGCCAGCGCTCGTTTTGTCCTGGCACGACGTAAAAGGTCCCTTCGTCGGTGTATTCGTAATCGCCGCCTCCAGGCAGATGGGTGTAATCGGCCACATGGCTGGCGTCGTCCGAGGTCGGCTCAGGTCCAGGGCCGAGCGCATCGAAATAAGCGGCCGCCATGGACTTGGTGTCGAGCGTGGCATCGGTTGGGGAGGTCCGTGGTGGGCCTCGCGGTGGACCCCGGGTCGGTTTGGCGCGCCTATCTTCAGCGATTTTTCCCCCGGGCGGGCCGCGTGGTTGCGGCGTTGTTTCTGCAGCGGGGGGTGGCGACGGTGCTGCGACCGGAGGGTCCATGGCGGCCTTCAGAGCGGCCTCCTCGACCACGTCATCGTCACCCCGGCCTCGAAGCACGACGACAGCGAGCAACGCCAAGAGGCCTGCGCCACTCACAGCGGCGACCGCCCCGCCCAACCCACCGGATTCGGTGGTGTAGGTGGCGTTCCAGGCGTTGTTGCCTTCGTTGACTTCCCAAATGGCCGCCGCCTGATCGACCGTGATACGAAGGGTCCAGGTCCCCTCTGGTGCGGTGAACGAGCGAGCCATCGGGACGGCGGTGTTGGGGTTGATGTTGTCGAAGACGGCGCGACCCACCAATTGCACGTCCTCGCCCTGCACGAGTTCCAAGCGAACATCAAATCCGGTGTCCAGTGCTTCTCCACTGTTGACCACGAGCAACGTCACGTCCACGTTGTCACCGGGTGCCACATCGGCCTCGACCGTGACGTCTTGCAGCGTGAGGTCGGGTCCGATGTTGTTGAGGGGTACGACCAGCCACGGGTCGGCCTCGCTGTTCCCGGTGCTGCTGACAAGGGACCATCCTGCGTCGTCCTGTCCTGCAGCCCAACATTCGATGGACGCTTGAGCTGGCAGCGTGGACGGGTCGCCCAGCCCGGTCATGTTGAATTGGAAACTGAACATCGTGTTCCCATCAAAGACGGTGGTGGCGTTTCTCGACTGCGTTTGTGCTGGCCAGACGGCGTCCACCGAGCGAAGTTGGCAGGTGACGGAGAGGTTGTTGCTCCACCCTTGGGCCTCGCGTAGGTTGACGCCAACGTTGACTTCGTCGAGGTGGTAACGG
The DNA here is from genome assembly GCA_038104845.1 of Methanobacteriota archaeon. Taxonomy (GTDB): domain Archaea; phylum Thermoplasmatota; class Poseidoniia; order Poseidoniales; family Poseidoniaceae; genus Poseidonia. The sequence goes on from JAYOBJ010000023.1 coordinate 28,596, forward strand.
GAAATGGACGCTGCACCGTTGGAGGCCAGCAGTTCAGGCGGAAGGCCGTCCAAACGGAACGAGGGAACCGGGACGGATGTCAAGGACGTGAGTTCGTAAGGGTCCCAAAGGCTGAACTCGATGTCGTGCATCAAGCCCGAACCAGAGGGTGTTGGCACCGTGGCTTGAATGGAACCGTTCTCAACCGAAACCGTCACAGCGCCACGCCACGAACTGGATTGTTGGAGGCCGTCCCAGCGCAAACGCAACTCGCCCGTGTAGGGGGTTTCGCTCAGACGGTGGGTGACCACGCCACGCAACGACAACCCATCTCCGCTCATCACGGCGACGCCCTCGGTCAAGGGTTGGGTCACCGGTCCATCCTCATCGGTCAGGGCCGTGACCTCAATGGCCAAGTCACGCTGAAGGCTCCACATGCCTTCGTGGGTGAACAGGGCGGTCCCGTCGATGTCGCGAACGACCGCATCCAGCCGCCCTTGTTGCAACTCACCAGCGGAAAAACTCCAATCCACGCGGCCGTTCACGTTCAGCGTGAGCGTGTTGTCTGAGGCGATAGCTTGGCAGTCGTTGGGCTGCACGAGGATGCGCTGATCGAGGGAACGGCAGGTACCGTCCACGGGGTTGTAGGCGAAGCCAAGTCGGTCATCGCCACCAAGGTGGACCTCCACGCTGAGCAGGTCATTGATGTCGTTGGTGTCCTCCAGGGTGAGGCTCCATCCAAACATCCTGGACGGTTCAAGCCGCAACACGCCGCTGGAGACCATCTCCCCGGTCGGGGTCAACGCCGTGAGGTTGGTCTTCGAGGGTGTGCGGGCCGTCCAGGTGAGATGGCCACGGTTGTCCGGTGCAGCAGGGATGGCATAACCCGCAGCGTCGGTTCCTTCGAGAAGGAGGTGGACCGTTTGGTGGTCGTCGTTCATGGTGTCGTTGACGCTGGTGTTGAGGTGCCAGCGGTTGCCTTGGTTGCCGATGTACAGCGTTGCCTCCACGTATTCATTGCGTTGTGGAAGGCCGTCGGCGATCCCGCCGTTGGTGCCGTCGTGAACAGCCTCGATCCACTTCAGGAGGGTCACCGTGTCCTGTGTGAAGCCACCTACGTCGTTGAAAGCCAACGTCACGGGTCGTTCATGGGCCTCGTTGATGTACGCTCCATCGGTGGGTTGGGTGGCCACCAAGGTGGGCGCCAAGCCGTTGAGGACGAAGTTGAACGTATCCAAATCGTCGACCAATTCCCAATCCTCAACGGTTCGCACCTCGAGGGACAGCGTGACGTCGCCTGCGATGGATTCGGGTAGATTCAGCACGGCGTCCCATGCTTCGCCGCCCGTGGGCAACATGAACCAGTTTGTGGTGCTGTTCTCCCAAATGCGTTCGCCCGTTGGGCTCTCATCGTGGGTGTGGACATCGGTGTGGATTCGGGCTTCAATCGAGCCACCCATCAACGCGAGTCCACTGTTGGCGAACCGGTGCTGGAGGCGCACGGTCAATTCGGCGTTGCCCGGTAACACTTCGCCCGCTTCAACTTCGTCACCGCCAATGCTGGAAGCGTCTGCTGTGACGTCAAGAATCACAACCTCGACCGCTCGGTCCAACCCAATGAGGTCCTCGTGAATGTAGGTCGCATTGCGAGCGGCTTGCGTCTGCACCATGAAGCGAAGGTGTTCGCTGGGCAACTCACTGGCGAGTGAAAACGACCAAGTGACGGTTTGACCGGACTCGGTCATGGGACCCAACACGGCGCTGACGTTGCCTTCGAAGATCAACCCGTCGTTGTCCGAGAGATGCAATGTCGATGCGGTCGTGTTCCATGTCATTCGCGTCCATTCGGAAGGGCTGTGAGGTCCGCCGAGGGGGTTCTGCGCACGCAGGCCGAGGACATACTCCCCCGGCGAGGTGGAGGCATGGTGGTGGGTGGTGATGTTGATGGGCGCTGAGGTGGGCTGCATGGTCGCAGGCAGGGCTGTGATGAACGATGCCTCGTCAGCACCGAGGGTCACACGGGACAACGAGGGCGTGTCCCAATCCATGAGCGCCGTGGTGGTCAGTCGGGCGCGGTACTGCACATATCCGTGATCAGCCGGAGTGTTATCCATTGAATGGTTGCCCGCTGATAGAAACGCATGAACCGGGACAACCGTGGGCTTCCAAGGCGCCGATGCGATGCCGCTGGCTTGGGTTGCCGTCCGGTACTGCAGACCCAGGGTTGTGCCGCTCGGTTCGATGGTTTGAAGATTGAGCCAAGTCATGGTGGCCGTCCCTTCGGTGGTGTTGCTGAGTTCTTCGATGCTGGACGTCAACCAGCCCATGCGATGGGTCGGGTTGGTGAAGTATTCACTCTCGTCGACATAGGAAACGGACCACGTGCTGAACCGCTGGTTGGATCTGTCGCCTCCGGCATAGATCAGCGTGTCGTTGGCCCGAACCAACGTGGAATCGTAAAGACCGTTGGGCAAGGTTGAGTGGGTTCGCCAACGGTTCACAAAGGGGTCGTAGCCGTAGGTTTTGTCGCTGGCCGTGCCCGACCAACCGCTCGTCGTGTAACCCCCAACAATGACGATCTCGTCGTTGAACACCTCGGCCGAGTAGGCTGACAGTGCGCGTGTGGCGTTGGGCAATGGTGACCACGAATTGGTGACCGGATCGTAGGCCTCGGTTCGGTTGGTGTCGGTTGTGACCGTCTGATTGGCGGCTGGGTCAAAGAAGGTACCAACGCCGCCGTAGGCGATGAGTTTTCCTCGGAACGGGACCAACTCAAAGGAGTGACGGGGGACGGTCATGTTCGCCATTTGGGTCCACTGGTCGTTGATGGGGTCGTACCGAAACATCTCGGCACGAAGGTCCGACCGATCCCCCTTTGAAACGCCACCAGCGACATAGAGTTGGTTGTTGAACATCGCCACGCCGGCAAGTCCCACGCCTTTGCCGCCGGGCATGTTGGTGCCTGAACTCCAAGTTCCAACGTTCGGATCGAATTTTTGCACCAAGCCTGTGGAGAGCATTGGTGGTGATCCCGACATCGTGTTGGGATACAGGTCGCCGACGGTGTAAATCACACCGTTGAGCACACCACAACCGTGGTATTGCTGTGCACTGTCCATCTCCTCGGGGGCGGGTGACCATGTCTTCGTTGAGACATTGAACACATCAACGGTTCGCGTGGCTGCTTCATCCCCGGTTTGGGATGGATTTGCATCGGTTCGTCCACCCATCAGGTAGACCTCGCCGGTCGACGGCATGAACACTGAACAGGCCCCGGTTCGAAGTGTCGTCAACCCGTTGCCGTTGGTTGGGGTTGTCCATGAAACGGCCGGACGTTGCAGTGTG
>JAYOBJ010000024.1:0-31515 GCA_038104845.1 Methanobacteriota archaeon
ACCGGGTAGTAGTTGACGTCGATGACGCGGTTCAGGTTGCCGGTGGCGTGGTAGGTGACGTCGAAGAGCTTCTGGTGGTCGAACACACCCGCCTCGATGTTGACAAACTTTGGCAGTGCAATGGACGCCAAGTTGCACACGGCCACTTCGTCCTTGGAGGTGTATTCCATGATCTCCGTGCACAGGTTCGATGAACGGATGGTCCCGAGGTTCTTTTGGTTGGACTTTTCGTTGGCCGCATCCTTGTAGAGCATGTACGGCGTGCCGGTCTCGATTTGAGCCTCCACAATCTTGTCCCACACGGTGCGAGCAGGCAATGTTTCACGGGCGAGGCCGCGACGTTCGAAGTCCTCGTACATGGCCTTGAATTCAGCACCGTACACGTCCTGAAGGCCGGGGCACTCGTTGGGACAGAAGAACGACCAATCGGCGTTTTGCTCGACGCGTTCCATGAACAGGTCAGGCGTCCACATGGCATAGAAGAGGTCGCGAGCGCGCATCTCTTCCTTGCCGTGGTTCTTCTTCAAATCCAAGAAGGCCAGCACATCGGGGTGCCAGGGTTCGAGGTAGACGGCGATGGAGCCTTTTCGCTTGCCGCCGCCTTGGTCGACGTAACGAGCGGTGTCGTTGAAGACGCGCAGCATGGGCACGATGCCGTTGGATGTGCCGTTGGTCCCCTTGATGTAAGAGCCCTTGGAACGCACGTGGTGGATTGACAGACCGATGCCGCCGGCAGACTTGGAGATCATCGCGCACTGCTTGAGGGTGTCGTAAATCCCGTCCAACGAATCGTCCTGCATGGTCAACAAGAAGCAGGACGACATTTGGGGCATCGGCGTGCCGGAATTGAACAGGGTGGGCGTGGCGTGGGTGAAGTACCCCTCGCTCATCAAATCGTAGGTCTCAAGCGCCTTCTCGATGTTGTTGTGGTGGATGCCCACGGCCACGCGCATCAGCATGTGCTGGGGGCGCTCGGCCACCTCTCCGTTCAAGCGAAGCAGGTACGAGCGCTCAAGTGTTTTGAATCCAAAGTAGTCGTAGTTGTGGTCACGGCGGTAGTCGATGTGGTTGTTGAGCACCTCGGCGTTGGCCATGATGACGTCGTACACTTCCTCGGAAATCAGCGGTGCATGCTTGTTGGATTCCGGGTCGATGTACTCGCGAAGGTCGGTGATGACATCGGTGAACACATCCTTTGTTGAACGGTGCAGGTCATCAACGCAAATCCGTGCAGCCAACCGGCTGTAGTCGGGGTGATGGGACGCCAGCGAGGCTGCTGTCTCGGCAGCGAGTTGGTCAAGTTCACGTGTGGTGACACCGTCGTAGAGCCCCTCAATCGTCAGCTTGGTCACGTGCCCGGGGTCCACCCAGGTCGGGTCCAATCCCTCCGACAGGTTCGTCAATTTCTCGTGGATGGCATCGAAACGGACATCTTCCCGTTCCCCTTTTCGGTTCACAACTTGCATGGCCATGGGTGGTTCCTCCTGGTGTTCATTTGAGAGCGCAGTATCTTTCTTCGTTCGCGGACGGTTCAAAAGTCTTCGTCAATGGAAAATCGCTGTTGGACGCTTCCCAGTGAAGCGCTGTCCATGACGCCAGCCTTCTGGTACTCTGCCACGCGCTTCTCGAAGAAGTTGGTCTTGCCTTGCATGGAGATCATTTCCATCCAAGGGAAGGGGTTGGCGGCGTTGTAGATCTTGGCGCAGTTGAGTTGGACCAGCAAGCGGTCAGCAACGAACTGAATGTACTGCGTCATGAGTTCAGCGTTCATGCCGATGAGGTTGACAGGGAGCGCTTTGGTGACAAATTCGATCTCGATTTCAACGGCTTCGGCGATGATGCGGCGAATCACGTTCTCGCCCGCACCGCGCAGGAGCTTGTTGTGCAGCAAGCATGCGAAATCGCAGTGCAACCCTTCGTCACGGGAGATCAATTCGTTGGAGAAGGTCAAACCGGGCATGAGGCCGCGCTTCTTGAGCCAGAAGATGGCACAGAAGGATCCGGAGAAGAAGATGCCCTCCACCGCTGCGAACGCCACAAGGCGCTCGGCAAAGGAGCCTCGCTTGCGGGACAACCATCGCATGGCCCAGTCGCCCTTCTTTTGCACGGACGGCACGGTTTCAAGGGCCTTGAACAGGTGGTCCTTCTCCGCCTCGTCGTCGATGTAGGTGTCGATGAGCAACGAGTAGGTTTCAGCGTGAATGTTTTCCATCATGATTTGGAACCCGTAGAACGCACGGGCCTCGGGCCAGCACACTTCGTTGGAGAAGTTCATGACGAGGTTTTCGTTAACGATGCCGTCGCTGGCTGCAAAGAACGCCAAGATGTGCTTCACGAAGTGCTGTTCGTCATTGTTGAGGTTCTTCCAGTCCTTGAGATCCTCAGCCAAGTCGATCTCTTCAGCAGTCCAGAACGACGCCTGTTCCTGCTTGTACATGGCCCAGATGTCGTCGTGTTGAATGGGGAATAGGACGAACCGATCGAGGTTTTCTTGGAGCATGGGCTCCACGTGCTCCTTGGACAGGTCAATGCTCATGTTGTCGTCTTTGCTGTGTTCGATGACCATCTCATAACCCCCCGGGATTCTCCAACGCGCTGGAGTTTTCTTGCCCTTCTCGGACGCCTATAATCTTGACCCACTCGGCTCGCACAAAGTGATGTGTTTTACCCACCCCCTGTCCCCCCACGGGGTGCGCCGCAGTGCATCGTTTCCCCGCACCAGCGGGACCTGATATTTTTTCCGAACAAGTTTCTAAATTCATGCCAAAATCACCTTCATTTCCATTGGAGCATCAAGTGGACAAAATCTTACATCAGCCGAACCATCAAAAAGGGCTGTTTGGTGAGCACCGTATGGAACGCGCCCGACTCAACGTCCAGTTCGCTCGCCTCGACGAGCGCGCCGTGCTGCCGACCCAAGGATCCGCAAGTGCGGCGGGGTGGGACCTGTACGCCATTGAAGACACCACGGTTCCCAAAGCGCGCTCTGTCCTCATCCGCACCGGTTGGGCCTGCGCCATTCCGGTTGGATGGGAGGGGCAACTGCGTTGTCGCTCATCGCTGGGCAAAAAGGGGATGATCATGCCCAACGGCATCGGCACCATCGACGCCGACTACCGAGGCGAACTGATGGTCCTGGCCACATGGATCGGCGAAGGCGACGCCTTCCAGATTGCTGCTGGTGAGCGCGTCGCACAGATGTTGTTTGCCCCCGTGCCGGACGTCACCCTGATTGAAACCGAACTGGACGCTTTGGGCAACACCGAGCGCGGCACGGGTGGGTTCGGGTCCTCCGGTCAATTTTGAGGGGGCTTCAGGTTGGACGTTCAACGGCTGGGCGTGGTTCCGTACGAGCAAGCTCGGGCCATGATGCGCGAATTGCAGCAAGAACGAATCCACGACCGAATTGAGGACACCTTACTGCTGCTTGAGCACCCTGAAGTGGTCACGGTTGGACCACGTGCCCGCAACGACGGATTGCTTCCACCTCCCGATTATCCGGTGGAACATGTGGACCGGGGCGGCGGGTTGACCTGGCACGGACCCGGCCAACTCGTGTGCTACCCCATCGTGAAATGGGGAACGCGCCCAGGAGAGGCATCGGTGGCTGAAATCATCAACACCATTGAAAGATGGGTCATTGAGGCGCTGGCAGCTTTTGGCATCCACGGGAACCGAGATGAACGCATGCAGGGTGTGTGGGTGGATGGACAGAAAATTTGCAGCATCGGCCTCTCTTTCCTTCGGTGGACGAGTCGCCACGGATTCACGGTCAACCTGAACACACCCCCCGGTCGCGTGGAAGGCGTGGCTGGATGCGGCTTGACGGTTGACACCACGACATCGCTCGCCCAGCTGGGCCATCACGTGGGTCGTGATGCGTTCGAGCATGCACTGCTCAAGGTGGTGGAGCAGCACATGTCCCAAACGTGAGTGCCCCGGATTGACTTGAGATGTGTCGACCAACGGAACATACCCACAGGTGTTGTTTCGCAAAACAATGTCAAAGTGGTTCACTGAACCTCGAAAAACGGCCTGGTCTTGAAGCAATGAATGGACACCAGCAAGACAAGGTCAATCCTTCGACATCTCGTCACGAGGACCCTGAAGCGAAGGCGGCCGACTGGACCAGATGGCCCAGGTTCCCGTGGCGGTGGCCACCAGACGATCACCCACTTTGACCTCCCCGGCGAGATGCGCGACGTGCTTGCCCCGGCGCACCACGCGCCCTTCGGCCACCAGACGTTCCCCTGGTCGTGCCGCTGCGAGAAAACTGGTGGACAGTTGCGTCGTCGCACACCATTCCTCCACCTTGAGCGAGGCCACGAGGGCACTGCCAAGAGCGGAATCCAACAGCACGGTGTGCAGCCCACCGTGCGCCACGCCGCCTTTGTTGAGGTGGACTTCGGTCACCGTCAGCTCCAACCGGGAAGCCCCTGGCGTCCACAACGTCCGTTCAATGCCCAGCGCTGCCACAAAGCCGGTGGGCTCGGGAGGGGAAGAAAGCGTCATGAGCCCAGCACCCCCACCACTTTGACAAGGATGCGCTTGTCTCGCTGACCGTCAAATTCGGCGTAGTGAATTTGCTCCCAGGTGCCCAAATGGAGCCGCCCGTTGCGAACAGGCATGACGACCTGCTGGCCCAACAGCTGCCGCTTGAGGTGGGCGTCACCGTTGTCCTCACCCGTTCGGTGATGGTGGTACTCCTCGCCCGCACGTCCGTCACTCCCGTAGAACGGTGCCAACTTTTCCAGCCACGTCATGATGTCGTGGTGCAAGCCGTATTCCAGATCGTTGACGTAACAGGAGGCGGTGATGTGCATGGGGTTGACGAGTACCAAACCGTCTTGGATACCGCTTTCGGCGACGATGCGCTCAACGTCGCGTGTGATGCACACGATGGCGTACCGCTGCTCGGTGTTGATGTGCATCTCCTCCACGTACGTCGCGGCTTGACCGGTGATGAGTTGACCCATGCGATATATTGGGAACCCCCGGCCTATCAACCTCGTGAGCGGTATCGTTGGGCTCCAATCAACCCTTTATCAGCCAAGGCACCCACCTGTCGCCATGAACAAGGGCTTGCTGATGTTGCTCACCCTTGCGGTGTTGAGCACCCCAGCAGCCGCCGAAACCTATACCATTTCGGGCATGGCCACCTACGGGGACCGCTTGCCCGTCACCCTCCAGTATGTGTACGTCGGTTGCCCTCAGGGCGAAATTGACTGCTACGAATTCCGGGGTACCAGCGCCATCACCGACGCCTACGGCGAGTACACCCTGACGATGGACATCGATGAAGAACACGACGGGATGACCATCCACCTGCAGCTCATGGGGGAAAACTTCACGCATCTCGTGGACGTTGACGCCCATCGAAACGCTTCCTCAGGCCACATGACCCAACACCTTCAGCTTGAACAAACCATGGCCTCCTCTGGGTTCTTCAGCGGATTGGGATGTTGCCTGCTGCTGTTCGGGTTGCTGTTCATCTCGGCCGTCATGCGAACGGTGGCTGGACTCGCCACCCCCCAGGGGCGAGCAGCGTTCCGAGGGCAACGGGAGCCCACCCGCTACCCCTGTCCGGTTTGCGACAAGCCGACAGCGCAACATCTGCTGGTCAAACACCTCATCTTCGATCACGACTACGAGCCGGTTGATGCTGGCGAGACGGCGGGGTTGTTGATGCGAAACGCTTGGATGGACCAGCCCCCCAGGCGGTGAAGGACTTGACCGGCCGGCCTTTGCCGTTGTGGTATCATCCGTTGTACACCGAGGGCATCCACCCCGAGGCTCGTTTCCCCCGGACCCGTTACACCCGCCTTCTTGAGCGGCTGAAACCGTTCACGGATGTGCAGATCCCCTCCTCACCGGTTCGCCTTGTGTTGAGGACACCCAATCCCATCGATGTGGAATCGCTTCACCTCGCCCACGATCCGATGTACGTTGAACGGTTCATGGCCGGAACGCTCTCCGAAACGGAACAGAAACGCATTGGCCTCACACCCTGGACGCCCGCGATGGTGGAGCGGACCCTTCGGCTAATGGGCGGTGCCCTCGAAGCCACGCAGCACGTGCTCGAGCACGGCGGCATCGCCGCCAACATGGCAGGAGGGACCCATCACGCCCACCGCACCTTCGGGTCAGGCTATTGCATCTTCAACGACTTGGCGGTGTGTGCCTTGCACGCATTGAACCATCCCAACGTGAAACGGGTGGCCATCCTCGACTTGGACGTCCACCAGGGCGACGGGACGGCGTCCATCCTCCGGGACGAGAACGCCGCGCTGACCGTTTCGGTTCACTGTGCCACCAATTTCCCGTTCCGCAAATCAACAAGCGACCACGATTTGCCACTCCCTGCCGATGGCGGCGATCTTGCTTACCTCGAAGCTGTCGAAGAGGCGTTGGACCTGTGCATGAACATCCAACCCGACCTGCTGTTGTTTCAAGCGGGGGTGGACGCCCTGGACAGCGATGCGTTGGGACGTCTGAACGTCACGCGTGCGGGCTTGCGTCAACGCAACGACGCCGTGTTTGAACGAGCGGAAAGGGAGGGCATTCCCGTTGTGGTTTTCATGGGTGGCGGGTATGCCAAACCGATGGATCGCACGCTCGAAGCTTTCGAAGATGTGTTCACGCAAGCCGCTGGATGGCAGCACCGCCGATCTGCTTGAGGTACAAACTTCGACCTCAAAACCCCGTGGATGAAGAGCCTCAAACGCGTTGGATGACAGCCACATGAACGACGGCGGGCTGAGGGGTCCCAAGGCAGCAAAGCCATGGGTGATGCTCCACTTTGGCCGACGAATGAACCAACCAGGATGAACATCAGGGTGCATCGTGGCCAAAGGGGCACCGCATATCAGGGTCCCGAGCAGGGGTCCCGTGACCCATGGGTGCAGCGGTGTCGTGGATTGCTGGCAGGTAGAACAGGTTTGGTTTCAGGATCACGTTCTCCCAATGATCGCACAAGTACAACGGCGTCGCAGATGCACCAATCGGTGGCACAATCCACGCCCACTCTGCGAACACATCTCGGCCAGCGTCCCGTTCGTTCTGTTCAAATTTCAAGAAGTAATCAGCGAGTGTGTGATGGTCCATCATGCGAACGCCGTCCGCCTCAAACGAATGGAGAATCGCACGGTTCAATTCAACCTGGACCGCATCCTTCCACAATTCACGGTTCGATGAACGCGGTATGTTCATTGCATCGGCCAGCGGCTCCATCAGGTTGTAGCGTTCGACGTCCGTGAAATTTCTCGCACCGATCTCGGTGGACATGTAGAACCCGTTGAACGGGGCGAGTGTGAAGACCAAACCACCAAGTTCCAGCGACATGGCCGACACGGCTGGAAGGGCGTACCAGCGTAGATTCATGCTCGCAAGCCCAGGGTGTTCGGGGTGCCGGATGGGCACTTCGAGAACCAACTCCTTGGGAACATCCCGCACCACAGGAGGGCGCCCCGGCCACTCCAAGACAAGCGGCAGCACGTCAAAGGCCGTTGGCTCCGCCACATCCCAACCCAAGGCTTTGATGCGGTGGGTGAGGCTTCGTGTCGAAGGATCGCCAAGCAACTCGCCGTTGGGCAACTCATGGCATGCATACCGAATGTATTGATCGTTCCAAAGCCTTGGACCCACACCATCGCCATCGGCCGATTGGAACACCGTCATGCAGGCACGAAGATCACCGTTGTTCGTGGCCCACTTGATGTGCTCAAACATGGCATCAAACACATCGTCCGGCTCCGTCAGATCACGAGCGTCACGAACTTCGAGGGAATCCCAAAAAAATCGTCCAACGCACCTTGTTGCGTTCCGCCACGAGACGCGCGCGCCCCACGACAGTTCCTCCAGTGTCGGCGTCCACGTCCCCGTCTCGGCGATCGAAGACTTCACGCGGTCCCATCGACCCGGTTCAATGGCACCTTCGGCCGCCATTTGCAAGAAGAAGGCCTCGGCCTCTTCCATCATGCTTCGCGACGGTTCCGAATCAAACGAAGTTGCTTTCACCACTGGCACGTCCATTGTACCGATGCGCTGGCGCTGGATGCTGCCGTCCGAATCAAACAAGGCTTCAATGGTTGATGTGCAACCACCGCACACGGTGGTTGCCCCCGTTTGTTGCACCAACGCAACGGCATCCTCAAGGCCCGCAGCCATGAGTGAACGAGCCGTTCGAGCGTCCAAGTCAACACACTTGCACACCGACGCAGCCAAATCGTCGATGGCACCGGCCTGCAGCGACCCTGTCAACTCAAAATTCTTGATGGCATCCTCCAACATGGGTTGACGATCGACCATTGCTTTGAGCACCGCTGCTTGGTCCGACCAGGTGCCTCGAGAGACCACCCGAATCGGGTGACCCAAACTCGACAACTCGATGCGGTGGGATCGTCGTCCTTTTTTCCATGAAACAACGGTAACGCCCGTTTCACCATCGATGGTGGCTTCGAATTGCCGACCGTCAGGCGTTCGCCGAATTCGTAGGGTTTGCTGATCCGGTCGGAACAGCACAACGTACCGACCAGGCGATGCACCCATTCGGATCGTCCGAGCCCGAATCAACCCCACGCTTGGTATCATCCGAACACCGATCAGCGTGGAGGCCCGGCGCTCCGCCCACGACTCAAGCGAGATCGGGATCTCGACTCCCCCGGTCAACGGTGGACGGTGGTGAGCTTCGATGATGCGGGCTCGGTCATCACCGTTGAAACCCAGGGCTGCGAGTTCATCGAAGGCCTCTGGACCTTGCTCAAGGTGCACTCTGACCTTTGGAATGCTTTGGTGGACAAATGCCGCCATGGCATCGGAAACCAAGGGGGTGAATTCCTGCGCACTGATTCGCCCATCAGCGTCCAGGTCAAGGGACGCCAAGAAGGCCGCAGCATCCACATCTGTGAATCGGTGGGACATGGACAACAGTTCCGCCGCTTCGATGTAACCGCTCGAATCGGTGTCCAAATCTGAAAACAACATGTCAACCAACGCCGGTCGAGCGTGGAGTCGGTTCAAACCACGTTGGATGGAGCGCTGGGTGGCCTCAACGCCCATCGGTTGTCCGTTGATCACAAGGGGCTCACCGACCGTGTGCTCGTTGGACAAACAGGCCATCAGTGCGGCTTCCACCGTGCACCATCCGCCGCTGGAGGAAGCGTTGTACATCACCAACTCACCTGACCGTTGGAAGGCTTCCAAATCCGCCAGCAAGGGTTCAAACAACAACGGTGCGTTCACCAACCGCCATGTCGGCTCCAAGGTTGGCAACCGATTGGCGTCGGAGATCAGCGTCACCGGGCCCGATGCAGAACGGAGCAAGCCAAGAATTTCAGACCAGTTGGACCGATTCCACTCCGACAGGACACCGTAAGTGACGCTTGAAAGACGGTGCAACTCATCGTCCGTGAACCGTCCCAAGCCGAGGGTCTGAACGGCGTTGTGCAGCAACCCGTCTCCGAGATGAAGCCAATTATGCACGCAACACCACCTCAGGCGTCAAGCCTTCTTGACCTCGGCGAACGCACTCACGCCACATGGCCATCGACGTCTTCGTCATCGGTCCGGAACGCTGCACCCTCGTCGCTGTAGGAGCGGCCCGCCGATGACGTGCCGGCTTCAGGCGGCGTTTCGGGCGTGAGCTCGGTCACGTTGGCCGTGATCGTTTCGTACACACCCGCCCAGAATGGATAGCCCACGTCCTCGCCGATGCCGATGAGCACATCGGTGGCGTTGGTGGGGGCCATGCTGTAGTTGTACTCGTTTTGGAAGATGACGTCGTGGGACACGAAGGTGTAGTTCAAGCCGTTCTGGCCCAGGTCGTTCACGAAGGCTGCGTACAGAGCTTGCGTCATCAGGTCGTAGTTCGAAGCGTCGAACTGGTAAAGCGCAGAGTCACTGGAGCCACCGGAAATTTCGACTGGGTCCAGGCCAGCCGTCGCCATCAACCGTGACCAATCAAGGTAGATCTCCAGCGAGGTGTTCACGTAGAAGATGGGGGTGTCGTCAAGGAACAAGGTGTTGGTGGTGGGGCTGTAGTTGCGCCATTCGATGTAGGTGGTGTCATCGTACGTCCACTCCTCGCCTTCGGTGTCGTTGCCGAGGCTCATGAGGTCGGTGGACGTGGTCAGGTTGTCCACGCTCATGCCCATGGCGGACAGCACCAACTCAACGTTGGGCATGTTGCTGAGGTTGGTCACGCTCGACCGGTCACCGTCCGTCCAGATGACATCGGGGGAGGCAAGGTAGTAGTAAGCATAGCAGGGGCAGTTCGGTGAACTCGAGATCCAATAACTCTCGTGACCCGTGGCCACACCCACCATGAGGTAAGCGATGGTCATGGAGCCCGTTTCCGAAGCGTTCAGCCACGCATAATCCCCCTCGCCGTTGCTGTCGGGGAAGCCGTCGCCGTCGATGTCCAACCACTCACCGGTCAAGTTGGGGAACATGTCCAACGAATCGGGAACACCGTCGTTGTCGTCGTCGGTGTCAGCGTTGTCACCGATGGAATCGTTGTCGTTGTCCAACCATTCACTTCCGTCGTTGGGGAATCGGTCCCACCCATCGGGCGTCCCGTCCCCGTCGCTGTCTGCGGGCACACTGGAGGCGTTGGTGGGGTCGGACATGAGGGCCAGTTCATCGCCGTCGTCCCATCCGTCGCCGTCGGAGTCGCTGCTCTGTGGGTCCGTACCGTTACGGAATTCCTCGTGGTTGGTCAAACCGTCCCCATCGGGGTCCACGAGGTCGGCGTTGGTGCAGATGACTTCACCGGCGGCGTTCTCCTCACAGTCGAAGCCCTCACCGTCCTGGCTGTTGTTGGCGTCCAGGCCGTTGTCCGCCTCCCACGCATCGGGCATGCCGTCAACGTCCGTATCGAGAGGACAGCCGTAGGCATCCACCGCTTCGTCAGCCACGCTGTCGGGGCAGTTGTCTTCACCGTTGAGCACCCCGTCGTTGTCGTCGTCGCGTTGCGCCTCAGCGCACCCCGTCGCATCCACTGCATCGCCTGCAGCGGTGCCGGGGCAAAGGTCGTTGGCGTTGTCCACGCCATCGCCATCGCTGTCGGATTGTGAAGGGCCGCAGCCGTTCGCATCGGCCGCATCACCGGCAGGGGTGTTGGGGCACGCATCGTTGGCATCGATCACGCCGTCACCGTCGCTGTCGCGCTGAGAGGGGCCGCAACCGCTTGCATCAACAGCTTCACCCGCCGTGGTGTTGGCGCAGAGGTCGTTGACATCGGTCACGCCGTCCATGTCACCGTCGAGCTGCGATGGACCGCAGCCGTTGGCGTCGGCGGTTTCGTTGTAGGGTGTTTGGGGGCACTGGTCCGCTGCGTCGCTCACACCGTCGCTGTCGTCGTCGGTCTGCGAAGGGCTGCAACCGTTGGCATCAGCGTTCTCTCCTGCAGGGGTGTCGGGGCATTTGTCGTAGGCATCTTCGATGCCATCGAGGTCAAGATCCGAGGCATTGTTCACCTCAACGGGCGGGCAAACGTAGGCCGACAGATTCGTCGGCTGAACGGTCACGGACGCCACCGATGCATCGAGGTTGGTCTGGAACTGGAAGGTGGGATGGGACATGCCTGCAGTGTCCACGGAGGTGTCGGCTGCGTACATGCCGTAGGCTTGCCCGGCCGAGTCGGAAAGGTTCCAGCCCACCACGGTGGCGACGAGGTGAGGCACGAAGCCGGCAAAGACATCCAACTCGCTGCCGTCGCCCGCCGAACACACTTGCGGGAGTTGATAGGCTCCGGCGGCGTTGGCGGCGGTCGCCTGGAAGTTCACGATGAACGTCGTCCCAGCAGCCACCGGTTCAGAGGAAAGGTGTTCATAGACAAAGAAGGTTGCATTCTCGCCCCACGCGGGCACCGAATCGGCATCAGCTGGTTCGTTTCCTTCTGTGCCAACGCAACCTGCCAGCGAAGACAGCACCATCATCAAGGCAAGGCTCAGTGTTTGGACGGTTCGTCCCATGGAACCCACTCTCCGCTGATGCGGTATAATGATTCTCTTGGATTTAACGTCACTTCACGGTGTCCGGCTGCAGGAGTTTGAGGATGGTGAAGGTTTGACCCTCATGACCCCAGGCCACCCGACCCGGTTCAACGAAGTGGAAGTGTTTCGTCCCCCACTCCTTGCCCATCGTGGGATGCTCCTCGACGAATTCAATGCTGATCCCCTCGCTCCAGCGGCCCCCGTACCCAACGAAAGCTCGGGCGTGCACCCCATCCACCAGCACATCGTGGCCCACCAGGTCCGGCACGGACGAGGAGTGAGCCTGCATCGGATGAACATCGGCCTCGATCCGGAGGTTCGCTTCAGTGGCCGGAACGGTTGGGTGAGAGGTTGTCATGCCCGACCAAGCCTTCGAGCCCATATAACCGTTCAACAAAAACCGTTGAATGGGGACGGAGCGACCAGAGCCTTGCGACGAGCGTGGGCTGTTCGCTGGCGCCCCTCGGTGCATCCGTCAGCAGGCATCAGGCACCGGCGTCCTCGCCGGTGTGGAACACCGGGTCGGTCACGGCCACACCCGCTGCTTCGGCACGGGCGGCGATGCGGCGAAGGGCTTGCATGGCGTTCTCGACGCTGTCCACCTGTTCGGAAAATTGAGTCGGTGGCCAACCGCAATTGATGACATTGGCTTCCACCGAACTCTCTTCCACCCAAGCACCGCACGAAGCGCCGTAGCAATGTGCTTTGAAGCGCTCCAAATCAATCCAGAACGTCGTCCGATGGCACACTGGGCAGATTCTGCACTCGTACTCCGACAGCACGGTGACCGCGTCGATGCCGACGACGTCGACCTCCCAAGCGGCGATGCTGGCGCGCTCGAGCGCCACTTGATGCGACCGTTTGAGGTGGTCGCGTAACACGTTCACGGCCGTCGCCTGGCTGCTGAAGCACCCCATGCCAACCACATCACCGTTGGCTTCCACGGCGCTGGGCACGTACACGCGATTGGGCAACGCCATGGTCAATTGCAGGATGAACCCCCGCTTAAGCCTCGCTCACGATGCCGTCCAAACGGCTTCAACCACGGGCAAGCCTCCGGGATGAGGCAGCGGTGCATCGGGCTTCTCGATGCGAACCGTCACACCGGAGACAAACGGAGGTTGGTTTAGACGCTCAATGATGCGTTGAGCCATGTCCTCCAGCAATCGAATGGGCGCCGGGGCATGGAGCACAACCGCATCGATGGCGGCTTGCACATCGGCGTAATTGACGGAATCCTCCAGTTCAGTGATGGGCCCCACGCGTTCAAAGGTCACCCAGACCGTGAACACAAACGGTTGCTCGGCTTGGTGTTCATGGTCAAAATACCCGTGTCGAGCCATGACTTCGTAGCCCTCGAGGCCAACACGCCAGTGCACGGTATCGCCTCAGGCCTCGTCGCGCTCGTGCACCCAAATGAGGTGGTAACCGAACTGTGTTTTGACAGGTTCCGACACCGTCTTGAGCGGGGCACTCCAAACCACGTCCTCAAAGGCCTTGACCATCCGGCCTTGGCGAAACCAGCCCAGATCGCCGCCCTTCGGACCGCTGGGGCAGGTGCTTTTTTTGCGAGCAAATTTTTGAAAATCCTTGAGTTTGGCCACCTTGTCTTTGATTTGGACCGCTTCGCTCTTGGAAGCCACCAAGATGTGCGATGCCCAAGCGCTGGGTGCAACCATGCTTCCCCCACCTTGGTTTTGGTTTTGAACCCTCTCAATAATCCGTGTAGGCGAGGAAACGCATCAAGGTCCCGTACACGGTGACGGAGACGCCGAGGGATTCTTCGTTGAACCGGTCCATCGTGTCAAGGTAGGTGTGGTATTCCCAACTCCCGCTGCCGTAGCACACGACAGCTCGGCCGGTGGCCTCACCGCCCAAATCGTAGACGAACGGACCGTGATCGGAGTTGTAAGGCATGCCATCGGCATCGCCCTTGGCACCGGTCAAGGTGGATATACGAATGTCATAGCGGTCGGCGACATCGCTCCGCTCGTTCTTGTACAGCTCGACGATGCGTTCCACGTGCTCCATGTCTTCGGCGTTGTTGCCGAACAGGGTCAATGAATTGCCGCGGTTGGAGAAATCAGCATCGACGTGGTTCATGTCGAGATTGATGTAGAGACGAAGGTTGTCCCTGAGACTGTTTTGGAAGGCGTCAACGTACGCCCGCGAGCCGTAGAGCCCCTCTTCCTCACCGCCCCAAGTGCAAAACCGCAGGGTGCGTTCAGGTGTGCCGGTGTTGTTGACCACTTCGCTCATTTGACGGGCCATCTCCAAAACGCTCGCTGTGCCCGAAGTGTCGTCGATGGCCCCTTGACCGTGGTACACCGTGTCGTGATGACCGCCAACGATGACCAGTTCACTGCTTCGACCGCGAATCTCACCGCACGGGACGTGGATGGTCCGCTCTTGGTCGTTCGTTACGTCGATGATCATCTCCAACACGCCGGTTGGACCGGTGGAGTTGAAGACCGCCGCTTCAAGCAGTTCACCCGCATCTTTGCTCATGGCAACGAACGGCAAATCGGTTGGAATGGAGCCGCCGTTTGCCGTGGTGACATCGTCCAACCCTGTTCCTTTGAAAATGGGCACGCAATCGTTCCCCTCAATTTTACCGCAGTTGTAGTCTTTGTTGACACGAATCAACCCCGCGAGGTTGTTTTCGGCAGCTTTGGACATTAGACCCGTGTTGCCGCCGATGGTCCCGCCGCCGCGCACGTAACCAACCGTACCACCGGCGCTCGACCAAAGGGCGTCATCGCTGCCGTTGCCCAAGTCGGTGAGGGGGACGTCTTGTTGGAAGGTGTACGCCGATTGCCCGGAGAATCCCTGAATCACGTAATCCACCCGGTGCTGGAACGAAATGACGTTCGAACCAATTGACAACGGACCTTCACACGGACTGTTGCCGCCGAACCCCTGAACGCAAATGCGCAAACTCGGCTCACTGTTGACATGATGCATGGGCACCTGATACGTGTGGTCGGAGACCGTCATCCCCATGGATTCGAAGGCTGCAGCAATGTACGACGAGGCGTTGGCTTCCTCCTCGGTCCCACTCATGCGTCCCTCCCAATCCGGATGCCCGAGTGACACCAGGTCGTCCGCATACGCACGGGCTTGGGCTGCGTCGTAGTCGATGAGTTCGTACTCGTAGTTGGGTGCGAAGCCCAACCAAGCGGGTTGGAACACGAACACCGCCGTCACCATCAACACGGCCACGCCGATGGCGGTGAGAGCAGGAACAGACACCAAATCCGTTGTTTTCCACCAAGGCAACCCGTCGCCCGTGAACGGGTCGATGACGTCGGCGTCCGCCTCCACCTCGGCATCAAGGCTCAGCATCGTGGTGGCAGAGGATCCATTTGCGACCGCATCGGAGCGACCGGAAGCGACCGATCCTGAATGGTCCACAAGACGTTGAACCAAGTCCGGTTTGTTGCCGCTGAGAGGCAAGCCAATGGATTTGAGCCGCTCCTTAAGTTCGGCCACCGTGAGCGCGCTGAGTTCATCCCGTTCCATGGTGGTCACCGGTTGGAGGTGGCGTCACACCCTCATCAATGCGGCGGTGAGGTGGGCAATCAAAGTTCATCGCCGGTCCAACGCCGACCGAGTTGATGTTCCAAGCCGATTTGGTCGAGGATCCGTGCCACAATGAAATCCACCATGTCGTCGATGCTGGTCGGGTGGTTGTAAAAACCGGGTGAAGCCGGAATGACCACCGTGCCCCATGCTGAGATTTTGGCCATGTTCTCAAGGTGCACGGTCGCATAGGGAGCCTCGCGGGGCACGATGACGAGATGACGCCGTTCCTTCATGGCGACGATGGCGGACCGGGTCACGAGGTTGTCGGAAATGCCGGCTGCCAATTTTCCAATGGTGGTCCCCGAGCACGGACAAATCACGACGGCATCAATTTTTGCCGAGCCCGATGCCGACTTGGCACCCACGTTCCGGGCGTCTTCAAGGATCACACGTTCGTGCTCTGCCATGGCCTCCGGTGTGGTCTGGCACTCATGTTGCAGGGTCAACCGTCCCGAGTCCGTCACGACGAGGCGCACGGTTTTGCCCATGTCCACGAGGACTTCCACGAGGCGTTGCCCGTAGACGGCACCGGATGCACCCGAAATACCAACGACAACATCGCCCATGTTGTTTACATCCCACGCCCCCATATAGCCTCTTGTTCATTGGCGAACAAGAAAAAGAACACCACGGCCAACCGAACACACCTTCATAGCGTTCTAAGCCCGGTTCGACCTGTGCCTGAAGGTCCGGAAATCCGTCGGGCTGCAGACCGCATTGGCAAAGCGCTGGTGGGTCAGACCGTGGTCGGTGGACGGTGGCCGTTTCCCACCCTGAGCGATAAAACCCATCTGCTGTTGAATCAAGAAGTGGTGCAGGTCACGAGCAAAGGCAAGGCGATGCTCATTCGCATGGCCAACGGGTGGACCATGTACAGCCACAATCAGCTCTACGGCCGCTGGACGGTACACCTCAACACCACGGCCGTGAATTCACGGCGAAGTTTGCGGGCCGAATTCATCACGGAACGTCACGCCGTGCGCTTGTGGTCCGCCACCGACATCGTGATGTTGCCCACCCATGAAGAAGGCGGCCACCGCTTTCTCGCCAAGCTTGGGCCGGATGTGCTGGATGAAGCGATCAGCGAGGTCGCGTTGACAGAACGGCTCGCAGGACCAACATGCTATCGAAAGAAGGCGGCGACGCTGATGCTCGACCAAAGCGCCTTTGCAGGCTTGGGCAATTACCTCCGGTCGGAGATCCTCCATGAAGCAGGGGTTCATCCAGACGACCGCCCGTGTGACCTTTCGCACGAATCCGTGATCGCCTGGGGTCAAGCCATCAAACGCATCACGGTCCGGGCTTACGAGACCGGCGGCATCACCGTACCGGGAGCAACGGCCGAAGCAAGCAAAGCCCGGGGCGAACCGCGTCGACGGTGGCGCCATGCCGTGTTTTGCCGTGATGAACGGCCGTGCTTGACCTGCGGTGATCTTGTCGTTCGAAAGCGGTACGCCGGGCGACGTCTGGATTTTTGCCCCACCTGTCAGCCCTCGCGACGACTCAAGTTGTGAACGAACGCAGACCGCCCTCTGGGGTCACCAAAGAAGACCCCGAACGCAAGGCATCCCTGACCCAGTGGAACGTGGCCACGTCCTCGGCTTTGTTGTCATCGCTGCGCTTGGCCGCGTTGCGCATCGCCATCGACATGCGGTGATTGCCCTCAAACGCTGGCCGGTGCCGGTTCAGGTAGGCCCAGTAGAGACGGGTGATGGGGCAGGTGTTCTTTGGGTGAAACGCACATGAACCGCAATGATCGCTCATTCGATGGATGTAAGCGGAACCTGACACGTAGGGTTTTGTCATCATGGCCGTTCCCAGAGCAAAGGTGCCCATCCCCAAGACGTTGGGTTCCACCACCCAATCAAAAGCGTCGATGAACGCTGCATGGAACCAATCCGTCAATTCGCGCGGGTTGATGTCCAGCAGGTTGGCAAGGTTGCTGAGGACCATCAACCGTGGAATGTGGTGGGTCCAACCGTCCTCCATCACAGCAGCAACGTTGGCATCCAAACATCGCAAACCGCTTGGAGCCCCCCAATAAGCGGGGAACAGCGGGTTGAGCTGATCCAAGTGGTTGGGGTGCCCTCCGTCCACTGCCTGTGGACCCTCGCCCCATCCCGCCCCACGCTTGGCATCGGTCCGTTGGACATCCAAGGTCCGAAAGCCGTCGGTGGCCACATGAACGTGGTGAACGTATTCCCGCCAAATCAGCTGACGCACGAACCCTTCCACGCTGTTCAGCGGTGCATTCGTGGCCATGGCGGCGGTGGCGGCCTCGATGGGCATCACCCGATGCAGGTTCATGAGCGGAGCGAGCCGGGTGTGGAACAAGCTCCTGCTCCGTTCGCTCATGGCGTCTTCGAACGGCCCGAACCACCTCAAGCAAGCCATACCGTAAGCAAGTGAGGCCCTGGCTTGCTCCCGTGTGGTCGGCAACGCTGTCAAGTCAATCCGACCGGGGTGATCGCCGTAGTGATGCTGGACCAAGGCGGCCACCTCGAGGTCGATTGAATCGGCGGTGAAGGTCGGCGGCGTGGGGGCTTCAGGCTCGCCCTTCCACGGTTTTCGGTTGTCACCGTCGTGACTGTAGGACCCGCCCATGGGTTGACCGTCCATCATCAGCCAACCCGTCGTGTTGCGAACCTTGCGGTAGAAGGCGTCCATTCGGAAGGGTGGTTCGGTGCCAACGCTGTCGACGAACCATGCGTGTGGGGTCAACCAACCAATGTGAGGCAGCACCTCCACCTGACCGGAGGTCACCATGGGTTCAAGGTCCATCCGAAGTTCTCGCTCAGCCGGTTCAAGGCACATCACCGGCCCGTCGCCGAACACATCGGTCAGCGCTTCGCCGTACGTGCCGCTGGTGGAAAGGTACAGCACGGGGTGGTGCGTGGCCATTTCCAACGCAAAATGACGCATGTTTGCAAGGAGGAGGGCTAATTTTTGCTGATGATACGGCCGTCGTTGGGCCTTTTCCATGGACTCAATGAACACCAACCCGAGCGTTCCGTCGTGAGGTTGTGCCGGTTCAAACAGCGCATCGTTCAGCTGGTCGTACGCTACAAAGAGCCAACGGTCGGCCGACCGTTCGTCGACGTTGGACAATTTGGATCCAAAGGGCGAGTCGGTTCCGTTCAGCGCCACGGTTTGGGATGGCCATCCGCTCCGTGGAAGCATGCTGCTTCATCCCTCAGCGAGCCATTTAATGCCCTGTTTTGGGCATTCAATAGTGAACGGTTAATTTTCGGGGTTGCAGTTCTTCACCGGCGTACGCCGCCATGGCGGCGACCTCCATCACAGCACCTCGCATGGTGGTCACGAAGGGGATGTTGAGTTCCACGGCCAGGCGGCGCATCATGTTCCCGTCACGAACAGCTCCGCCCGACACGGTGGGGACGTTGACAATGAACGACACCTTGCCCTGCCGCATCAAATCAAGAGCGTCGGGGTGCTGACCTTCGGCAATTCTGTACACGGTGGTCACAGGCACGCTGTTGTTGCGCAACATGTCGGCGGTACCACCGGTGGCATAGAGGGTGAAACCGATGTCGACCAATTCACGGGCGACCGGGACAAGAGCGTCCTTGTCCTCGTCCCTGACGGTCAAGTAAGCACCACCAGACTTGGCAACAGGAACCTCGGTGGCGAGCCGGGCCTTGAGGTAGGCCAAATCGGCGCGCTCATCGGAACCGAACACCTCGCCGGTGGATTTCATTTCAGGGCCGGGGGCAGGGTCAAGCCCTCGGAGCTTGATGAAGGGGAACACCGGGGCTTTGACACACACCTGCCCGCTGGTTCGTTGTGGAATGGTCTGCGATTTCAGAGGGATGCCGATCGTGATGCGGGCTGCGATGCGAGCCAAGGGCAAGCCCGATGATTTAGCAACAAAGGGCACGGTCCGGGACGAACGGGGGTTGACCTCCAACACGTACAGATCGTCACCTTGGATGGCGAATTGGATGTTGAAGCACCCTTTGATGTTCAACCCCAAACCGATGGCTCGGGTTTGCTCTTCTACCTTCGCGAGCATGGCATCGCTGATGTTTTGCGCAGGAATGAAGCATGTCGAATCGCCCGAGTGGATGCCCGCTTCCTCGAGGTGCTCCATGATGGCCCCCACCAGCACATCGTCGCCATCGGCAGCCGCATCCACGTCCAATTCCGTGGCGTGCCCGAGGTACTCGTCCACCAAGAGCGGTTTATCCGGGGCGAGGTACGCCTCGCGCACGTAGTTGTCCAACTGTTGTTGATTGGACAGGATCTCCATGCCACGACCGCCCAGCACGTACGAAGGGCGAATCAGCACCGGGAAGCCAATCGTTTCCACTGCTTGACGAAGGTCGTCGGCCGTGGTGCCCGTCGCCCCTCGCGGCATGCGCAGGCCCTGACGTTCTGCGAAGGCTTCGAAACGCTCCCTGTCACTCGCTTCGTCGATGGCATCGCATGAAGTACCCATGATGGCGACGTCGAGCCCGAGCCGTTGGAGGTCGGGCATCCGCTGTTCAAGCGGCAAAGCTAGATTGATGGCGGTCTGTCCGCCGAACTGAAGCAGAATACCGTGGGCTTGTTCGCGAAGGAGAATTTCGCTGACGAATTCAAGCGTGAGTGGATCAAAATACAAGCGGTCCGATGTATCAAAATCCGTGGACACCGTCTCAGGGTTGTTGTTGATCAAAATCGCATCATGTCCCGCCTCCCTGATGGCGTTCACGGCATGCACGCAACCGTAGTCGAATTCAATGCCCTGACCGATGCGAATGGGGCCGCTGCCGATGGCCACCAAACGTTGCTTTGAACGCGCTCCGAGGTCGGGCAACAGGTCGATGCCGTCGGCCCCAAAAGGCTCGTACGTGGAGTAGTAATAGGGCGTTTTTGCGGCAAATTCAGCCGCACAGGAATCCACCATGCGGTACACGGGGTGAACACCAAACTCATGCCGACGGCGCATGACGGCCGCCTCGCTTTGACCCGGCCCAACGGACTTGAGCCCTTCAGCGGGGAACCCAGCCAGCGCATCGGCAATGTGAGCATCGGTGAAGCCGTGGCTTTTCCAGCGGCGCAGCGATTCGGCCGTCACCTCAGCAGGAGACACACCAAGATCAACGATTTCTCGTTCCATGGCTGCCAAGCGCTCAAAGCCGTAGAGGAACCATCGCGTGATGCGGGTGATCTCATGGACGCGTTCAACCGACCATGAGCGGCGGAAGGCTTCGATCACCGCGCCCATCCGACGGTCGGTCGCTACCTCGAGCCAGTTGACCAAGGTCGCATCCGGCAGCGGTTCATGGGCCCGTTGCGCCATGCCCTCACCCTCGGATTCATCTGCACGGGTCAACGGTCGTGGATGAGCGCATCCCTGCTCAAGTGAAGCCCAGGCTTTGAGAAACGCCTCTTCGAAGTTACGACCGATCGCCATGACTTCGCCGGTTGATTTCATGGAGGTGCCGAGGGTTCGGTCGGCCGTCCGGAATTTGTCGAAGGGCCATCGCGGGATTTTCACCACGCAGTAATCCAAGGTGGGCTCGAACGCAGCGGTGGTGCCCTCGCCCGTGATTGGGTTGGGCAATTCATCCAACGTGTAGCCGACGGCTATTTTCGCAGCCATTCGGGCGATGGGATAGCCCGTGGCTTTGGACGCCAGGGCGGACGACCGGGACACCCTCGGGTTGACTTCAATCACGCGGATTTCACCGGTGAATTGGTTGAAGGCAAACTGCACGTTGCATCCACCCTTGATGTTCAGGGCCCGAATCAGCGCCAAGGCTTGGTTGCGCAAGCGTTGGTGGTCAGCGTCGCTGAAGGATTGGAGCGGCGCCACCACGGTGGATTCTCCGGTGTGTACACCCATCGGGTCGATGTTCTCCATCGTGCAAACAATGGTGGCGTTGTCGGCTTCGTCCCGCATCACCTCGTACTCCAATTCCTGCCAACCGAGGATGGATTCTTCGATGAGCACTTGTGAAATGCGGGAGTTCCTCAGACCCAACTGCGAGATCTCCACCAATTCGCCCATGTCACGAGCCGTTCCACCACCAAGACCGCCGAGTGTGAACGCTGGACGGATCAAAATGGGCCAACTCCCGATGACCTCAGCAGCGGCAATGACCTCATCGATGGAGTTGCAGGCGATGGCCTTGCTGATGGGGAGATTGATGGATTCGCAGACCTTGTTGAACAGTTCACGGTCCTCAGCCTTGTCAATGGCGTCAAGGTCGGACCCGATCAATTCCACACCGAGCCGCTCAAGCGTGCCGTTGTGCGACAACTCACTGGCGATGTTCAAGGCCGTTTGGCCACCCATACCTGCAAGCAAGGCGCAAGGCCGTTCTTTCTCGAGGATTTTTGCCACCGTGTCGGGGAGCAGCGGCTCAATGTAGACCACGTCTGCCATTTCAGGGTCGTTTTGAATCGTAGCTGGGTTGGAATTGACGAGGATGACCTTGTACCCATCCTCGCGAAGGGCTCGCACCGCTTGGCTGCCCGAAAAATCGAATTCTGCGGCTTGGCCGATCTTGATGGGCCCGCTGCCAAGGACCAAAATGGTCTCTAAATCGTCGCGCCTCGGCATCACGCTCGACCTCCCAAGTGGGCATCAACCATCGCACGGAACCGGAGGAACATCGGCGCTGCATCGTGCGGCCCCGGACAGGCTTCGGGGTGGAATTGCACCGTAAAGCAAGGTTTGTCCACCACATCGAGCCCCTCCACCGTCCCATCGTTGGCGTTGACAAAACGGACCTTGACCGCTGCCCCGTGAAGGTTTTCGACGGGTGGTGAGGTCGCCCCGGAGGGATGAGCGGCCAAACGGCCGTCATCGGGATGGGCCACAGCAAACCCATGGTTTTGACTCGTGATGGACACGATGCCTTCGACGACGTCAACAACCGGTTGGTTCGCCCCCCGATGCCCGTAGCGCATCTTGTAGGTCTGCAATCCTGAAGCAAGCCCCATCAGCTGATGGCCGAGGCAAATGCCCATCACCGGCATGCCGTCCGAAACCGCTTGAGCGAGGGTGTGTCGGGCATCGGTGGCCTTCCCGGGATGCGCCGGGTCACCGGGCCCGTTGGAGCAGAACAGCGCATCAATGGCGTAGGTGGCCTTCAGTGTCTCGTACCCGATGTCGGGTGGGCACCAAACCACATCAAAATGCATGCAAAGATGGCGCAGGATGTTGTGCTTCACGCCGCAGTCCAGCACGCCCAACCGAGGTTTGCGCTCACCAAGTTCGTCGACTGCACCGGGGTTGAGTTCCACCGCTTCATCGATGGACACCCGGTCCACCAAATCTTCGAGTTCAGGGGACGTCAACTGTTCAAGTGCGGTTTTGAGCCGGGGTTCATCGTCCAGCGGTCCGAACACGCACAACACCGTGCCCAGTTCCCTCACCCGACGGGTGATGGCTCGGGTGTCGACGTTTTGGATGCCCGGCACGCCGTGAAGGCGCAGCAAATCGTCCACCGTCCCCACGGCATGGCGATGGTCCGGTTGATGCATGGCGTGCCGCACGACGACGCCTTGGGGCCAGACACGACGCGATTCAGAGGCACCGAGGTGAACTCCGTAGTTCCCGATCAGCGGGTAGGTGAAGGTGAGGACCTGCCCGGCAAACGACGGATCGGTCAGGGACTCTTGAAAACCCATCATGCCCGTGGTGAAGACCAACTCGCCCGAACCCATTCCGGTGGCACCAAACAATTCACCGAGGTAGCGGCCACCGTCCGCCGTCAGCAACACACCCGGCCCTCGTGCTCCTTCGGGGAGGTGCTCCGTCCCCTCTGCCAAGCCGTCAGCGGCGTCGCCGATGGCCAGCGCATCCGGATTGTACAGTGGATGCGTCGCTGGGAGAGAGCGCGAATTCGCGTCCAAGCCCCCGAACATCAGCGATTGTCCCAAACGGCCATCCATAAGGATTGGGTGGACGACGGTTGAACCCCCTCCCCACACAACGACCAAAAATCAGCCTAAATGGTTCAAATCACCGGTTTATTCCTCTTCCAATCGCCGCCGGTCCGTCACGGATTTGCCCGTCGCCGACGGGTGAATCACGAGTTGCGCGTCTGGAAAATGCTGCTCGGTGCCACCCTCGCCTGACCACGCCTCCAAAAACAGCGCCAACGCTGCCACCTCAGAGTGCGGCTGGTTGCCGACCGCCACGTTGTAATGTGCATGCTTGAACACATCGCCGGGCACCTTCGCACCACCGACGACGACCATCAGCGGCCGGTCGCGTCGAATCCTCGGAACGACCTGTCGGTACGGTTCGCCGTACATCGTCAAGTGGACGACGACCCCGGGCGCACCGTCGCCCGCATCCTCCAAGGCAAATCGCTTGATGCGACCCACGCCCTTGCCAACATGTTCGCACACCATCTGACCCCCAAAGCGTTCGTTGACCGAGGCCACGTTGGCAAAAACGCCCTCGTCCACGTCCCCGGCGAGGAGAAATCTGGTGGACCCGAGCGCTCGTGCGACAAGAGCGAGGTGCGTGGTGATGCGGGGGTCTCGCCCCTTACGGTGACCCAGCCTGAGCACGGAAACATCGCTGGGCATGGACCGGCGAAACGCAGTTCCGTCATAGGGGTAACGGCTCACTCCACGACAGCCTCGGCGGAACCTTCGTCCTCAGTCTGGTCACCGATGTAATCAAGACCGTGTGCATCCATGAACGTCAACAACCAATTGACCAAAAGCGCGTTCACAAGGAGGTTGGCACCGTAGGTCATCCCGCCCCACAAGCCGGCCAAACGCAGGCTTCGCGAGAAGCCCTCACCGACCGAGAGGAAACCGTCCACAAGCAACGAGCCGACCAGGGGTTCGGCGACGTACAGCACGGCGAAGATCATCATGCCACCGGAAAGAGCGGAGGCGTAGATGTCGCCACGGTCCTTGCTCAGCTCGGACAGCAACGCCGAAACCGCCGACAACACCATCACGGTGATGGCAACGGAGCTGAAACCCAACCCGAAAAACACGGATTCGCCGCCAACATCATCGCCTTGAAGCCCGATGAACAACCACCACCCCACGATGACGAGGGTGACAAGCACACCTCCTCGCTTGGATTTCTGGTCGAGGAGCGCATAGGCCTCCTGTCGGTCGTTGATTTGCATGCGTGTGAGGATCCGTTCCGCCCTGTCGGCGGATTGTTCAACTGGCGGCGCCTCTTGTTCTCCTTCGGAAAACGCCATGCTGTCGCTTTCCGTCATGCGCACGCCTTCACGGTCACAACTTATGAAATCTGCCGCATTAGGGAGCGACATGATGACCGACTCAAGCCCAGAGGATGCCCGCCGAATCCTTGTGATGAAGGCGTTGCGTCATCGAGCCTCTGGACCCCACTTGATGGGCATTGTCAATGTCACGAACGATTCATTTTACTCGGGGAGTCGCGCCCTCGAGGCCGACGCCGTCCAACGAGCGCTGGCCATGTGGGATGCCGGCGCCACATGGGTGGACATCGGCGGTGAATCGACGCGCCCGGGTGCCGACACGGTCACCGTGAACGATGAGCTTGCCCGAGTGATCCCGGTCATCGAAGGCATTCGCCAGGGCGGTCACGAGGGTCTGATCTCGGTGGACACCCGGCGCTCGGAGGTGGCGGAAGCAGCCCTCATCGCCGGAGCCGACATGGTCAACGATGTATCGGGGCTCCGCGACCCTGCGATGCGTGACGTGGTGCTCAGGCACGGCTGCGCCGTGTGCATCATGCACATGCAAGGCGACCCCACGACCATGCAATCCAACCCTCAGTACAAGGATGTGGTGAAGGAAGTCAGTGACACGTTGAGGGCAACGGCAGATGCCTTGGTGACCTCCGGCCACCCACCATCCTTGATTTTGCTCGACCCCGGTATCGGCTTCGGTAAAACCCACGAACACAACATGGCGTTGTTGGCCGATGGGCACCGACTCGGTAACGACCGGCCCTACGGTGTGTTGTGGGGCGTGTCCCGAAAGAGCATCATCGGCCGATTGACAGGACACACCCGGTCCGAAGACCGTCTCCACGGAACACTGGGGATGGCTGCAGTGGCCCAACACCAAGGCATCGATGTGTTGCGTGTGCACGATGTCTCGGCCCATGTTGACCTGTTGGCCTGCTGCACGCCCTTCATCAGCCCGACAAACCGCCCAACAGAATGAACGGCACCGCCCAAGCTCCAATGCTGGAGCCAACGTTGGTCAGGGCCGTGACGAGAAGCACCTTGCCGGCAGGGTTGGTCCAAAACGCCTTCATGTCGTCAAGTTTCAGAAACGCCTGCAAATCGGCCGCCGTGGGTTCCGCCACCTTGAGTTGGACATACCCCGCAAACCACCCAGCAGCAAGGGCAGGGTTCAACGACGTGATCGGCGAAGCCATGGCAGCGGTCAGGACGGCCAGAGGATGACCTCGAGCCAGCAAACATGCCAGCGCTGCGAACGCAGCGTTGGCAGCGGTCCACACGGTGAAAAATTCGATCCAGTCGACACCCGACGTGGTGGAGAGGACACCGGCGATGGCGGCGACCATGATGAGCGGCAGGGCCCATGGCAAGGCTTTGGTCACGGTCGAGCGTTTTGGAAGTTGGTCCAGTTCGGACAGGTCAATCCCGGCCACGGGGGCCTCGAGGTGATGCCGCACCCCTTCCAGATGCCCGGCACCGAGGACCGCCAGCACTTTTTTGTCGGAGGGAAGCGCCTGCAACTTGCCGGCAATGTAGGCGTCCCGCTCGTCGATGAGGACCTCGCCAGCGCCCGGTGAGAAGCCCTTGAGTTCCTGCATCATGGAGGAGAGCAGGTCCGCGTCTTGGAGGAGGTCGTTCACGTCAAGGTCGTCGTCATCCTCTTCCTCATCACCCAACAACGACATCATCAATTGGCGCTTCTCTTTGAAGCGCATGCGTTTCCATGCTCGGCGAAGGGTGACCTGAATGTCCCGGTCCACCAGCGCAACCTCGCAACCGGCGGCCCGAGCGGTTTGAACGGCGGCGAGCAGTTCCGCTCCCGGCTGCTGACCTTCGTCCAGGCCAAGTTTCCGTTGCTCTGCACCCAGCATGGATTGGAGGAGAATCATCGGCGCCTTGCCTTCCTTGATCACCTTGAGCAAGCCTTCGTTGTCCAAACGACGCTCGTTGACCAGCGTGTCGAAACGACCCTGGCAAAGCTCAACGGCCACGATGTCGGGCTTGAATTCAGCGATCTGAGCGTTGACCGCTTCGACGGAGGCCGTGGCGACGTGGGCTGTCCCAAGGAGGCGCAGACGCTCGGACACATCCACGGTTGGTGGGTCGTGGCTCATCGTTGCTCACCGAACACCGCAGGTTGCTCGGAGGTCAGAAGGTGATCTGAACGTTCTCTCGGACGTGAGCAGCGACCTGCCAAAGTTCTCGGCGCTGGCAACCTTTCACGCCTGCCACCAAACTGGCTGGAATCATCTGAATGGCCTTGTTGAAGTTGGTGGAGGCTGCGTTGTAGAACTCACGTCGGTCGGCGATTTGGTTTTCGAGGCTGACGAGTTGATTCTGAAGGTTCAGGAAGTTCTCGTTGGCCTTCAGGTCGGGGTACTGTTCCGCGACCATGTTGATGCGAGGCAGCATACCGGAAAGAATCCCTTCAGCGGCGGCGACGCCCTTGACGTCACCTTGGGCAAGCGCCCCCGCAGCGGTTTGGCGGGCTTGTGCGAATTGCTCGAAGATCTCTCGCTCGTGTTGCGCGTAACCCTTCACGATGTTCATCAGGTTGGGAATCATGTCGTAGCGTTGGTTCAGCAACACATCGATGTTGGACCAGGCGTTCTCGGCGTTCTCCTCCAGTTTGATGAACCGATTCCATGTGCTGAAAAACCAGATCACGAAAATCAGGAGCAGGACAGCAGCGATGCCGATGATGACCAGTTGAGTGGTATCCATGGGCCATGCTCCGAGGGACTCCCTCTTGAAACCTTCTCAGATGGAACGAACCCAAGGGCCACCCACCCACATCAGGGCCAAGTTCAAACCCCATCCGCCGGTGCCGGCAACCATGTTGGAGTCCCTGACCATTGCGCTCGGTGTCTTTGCCGTGGCGTTTTTGTTCGCACCCGTGGGCATGGGCGGTGGCATGCTGTTCGTCCCGCTGTTCCACTATTCAGCCGATTGGCCCATCGACGGCACCCTCATCGCCACCTCCTTGCTGCTCACGACGGTCGTGAGTTTTGGAAGCGGACTTGCCCACCGGAAAAAGGGGCACCACAACGACGAAGCCATCAAGAGCGCCTTGGTGGGCGCCGTACCGGGCGCCATGTTGGGGGTGCTGGTGGTGGTGCTGCTCGGCGCACGCCTCGACCCGGTCTTCAAAACACTCTCTGTGGCGATGCTGGTGTGGGCGCTGGTCAAGACACAGCGCAAACTTCGCCAAACCCCATCCGACACGGACCAAACCGTGAGCAACCAACCCAAACAACCCATTGAGCACTGGCCCATGCGTGCCGGCACGGGGGTGGGCGGCATGCTGTCCTCGGTGCTTGCCGTTGGCGCCGGTGTGATCTACGTCCCTGTGCTTCAACAAAAGGCACACTTGGAGCCGAGGACTTCCATCGGCTCCAGCCTCCACATCATGATGGCGGTGGTGCCGGTGGCCATCCTGACCCATTTGGCCTTTATTTCATCGGCCGAGTTGGACGCGTTCCTGACCGCCCTCCCCTTCCTGCTGGGGTTGATGGTGCTCACCTACATCGGCGCCAACGCAGGTGCACGTTTTGGCATGCGTTACATCAGTCCGGCGAACATCATGAAACTGTTCATGGTGCTCGTGGTCATCGTCCTCGTCCGCTATCTGGCAGACCTTGGGGGGACCCTGCTTGGTTCAATCTGAGAGCGATTCAATGACCATGGCGATGCCCTGACCGCCGCCAATGCACGCCGTTGCGACACCGTATCGACCGCCGCAGCGCTTGAGTTCATGAGCCAGCGTCAACACCAAACGGGTACCGGTGGCGGCCAACGGGTGACCCAAGCCAACGGCACCACCGTTGACATTGACCTTCTCCACGTCCAGACCCAAGTCTTTGACGCAGGCCACCGCTTGCCCGGCAAAGGCTTCGTTGATCTCCCAACGGTCGATGTCGTCCACGGTCAATCCGGCCTTCTCGAGGGCCTTTCGGGACGAAGGCACCGGCCCGTAGGACATGATGGCAGGCTCCAACCCGACGATGCCCCACGACACGATGCGAGCCAGGGCCTGGTCGCCGTCGGCTTTGGCCTGAGTCGCCGACTTGATAACAACAGCAGCAGCGCCGTCCACCACGCCTGAGGCGTTGCCGGCCGTCACGAAGGATTCAGGCCCGAACGCCGTTGGCAACTTGGCCAATGAATCTTCAGAGGTACCCCGCACCACGTGATCTTCGTCCTTGTGGGTCAGAACGGTTTCACCGCGTCGGGATTTGATGGTGACCGGGACGACCTCGTCGGCAAAGACATCGTTGTCAATGGACGTGGCTGCGCGGGCGTGCGAAAGGGCGGCAAAGGCATCGATCTCTTCACGGGTCACCCCCTTGCGACGGCACAGTTCGTCCGAGGTTTGCGCCATGAACAGGCCGCAGGTCATGTCTTGAAGGTTGGTCATCATGTAGTCCTCAACCTTGGGGGAACGACCGAGTTTCCAGCCCTCGCGCCCGCCCCGCATGACGTGGGGGGCTTGGGACAGGTTCTCCATGCCACCTGCCACGACGGTCTTGGCATCGCCAAGCATGATCATTTGCGCACCGGTCACGATGGACTGGATACCGGAACCGCAAATGCGGGAGAGTGTGAGCATGGGCACCTCTTGAGGAAGCCCGCCGTTGAGACCGGCATGACGTGCACCGTAGATGGATTGCGCACAGGTCTGGAGCGCATAGCCCATGACCAGATGGTCGACGGACTGGGCATCGGTGCCTGTCTTTTCCAGCGCCCCTCGGATGGCGATGGCTCCCAAGTCTTGAGCGCTGACCGATTTCAGGGCACCGCCGGGTTTTCCGTCCCCGCGCTTGCCGCCCACCCATTCACAAAACGGCGTTCGAGCACCGCCAACAACCACCACATCTTCGTGCATGTTGTGTCCATCCAAACGAGGGGTAAGAACCCCACGCCTGCGCTGGTTGCGCTCAAAGCGAGCCGAACAGTTTGCTCTCGTCCAAGCCGTTGTTGCTCACGAACAGCGGGATGGCGATGATGAGACCGCAAATGCCGTTGCAGACGGCGAGGAAGACCAAACCGATGCCTTCAACGAGACCGTTGTTGGCCATGATGAGGTCATACTCATCCTGCGTCAGGTCGCCCGTTTCGAGCATCTCGTCGTAGATGGCTTCGGTGTTGGTGAGCTCAACGCCACCCACCACGGTGCTGGCCAAGACCGTGAGCAACAGCAGAATGACACCTTGACGCTGGTAATTCATCGTCATCACACCGCCTACGACCGTCGCACCTGCGAGCCCAAACGAGAGGACATTGATGACCATCAACAGTGTGTTCATGGGGCCAAGGAAGGCCAACATGGAACCACCTGCACCGATGACACCCCAGATGATCGCCAAAATGCCGATGACCTTGGCGGCGGAGGAGGGAGGTTGGAGCATGATGAGTTGACCCGGTGCCATTTCGGTGGTTCCCGAAAGGAAGGTCCCCTCCGACATCGGTACAAAACCCCCCGCCACTTGAACCGAAGAGGGTGCGGTGCCGTTGACGTCGTCGTTCGTGTCCTGCTGTGGTTCACTCCACATGGTTGCCCATTGGGGTGGCTGGCTTATGAGGGTTCGTCGTTGAGAGGTGCGTTCTTCAAGCATGAGCCCTTGGTCCAGCCGGGGGGAGCGAGGTTGAACATCTTGGTCGTGTTCAAGAAAAACTTCGAAGCGGTGCACGACGAGGGGCTCCAACACCTTCGCAACACCCTCCATGTCGTGTGCGGTGACGAACACACCGTGGACATCCGAGCCAGGGAACAGGTGCGGCGAGCCGATTTCATCGCCCGTGACCTCGTCATCATCTTTGGTGGCGACGGGACCCTCACGTCCCTCTCGCACAACATCGACGCAGCCACCCCGGTGATGGGCGTGAATTCTCACCCACGTGCAGAAGATCCGGCGGGAAGTTTCGGATTCTACATGGATTCGTCCGTCGCCACATTTGAGGACGATTTTCGAGCCGTTCTCGCCGGTTCTGCCATTGTGAACACGCTACCACGGTTGCAAGCCATCATCGACACCACGTCGGGCAATCGGTACACCACCGACCCAGCGATGAACGATGTGTTGGTGGCCAACACCCACCAGTACGCCCCTTCCAAGTACAGGCTGAGGCGGGGCGACCGAGAGACCGAACAGCAAAGCAGCGGTTTGCTCTTTTCCACATGGCACGGTCAAGGCGCTTGGCTGCGCAACGCCATGAGCGACGACCATTTCACCGAGTTGATCGAACTCGCCTCAACCGGCGAACGTGCTGGGCATTACTTTGTTCACGCCCGGGACCTTTCACCCGACCAGCGCACGGCAGCACCTTGGGCATGGTCGGCGTGGACGAGCGATGCGACCACGATCACATCGGACATGCACCGTGGCTACGTCGTCCCCGACGGCTGGGATGAAGTCCACTTCAACCGGGGAGCGACCGTCACCGTCAATGCGAACGCCCCCATGCTGCAACTCTTGACGTTCCGCACGACGATTGAGGCGAAACTCGAGGGACTTTTGCATTGATGCCAGGAAGGGAAGGCACCTGCATCACTGGCCCCTCTATCGGGGCTGGGATGCGGTTTTGAAGAGGAACGTGCACACGTTTCAGGATTCCGAACCGAGTTGTGGATGAGGACGGAGGGCTCCCTCTACCGGTGTAAAAAGTAAACCTGAATGGCGATAAAAAAAGGGGGGAGACTGGGGCACGAAACGTGCCCCAGCCTCCGGTTTCTTAGGAGGTGATCCATCTGCAGGTTCCCCTACAGATAC
>JAYOBJ010000025.1:0-31447 GCA_038104845.1 Methanobacteriota archaeon
ACCATGATGCGAGCGCTCTCAGGAGCGGTGTTGGGCTCGATGGTGACCACGTTTTGTGGCAGGTTGACCGTGAACCCAGCCTCCTCCAGCGAGTCACGGGTGTTTTCGGTGACACCGATCTTCATGCGGTCGATTTGGTTGCCGAAGTTGTACACCTTGAACTGGAAGTTCTTGTCGGTCTTGGGCATGAGCTGCACGAAGGGCTCAACGGCCTCGACCTGAACGATGCTGAACTGCATGATGTTGATGAGGGCGTTGACCTGCGAGGAAGCGGTGTTGGGAGGAGGAACGTTGTTCAATTCCTGAACGGAGGCGGACACCGTCAATTGGCGCGATTGCATCTGCATGTAGGGGTTGGCTCGGACGACGACCTGGAAGTCGACCTCTTGGCCGGCACCGACGTACATGTCACCGGGTGCGGCGGTGGCCAGGCCGTCGCTGGTCACCTGGATGGCGACTTTTTCGACGTAGGCCGTGGGGTTGGAGACGGTGCAGGTGGTGTAGCCCGTGAGCGTGGCACCGGGTTTGACTTCAACCTGGATTTGACCGGGTGCGCAGGTCATGGAGACAGCAGCACCGGAAATCTGTGCGGATGCGGGAGCGGCGACCGCCATGAGCGAACACATGTAGATTGCAAGCAAGACCCCGACACGCTTCCATGCTGACATCATCTCACCTAGTGGGCTGTTCCAACCCCCCCCACCTCATAACGGTTATGGGTCGGTTGTGCGAAAATGGAACCTTCACCACCCTGCACCATGGTGTGGTGGGCCCGAAGGGAATTGAACCCCTGACCTCCCGGTTATGAGCCGGGCGCTCTCACCGACTAAGCTACAGGCCCTTCACCGCCCTCACAGCGACGAGCAAAAGAGGTTTGGCTTCGCTTCAATCGAACTGCGCAAGCGAGGATTGCGAAGGCTTCACCCATTCACGAACGCGCTGCTCCATGTCGTCCCGGATGGCATCGGGGACAAAAATCAACGCCAGTTCATGCGGTTGAACCAGCGACTGAACCAAGGCCGAATGCTCGGCGGCATCGCGACCGTCCTCAATGAGGATGCCGCCGTTGTAGGGCAGGTAGCCACGCTTGTGGATGGTGGCGGTGATCAAATCCAGCGATGGGTCGAACCCTGCAGCCTTGACCGCCTCTCGAAGCCTCGGCACGACGACCTCACACATCTCAATGGTGAAATTTGGAATGCGCAGGGATTTGTGGAAGTCCCTCCTCGAAAGCAAACGCTGTGCACAACCCCTCAATTCCGGGTCGGCATGGTCCGCCCACAGGGGCATGGCGACCTTGATGTGAGCGTCCGTCAAGCGAGCGTACTGCGTGGGCGTTAAGGCAGGATGGGTCAACATGGCGTGAAGTTCAGTGGACACCTCCAGCGACCCTTCGTTGACGAGTTCTCGGGCACGGCGAAGCATGTTCACCAGGTAGGCTTGCGTGAGCATGTTGACTTTGTGGAAGTAGACCTGCTGATACATGTGATAGCGGGTGACAAGATAAGCCTCAATGGCTGGCAACCCCCATCGCTTCACGACCAAACGCCCGTCCTCGCCGATGCGCAAAGCACGGATCACACGAGCGCTGTCGAACCCGCCGATCTGAGCGCCCGTGTTGGCTTGGTCACGAATCATGTAATCCATCCGGTCGACGTCGAGCTGGCTGCTGACGATCTCTTTCATGAACCTCGGAATGGGCACACCCATGTGCACGTCTTCGCCGTCCATCAAGGCAAACAAACGGTTCCGTCGCTCAAGACCGAGGACATTCAGCACGGCAGCACCGATTTCGGTGGTCTCGTCTTCGAGGATGCGACGACCCCATGTTTCGTGATTCGCAAACGTCGCAAAGACTTCCGGGGTCTCCAGCAGGTGGGAGTACGGCGGGTGGCCAATGTCGTGCAGCAGGGCAGCGAGTTGGACCAGTTCCACATCCTCGCCTGAGAGACTGTTCGGGTGAACGGTTTGGAGGTGCCCGGCCAACCGTCCTGCCAAATGGTAGGCGCCCAAGGAGTGAGCGAAACGGTTGTGCGTGGCGGCTGGAAACACGAATTCACAGGTCGACAATTGTTGGATGGAGCGCAACCGTTGGAATTCGGCGGTGTCGATGATGCGGGCGTGCCGTGCAGGGACGAGGATGTCCCGATGAATTTCATCACGGACAACACGGTCCCGCCCGTTCATGGAGGGCGCTCGAACGGTGTGGTTTATGCCGTTGTTGGTCAACATCAAGCAGGAAGCATGACAGAAGCGAATAAACACCATCATGTCCTCACGCAAGCATGGCGGATGTCGTCAAGGGATTCATGAATCGAATCACCAACGACGACCCGGAGTCGAGAGGCCAGCAACTTTGGGTGATGTTTGCCTTGTCCATCTTCCTCGTGGCGACCCTCAACTACTACGCTTACATTCGGGAACCTGAAGTCATCGAGATACGCGACCTGCTCGAATACAAAAACGAGGTGGTGAAGGTCGAGGGCACGCTGGTGTCCTGGGTGGAGGACCCGTACGCCAGCGGTGACGATCGCCTGGACGCCATCATCGATGACGGAACGGGTGTTGTGGAGGTACGGTGGTACAGGCCAGCCGACATGCCGCCCATTGGCACCGTGGTGACGGCGATGGGCGACGTCATCGAATACGACGGACGGATTTGGCTGCAGTCCCTCGGCGCAGGCGCCGTTGAATGGCGCTCCGATGACGTTCCCTCTGCACCCGCCCTTGCCATGGCCGACGTCGCCTCAAATCCGGAGGCCTACGACGGTGAGGTGATCCAACTCACGGGTTACCTCAGCAAATCCGTTGCGCCGGACGCCACCTTCACGTCGGCGTACCTCGGCGACCACCCGACCTACGGCAATTCCGAACACCAGATGCACGTGGTGATTCGTTCTGCCACCGGTTCGTGGATTGAAGCGCAGTCCAAGGTGACCGTTCAAGGCATTTTGACGTACCAACAGCGCGACCTCCGATGGAGCCTGAGCGTGCAA
This sequence comes from Methanobacteriota archaeon, assembly GCA_038104845.1. GTDB lineage: Archaea > Thermoplasmatota > Poseidoniia > Poseidoniales > Poseidoniaceae > Poseidonia. The sequence continues at coordinate 2,997 of JAYOBJ010000025.1, forward strand.
GGCCCCGACGTGTTCATCGACCGGGACCACGAAACCCCCGTTTCGGCGTTGGATTGGGGAACGCAGGCCACGTGGAGTTACGCCTCTGGACAAATCGTGACGATGGCAGGCACCCTCATCACCGACACCAATCCTTGGCATCTGGAAGGACCTGGAGGCGAGCGCATCTGCGTCGTCCCCACCTCTGCGGATGAAACCGCCAACGGAAACAACGCGTTGAACAACACCCTCCAGGGTGTTGAGGGGCGACTGCTCTGGTCCACTGCCCACGGTTCATGGTGCATCGACGCCACCGAAGGTCAGGCAACCGGATTGGTGAACCCTGAATCCCCGCTCAGTTTGCTGGCGCTGATGTCGGCTTCACCCCAGACCTTGCTGGATGCACCCGACGCCACGTACACCGTTTCAGCGTTCATGAAATACGCCATTGAGCCGGGCATCGACGATGCCGAAGGCTACGTGGTCGACGCGCCTGCCTACACACCGGGGTGGACCACCGTGGCCGCCACCTTCCCTGGACCGAGAACCGGGTGGCTGGAGGCTGGCCAATCCGTTGTGGCCAACGTCAGTGTGCGATGGGACGACGAGGACATGCGCATGCGGTTCATCGTCCATGATCACACCCTCGGCAGCTCGCCCCAACCGAGAACGCTGCTTTGGGACGACGGGGCCACCCAGTGGGGATACGCTCGGGATCAAGTGGTGCTGTTGTCCGGCGTTGCCCGTCAGGAAGACGGAGAATGGCGCCTGTTCCGCGCTGGCACCAACGACTCGGTTGGCCTTGGGCCGCTCACCGCCTCGATCGGCACAGACGATCTGCACGCCAACCTGTCCATGACGTGGGAAGGGCGATGGCGCCAGATGGAAAGCGCCGACGGGTTGTCCATCGTCTACAGCCTCGACAACGCCGACGTGAAGGACACGGACGGCGACCGCTTGGCCGACGAACTGGAAACCGCGATCGGTACATCGCCGACGGCGGAGGACAGCGACGACGATGGGGTCGACGACCGGACGGAACACGAAGCCGACATGAATTGAGGAATCGGGATGTTGGAAGCTTACTTCGCCGACCTTGCATGGCTGTTGGGGGCCTTGTTTTTCGGCGTGATGCTGGGTTCCTTGACCGGCTTGATTCCAGGCTTTCACGTGAACAACGTCGCCTTGATTTTGCTCGCACTCTCCCCTGCGTTGCTCAACCTTGGCATCCCGCTTTCGGCCGTGGCTGCCATCATCGTAGCGACCGGAACGGTCCACACGTTTCTCAACTACATTCCCTCGGCCCTCATCGGCGCACCCGACGGTGACACAGCGTTGTCGCTGCTGCCGGGCCACCGCATGCTCCTCTCGGGCAACGCAGCACGGGGCGTCGCATGGTCGGCTCGAGGCTCGCAACTCGGGTTGTTCCTTTCGTTGCCGCTCATCGTCGTGGCGCGCATTGCGTTCGGTCCTGAATTGGGTTGGTACGACAACCTGCGTTCGGTCTTGCCGTTTGTCTTGCTTACCATCTCCTTGCTGTTGCTCGCTACGGAGACCACCCGACTCGACTGGCCTGCGTGGTTGCAACGCCTCACGCGGGGGCGGTTGGGCCGGGATTCCCGGCTGGCTGGCTTCTTCACCGCCACCGCCTTCTTCCTGTTGGCCGGCCTCTACGGGTGGGGCGTGTTCACCCTTCCAGCACGCTCTCCGGTGGGGATGCCGGACGCCAGCTTGTTGCTCCCCAGCCTTGCCGGCCTGTTCGGCGTGGCCAACCTGCTCGACATCTATGCCACCACCAGTCACCTGCCGCCGCAAAAGGAGAACTGGGAACTGCCGCCCGTGCGCCCGCTGATCGTGCCGTGCTTCTGGTCAAGCGTGGCCGGTGCCTCCATGGGCGTGTTGCCCGGCATGACGGCTTCGCAAGCCACCGTGCTGGTGATGGGCGGTCGGAACGTGGCAGCGAAAATGCAGGGCAAGGAAGGCTACGGCATGGATTGGGAGACCCGACGGTTGACCGAAATGAGCGATGAAGAACTCCTGGCGCTGGCCAAGGCGGAAGCCGATGACGGTGTTGAGGGACCACAAACTCAGCAGGACCTCGAGGTCATCGCTGTTCTTTCAGCCACCAACACCGCCGTCACCGTGATGGTGCTTGGGTTCCTTTACATCATCTCAAGGTCGCGGTCTGGGGCGACTTTGGCGCTGAAAATGATGTACCCCATCGAAACCTGGTCGTCCACCGAACCCACGTCGGATTTCATCCGGTTGCTGGCCGTGACGCTCGCCGCCGGCTTGATGGCGATGCCCATGATGCGTGTCGTGGGCAAGGGCATGCTGCGTCTTCACGCCGCCATCCCGTTGCAACAAATGGTGATGGGTGTCATCCTGTTCGTGGTGGTGCTGGTGTGGCTGTCCACCGGCTTCATCGGCCTTGGCGTGTTGCTGGTCGGGACCATCATCGGCCTGTTGCCACCTCGCATCGGCATTCGACGCTCGCACGGCATGGGCATCATCCTCGTGCCCATCATGATCTACACCTTTGCCCAGCGTTTCGACGCTTTTGGCTTCATTTGAAACGGATGTGACACCATGAACCCCACACGATGCGCCTTGCTGTTGACCGCCCTCTTCCTGACCTCACTGGCGCCCACGGCCGTGCTGACCATCGATGACCATGCCGATGTCCGTTCCGTCGCCGGTCGAGCGAGCGCCTGCACCGCCGACGTGTGTCTGAACGAGGTGATGCCCAACCCGAACGGATACGACGACGCTGCCTGGCCAGGGGGCGAGTGGATTGAACTCCACAACCGCGGCAACGTCGCCGTGGACGTGCTGAACTGGACGGCGGTGAACAGCGGTGGGCGAGTGCTCAAATTCAACGCCAGCACCATCGTTGGTTACCAAGCCGGCAACGCTTCGACGTGGACCATCGCGCCGGGCGATTACATGGTGTTGGCGCGCAACGGTGACGCGAATTTCTACCTCACCAACAGCGGCATGACGCTCCAACTGCTCGACGCCGCCAGCACGTCGGTCCATGAGGCCACCTGGAGCACGGCATCCTCCGGCGTGAGTTACGAGCCGGACAGCTCCAGCCCCACGGCCACGTGGGTGCCCACCTCCAACCCAACCCCCGGCCAGCCCAACGGCGGCGGTGGAACATCGGGCTTGGTCCCGTCGGCGTTGATCATCACCGAAGTGATGGCGAACCCGTGGCCAAGTTTCGACAACGCGACGTGGCCCGGAGGTGAATGGGTCGAAATCGCCAACACCGGCACCACAAACATTGACCTCAGCGGTTGGAGCATCGTTGATGCCGCCGGCAATGCGCTCGAGATGGACGCTGATCACTTGGTGAACGCCAGCACCACCACCATCGAACCCGGGGAACACCGCATCGTTGCCGTCAACGGCACAACCCCCTACGGGGTGCTCAACAACGGTGGTGAAACGCTCACCCTCACTTGGCCCAACGGAAGCGCTTCCATGCGTGTGCAGTGGACCGCTACACAGCCGGGCATGGCGTTGATGGACGATGCGCAAGCCAACGGCTTGTGGGGGCTCGCACCCTACCCCACACCGGGTGAGGCCAACCCCGACCGGGTGGCGCTCCAACCTCGCCTTCAGCACGACGTGCAGTTTTCCGAAGTGCTCCCCAACGCCACCGTGGACGGCGAGGTGTACCCGGACGGTGAATGGGTCGAACTGGTCAACAACGGCAGCACGGATGTGGATCTGTTGGGTTGGTCGATCGTGGATGCGCTGGGCAACCGGACCGACCTGGACCAGGGGTCCCTTGTCTTCAACGCATCCCAAGGCTCCACTGGCCTGCACGCTGGTGAGCGCCGATTGATCCAGTTCGCCGGGCCGACTCGCTTGTGGGACAATTACAACCACCTGTTCCTGATGGACACCACATCCACCGTTCAAGACACCGTGACCTACACCACCGACTACGGTGAGAACCGGTCACTGATTCGTGCCGATCGCCCCGTTGACCCATGGGTGCCCTCGATGTGGAACACGCCCGGTGCACCCGAGCCTGGAACCGTTGAGTCCAGCACCACCGTTCGCTTCAGCGAGATCCTGCCGGACGCTGTGGGGGCCGACAACCAAGCGTGGCCGCTTGGCGAGTGGCTGGAACTCGAAAACTTCGGTTCGGAACCGGTGGATCTGAGCGGGTGGCGCTTGCAAGCCTCCGCCCGAACCTTGATGCTTCACGAGCACAATCTGCCGTTCCAATCGACCACCACGGTCCCTGCCGGCGAAGTTGCGTTGGTGGCGCTGAACGGTACGAGTGCGTTCTACCTGAAGCACACCGCCCCCGACGCCGTTACCTTGTTGGACCCCGAGGGGGGTATCGTGGATACCATCGCCTGGAACGCCACGGTGGAAGGTGAATCCCTCGTTGCACCCAACAGCACCCACGCTGGCGTTGGCCTCAACGCCTCGCAGGTCTCCGGTCATTGGCGGCTTTCGGCTTGGCCGACACCCGGCGAATTGAACCCCGCCTGGCCAGCCTACAACGGCTCGACAGAGGTCATGTTGACGGAAATTCTGCCCTACTGCAACGACGAATCCATCGCACCGGTCAGCGATTGGTTCGAAGTTCACAACGTGGGCAGCGAAGCGGTGAATTTGAGCCGCTGGTCGGTTCAAAACAACGATGCCGACCGACGGTTCATTCGCGAAGGGGCGCTTTGGAACGCCAGCGTTCTCAACCTTGGCCCCGGTGAACGAGCTGTCGTTCAGACGGACGCATGGATCGTCAGTGGCTTGGGCGACCGAGTTCACCTGCTCCAACCCGACGGTGGCATCGTTGACACGGCTGTCTGGACCGAGGTGACGGATTGCCAAACCCTCATGGACGGAGGAAACGGGTCGTGGGTTCACACCCTCTGGCCAACGCCCGGGTTGCCGGAGCCCGATCCGTCGGTGCTGGCGAGTCCGGAGGACGTGAAGTTCAGCCGTTTGATGCCAACCAGCTCCACCAACCTGGCCACGGACCTCGAGTTCATCGAGATCAGCAACCGAGGGGACCAAAGCGCTGCACTCCATGGGTGGTCCCTCCGTTCCATCACGGGCGTGGATTCGATGTACGAAGCGACCATCACCGCGTTGACCATCCCCGCCCGTTCAGGCGTGGTGTTGACCAACGACCCCGCAGCATTGGGTGTGTTTGAGCCCGCCACGGCCGTTGCCATTGACTTGGTGTTGAATCGGAGCATGTACTTGCCCAACGGTGGTGCAGCCCTCCAACTCCTTGACCCCAGCGGCAACACCGTCGACACCGTGGTGTACGGCAACGGCCCCACCGAAGTGAACGGATGGTCGGGTGCTGCGTTGACCGAACCCCTCATCGGTTTGGAGAACCTCGTTTACCTGAGAGGCGACGGATGCAGCGACGGGCCCGACACCGACCGTGTTGAAGACTGGCATCATCGTTGGAGCCGATTGGGCGGAAGCACCTTCTGCTTCACCACCGGTGTGAGCACCACCGGTCTCGTCGTACCGCTGATCGGTCCGCAGGCGGGACTCGTGGACTTGCTCGGATGGGTGGACGGTGCCACCGACTCGTTGAAGGTGCATCTGTACCAACTTCAGAATCCGCACCTTGTGGAGGCCATGGTCAACGCAGCAAATCGCGGTGTCGACGTCACGGTGGTGCTCGATGCCGGTGACACGTGGTGGTCCATCCATGACCTCACCACGCAACGCGGCATGGCCGTGACCCTCGTTGAGGGGGGCGTGAACGTGCTGTGGTTCGGTGACGAAGGTGAAAACCCGTACGCCTACCTTCACAGCAAGGTCGCCGTTCGTGACAACACCAGCGTGTGGATCGGTTCAGGCAACTGGAAATCATCGTCGTTGCCTGAACCCAACGACCCAGGGAACCGTGAATGGGGAGCGTTGGTTCATGATACAAACGTCGCCGCCATGGTCAACCAGCACCTTGGGTTTGACGAAGACCCGCAACGTCACCACCTTGTGCAGGTCACGACCGCTGACCGCCCTGCCGATTGGACGTTCCCATCCACGGACGCCCTGATTGGCACCACGGCCGATGCCGTTGACGGTCCGTTTGGTGCGCAACTCATCGTGTGCCCTGACGCATGCATCGGTGACCTTGTGGACCTTCTCAACAGCGCTGAGGACGAAATCTTGCTGTCCCTGCAGTACCTCGACATGGATTGGTCCTATGGCTGGGGCGAGAACCCCATCATCACGGCGCTTGAAGATGCAGCAAGGCGTGGGGTCCGCCTCCGATTGATCATCAACGGAGCCTACCTTGACGACGGAATTCAAACGGCGGTGGACACGTTCAACGAACGGTGGAATCACACCGAGGGGTACGACACCGCTGCGGTCGTGATGTCAAGCGATGACACCGTCACCAAACTCCACAACAAAGGCGTCATCATCGATGGCGAACACGTGTTGGTCTCGTCCATCAACTGGGGGGATTCAGCCCTCATTCGCAACCGTGAGATGGGGATGGTGTTGTCCAGCACCGACCTTGCGGACGTTTACGGCGAAGCGTGGTGGGCCGACTGGAACAGGTTGGACAACACGACCGACACCGACCAAGACGGACTCCTGGACCGCTGGGAGGTCGAACACGGCTTGGAACGAACACGACGGGGTACCGTCCAAAGCATGGACGAGTCCATGATGGACCCCGACGAGGACGGTTTGACCAACCTCGAAGAGCAACTCCACGGCGGCGATCCACTGAACCCCGACACGGACGGCGACTGCATTGGAGATGGATTGGAAGTGGCGTGGGCTCAAGCCTCCGCCCTCAACGCCAGTCAAACCGATGTTGACCCGCTCGCAGCACTCACTGAATGGGACGCCGACGGCAACGGCATCAACGATGCCGATGATTGGGGGTGCAACCTGACGGGGGCCGTTGAACAGGTGGACAACACCACGGCACCGGAGGAGCCGACAACAAACGACGACGATGGCGACGGTGTGCTGAACGATGAGGATCAATGCCCTGATACGCCCCCTGGTGTGGCCACCGACCTCGAAGGGTGTTCAATGGCGCAGCAACAGGAACGCGCCCAAAACGTCCAACCCAGTTCCTCAGAAGGGGTTCAGGCGTCGTTCATGCTGTTCTTGATGATCGGAGCTCTGTTGTTGGCCATCGGTGCATCGTTGGTGTTGCGAAAGGGCCAAGCCTCAGCTGGCACGAAGGATGTGGTGGCCCTGACCGAACGCGGATTGGACACGGCCTTCGATGCGCCGGTGTCCGAAGCACCCGTGCTCAACGCCAGCCATCCCACGGTGACCCAGTCCATGTTGGCGCGTGTGCCCGGATGGAGCGAAAGCATGGTCCAGGACTACCTTCATCAAGGTTGGACCATGGACCAGTTGGTTGAATACTACGACGAACAGGTGCGCCTTCACCACGACGCAGAACAACATTGAAACGGGTCTTCGTGCGACCCAACACCATGACCCGTGTGTTCCAACCGAAGAACCCCGTCCTGAATCAGCGATTCGTCACCAACTTCGTCGCTCAAGAACGGATGTCGTACGACGGCACCATGCGCAAAATCGGCGGACTGTTGGGGTTGACCGTGGTCACCGCCCTTGCGGCCATGGCGGTCAGTTGGACGGCCCCGTCCAGTGAATTGGCGCTGGTGTACGCTGGTGGATTCACTGCCATTGGTTTTGGCGGTGGGTTCATCATCGCTCTGATCCTGATGTTTGCACGACCTCAGAACCCTGCAGGCTTGATGATCACCTACGCTCTCCTCGAGGGATTGGCCGTGGGCGGTGTGTCGTACCTGTTCGAATCGGCGTACGAAGGCATCGTGTTCCAGGCGCTGTTTGGCACCCTCGGCATCACCGTGACCATGTACGGCTTGTACACCAGCCGCGTGCTGCGCCCCACCCCCACGTTCAACAAAGTCGTCTTCGGTTTGATGTTCAGCATCATGGCGTTGTACCTCGTGTCCTTCATCATGCGCTTGACCGTTGGCATTGACGTGCCCTTCCTCCACACCTCGGGTCCCATCGGCATTGCGGTCACGGCGTTCATCTTGGTGATCGCTGCATTGACCTTGATCAGCGATTTCGGATTCATCGAGAGCGGCGTTCAGTACGGTGCACCGAAGCAGATGGAATGGTACGCCGCCTTTGGCATCCTGATGTCCTTGATTTGGATTTACGTCGAGACCCTCCGATTGCTCGCCAAGCTCCGTGCTTTCGCTCAGGATTGAGACCGATGCAGCGCCACATCCCCGTGGTTGATTTTTCCCTGGCAGGTTCGCCAGAAACAGAACCAGCGTTCGTCCAGCAAGTGGGTGATGCGCTCAAGGACATTGGGTTCTTTGCGCTTGCCAACCACGGCATCAACCTCGCACGGATTGAATCGGCTTACGCAGAGGCTGAAGGGTTCTTTGACCTTGACGAGACCACCAAACGTCGGTATGCACGCCCCGAAGTGGCGCACCAACGTGGCTACACCCCGTTTGGGACCGAACATGCCAAGGACAACCCCGCCCCTGACCTCAAGGAATTTTGGCAGACAGGGCGAAGCCACGAGGGCTCGAGCGACAACCGCAACGACCCGGTCAACGTGTGGCCCAACGACGTGCGCCCGGACTTTGAGCATCACATCGACGGCTTGTACAGGGACATGCGTGGCCTCGCCGACGCACTGTTGGCGGCCTGCAGTCGCTATTTGGGTCATGAGCCAACATGGCTCCCAGAGATGACCAAAGAAGGCAACACCATCATGCGCATCATCCACTACCCTCCGTTGGATGCGTCCACGCCCGAGGGGGCCGTGCGCTCCGCCGCCCACGAGGACATCAATTTCATCACGCTCTTGGTCACCGCTACGGCGGCGGGTTTGCAGGTGAAGGATCACGATGGCACGTGGATCGAGGTGGAGGGCAATCACGAACACATCATCGTTGATTCCGGGGACATGCTCCAAAACCTCACCAACGGCCTGTTCAAATCCACCACCCACCGCGTGGTGAATCCCGGCGACCCCACCAAACGGCGCTTTTCCATGCCCATGTTCGTTCACCCTCGCAACGGGGTTGACCTCTCCCCCCGGGATGAATTTGTGAAGGCAACCGGAGGCACGGCGAACTACCCAAGCATCACAGCCGGCGCGTTCCTCCGTCAGCGGCTTCAGGCCATCGGCCTCGCCACTGAAGACGGAGTGTGACGAAGGTGCACATGCCGCACTTGCTCGCCATCAAACGGGACGGTGGCGTGTGGTCCAAGGCTGAAATTCAATGGTTCGTGGAACACCTTGACGACCTGCCTCGTGAACAGGTTGGTGCATGGCTGATGGCCGCCCAACTCATCGGCCTCAACGGGCAGGAAACGCTGGCCCTCACGGACGCCATGCTCAGTCAAGGCGTCAAACTCCCCACCCGGGAGGGGGCCGTGGACAAGCACTCAACGGGCGGCGTCGGTGACAAAATGAGCATCGTGCTGGCCCCGGCCTTGCACGCCAGCGGTGCCACCGTTCCCATGCTGGCAGGTCGGGGGTTAGCTCACACCGGCGGCACCATCGACAAACTGGAGGCCATACCGGGATTCAACACCGGGCTGAACATGGAGGAGATGGCCACCAACCCGTGCTTTATCGCTCGACAAACAGCGGACATTGCACCGGCCGATGCCGTGCTGTACGCCGTGCGGGACGTCACAGCGACCGTACCGTGCATCGGATTGATCACGGCCTCCATCCTGTCCAAAAAAGCCGCGGAGGGCATTGAACGTCTGGTGCTGGACGTCAAGGTGGGCCGTGCAGCGTTCATGCAAAACCGGCAGGATGCCCATGCCTTGGCCGTGTCCATGGTCAACGTGGGCACCCAATTGGGTCTTGACGTCACGGCACAACTCACCGAGATGGACCGACCCATCGGTCGCATGTACGGCAACAGCCATGAAATCGCTGAATGCATCGACTGCCTCAAGGGCGAAGGGCCCGATGACACCATGGCGTTGGTGCACGCTCAAGCCGCAGCGCTGGGCGTGTCCATCGGGGAGGCGATCGCCTCGGGTCAAGCCTTGAACGCGTTCAAAAGCATGCTCACACGGCAAGGGGTGGACCCCTCAACCGTCGAACGGCTCATCGCTGACCCATGGAGTGTGCTTCCCAGAGCGCCACAACGCTACGCCGTCACTGCAACCGCCGACGGGTACTTGGCCGACCTTGATGCCCTGACCATCGGCGAAGTGCTGTGCGAGGCAGGGGCAGGTCGGTCGAAACCTGGTGCAGAGGTGGACCACGGCATCGGCATTCAACGGGTGGTCGAGATGGGCGGACGCGTGACGGCCGGTCAAACGGTGCTTGTCCTGGATGGCCCTGACGCCCTTGACGGCAGACTTCTGGACCGCCTCCACGAGGCCATCACCGTTGCCAACGAGCCACCTTCACATCCACCCCGTTTGCTGGAAACCATCGCAGCGTACGGAGATTGAACCACCCGACTTCATGGAAGCCGTCATAAAGGAGAGGTTGTTGGGCTGAGTCGCCGATTTAGCTTAGCTGGTGGAGCGTGGGACTGTTAATCCCAAGGTCGTGGGTTCGAGCCCCACAATCGGCGCCTTCGTCGCACGATGTCGCCAGAGGCTCCGCTTGTTTGGGCACAACGCTGGACCGCTTCCTCACAACCATGCGGGGGTTCTTTTCTCGTCGTTTGGCTAACAACCCGCTCGCCAGGCACACGATCTAACGTGAAACATGCGAAACGCACACCAACAAGGGAGCGGCGATGTGCTCAAATCTTCTCGTGCAGGGCGTTGATGGCTTGTATTTCGTTGTCCACGTATTCACGCAGCAGGAACACAAGATCGCCCAGGTTCTTGATGAGGTTCATCCGACCTTCGATGTTGGTCTCAAAAAACAACTCTGGAATCTTGGACAGGCCCTTAACGGGGCCGTCGTTGGCGAGAATCTTGATCTGTTCTTCCAAACTCAGTTCCGGTTGCGCCAGCATCTCATCGTCGTCGTTGTACTCCTCGTCGTACTCGTCGCTCATGCTCATCCGCCTTGACCGCTGGTTTTTGAACATAATGCCAAGGGCCGTTGACCAAGTGGATGCCCCAAACGTCGTCGCAGTAGGCTTCACTCGTCCCGACCCAACAGGAAATCGGTGGACGTGGGCGCTGGCGATTCAGAGGGGTAGGCACCCCAATAGGCCTCCCTGGCTTCTTGGTTCACCTGCATGCAGGTTTCCACATCTGCCGGTCGGTCGGGCATGGTCGAGGTCCCGTTGAGATGGAGAATCATGGGTTCAATGTTGGAAAAATTGAGCACCCCCCAGCCCACCTGGGTGCAGGGCGCCACGGGGGAGATGGGCGTGGTTCCTGAAGTGGGGTCCCACGTGTTGAACGAAGGGTACCACGCCGACAAATTCAGGGCGTGACGGATGTCGTGGTTGAACACGCTGGCTGCCGTCCCGTCCTCCCAAGACCCGTTCACCAAAGCACCCGACCGGTCAACGGACGCACCCGAACCCATGTCGCCGGTTTCCTCCCTCAGATGCTCAATGATGAACGAAAGAATCCCGGCCGTCCGGGGTGTGGCGAACGAGGTTCCGGAGGTTTCGTGATAGCCGTCAACATCATCGTGGTTGGGCAGCAATTGGGTCCAATCGGCAGCGATGTCGGGGTACGAACCGGACATGGTTTCCTTTTGGTCGTCGCCTTCTTCGGCGTAGCCTGCGATGCCGATGGACCATGGTGGACCAGCGGTCGCATCTTGGACGGCAGGCGACGGGGAGTTATCGGCTGCACCGGTGTGGATTTTGTGGTGAACGACCACCGTTTCGTAGGTGCCCGATTCAATGCCCGACACCGGCAGCGAACCAATGGCGCCGAACGAAGTGGTGACGATGTCCACAAGCGGCGATGTACCGGCCGCCATCACAGCGTTGTTGGAGAACCCTTCAACAAAGAAGATCACGGCGTCCGGATTCGCATCCAGAACAGCACCCGTCACGGCGGTACCGTGGCCATCGGATGGGTCATCGAGGATGTGAATGTCGGTACCGCCATCGGGTGAGGTCCCGATGATCTTGGTGCCTTCGAAATACACGATGTCGGAGGTGGTGATCGTGTCCCAACACGTTTCACGGTCCGCTTCGTAACGCTCTTGCCAACTCCCCTCAAACGTCGGCGTGCACCGTTTGGTCACGCCAAGGCCATCCAGCAACCATTCTGGATACACTTCATCGGTCCGAAAGTGGTCGTGGTAGACATTGATGCCGGTATCGATGGGTGCCACAACCGAATACGGCCGCCAGCCATCGCCGACCGTTGCACCAGCGTTTCCAGTGTTCATCGGCTCATCCTCGTCGTTCAGCATCGAAACGCCCACAAACAAACTCGCTACGATGAGCGTGGCCACCAGCACCGACAACGGACCACGGTGGGACGCCGCTGCCGCAGCATCAAAAGCCAACGGGGACACCTCCTCCGCTTCGACAGCCGCCATGACCCACCCGCTGTGGGCGTTCAACGAAAGGTTGCCGGTTGCTCATTCCCACTCAATGGTGCCAGGAGGTTTGTGCGTGATGTCGTAGACGACCCGATTCACTGCGCCTTTCACGGTGTTGGTGATGCGGGTGCTGATCTTCTGGAGGATGGCGTGAGGGATTTCGGAATACCTGGCCGACATGCCGTCCATGGACCGTACCGCACGCACCACAATCGTCTCACCGTAGGCTCGAACATCGCCATGGACGCCAACGCTACGGACCGGCAGGAGCGCCGCAAAGTACTGCCAAGGCAGTTCCATTTCGCCGCGTTCGGCCGCTGCTTCAAATTCCTCTTCAACGATGGCACATGCTTCTCGAACCACGGCCACCCGCTCGGGCGTCAATTCGCCAAGCGTGCGAACGGCAAGCCCTGGACCGGGGAACGGTTGACGTTCAGCGACGTTGATGTCGAGCGTTCGGGCAAGGGCCCGAACTTCGTCTTTGTACAACTCGCGGAGGGGCTCGACGACCGTGAGGGTCATGTCTTCAGGGAGACCACCAACGTTGTGGTGCGACTTGATGGTGTCTCGAACGCCACCGCCCGATTCAATCCAATCCGGTGCGATGGTCCCTTGAACCAGGTACTTTGCACCGCATTTTTCCTGTTCGTCCTCAAAAATGCGAATGAACAGCTCACCGATGACCTTTCGCTTTTGCTCCGGGTCTGTCACACCTTTGAGGGCCTCAAAGTATCGGTCAGCTGCTTTGACGGTGATCAGGTTGATGCCTTGTGCTGCAAGCAACGCTTCGATTTCCTCGGTCTCGTTCTTTCGCATGAACCCGGTATCGACGTAGACACAATGCAGAAGATCGCCCACGGCTTGGTTTGCGATCACGGCTGCGACCGTGGAGTCCACGCCGCCGGAACACGCAATGATGGCCACGTCATCGATGGTTGCTTTGAGGGATTCAATGCTCTCGGCAATGAACTCCTCGGCGTCGAACATGTCACGCACCGCCGTTGACTTCGCGGTCCTGAGCCTTGACGCGCTCAATTTGGTCGAGCTTGTTTTGCTCCAACGCTGCACCGTAGGCGGGGTTGGCGAGCGCCAACATTTGAACGGCGAGGTAGCCTGCGTTGTCGCCACGATCAACACCCACGGTCGCCGCTGGAACACCCGGGGGCAACTGAGCGATGGACAACAACGAATCGTACGGGACTCGGCCACCGCATGGCACACCGATCACGGGCTTCGTGGTCAGGGCAGCCACGGCGCCCGGAAGCGCAGCAGCCAGACCGGCCATGGCAATGAAAACTTGACAACCGTCGTCCACCGCATCGCCAACGATCTGCTCAACAAACTTGGGGGACCGGTGAGCGGAAGCCACGCGAAGCTGGTACGGCACATCGAAGTGTTCCAAGATTTTCGTGCATTTTTGGGCAATCGGAAGGTCGGATGATGACCCCAACAAGATGGTAACGTCCATGCTTATTTCCCGACGCGGGTGGTTCATTAGGGTGGCGATGAGGTCGGACGGTCATTCTGCCTCAGCAACGGGCATTGGCACGTCATTCAGCACATCCCACCGGACGGCGACAACGGAGGATGCGTTCGGTGTGGCCTGCATGAGCGGTTCGACGCGGAGGTGGTGAACACCGCGGTCGTCTTTGCATCCGTACAGCACCGCAACGTCCCCGACATCGTTGCGGTACCAAGCCATGATGGCAGGGCTCCAGCGTGCGCTGACCAATGTCCATTCCTCCAACGCATCCATCGCTGGAACCGGGACACTGGGGTCCCATCGTCGCTCCCATCCAGGTTGATTGCAGCGTGCGAGGTGATCGATCGCCAGATACAGCATCGGTACGCAACCAAACGTCAACGCATACGGGACCCACCACCAATCGTTCAGGGCCAACCCCCACGTCAAGCCCAACATGCTCGCCGTTAAACCGTAGCAAGCCACCGTCAGTTGAACGAGCGGCGTTCGCCATGCCCCTCTGCGTTGCGCCGTGCCGCTCATCAATGGGACCACCAGCATCAACCACGCCACAGCGGCCAACGGGAAGCGGAAGGCTTCGAACCGTTGGAACGCCACCATGAGCACTTGGAACCCCACTGGAAGCAAGGCCCACGCGAACAAGAACAGGGTCGGACCGTAGGTTGTGGTTGGACGGTAGGTGGTCCACTGACCGTCGGTGTCTGGACCGTCAGCCATGTTCAACGGAACCAAGCCCGCCACATCAACCTGTCCGAAGCCTTCCTCACGCTTCGTCAAACGGGTGCTTCAAGCACAGGTTACGGGCTGCATACACCTCGTCCACCCGCCGCACCGGCGTGGTGACCGGTGCCTCATGCAGGGTTTCAGGATCGGTTTTCAAAACCTGAGCGAAGTGCTTGGCAAACGTGTCCAACGTGTCTTTGGATTCGGTTTCGGTCGGTTCAATCATCATGCATTCGGGAACGACGAGTGGGAAGTACACCGTCGGCGCCATGTATCCGCGGTCCAACAGGCCCTTGGCAACGTCCATCGCGGAAACGCCCAACGCATCCTTGGCGGGTTGCATCGAGAGGGTGAACTCGTGCTTGGCGACTTCGGTCTCAGCACCGTCTGCGAAGAGGTGATCCACACCGGCGGCTTTGGCTTCCCGATGGATGGCATGGCGAAGGTAATTGGCGTTCAGCACAGCGTGTTCCGACATTTGCTTCAGACCAAAGCCGTAACGACGGTAATACGCCCAGCAACGGATGACCGCCCCGGCGTTGCCGTGCCACTGCTGCACCTTACCGATGCTGTGTTCGGGTTCATGCCAACGGTAAATGAAGCCGTCGAGCGATCGATGCATGTCCTCAGGTGCAGCTTCGTTCCGAGCCGCCACCGGACCGGGCAGGAACGGAGCCAGGTGCGACTTGACACCGATGGGGCCCGACCCTGGCCCGCCGCCACCGTGCGGTTGGGAGAAGGTCTTGTGGAGGTTGAAGTGAACGGCGTCGAAGCCCATCAAACCCGGCGACGTGATTCCGAGAATGGCGTTGAAGTTGGCACCGTCGTAGTACATCTGGCCACCTGCCTCGTGCACAATGCGACTGGCTTCGGCGATGTCGGCCTCAAACAGCCCCAGCGTGTTGGGGTTGGTGATCATCATGGCCGCCGTGGTTTCGTCGGCCACCGCAGCCAGTGCGTCGAGGTCCATGCGACCGTCTTCAAGGCTGGGGATCTCCACGATTTCGAACCCGGCCATGGCAGCACTTGCAGGGTTGGTGCCGTGGGCTGAATCCGGTACAATCACCTTGGTCCGTTGTGTTTCGCCACGGAGCCGGAAGTACTCCTGAATGCAGCGGATGGCCGTGAACTCGCCTTGTGCACCCGCCACGGGTTGCAAGGTGACATCGTCCATGCCGGCCACGACGGCCAGCATGTGTTGCATCTCGTAGTAGATCGACAGCCAGCCCTGGAGGCGATGTTCAGGTTGATGCGGGTGAATGTCGGCGATTCCCGGGAGTTGAGCGATGACCTCGTTCACCCGCGGATTGTGCTTCATCGTGCAGGAACCAAGTGGGTAAAATCCCGTGTCGATGCCAAAGTTGCGCTTGGACAACCACGTGTAGTGACGAACCATTTCCGGTTCCGAAAGGCGAGGCCAGCGAGCGGGTGAGGCCCGCACCAAGCTGGCGGGGATGACAGGGTCTTGGGCGGTTGCCAATGCCGCTGGCTGACTGTACCCTTCCCCTTCTGCACCGTTGTGGCCGAACAAGTGACTCATGCCGCCACCTCCGCATGGGTGGTCCACAGCGCCAATTGAGCGGCCAACGCCTCGATGTCCGCCAACCGGGTCTGGTCGGTGGCCGTGACGAGGATTTGGTCGTTGATGTCCGGGTACCAACGGTTCAAATCGAACCCGCCGGTGATGCCGTGTTGGTCGAGGTGGGCTAAACAAGCGTTCGCTGTACCTTTCACACGGATGGCGAATTCGTTGAAGTGCGGCGCATCGTGAACGACCTCCACCCCGTCAATTGCTGACAAGCGCTCCTTCAACGCCTGGCAAGCGGTCATGTTGCGATGGGCCAGTTCGGCCAGACCATCCGGGCCGAGCAGCGCCATGTGCATGGCCCCCATCAGCGCAATGAGCGTTTCATTGGTGCAAATGTTGGACGTCGCACGGTGCCGACGGATGTGCTGTTCACGGGTTGAAAGCGTCAAGCAATACGCTTCGTTGCCATCAACGTCAATGGAACGGCCAACGATGCGTCCGGGCATGAGTCGGAGGTAGGGTTGTTTGCAAGCAAAAATACCGTACAGTGGACCGCCTGCAGTCACGGGACTTCCCAGCGGTTGCCCTTCGCCCACGACGATGTCAGCACCGTAGTGGCCGGGGGCTTCCAGCACGCCGAGGGACACCGGTTGAACACCAACGATGAGGGCCGTGTGATCGCCCAGCATGGCTTTGAGCCCGACCAATCCTTCGTCCATCACGCCCAACGGGTTGGGCTGCTCGATGTAGACGCCACAAGCACCGGCGGCTGCCTGAACCGCCTCAAGGTCCAGCGTCCCGTCCGGATTGTGAGCGAGGGTTTTGATGGCAATATCGGCGCCCTGGCAGTAATTGTGCATCACGGACAGTTTGTCCGGGGGCGTCAGTTCAGACACATACACGGTGTTGGGTTGACTGGCTTTGCGGGTGTGCACGCGGACGGCACAGGTCAGGGCTTCAGCAGCAGCGGTGGACCCGTCGTACAGGGAGAGGTTGGCGATGGGGAGTCCCACGAGTTCTGAGACGAGGGTTTGGAACTCCCACATGGCTTGCAGCATGCCTTGGCTGACCTCCGGTTGGTACGGTGTGTAAGCGGTCAAGAATTCTCCTCGCGTCACCAATTGGAAGACGGCCGCAGGCACGTAGTTCCGGTACAATCCCGCACCGAGGAACGACGGGCGGCTGCCGAGGTCTTGATTCGCACCGAGCAAACGTCGTGCATCAGCAATGATCTCTTCCTCGGATTGGGGAGCAGGCAGGGGAAGTTCGCCCTTGAATCGGACATCCTCTGGGATATCTGCGAACAAATCCTCCATGGAGTTGAAACCCATTTCCAGGAGCATTTCCGCTTCTCGTCCTCGGTTCGGGAGTTGGTCAACCATTTTACGCACCTCAGCCCCGCTCGGGGGCATTGGCAACGATACGCGCCACGCTCATAATGCATTGCTTTGCGGATGACTGAATGATAGAATGCACCCATGAAAATGAGCAGGCGTATGCCGTTTTTGGCGAAATGTTGCAGAAAGAGCCAAAGCCCGACGCAAGCGGTGAAGCAGCATGGGTGTGGTGCACATGGTCGTGACCAACCCGTGCGCCCCGGACCCCCGTGTTGAACGGCACGCTGCATGGCTGGCGGAGGCGGGATGGGAGGTGACGGTTCACGCCTTTGACCGAACCATGAGCCATCCTGAAACCGAACGCCGAGGGAAGGTGCTGATCCGTCGTCATCGGGTGGGCGCCGTCCCCTACGGACGACCGCTGCGCTCCTCGCTCGGCATCCGACGGTTTCGAAAAGCCGTCGCCCAAGCCATCGCCCGAGAGGGAGGTGACGTTGTGTACTGTCACGATGCCGACACCCTACCGGTCGGGCTCAAGGTGGCCCGACGAACCCAAGCATCGGTGGTGTTCGACATGCACGACCTGCACCACACGTGGTTGCTGATGAATGCACCTTCGTCGCTTTGGCGGCGCGCCCTAAGTGGTGCACTCAAGCGGCGCATGCTCCGTCAAGCTCGAAAATGCGACGCTGTCATCACCTCCAGCGGACGGCTCGGCAAAGGTGGTCACGGGGGGCTTCAGGATTGGCTCCATGCCCACGGAGTCCAAGCCGTGAACGTCATGAACGGTTCAACCAGTTCAGGCCTGCCTCACAAAAACGAGGGCCGTGCGTCGGGCACCTGGACCGTTGGTTATGTGGGCCGCGTGAGGGACCGACAGGCGTTTGAGCACCTTGTTTCAGCGCTGAAATCCATGCCCGATGACGAGCGGCCGAAACTGCACATCGCAGGCGATGGGGTCGCCGTCCCGTTCGTTCAGCGTCTGTTGGAAGCCAATCCGGACGTGAAGGCCACCCTCACCGGTGCGTTCGCTGGTCACGAACTGCCCGCCTTGGTTGGGACGATCGACGTGATGTACGCCATGTACGATCCATCACGCGGCAACTTGACAGAGGGAGCCCTTCCCGTCAAAGTGTTCGATGCTGCCCGCCACGGTGTGCCCTCAGTGGTCAACAGTGGGTGCCTTGCTGCGGATTTGGTGGACCGCAACGGATGGGGTCACCACGTCGCATGGGGCGATGTGGACCGAATCGCGTCCGCGCTGATGGCCCTGCGCAACACCGTCGTTGAGGATAACGACCATCTTGGTGATGGACGACAACGGCTCGTTGATGCCGTTCAACGGTTGGCGTGATCAGCAAAACGGGGGTCGAACCACGACCGCCTTCACTGATTTTCGCGGGCTGGCCACGACAAGGACCTCATCGCCCTCCGACACACCGGACAAATAACCGATACCGATGCCGATGTTGTCCATGCTGGGTGACGGAGCGCCAGAAGTCAAACGACCGAGCGGGCGGCCGTCGGGATCGGTCACAGGCTTCCCTGGCCTCGGGAGCGGCCCTTTTTCGGTGTACTTGATGCCCCACCAGCGTGCATCGCCCTCGTGGTGGTTGACGACGCGCTCGCGCCCAACAAAGGCATGATCGATGTCCAATCCGAACGGGACGTTGGTTTCCCAACTGTCGCGTGCAAGGAACCCATCGTTGCCTGGCTCGTCCAGCGGCGGCCAGCAAAAGTCGACACCGGACAGCAAGTACCCCTTTTCGAGGCGCAACGTGTCGCGGGCGCCCAAGCCCACCGGCGTGGCACCGGCGTCGATGAGGCTTCGCCACAAGACGGACGCCTCGCCGTTGGGTACGAAGATCTCGTAACCCGCCTCACCGGTGTACCCGGTGCCTTGAATCCAACCGGACACGCCCAGGGCATTCTCGGTCAGGCGACGCCACGAGAACCTCGGGGCGTGCTGACCCTCACCCAACACGGTGTTGAGGAGTTCCTTGGCCTTCGGACCCTGCAAGGCAAGGATGGAGGTGTCATCGGAAAGGTTCTCCAGTTCAACCGACCCATCCTCTGGCAGGCGATCGCTGAACCACGACCACATCACGTCGATCATGGAGGCGTTGGGAACCCCGAGGAGTTCCTCGTCGCTGACCACAGCGAAGATCATATCATCGATGATGTGCCCGTCGTCATCCAAAAAGTGGGTGTAGGCACAACGCGGCGCCTGAACGGCGGTGACGCGCTGCGTGGCCAACGATTCCAGCCACGGTTTCACGCCGGCGCCTTTGAATCGGAACGACCCCATGTGAGAGACATCGAAGAGGCCAGCTCCGCTGCGGGTCGCAAGGTGTTCGTCCTTGATGTTGGTGTACCAAATCGGCAGTTCGAATCCATGGAAGTCCACGAGGTTGGCGTCAAGTCGGACATGCTCATCGTACAACGCCGTCCGCACGGGGGGTTGGTCGCTCATGGCTCACGGAACTGGACGCCCAACATAAAGATGGGTTTGTGGTTCATTCATACCTTGGGCGGCAGCCCGCGCACCACGTCCTCGCCGTGCTGGACCACCTCATCAACAAACCGCTGCAAACTTGCCTCAGTGACACCGGCGTTGGAAATGACACAGCGTATCACGACATCATCGCCGATGTTGCTTCGACTCACCATGAACACACCGTCCTGAATCAGCCGGTTTCGAATGTTCACGTTCACATCGTTCAGCCGCTCGAGCGCCTCGGGGTGGGTGTAACGGAAGCAGACGTTGGTCCACGAACGGCTGGACATCATCTCCAAGTGCGGGTGGTCGTCGACCAATTGCTCAAGATGGTCAGCGTGGGACATGTACCCATCCACCATTCTTGCCCATCCGGCGTCGCCTCGGGCTCGCCATTCCAACCAGAGCTTGAGCGCATCGTTGCGGCGCCCGCACTGGAGCGAGTAACGTCCCAAGTCGTGGTTCTCTGCGTCGTCGTGGAAGAGGTAGTGCGCCACGCTCGTGTGATCGCACAACGTTCTAAGCACAGCGGGTTCCTTCACCAGAAAGGCACTGCAGACCAACGGCACGCCCATCATTTTGTGCGCATCCCAGCACACCGAATCCGCATGCTCAACGCCGTCCATGAGATGGCGATGGTGGTTTGAAAACAGGCAAGTTCCGCCCCAAGCGGCATCCACGTGCAACCAAAGCCCTGCATCGTGGGCGACATCCGCCAGTGCACCAATCGGGTCGTAAGCTCCGCGTACGGTGGTGCCCGCCGTTGCCACGACGCAAAAGGGCGTCAAGCCATCTTTGTGCGCACGCGAAATCTCTTCCACCAACGCATCGGGGCGCATTCGGCCTTCGCCGTCGCACCCCACCTTGATCACGTTCATGTGGCCGATGCCGATCACATTGGCTGCCATCAGAACCGAGTAGTGGGCCTCTGCGGACACGAAGACGACCATGGACGACCCGTCGAAACCGCGTTTCGTGGATCCCGGAAGGGCACGCTCCCGAGCACACAGCATCCCCAGCATGTTTCCGTTGGAACCACCCGTCGTGAAGGTACCAAACCCATCGGGAAACCCGACCATGCCACACATCCGCTCAACAAGCGTTTGTTCGATCAGGGTCCCCATGGGAGAGAGTTCCTGCGTGTACATCGAATTGTTGGTCGCAGCAGCCACCATTTCGCCAGCCAATGCAGGGAGAGAGAGGCCGCCCCACAACGGGTTCATGAACTCGGAGCGATGGGTTTTGACGCTGTTGGCGATGTAGCGGTCAAGGTCGTCCAGAACCGGATTCAGACCGTGTCCTTCGAGGGGGAGTTGAACATCCAGCGTTCGCCTCAGGGACGCAGCTGCATTGGTCGGGTTGACACGTTCTCTGCGTTCCTTGGACGCCACGTAATCCGCGAGGCGTAGGGTGATGGCTTCCAAAAAGTCGCTGGTTTCCATGTCCTCCCCGAGGTTGCCTCACCAGCGGCCGTTTATGAGCGTGTGTCATGGAAGCGATGGGACCCATGAAATCGTCTTGGCGCATGCTGCATGCAACTCCATGCAGACAGAATATTATGCCCAGGAAGGAGCGATTACTGCCTTCGTTTCTTGGATCAGGTGACATGACATCTTCAGCATACCATCTGCGCATCAAGTGAACAAGAACGAGCCCATGCGACCACTCGCCAGGCGATGGTTCATTGATCTCAACGCCCTCTCGATTCAACCCAAGATGCATGGATAGTCAGCAAGATTGAATAATCCAGCGCTTGAGGAGGAGCCATGCTGGGCGAATCGGGGATACGATGGGCTGAACGACTCCACCACCAACTGGCGAAGGAACTCAAAGCGAGGGGGTGGTCGCAGACCGAAATCGCCGACATGGTGGGCACCACACAAAGCACCGTTTCACGTCAACTTGGGAAACCTGCACCCGGCCTTTCAGCCAACAACGACGAAGTCGTGATCGACGATTGGGCCCATGAACTGGCCGAGTCACTCCACCGACTTGGCACCCGAACCGATGTGATGCGTCACAGGATTGTGGTGGAGTTGACGATGTCCAACAACCAGACGTTGCGTTACGACAAAACCCTCTCTGGTGAACACATGAACGAAGATCAGGCCATGCAAGCAGTGATTCGTCGTCTGGAATGGGCAGCGGCACGGTTCGACGTTCGCCGATTGAAGGATTACGTCCCTGCCGTGGGCATGAACATCGCCGCTGCGTACGGCATCGCCTCCTCACCGCAGCAGGTGGCAGCTTACCCCGGTCGCATGACGGTGGTGGATGGAAAGCTGCTGCGGCAGGAAAGCGCCGTGTTCGGTGCCTCCAACCACCTCGCTGCATTGCTCATCCAAGCGCAACGCTTCGACCCCAACATCGGCGCCATCATGAACATTCGACCACCCATGGTTGACGGCATGGTTGACCGTGGCGACATCGATTACATCAGCGATGAACTCGGCTTTGCCGTCGGTTTGGCCGTGCGTGGGACGATTCAAACCCCAACCGCCTCCATGGCCATCGTCATCGACGAGGGTGACTTCGGTTGGGAACCCTCGCTGTACATTTTGGGGGCGACGCCCGCAGATTTGGTTGACCGATGCCACGTCATCATCGACGCCATGAACACGGAGTGATGACCGTGGTGCGAACCTTTGTGATGCTGCTGATCCTGTTGGCGACCCCCTTGAGTGGGTGCCTTGAGCCGCTTGAACCCATCACTGCCGATGCAGGTGGGGATTGTGAACTGCTCGCACCCGGCCGTGATTCAGACGGTGTCCTACGGTTGTTAACTTACGACATCGCCGCCTTTTCGGAGAACATGCTCGGAGAATTCACCAACCAAACCGGTTACGAAATTGAACTCATCCGCACGAATGACGCCGGCGGTATTCTTGAACAATTGTTGCAAACACAACAAGCCCAACAAGCCGACCTGGCCATCGGATTGGACAACACCTACCTCCAGACCGCGTTGAATTTCTGCCTGCTCCAACCGCACAACGCCAATGTTTCCGGCATCGCTGTCGAGGCGCTCTTGCCGTACGATGGGCCGCTTGCCGTACCGTTTGACCAAGGTGATGTGTGCCTCAACTACGACGAAACCCGTGTCGACGGGACCAACCTCACCGTTCCAACGTCGTTGTGGAACCTGACGGAACCCGCCTGGGCAGGGCAAGTCGCCTTTCCCTCACCCGTGACGTCCTCACCGGGAAGGGCGTTCATGTCTGCCACCGTTGATTATTTCGAACACGATGAAGACGAGGCCACCGATGCCTTCGATTGGTGGCAAGCCATGGCGGACAACGACGCGATCTTCACCTCGGGGTGGACCGAAGCGTACGAAATCCACTACAGTGGAGGGTACGGTGAATGGGTGGAAGGCCACCTTGGCGATGCCGCCATGACCGTCTCCTACTGCCACTCGCCGGGTGTTGAGGCCTTCTACGGCGGGAATTGGACCAAATCCACCTCGTTGACACTCCCACGAGCATCGTTTCACCAAGTGGAGTACGCCGGTGTCATCAACGGTGCTGCGGAATCGACCGCAGCCAACGCCTTCCTCGAGTACTTGCTTTCCGATTCGGTCAACCGCAACATGCCCGAAAACAACCTCATGAAGTCGGTCCTCATTGGCGCAACGTGGCCCGAAACGGACGGTTACGCCCACCACACGGATGTCCCTTCGCTCAACGCCGGCATCTCCAACGAACGCATGGCCGATGAGATGGAGGCATGGATCGTCAACTGGAGCGAAGCCATACAGTAGAGGCCACGACATGAACATCAATCCACGGTTGGCCAAAGTGCCGTTGAGCCATTGGTTGGCCGTCGCCGTGGTGATCGCCCTCGGCTTGCTCCCCATTTCCTTGGCCTTGGTGCGGCTGTGGGCCGTGACGGGAATTTCACCTGTTTCGGCGCTTGCCATGGTCCGGGACCAACCCGTCGCGATGGAGGCGCTCCGGTTCTCCTTGCTGGAGGCACTGGCCTCGACCCTGCTCACGGTCGCCCTCGGCGTACCGCTTGCATGGGCGTTCGGCCGATACCGATGGAAGCGCCTCCAACTGAAGCGAGCGTTGCTCTTTCTTCCCTTTGTGACACCACCGATCGTCGCCGCAGTGGGTTTCCTCGCCCTCCTTTCGCCCGACGGCCTCATCCATCGATTGGGATTTGACCTCCACGCTGAGTCGGGCTTCATCCACGTGCTTTCAAAACGAACTGGCTGGGATGAGCCGGGCCACTTCGTGGCCTTGGTCGTGGCCCACGTGTGGTTCAACCTGTCCTTGATGATCCGCTTCGTTGAGCCCGTGGTGGCCCAGCTGGACCCGGCTTGGGAGGAACAGTTGGCGCTCCTGCCCGCAGGCCACGCCTTACGGAATCGCCTTCGGCACCTCTGGATGCCGGTGCTGGGCCCTGCAACCTTGGTCGCCGCGACCTACACGTTCTTCTTCAGTTTCACATCGTTCGCCCTTGTGAAGTGGCTTGCACCTTCAGCGAACACCATGGAATCCCTCCTGGGTGAAATGGGAGGGACCGCTGGGATTGCTGGTTACAGGGTCGAAACCAGCCTCGCTGTGTTGGGGATTGCAACGCTCCAGATGCTGCTGATGTTGGCCATGCTCGTGCTGGCCGGACGCTTTGAGCGGCAGCACAGCCAGGTGTTGTCCATGCACCATGAAAGGGCCAACCGAGCCCGGCACGGCCCACCCTCCCGGCGTTGGGCATTGTTCGTTAACGGAACCATCGTGTTGCTGCTTGCCCCGCTGGTTTCGGTGGTCATGGCGTCCTTTCGCGTCACTGCACGGTCCGGTTCAGGGTTCAGAAGTTCGTGGACCCTCGAAGGATGGAGGCGGGCTTGGTCGGGTGATTTTTCCACGGTTCCCGTGACGGAAGCCTTGACCAATTCCCTCACCTACGCTGGGCTCGCCGTGCTCCTTGCCCTTCCGCTGGGTTACGCCGTCGCCTCCTGCCTCGTGACGCTACGCCAAAACGGTCGAAGCCGATGGGCCGGCGTGCTGGATTCGTTGTGCATGCTGCCGTTGTCCATGTCGGCGGTCATGGTGGGTCTGGGCATGGTGGCCGGCATCTTGCGTTGGTTCCCCAACCTGTTCAGTTTCCCTTACCTACCGGTGCTCCCGCATGTCATGCTCGTGTTACCGTTTGTCATCCGCCTCATGGTGCCCGCCATCGAGCGGATCGACCCCGCGTTTGCCGAGCAGGCCTCGCTTCTTCCGTTGAAGCCCTTGGCGTTTTGGTGGCACTCCAGGGGTGCCTTCCTCGTGGTTCCCGCCACCATGGCTGCTTCGTTGTGTTTGGCCTTCTCCATGGGCGAATTTGGCGCCACGTTCCTCGTCGTGCGCGTTGGGTCGTGGGATTCATTGTCCATTTTGGTTGACCAAGTGGCCTCCCGTCCGAAATTTGACCCGTATGTCTTCCCCACAGCCATGGCGTTGGCCACCATCTTGATGGCCTCCACGCTGCTGGTTCTGTCCATCAACGAGCGTGCAAGAGCGTGGAGGAAGCGGCATGATGTTTGAGTTGGAGAACGCCTCGGTGCGTTTGGGAGAATGGCTGGTGTTCTCCGGTTTAAGCCTCAGCGTGGAATCGGGGGAGATCGTCTCCATCCTCGGCCCCAGTGGTTGCGGGAAAACCACCTTGCTGCGCGCCATGTGCGGCTTGGAACCCTTGGAAGAAGGCGCCCGTCAACTCGACCATGCACCCCTTGAGAACCGCACCATACGCCCTGACATCACCATGCTGTTTCAGCAACCCGTCCTTTACCCGCACCTCAACGTGGCCCAGAACATCGCTTTGGGCGCACCCACAACGATGAACAAGGCAGAAATCAACCAACGCATCATCAAGGTGCTCGCATCCATCGGCCTCGAAGGGTTCGAACGACGCGGCACTGCGGGCCTCTCAGGCGGTGAGGCTCAACGTGTGGCGTTCGGTCGGGCACTGATGCAAGAACCCAAGATCGTCTTGCTCGATGAGCCGTTTGCATCGGTGGATGTCCAACGACGCTTGGAGCTGGCAGCGATGACCCGGGCGCACTTGAAGGAACACGGGATTTCTGCGGTTCACGTGACGCACGACCAACAGGAAGCAGAAGTCATGGCGGATCGCATCGTCCACTGGGCCACACTGGCTCAATCTGAAAGGAGCGAGGAAGGGCAATGAACGACTGGCCTGTGCTCGATCGCTGGTTTCCAATGCGCAGCAGTTGGTCCCGCACCCGATACGCTGCATGGTTGCTGACCCTGTTCACCCTGCTTGGTGCGCTGCCTTACGTTGCAGTGAACCGATGGAACGCCCGGCGCGGTGTGTCCACGCTCGACGTGTCCATTCCCCTTGACGAAGCACTCCCCTTTGTGCCATGGTTGGTGGTGCCCTACATCTCGTTCTATGCCTACTTCCCTATCGCTGCTTGGGTGGGCGCCAACGCCGACCACCGAGCGCAGGGCCTTGTGTTCTTTCAGCGCATGCTGGTGTTGACGTGGGTCGGCTTGGCAGCGTATCTTTTGCTGCCGCTGGAAATCACCCTGCGATCGCAAGCCACCGGCGCTGAAGGAGTGATCGGATGGATGATGGATGAACTCCACGGCGCTGATGCACCGTACAACGCATGGCCGTCACTCCACGTGCTGCAGAGCCTGTTGACCCTGCTGTTCGTACGATGGTCGTTCAAGCAACATGAACGATGGAACGGTCCGCTGGCGGCTGCAGCATGGACCGCGTGCATCCTCTTGTGCCTCTCTACGGTGTTGATCAAGCAGCATTTCATCTTCGACGCCGTCATTTCTTGCGTCATGGTGGGCGTCGCATGGCCACGCTGGATTGCACCGGCCCTCAACCGAACAGCGCATTGATGGCGTTGGGGTTGGTCAAGTACACCGTCAGGCCAACACCGGCCATGATCATCATCCATGAACCGATCATTTTGATGTGGCCGGTGGCCTGACGGAGGAAATTGATCATCACTTGACGACCCATGCCAACGAGCACGGTCACGAGAACCATCAACACCAGCAAGCCCACCATCAACCCAGCGATGCCAAAGCCGATGGCCGAGGTGCCGAGGGTGCCGAGGAACACCACAAAGGGCAACACCGCTGCCGCCGTGCAGTCAATGGAAGCTGCAGCATAGCCGATCCCGTAGAGGTACATGTTTCGGCGAGGGGTGAATGTGTCGTCGGCCTCGGTGGTGCTGTACTTGTCCACCCAATTCTGAACGAAGCCCATCACGTGGGACGTGATGCCGAGCAGCATCATGGAGCCGAGCACAATCAAGAGCAACGCAATGAAGATGGCGATGTAATGGATGATGCCGGATTGAGCGAAGGCCTCCCCCATCGCGATGGCGAGCACGCCGATGAACGCAAAGAAGGTCCACATGCCCAAACCGGACAAGACCCCGATGTTGACCGAACTTGGCATCCTCGTCTTCAATTTGCCCTGTTCAATGAGTTCGTCCTCACGCGCCCCCAGCGAGAGGTAGTAGGAAATAAAGCCCGGAAGGACCGGGAAGGCGCACGGAGAAAAG
This sequence comes from Methanobacteriota archaeon, assembly GCA_038104845.1. Taxonomy (GTDB): domain Archaea; phylum Thermoplasmatota; class Poseidoniia; order Poseidoniales; family Poseidoniaceae; genus Poseidonia. The sequence goes on from JAYOBJ010000025.1 coordinate 30,562, forward strand.
TACACCAAAATGGAGAGCACCAAACCGAGGACAAACACCGCCACAAAGGACGTCTCGGGCTCTTCCCAGCCGATGCGAGCACCCATGGTGTCACTGACATCGCCCCTCAACGCGGTGTTCAGGGTCCCGTTGAACCCACGCCACCCGTCCACCGGCGTTCCCGTGGCTTGTTGTTCAATGATGTAACCGTCCACGTCAATAATGAGCACGACGGGGATTTGGCCGGTCCCTCCGGTGGTGAACAAGCGTACGGGGTCGACTTCGGAGCCGTCCTCCAGCACTCCCGCCACCTCCGACCCCAGCCCAGTAGGGTACAGCGGAACTGTGTATTCACCACCGCTTTCATTGAGGTAGTCGAGGCTCTCGGTGTACCATGCGCCGTAACCGAAGATTTTGAGCGACGCCCCGGAGGCTTCGGCCGTGGCATTCCACGAACTCCATCTGTCTTCGATGTAGGCCTGAACAGCATGGCAGTTGCTGCAATCGTGGGCCATTAGGTCGAGGATAATGATGCTGCCACGGTGATCGTCAAGATTGAACCAGCCCGTTTCGTTGACCAAGCCGCTTTCCACACCGGTTCGGTTCAACGATTCAAACACCAAATTGGGGATGGGTGCGGGCTCTGCATCGGATTGAAACAACTCGTCCATGCTGTCAAACATCGACAAGGCAGCGAACGAAATGGTGCTGAACATCACCACGGCGATGCCAAAGGCTTGCCAGGTGGCTTTTTCCTTGAACACGCCAAAATCAGCCTGCTCAAGCAACCCCATGGAGGGGAACAGGGCACGGTTGTTCAAGAACATAGCCCAATGGAGGAACGACGTGTTAATGCAAGAAGGCGAGTCCAAGCGAGTTCTTTGTGGCTGGCTCAATCCGGCCTGTG
>JAYOBJ010000003.1:0-105156 GCA_038104845.1 Methanobacteriota archaeon
GCGTTGTCGCCCACACCGTCACCATCGCTGTCGGCCGATTCGTTGGCATCGTTGGGGAACGCATCGGACGCATCGGGGACACCATCGCCGTCGCTGTCAACGGAAGCGTTACCGCTACTCCCGGACCCGTTCACTGTGATGAAAAACGTCGTGTTTGCACTCAAGGTTTCGCTTCCAACGGTGGTGTTGGCGTAAACGGTCAGGTTGGCGTTTCCGATGGTCAAGGCGTCAACGCTGAGGTTGCCCGAGGCATCAACCGTGGCGTTAACGACGACACCGCTGGCTCCATCCACCTCATAGGTAGCATCCGGCGGAGACAACAGCGGGGAAAAAACGGTTGAGGTGTTGTTGCCCATGGTGACATTCACGACCTTAACGCCGTTGACCATGGTGCTGTTGGCATAGGTGAGTCGAGTTGCAGGGTCCAACGAATCGGTGTCACTGGCCAAGGCCTCAAGCGTGACGGGGTCCGAGGAAAGCCCATCGTGACAAACAAAATCTCCGTTGATGTTCGAACTCTGTGTGGAGGTCCCAAACCAGTACGCCGTGGTGGTGTTGCGATCGATGTTATGATGGTCAAGCACCGTCCACGGGAGGATGAACGTCAACCAATAATCGGTGGTCGAGGAAAACGATGAGTCAGCAGCCGTGACATTCCAATGGTCGGATGGGGTGGCGAACGTATGGGAAGTTGATTCCGTGTTATCCGTTGGGTCGTTCGGAGAGCTCGTGACGGTGTTGTTTTGAATCATCAACGCATCCGAGCCTGGTCCATCAGCGATGATCAGGTGTTCATAGGTGCTCACGTTCCCGTCGGTGTCAAATTCAAGGCCCCAAGCGAATGACTTCAGATTGCCCTGAGCGTTCATGGGCGATTCATCCAACAACATTCGAACGTAGAGGTTGGTGGCGTTGGATGCGGTTTGGACCGCAGGGTACGTGGCGTTGCCAACCAAGTCCAACACTGCATTGTTCACATCGCCGACTGTGTCCCACATCGTTTCGCCACCGCAGTTCATCGGTGAAAAGGTCAAACTCGGTGAATTGGGAAGCGGAGCGTTGGCATGGACAACCGGGAGTGTGCTGAGCGCCAACAACAACGTCACGATGAGGCTGCGCCACTTCATGGCACGGGCTTTTGCATTCCCCCTATGTATGTGACGGTGCATAACGTTCCGTGCGATGTTGAAGCCACGTCAACAGCCTGTCATTACCAAATTGGATGCGGTTGAGCGGAGAAGGCCACATTGACGTGGGCTGGTTCTGGGATCGGGTCAAACCGAAGAAGGGACGGGGACCGATTCGACGGGACCCGTCACCGACGCCAAGCGTTCCTCTGCGATGTCGCAGTAATCCGGCGAGAGGTCAAAGCCGATGTAGCGCCGGCCGTGCATTTTGGCTGCGACGCAGGTGGTGCCCGAACCGTTGAACGGGTCGAGCACGACGTCCCCGATGAAGGAGTACAACTCAATGCACCGCTTGGGCAATTCAACGGGGAAGGGCGCTGGGTGGTTCACACGGGACGCCCGCTCGGTGGCGAACGACCAGATCGACTTCGTGTGTTGAATGAAATCGTCGCGTGGGATCGTGTCCATCCGCCCTTCTTCTCGCTCTTTTTTGGTCCGAGGCAGCTTGTAATCGCCCTTGGAGAACACGAGGATGTATTCGTGAATGTCCCGCAAGCAAGGGTTGGAGGCGGACTGGAAGGAACCCCAAGCGCACGACGAGCCGGCACTCGCCGATTTGTCCCAAATGATTTCGCCGCGCATCAGAAAACCGATGTTGTTCATCATGAGGTTGATGTGGGACGACAAAGGAATGTACGGCTTGCGACCCAGGTTGGCCACGTTGACCACCATGCGCCCGCCGGGGGTGAGGACGCGGTAGCACTCAGCAAACACGTCGTGCAGCAAACCGAGGTACTCGTCCAGTGCAAGGTCCTCATCGTAGGCTTTTGAGGCGTTGTAGGGGGGCGAGGTGACCACCAGGTGAACGCAATTGTCGGGAAGCGGCATCGACCTTGAATCGCCGCAGATCACGCTGTCCAGCCGTTCGGACGGGCACGGTTGGGCCTCACCCACGTCGCGAGCAGCGACCAAGCCCTCGTTCATTCGGCTGCCGTAGTACACCGAGGCATCGTGGCCCTCGCGCTTGGACACACCGAACGCCGACGTGGCGGTGCTCGCACGGCGCCGTGCACGGACCATCGTGGATGGGTCCTTGCCGGCGTCGTCAACCATGGACATCAGCGGTGTTGACCGCCTTATGACATTTCGCGCCTTGAAAGGGGTGGAGGCGCGCGTTGTGCAGGTGTTCAGTACAACCCGACGAGTCCGAGGCACGCCTCGATTTGCCGTTCCAACGCCCCCAACGGCAAGGCCGACTGTCGGTTGAACCGAAACGTGGTCTTTCCGTTCAGGGCGTGTCGAAGCCCGGGCTCCATCGCTCCGGGGCGATAGTACAGCGGCAAGAGGTACAACCCGACGTGACGCTTCTGAATGCGCAACTTGAGGAACGGACGCCCGGACGGCGTGTCCACCGCCCAATCACCGGGCTCGTCCACGGTTTCCACCAACGTTGCACACAGCGGGCGAAGGAGGGACTGAATCTCTGCCCAGACAAAAAGCAAGCCTTCGTTCTTGATGGGGTTCGCCTCCGTGTTCAACCGAGTCTTCCTCCACGGCCGTTCACAGCGACCAACACAGAAATGAAAAACTGCTTGCCCTTGGTTTGACCATGGTCAAGGTGCTCACCTTGGACGGCGTGAATGTCGAAGGCAAGACCGTCCTCGTTCGCGTGGACATCAACAGTCCGCTTGACCCAGCGACCAAAGCGTTCCTTGACGACACCCGCATCCAAGCCATCTTGCCCACTTTGCAGCGGTTGGTGAAGGCACGGGTGATCCTGCTGGCGCACCAATCCCGGCCGGGCAAGAACGACTTCACCAGCACCCTCGGCCACGCTCGCGAACTCGGTCGTTTGCTCGGTCGCCCCGTCAAGTGGGTCGAGGACATTCACGGAACCAAGGCGATGGACGCCATCGAGGCCCTCCAGCCCGGTGACATCCTCATGCTCAACAACGTTCGAATGGACCAAGAAGAAGTGACCGTCAAAGGCGACGTTGAGACGATGGCTGAAACGGCCATGGTGCAACACCTCGCCAGCGTGGCGGACCTGTTCGTCAACGATGCGTTCGCCTGCGCCCACCGCTCGACACCGTCCATCGTTGGGTTCACGCACCTGCTGCCCTGCGTGGCGGGCGAATTGATGGGCAACGAACTAAGGAAACTCAGCCAAGCCTTGGAAACGCCAGCCCGACCGTGCTTGGCAGTCCTGGGCGGGGTCAAGGTCGACGATTCCATCCAGGTGGCCGACAACATGCTGCGCAACGGCATCGCCGATGCCGTGTGGCCCACTGGGGGTGTGGCCAACCTGCTGCTTGATCTCGCCGGCGTCGACATCGGTGACGTGAACCGAACCTTCCTCAAGGGTGAACTCGGCGACAACTGGACATCAACGGTGAAGCAAGCCAAAGCCATCGTGGAAGCGTTCGGTGACCGCATTCACTTGCCCGTGGACGTGGCGGCCAACGTGGAGGGCAACCGCGTGGACCTCAAACTGGAGGATTTGCCCGTTGAGGCTCCGTTGTTTGACCTCGGACTTGCGTCGATTCGCCACCTCTCCAACGCCATCAAATCCGCAGGCACCATCGTGCTGAACGGTCCCGCGGGCGTGTTTGAGCTCAACGATTTTGCCCTCGGCACCGTCGAGATGCTCAACGCATGCGCCGAGTCGGACGGCTACGCCGTCATGGGCGGCGGCCACACGGCCACGCTCGTGGCCAAGCGCGGCTTGGCTCACAAAATGGGCCACGTGTCGACCGGAGGGGGGGCGTGCTTGGACTTCATCGCCGGACGCACCCTTCCTGCCATCGCCAGCCTCGAAGCGAGTGCTGCGTCGTTCAGCATGGACGTGAGCAGCGCCGCGAAAAAGAAGGCATGAGGAGCCACTGGGGAGACTCGAACTCCCGACCTTCTGATTACGAATCAGATGCTCTACCAACTAAGCCACAGTGGCGGCAAACACCTGCCGTCATCAATCCGACATAAGGCCCACGGTCTGAACCTCAGCGTTCTTGAAGCATGACACGGAGGCAAGGGCATGGACGACGCCACAACGGTGCGGTACCGAAACACGGTGCTGTACGACCGAGGCGGGACCCGCACCACGGGCGATGTGTTGCTCCACGCTGACGGAACATGGTCGGCTTCCAACGGCGACGAAGATGTGGCCCACGACATCGACGGGTCCCGGCGCCTCATCACACGGAGTTTCCAGAACTGGCATACCCACCTCGCCATGCAGTTGAACGCGCGTGATTTCAGCGATGGCTTCCCCCTTCACCGCTGGCTGAAGGAAGCCATCTTCCCCACCGAAGCCCGCATCACACCCGATTTTGTTCGCACCGGTGCCCGTTCGGCGGCGGCCGAGATGATCCGCACCGGCAGCAGTTTTGCTGCTGACATGTACTTCTTCCCGCACACCACGGGTCAGGTGCTGACCGAAGCGGGTCTACGGGGGTTGGTTGGTGGGCCGGTCAGCGATCAAGCCCTGCCCAGCCACCCCAACGCAGCCTCGGCCCTTGACGAACTGGACGGCTTGCTCAAGGCCAACCGGGGGGAAGACCTCGTGCAGTACGCCATTGCAACGCATTCGGTGTACCTCTGTTCCGAGGACACCTTACGTCGGGCGGCAGAGCTGGCCGAGCGACGCCAAGCCCGCCTCCACATTCACGTCAGCGAAACGCGTCAAGAAATTGCAGACTGTCACGCCGCCAACGGGCTCTATCCGGTCGAGTACCTCGACAGCCTGGACTTCTTCCAACCCGGCACCGTGTGTGCTCACGCCTCTTGGGTGAAGAAAAACGAAATTCGAATCATGAAACGTCACGATGTCACGGCGGTGCACTGCCCTTCGTCAAACATGAAGTTGGCATGTGGGGGAACGATGTCATGGCCGGCCTACCGAGACGCAGGTGTCGACGTGCGCTTGGGCACGGACGGGGCCGCTTCTTCGGGCAGCGGCCTGAACATGCAGGCAGAAGCTCGGTTGGCAGGGCTGGTGCAGCGCCACGACCATTGGGACGCCACCCTCCTTCCCGCCGTGGACCTGATGGACATGGCCACCAAAGGAAGTCAAGACTGGGCCGTGTGGGATCTCGAGGATGTGCGCATGCGTCCGCTCGGACGCAGCAACAATCGCCACTTGGCGAACCTGATTTTCAACGGTGCTTCCTGCCTTGACCTCTGGGTCAACGGACGCGCCCTTCGGCTGAACGGCACCACCCGCACGGTGGACGAAGCCGCTGTACTGAACGAAATCGACGAAGCCGTGGCGACCTACTACGACGGCGTTGAATGATCACTGGGAGCGACCGTAGGCAAAGCCGAAGGCGCCGATGATGGCGAACACGAAGTAAGCGGCAAAGCCAGCACGCAGATGAACGCTGTACTGAAGGTTCACCTCAGCCCCCTGGGGAAGGGTGGTGTCGGGTGAGGTGCCCACACCAACGTAATGCACACCGGGCTCCACCACCCACACCAAACCGGAATCAGCATCGTCGCTGATGGCGACCACGTCTTCATCGTACGGCCCACAAGCCGAGTTGCCCGTGTTTTGAATCAACGCGGATGGTGTGGCGTCGCACGTGTTCTTCTCATCCTCATCCACCACGACCACGTACACATCGTCTCGGTCCCAGGTGAGCGTCAATTCGGCAGAAAGGAAGGGCGAGAGAACTTGTTCGGGAAGGGGTTCATCGGCGAAAAACGAGCGAGCGGGCACATTGGGCGTCGGGACGTCCTCGACCACGCCCGTTAGGGTGAACCCCATCCATCCGCCTGCGCTCAAGAGCAAGGCCAGCACAACGGAGCCAAAACCCAACGTTCGCCGGTCAACCATAGCAGGGCCTCATGCCTCAATCGTCGTCCGACGTGCGCTTGACGGCCCGACGCCTCACCGGTGCTTTGCGAGGTGCGGGCTTGCGACCGACGCTGCGACGGACGGGGCGCTTGGGTTTCTCATCCTCGTCGTCATCGTCATCATCGTCGTCGTCATCCTCGTCGTCGTCATCGTCGTCATCGTCGTCTTCGGGCTCGGGTTCGGCCTCCTTCTTCTTGCGACGCGTCTTGCGCTGAACGATGTTGATGGCGAAGGGGTCGTCGTCATCGACCTGCTTTTCTTCGGCAGCCTTGGTTTCCTCTTCCTTGGCTTCTTCTTTCTTTTCCTCGGAGGACCCGGTGCCCGTCACGGCATCCATGTCGAGCTCTTGTTGACCGCCACCGCCGCCACCCATGAATTCGGACATCCAATCGTCATCGTCTTCGTCGTCGTCCCCGCGCTTCTTTTTCTTCTTGGGGCCCGACATGCTGACTTGAATCACGAGGAGGGCAACGACGATGGCCAGGACATTGACGAACGCCACGATGAACACCACCACGTACGGTGGATCGCTGAGGGCTGGCGTGATAACTTCAGGTTCGAGGGGCGGCTGAAGACTCTCTTCGTAAGTGCACGACGTCGTTCCGTCCAATCGGTTCCGGCAGTAATCGACGATGAACTCGACGTTGCGCTGCACTTCGTTGCCGGCAGCATCCGTGGCCCGAACCGAAAGCCGGTGGAAACCGGGCTCAAAGTTGCCTGCAGACACCTCCATGTCAGCGGTCAGGCTGGCGTTCCCTGGTGCGTTCACGGTGACGCCCTGCAAATCCGACCACGGTGTGGCTTGGGTTTGGCCGGTTGTGCCGCCGTAGTGGTAGGTGAATCGGTATTGGAACGTGGTCACGCCCACATCGTCTTCGGCGCCTGCGAGCAGGTTGATGCGGTTCCCGTAGAGGTACTTCGAGCCGTCGTTGAAGGGAGTTGGGGCAAAAATCGTTACTTCGGGCAACTGGGCATCGATGAACAGGTGGTCCCAAGATTGATTCGCCGTGTTCGACCACTCATCTTGCAGGTCAAGATGAATGAACAGTTGACCGGCACTCGTTGCGGTGCTGATGCTGAAATCGTAGGAATACAGCGGTCCAACGATGGGGTTGTTGCGGTTGTCGTTGATCAACGAGACGAGGTCGTCCTCGCCACTCACCATGCCAGCGGGCGTGAACATGTCGATGGTGGGTGTTTCGTACAAGTCCTCATCCAGCTGGAAGTGCAGCGTGTATTGACCCGACACCAACGTGGTGCCTTCGTAGGCGTTGCCGTCCGAATCGAGCAGGGTCAGCGTGGCGTTGGCAGGGCGGGTGTCCTCGGAGACCTGGAAGGCGTTTCCACCGAAACCGGCGAAGAATTCCGAGTTCGTGTTGCCCCACGTATCGGTGATGGCGATGGCGTACCATACGTCGCGGTCCACATCATCAGCAATGTCAAACTCGCGGACGATGGTACTGGATGGTCCGTCGGAGATGCCGTCCAACACCATCTCCCACCCTTCATCGCTGGTGTCCGAAAACTCGCTGGCGTCGGGGCCAAAGGGTTCGCCGTAATGGCGCCAAATGGAGTACGTCTCGTTGAGTTCCGCATCGTCGTTCAACCATTCGAGGCTGACGCGCTGAATGGAACCCAGCGAAAAGGCATCGCGAATGCGAGCGGGAAGTGGGGGCGTGGTGTCGATCACGGCGATGGAATCGCAGTTTTGCATCAACTCGGTGTAATGGTAGGTGCCGTTGACGTTACCGTAGAGGGCCTCGGTTGTGACACAAAAGGCCTGCTCCGTGAGCAGATTGCCTTCGTCCACCATGAACTCAAACGCACCGACGCTGTCGGACACCGTGCCGAGGAAGGTCGCCGTTTGGTTCTCCACGAATTGTGAACCGGGCATGTTGGGGTAAGCGATGTGCCAGATGTGGTAGATTTCACCGTCCACGCCAAGTTGGTCGTTCCACGTGATGCGAACGGTTCGGTCGCCAATGAAGTCGGCGTTGACGTTGGTTGGCTCTGCAATCCAGTTGTAGAATGCATCTTCGAAGATGGCGTTGGTGCAGGAATTGGCCGTGGGGTTGGTGTTCACGACACCGCTGGCGTCCACGGTCACAACGCAATAGTAGGAGTAACCGAGGAAGCCTTGCGTCACCGGCACGCTGGTGCCAGTTGCGTCCTCGTGAATGTCCGACACCACGAGTTGAACGTTGGGCGAAAGTGTCGAATTGAAGGGTCCGTCCGAGCGGTACACGCGGTACGTTTCGCCCACTTCATCGGCTGCACCGTTCCAGGACAGCACGGTGTTGCCCGTTCCTGTGGTGCCGTCGGGCACAAAGTCAGCCGCAGTCAGGATGGGTTGGTCGGGTGGACGGTTGTCTTCCAACACGGGTTCGGTCATCGTGTTGTCCCCGAGGAAACGGACGTCCTCATAGTGCAGACCCGGACCGAAAAAGTTGGGCAAATAGTAGGTGATGGAATAGTACACCGAACGCTCGGTGTCCATCGGAACGTCGACCACGTACTCGTCGGCGTTGGCCGGGAGTTCGGCGATGGGGGTCTCTTCAACCAACATCGTTGGCCCAAGTTCACGGTTCAGGGCGTATTCCGTTTGCCAAATACGAATCGTCATTGCATCGTCACCGCTTTCGGGATGGACGCCTGCGCCTGGAAACAGGTCGTTGTAGTTGTACCAGCGAATCGTCGTTTCACTCTCAGCGGGCTCAAACTCAACCGTGAGAATGATGGGCGTTTGAACAGCCGTTGTCATCTCCACCACGGGTTCGTCGATGTGGGATTCGTCGACGATGAATTCACCGGCTTCCGTGCCGTTGTTCAACAAGGTGGTGATGGCATAGTAAAACGAGCCGTTGACACCTGGAGGGACGGGGAAATTGACAGAATGAGCGGGGTAGATGCTGCCACGGCAGTTGAACGGGTTGCCGTTCACCGAAATCGAATTCGTGTCACACGTGTCGAGGGTGGCGAACGGTGTCAAATCATCCACGTTGCTGGCGTCGATGGGCGACGTGTGGCGGTAAACCCTGTACTCGGAGCCAAAGAAGCCTTGAACGGCGTTACCGTCGTTGGTGTCGGAATTGTTCCACGTGATGGTGGTGACTTCGGTGACGGGGTCGAAGGTCGCCGAAATACCGTGCGCCTGCAGGTTGGCAGGTTCACCGGCCGCCTGTGCGGGGCTCACGGTGATGAGCGACAACAACATGAGACCGGCCAACAAGAGGGCGCGGCTTCGCAGATTCCGTTCAGTCGGTGGACTACCCATCACACTGTAGGTCGCCTTCGTCCGTTATCACTATGTCGCTTTCATCGCACAAAATGCGCCCATCTCGGCGCCTTCCCGTTGGGTGCAACCGTCCCGCTCAGGCCGACCCATCATCGGAGCCCAGTTGCGGTGCCAGCGTCGGATTCCGATGGGGTTGAGGCAACGGATCAGCAGCATCGAGTGCACGGATTTCGGCTTGGGCCTGAAGGAAACGAACGATGAACGTCCAGATGCCGCCAAGTGCGGAGATCAGGACGACCAGACTGAGCGGATTCACAACGACGTGGTCCAACGGACCGGGGTATGTGGTGTTGAGGTCGAACCCCATCAACAGCAACACCCCCATCAGCAAGAGAGCAACCAGGGTGAGCACCGTTCGGTCGGCTCGTGAGAAACCACGGTAATTTCGCGATCCGGCCACGGCTTGTGCTTGCGTACCCATGTACGACCCCAAGAGGGTCAGGAAGGCAGCCGCGAAGCCGAACGCCAGGTCATCGACGAACACGGAAGCACTGATGCAGACCACCCAGGTGGCGTCAAGAACGCGATCGATGGTGTGGTCAAGGTAGTCACCCCAACGCGTCACCTCACCTTTCGCCCGAGCCAAGGAACCGTCCAACCCGTCCACCAACATGGCGAGCGAAATGAGCAAAGCTGCACCCAGCAACCACCAACCACCGCTGGCTTCGTCTGGCGCATACATCGCCATGAGGCCGCCACCCACGCCGAGAGGAACGGCCCACCACGTGACGGTGATGGGGGACAACCTGTAACTCGCTCGAATCACGGGTTGCAGGGCCGATTCCCAGCGTTGTCGCATTTTCTCGAGCGCCATGCGAGAACCATCCTGCCGCAGAGGTTAGGCTTTGTGGGCCTCGTCCCGCTGAAACGTGCCTTCGTTGAGCCAGTCCACAGCGGCGATGGCTCGCTCATCGAGCGGCGGAGAGGGACAGCCATCGGCCAGCCATGCAACAATGTCCACGGCCAACGCATCGGGAGCGGCGTGCGTGGTTTCCACCTCAAGAACCGGTGCTTCGACCTCAAATTCCAACAGCTCCGCCCAATGCCCTGAGGTCATCTCCCACTCCATGTTGGCACGAACTTTCTCAGAGGAATAACCTCGCTCGGTCAGTCGGTTGGCGAGGGCATCGGGATGGCAACGAAGCATCACCACGGCATCGATGTCCAGGAAGTGGGACAGATGACCGTCGACGATCACACGACCGGAGGGAGGTTGCCATTGTTCGGCGAGCGCATGGACGTCGACCGGCGCTGCCCCGTTCACCTCCACCTCACCGAGGCAACCGTGCGCTTCGGCCAATTCCCGAACGTTCAGCACCTGCCAGCCTTCCTGTGCGAACCACTCGCTGAGCGTGGTTTTCCCCGTTCCGGGCGTGCCGGTCAAAGCCACGACGATGTCGTCGGTCATGGTGTTAAGGTGGGATGGACCCCATTTAATCGGGTGGGTCCGAAGTGCAAAGGCTCCATAGGCCGGGAACCACGGTCACTGACCATGTTCGGGATGTCGGACCCCTCACAAACCCTCATCCAAATCGAACGCTACATCGAGGGCGGGCGAATGGAACTGGCCGAGGTCATGGCCACCCAATTTTGCGACCATATGATGGCCAAGAAGAAACGCGAACCGCAGGACCAAATTTTCCTCCTGAAGGGCCTTCGCCTGCTGTGCGACGTGTGCTTGTTGCGAGACAAACCCGCCCAGGGGCTGCCCGCCGCCAAACGCATGCACAAAGAGCGCAAGAAACTCGTCGGCATGCTCACCAAGCACGCTCCAAATCTGCTCGCATCCATGCAGCCTGAACACGAGGATCACCTCCGCTCAGGCCGCTTGCTGGCAGCCGCAGGCAAGGTCGGACCTGCCAAGAAGGCGTTCGCCCGCTGTGAACGACTGGCCCCCGGCCACCTGCTCGCCGCCGTGCACGCAGTGAACACAGCACCACAAAGCACGCACGTGAAGCGCTTGCTGGCGTCCATTGAGATGGCTGGCCCCCTGAACCGTGTCGGCGAAACCTTCGTGCTGGCCCCGGCCTCAACGCCATCGGTCGCCCTGGAGGACGTTGAACAAGCGCTGGAATCCGGTGGCTCCGCCGTCGCCGACCTTCAACCCGCTTGCCAGTCCGCTGCCGCCGAGTTGAGGCGACAACGCGACGCCATTCTCGCAGGTGAACAGGCGGCCAATGCACAGTTGCAATCGGCGCTCGATCGCCTTCAACCCAAGCACGACTACTACCAGTACGGTTGATGGTAGCGAGGGATGGATTTGAACCATCGATCTCCGGGTTATGAGCCCGACGGGATATCCAGACTACCCCACCTCGCTGGTTCGACCCCCAAGGTTCACGGTTTTCAACCCACCGCCTGAACCTTCATCTTGAAAACGGCGCCGAGGGAGGGGGGAATCGATGAAGAAGGAGGGTCCCCTTCCATGAGCCATGTCGGGAGGTGCCAAGGGGGCTGTGATGGTCACGCTCGCCTTGCTCGTCCCCCTTCTGTCGGGTTGTTTGGGTGCGTCGGACGACGACGGTGGTACGGGCGCAGTCACCATGAACGTCCACTACGATGCGACCAGCGGCACGGTGTTTGAACGCGTTCAAAACGGTCAGACATTGACCCTGGACGGGGTAGAACTCACCTTTGACTTCGCCAGGGTCACGTCCAACGCCGGGGCCATCACCCTCATCTCCTTGGACCCGGGTGACGACGACGACGGAGCGAACAAGGTCACGGTCAGCACCAACGACCAAGCCCAAATCACCTACGAGTACCAAACGCACGGTTTGTTCACCGTGACCCTGACGGCAATGGATGAACGGAACAACACGGGCTCAATGATACTGGTGATTCGCATTGACAAAACCGTTGAATGGGTGCAAACCAACACCAATGAAGCCTCGACCATGAGCATCAACACCAACCCCGATTGCGACTGCGGAACACCGCAACACGTTGACGTGAATTCCACCGTGACCAACCGCAACAACATCGTCCCTCCCGGCACGCCTGTGACGGTCACGTGGACGTTGTCGGACGCCGACGAGAGCGTACGTGCTTCGCACAACGAGCAAATCGGCGAAGGGCAGAGCGCTGAATGGAATCACCGCGAGCGAAACGTGAACCTCGGTTTGTGGTCGCTTGATGTCACACAGGGCCAGAATGAGGCCGAAAATCTGGACATCAGCCACACCGTTCACATCACCTATGAAACGACAGAATCAGACCCCAACCCGTTGGATTCAGACGATGCAGCGTCGCCGTGATGTTCACTTTCGTGTGACGAAAAGTGAAACGAAAACTGATTAAAACGCATCGCTGCGCCCCAAGGAATCGCAAATCATGGCCATTGACGATCATGTCGTGGTCCGAGCCGTGTTTCGGCCTTTCATATAGACGAGCCGAACCAGCAGGGGATGGAAGGAATGAACCATGCCAGCAAAATCGAAGAAAAAAGCAAACATTGTTGTTGAAAAGAATGAAGCACCAAGCGAAGAAGTGGTGCCACCCATGGAGGAAGCCGAGGAGCCCCAAGTCACCATTGAAGACTTGCCTGGCGTGGGTCCCGCGACGGCCGAAAAACTCCGTGAAGCCGGCTTTGACGAACTTCTGGCCCTCGCCGTGATGTCCCCGGCTGACCTCGCGGAGGAAGCTGAACTCGGCGAGGCTGTTTCGGCGAAGATCATCGCAGCAGCCAAGAAAATGGCCAACATCGGTGGTTTCGTTTCCGGTGATGCCTTGCTTGAGCGCCGCCGCGAAGTGCAGAAACTCTCCTCGAAAGTCCAATCCATCGACGATCTCCTCGGTGGCGGGTTTGAAACGCAGGCTCTGGTGGAGGTGTACGGTGAATTCGGCAGCGGGAAAACCCAAATCGGCCATCAGTTGGCCGTGAACTGCACGCTTCCCGTCGATCAAGGCGGCTTGGATGGCGATGTGTTTTACATCGACACGGAGGACACCTTCCGACCCGAGCGCATCACTCAGATGGCTCGGGGCCACGGTTTGGACCCCGAGTATGTGCTGTCGCGCATCCACGTGGCACGTGCATACAACTCCGCTCACCAGATGCTCCTCGCCGACGAGATCAAGCGAATGAGCAAGGGACTGAACGTCAAGATGATCATCGTTGACTCACTGACCAGCCACTTCCGAGCCGAATTCATCGGCCGTGGCATGCTTGCACGACGTCAACAAAAGCTCAACAGCCATCTCAAGGACCTCAAGAAGTTGGCCGATGTGAACAACGCACTCGTGCTCGTGACCAATCAAGTTCACTCAAAGCCTGACGCCATGTGGGGCGACCCCACCAAGCCCATCGGTGGCCACATCCTCGCTCACGCAAGCACGTTCCGACTGTACCTCCGCAAGGCCAAGGGAGGCCGCCGAATCGCACGGTTGGTGGACTCCCCCAACCTTCCCGACGGCGAGTGTGTTTACCAGGTCACCGAGGAAGGCCTGCGCGATTGACGGTTGACGAAGCGCACATCGAAAACCTCACTGTGAGTGGGGCGGCGAATCAACACATTCAAATTGGCTTGAACGGTTTTACCACCATGCGTCATTTGATTGAACGTGTGCTTGAACAGTCCGATGCCGAACTCCGGGAGCGACCAGCGGCCGCTGAGCACGCCGAAGGCTCGGACGACGAGTTGCGAGCGTTGCTTGAGTCGCTGCAGCCCCGAATCCGGGTGTACGGGGTTGGAGGCGCAGGATGCAATGCCGTTGGGCGCTTGTTCGACGAACAGTTGTTTGAATCGTCTTACGTGACGGGATACGCCATCAACACCGATGCACAAGCCTTGCTGCAGTCCCCCATCGAGGAAAAAGTCCTCATCGGTCGAACCGCACGCGGGCGTGGCGCTGGCGGTGATCCAACCAAGGGCGAAGCCGCTGCATTGGAATCTGAGGGCATTCTCAGGCGCATCACCGATGACACCCAGCTGGCCATCATCACCGCCGGCATGGGCGGTGGGTCAGGGACGGGCGCTGCCGGTCATTTGGCTCGCTTGGCCAAGGCACAGGGTGCCATGACCATCGCCGTTGTCACCTACCCGTTCAAATCCGAAGGGTCGCTTCGAAAGCAAAACGCAGAGTGGGGGCTTGAACGGCTCAGGGAACATTGCGACACCATCCTCGTGATCCCCAACGAACGGTTGCTTGAAATTGAGGGTGTGAAGGACCTCCCGATCGCCAGCGCCTTTCGCGTCGGCGACGAATTGTTGGTTCGCTCCATCACCGGATTGACCGAATTGCTCACGACCGACGGGATGGTGAACCTCGACTTCGAAGATCTGCGAGCCGTCATTCACCAAGGCGCTGGCGTCGCCATGATCGGCTTGGGCGCAGCCAAAGGCCCAGGGCGTGCGGATGCCGCCACAATGGAGGCACTGCACTCACCCTTGCTGGACCTGGACATCAGCGATGCCCGAGGTGCGCTCATCAACGTGGTCGGCGGCAACAGCATGACGTTGGGCGAGGCCGAGCGCTGTGCACAACTGATCAGCGACCGTGTATCGCCGCACGCCCGTGTGATTTGGGGAGCTGCTGTTGACGAAGACAAGTACGGGGATGAATTGCGCGTCATGCTGGTGCTCACCGGTGTCAAAAGCGACCAAATTCACGGCGCCTCCGAAAACCGACAACTCCGGGCCCTGCGCCACCGTCACATCGAATTTGTGAACTGATCAGGGACGCAGGCTGGTCCAAAGCAGCCCTGCAATGGTCAGCAGCGCTACGCCAAGGAACACGCGCTCCTGAACGCTCAAACCATCGATGCCACGACCGACGTCCAAATCACCGGTGAACGATGCCCCCGCCACCACCCATGTCGAAGCGGCCCAACCATCGCCCGTGGGCGCCTGATTCCCGTTCACTGCATTGCCCCACACGCGGAATTCCGTGCGACTGTTGTTGTCGGACGGCGAGGTCCACTGAAACGTCCACTCACGCTGTTCAGTACCGGCTGCACGATGGGTCCAACCACCATCGAGCGGCTGCGCCTCCTCAACATCAAACGAGAGGGTACCGTTGGTGACCACCATCCGAAACCCGCCCTGCGATGCGTTGGAGGCGGGTTCAATGCCGCTGGCCAACGTCAGCGTGAGGAAGTAGGTGGTGTTGGCTTCGTACACCTCTGGAAGTCCCACGATGGCGATGTTGAGCCCTGTGTCTTCAGCATGGCACTGGCAACCTTGGTTTCCTTCCTGACCAACGCCCTCAGGGGACGCCGGCGAGTTCGGCACGAACCCCATGCACAGCAGCAGTCCGATGACCACCGTCATCCTGCGAAGGGAGGCCATGTTGGTGGCTGAACGAGGTGAGGTTTGAGGGTTCGCACGGACCGGGACCGTGATGCACGGGCGAGCGCTCCAAACGATGCTTTATGTGGGAACGGTTGCCATTTATGCCTTATGAACGATGCACTGGATAACCACGACGAGGTGGACATGTACGCCTTGCTGGGCGTCGAAGCCAACCCAACACCGAGCACCGGTGGAGCAGTCAATGTCCACGACCCCTTGTCGGCATTCATGGACGAGGAGGAGGAGGCGGTTGCGCCCAACGGTGCGTTTCCAGCCACACCTCACGTGGATGTGGCATCCCTGCTCACCACCTTGGTCCGTGACCTGTTGGACGAAGAACGGCTCGACCACGCAGCGCCCGGCGCTCGCGCAGACATCGGAACCGTGCACGTTCACAAGGACCGTGAAGCGTACCATCTCTCTCTGATCGTCGACATGGGCGGGACGCCCATACGGCCGTTTGCTACGGTCCTTGACACCGCACAAGGCGTCCTTCCCCTGAACGCTCCCAGCGGCTTGCATCACCGATGGAAGCCGCTTTACGACACCTTGCAAAACACCTTGGTGCAGGCCCTTCGTCAGCACCGGTTGTCCGTCGCTTGAGCGCTTCATTCCTCTGCGAGGGGGTGGACTTCGACCTTCCAAGTGGTCGTGATGTCCTTGGCCATGGAATGCGAAACAGAACAATATTTTTCGTGGCTCTTGGCCACAATGCGCTCGGCAAGTTTGAGCGGAACATCACCACGAATGTGGTACGTCATCGAGAACCCGATGAACCGGCGCGGGGTCGTTTCGGCCCGTGTTGAATCCAGTTCAACCCAAGCCGCTTCAAGCGGTCGGTCCTTCATTCCGATGACGACGTCCACCAATGAGCATGCACCAACGGCTTGCAGGGCGATTTGCATGGGGGAGGGACCTTCTTTCCAATCGAGGGAAATCGGCTGCCCTGCTTCGTTCGTCGCCACCATGGACGTGCCGCCGGTCCACTCCACCTTGCTTCGCATGGAAGGACCATGAGCGGTTCATTCTTGAAGGAGCGGTCGGTCGCCGACGATGAGCATCATGTCAGGCACACCCGTCACCATGAACAACGGCGCCCTGGTCGTTCCCAACGACCCGGTGATTCACTACATCGAAGGCGACGGCATCGGGGTGGACATCACTCCCGTGATGACCGCCGTCGTTGACGCAGCTGTGGCCAAGGCCTACGGTGGTGAGAAATCCATCGTGTGGCGCGAGGTGCTCGCCGGTGAAAAGGCGTTCAATGCGACCGGCGAATGGCTGCCGCAAGCCACACTTGACGCCATGAAGTCCGGACTTGTGTCCATCAAAGGGCCGTTGACGACCCCCGTCGGTGGCGGCATCCGCTCGCTCAACGTGGCGCTTCGGCAGAAGTTGGACCTGTACGCTTGTGTGCGTCCCGTGCGGTGGTACGACGGGACGCCTTCGCCCGTCAAGGCGCCCGGCGATGTCGACATGATCATCTTCCGAGAGAACAGCGAAGATGTGTACGCCGGCATCGAGTGGGAAGCCGGTTCCGAAGGCGTGAAGCGTGTCATTGAATTCCTCCAGAAGGAGATGGGGGTCGACAAAATTCGTTTCCCTGACACCTCGGGCATTGGCATCAAACCCGTTTCGCAAGAAGGCACCGCCCGCATTGTTCGTGCAGCCATCCAATACGCCATCGACAACGACAAGCCCAGCGTGACCCTCGTCCACAAAGGCAACATCATGAAATTCACCGAAGGTGGCTTCCGTGATTGGGGTTACGCCCTCGCTCAGGATGAATTTGGTGCAACACCGCTTGATGGTGGACCTTGGTGCACCCTCAACAACCCCAAGACGGGCACCACCATCGTGATCAAAGACGTCATC
The DNA here is from genome assembly GCA_038104845.1 of Methanobacteriota archaeon. Taxonomy (GTDB): domain Archaea; phylum Thermoplasmatota; class Poseidoniia; order Poseidoniales; family Poseidoniaceae; genus Poseidonia. The sequence goes on from JAYOBJ010000003.1 coordinate 17,446, forward strand.
GCCGACGCCATGCTGCAACAAATCATCACCCGTCCAGCCGAATACAGCGTGTTGGCCACGATGAACCTGAACGGCGATTACATCTCGGACGCTTTGGCCGCACAGGTGGGGGGGATCGGCATTGCCCCCGGTGCCAACATCAACTACGACACGGGCATTTCCATCTTTGAAGCGACCCACGGGACCGCCCCCAAATACGCCGGCCAGGACAAAGTCAACCCCGGCTCGCTCATCCTCTCTGCAGAGATGATGCTGCGTCACATGGGATGGACCGAAGCCGCCGACCTCATCGTCAAGGGCATGGAAGGGGCCATCTCCAACAAAACCGTGACCTACGACTTTGAGCGTTTGATGGACGACGCAACATTGCTGTCGTGCAGTGCGTTTGGCGAGGCGATGATCGCCCACATGTGAACCACCGAGGCGGTGATCGCATGGCGGCTTCGTACGACGCCCGCTGGGTCAGCGTGAGAGGTGCTGAACCGCGAAAGTGGTGGGTCCGCATCAAGGCCAAGGTCGACACGGGGGCCAAGCGATGTTCCATCGACGCTGGGCTGGCTGAAGCGCTGGGCTTGGAACAGGTCGGGAGCGTCAGCGTCCGCAACGCCATGGGCCAGCAGGAACGCCCCCTCGTCGCCGCTCGAGTGCGCATCGGACGCACCACGCACGACATCGAGATGACCGTGGCCGACCGGAGCCAACTCAAATGCCCCATGCTGCTGGGCAAAATGTTCCTCGACCGGGTGGAACTTCAACAACCCAACCTGCCCAAGAGCAAGGATTTCCCTCAATTTGTTTAGAGGCGCAACCACGCTTTCAACGTGCGATGGTTCTTGGTCACACTGAAGCCAAAGCGCTCTTCGATCGCACGGTCAAGGAGGGTGAAATCACCGTCCATGGTGGCCACCAAAATGCTGCCAATGTTGGGCAAGGCTTGTTCCGAAAGATGGATGGCCAAACGGTAGATGTCAAGATCGGTTTCTTCAGGGTAGATGGCCCGGTCATCGATGGTCGTTCGGTACGTGATGCCACGGGCGTTCTTGACCTCGGTGAGGTCCTCGAACACGTCCTCGTGACGCTTGAAGAAGGTGTGCAGTTCTTCGGAGGCGTCCCGCATGTCGGCGAGCATCTCCGGCGATGCCTCCCAAGTGGCGTATTCATTGAGAACTTGGTCGACCAACGACAACATCACGTCCTCGGACAAGGCGTGGTCGAGCGCTGCCTGGTCCACCATGGCCCCGTGGAAGCGGTAGCGCAAGCGTTGGTCTTTGGCGAATTGCTTCAGTTCGCCGCGCACATCGATGGGAATCATCAGGTGAAGTTGGTCGGCCTTGGCGTGGTGGAGCAAAATGCGATGGAACCGGTTCATGCTCATGATATCGGTGTTGGTGCCGGCCACCAACTTGAGTTGCTGGTGCACCTTGTCGACAAGGGCATCCACCAAGACATTGGTGTCCACGATGACCAACGGATACAGTGGCAAATTGCGCAGGAACCGCCGTTTCTTTGTGGGAATGTCGTCCTTGTGTTGAGCGAAGAGCGTTGATTCCACGCCGGCCAATCGCCGACGATCGGGCAGGGTGAATTTCGTGGTGTTCTGCGCCCGCTCGAGGTACATCAAACCTTCAAACGGCGAGGTTTCAGCGGCGTTTTTGGCGATCTCGTAGATCTCCGACATCGATGGCGAGCTGCCGTGCATCGCTTGTCGGAAGTGCTGCTCGTGCTCCTTCCTGGATCGGCGCAAATCTCGACTGATGCGCGTGGAAGCGGCCGTCACCCGGCCGAGGAACGGTTCGGGCGGAAGGAGGTGGGCTTTGTCGAACGGGTAGTTCTTCAGCAGGTCCAATTCTTCTTCGTTGTACACCGTGCGGTGTTTCACCACGACGTTGCCCTCGTCGTCTTCTTCCTCATACGGCACACGGGTTTGGAGATGGTTTCGAATCAACAACATGGCCTTGTCGGTGTCGGATCCAACCGTATGGCACACCTTCAGGTAGAGTTTGAAGCGTTCCGTGATCGCCGTCTTGAGCGCCGGCACCCGCTCCATGAGGTCCACCGCCTCCGACCAGTGTTGGGCATGGGCGAAGTGGATGAGGGATTTGCGGTACAGGGCCAACGGCAGGGCCAACGCTGAATCGTCGTCTTCGGTGTTGTCCTCGGACTCACCGAAGCCAGCCTTGCTGAAGGCTTCGGCGGCTCGCATGTATTCCCGTGCCGAGTTCAATTCGTCGCCGTTGGCGGCGAACAATGCCGCCCGAGCCAACGGTGCCCACGACGACAAGGGGGCGTGGTGCTGATACCATTCGACCAAATGCGGCAAACCCAAGTCGTGCTCCAGCACGAGGAACGAGAACGAATCGATGAGGCGCATGGGAAGGGCCGGATGCTTCACGATGGCATCGATGACATCAACGGAGCCCCCTTTGGCCATCCCGATTTGATGTTCCTGGATGAAGCCGTTCATTCGAAGCGTCAACACAATGACCTCAAACAAACGGCGTTCGATGACATCGAGGTCCAACTCGTCGAGTTGCTTCTCAAGGTTGCGCAGGTTGGTCGCGCTCACCACCCCGTCACCGGTGAGGGCCCTGCTGATGGGAGAAAACGCACGAAGGGCAGGTAAATTGAGCACTTCGGCAAGTTCCGGGGTTTCCTTGTAGATGCCTTCCATCAACAGCAGCAGGTGTTCAGACAGCGGCGAGAAGGCGTCGGGCAAGTCGGCCCCGTGTATGGCTTGGATGGCGTGGCGTCGAACGGTGTTGAGGGGCCTGGACCAGGCGGCGTGCATGGAAGCGGGTGCCAGATGGGCCACCAAAAGCGCAAAGTGAGGAGCCGCGTTGGCCAACTCCTCGCTGGCGGTGAAGAGGTGGGCCAGACGTTCCAAGTCGAGCGCACCGGTCAACAACGGCAAGGCCACGGTGGCGTCTGAAAGCGAGGCATCGTCACCCGTGTCCGCCAGACGTTGGGCTGCGGTCAGCCTCAGCGACGAACTGAGGCCTTCGTGCAGGAGGATCGACCGACAGGCGTCGGGTTCCAACGTGCTGAGGTGCTGGTGCAACCAAGCGTCGGCTCGCTCGTCGTTGAGGTCGACGATCACCGGCAACAAGGCCTCCACATCGGACCCGGCGTCGAGCGAAAGGGACAACAACACCTCAATCGCTTCGTCTTTCGCACCCTCCCGTCGGAACGCGTTCAACCGCCACCACACCAAACGGTCGTCTTGAAGCGTCACGTCCGCTGATGCCAAACGCTCGAGCCCTTGGGTCAGCCGTTCAGCCGACAGGTGCTCCGCTTCATCCGGAGCGTGTTGCCAAGCGAGCAGCAGACGAGCGGCGTTCAGACCGTCACCGTCGTCGAGGGCGAGCACACCGTCCCAGTCCACCACGTCTCCCATCGAGAGACGCTGGTGGTCCATCAGGTCGTCGTGCAACGTGGAATCGCTGGCTTGAGCTGCGTTCCAGACCGCATCGGGCACGGCATCTCCGCCGTGCAGGAGCAGGTAAAGCGGGACAAACGACAGGTCATCACCGAGGCCCAAGAGCGCCTCGTCCACCACCACCTTCCGACCGGCGCTGACTTGGGAGGCCACGCGTTGCAACGCCACCTTGGCATCGGCGGAAGGCGCTGCGTCGACGGCTGCGTTCAGCAATCGGCCCAGGGCTTCCGCATCGGAGGGATCGAAGCGAAGCAGGGACGCATCGAGGGAGGCTGCAGCCGTTGCTTTGGCGCGCTTGGCTTTCGGGAAGGCAAGGAACTGCGCGAGCAACGGAGTCTTCTCACCGATGAGGTGCCACACAGGGTCCACGCCCTCCTCGAGGCACGAGGCGCGCAACGACTGCTCGGTGGCGTTCCACGCCTCATCCCAGTTGTCGGCGTCGAGTTGCTTGTGCACCAGCAGGGCCGCCAGTTGGAAGGCCACGCTGTACGGGGCATCTTCGATGATCTCGGCGGGCGAGGGCAACCAACTCATGTGAGGCGGGCCGGCGTTCCGACCGCTTCGCCGGGTTCGACCTCGAGGACGGGCCATGGCCGGTCGAGCGGGGCTGTCGTCCTCCTCGGCCGCAGGCGGTTCTTCTTCACGGACGGCGATGATGACCATGGCACGGAGCGGCTTGTGCTTGCTCAACAAGTCCCACTCAGCTGTTTTGCTGACCCGTGCCTGACGCACGTTGGGTGAAGCGGGGCGTTCAAACGCCGCGTTGAGGCACGATTCCATGTACGCTTCCACCGTGTCCACCCCCTGCGCATGCTGTGGCCCCCATCCTGTTGATTTCAACCCACCGATGCGAGGCGTTGGACGGTGAGTCCGACACATACTTCCTTGAACTCCGCCCCTCTTTGCCGACCGTTGGTCCCATGGAACTCGTGCCCGCCATCGCTCTCCTCCTCCACCCCGTTCTGGCAACGGGGCTCGTGGTTTGGGTGTGGTGGCAGTACACATGGCGGCGAACCTCGAAGGAATTGAAGGGCGAGGAACGCCTTGCCCACCGGACCCGGCACGAAGTCAACGGCGAGCGGTTGCTGATCGCCACCGGTGCGGTCATCCTCATCGCCTTCGCCGGCCGCATGGTCAACGGCTGGTACACTGAAGGCAGCGTCTGGGCGGACATTTGGCCGCAATCGCTGCACGGCTACATGGGGCCGCTCGGGTTTGCCCTGTTGGTGGCGCTCTCGCGGTTTGGGCGCGAGGCAAAGACGCTGCGCGAGGAAGGCGAATCCTACACCTTAGCGAAGACCAAACACGGTCGAGCGGCTGACCTCGTCGTTTATCTGGTGTTCATTCACGCCTTCATGGGCTTCATCTACACCTTCGACCTGTTCCTGGCATGATCACGGTTGCATCGCTGTCCTCCCAAACGGTGGACGAACGGTGTGAAAGCGATATGGGAGAGCGCCTGCGGCCCCTGAAGTCAGGGCCGTCAGGGCTGCCTCGGGTCAAGGCGGGTGCGACCATCCAAGACAGTGATATAAAAACGGGAAATTTTTCGGTCAACGCATGGAAGGTGCCACGGACCCCAAAATGCTCGAAGGTCGAGCCTTTTACCGCCTTGGTGAACTCATCCACGACCGGAAGAACGTCATGATGGCCTTCGGCCTTGTGTCGTGCGTTCTCATGGCGAGCCTCATGACCATCGGCGCCGATTGGGCCGAAGGGTTCGGCGAGGACGATGTGGAATCCGTGGAAGCGTTTTCACTCATCAACGAACGCTTCACCACCTCGGAAAACGACTCGGGGCAATCCTTCCGCTACGTCGTTCACCATCCCAGCCTCAACGACACCACGGATGCGTGGCAAGCCGCCGTGCGCGACGCGCTGACGACACTGGAAGCGCATGAGGACGTCAACATCGTCTATTCGTGGGACGTGGACGACGTGGACCGCGAAGACGTCGCCGCCACCACCGAGGACGGCCACTACGCCATCAACGTGGTTGAATTCCAAACCAACCGGAAGGAGGCCAAAGCCATCCTCGCCGACCTTCACGAGACGATCGCCATCGAGAACGGGTTCGACGGCTATGCGACCGACGGCATCGCCATCGACTGGACCTTTGACGACCGGATCAAAAACGACCTCATCAAGGCCGAACTGATTTCGGGACCCTTGTCGCTCTTCATTCTCGGCTTGGTGTTCGGCTCCATCGTTGCGGCGTTGTTGCCGGTGGGCGTGGGCATCGGTACGGTCATCGCCGCCATCGGCATGACCGTCTGGCTGTCCAACGTCACGGACGTCACGGTGTATGCGACCAACATCATCTCGCTCATCGGCATCGGCGTTTCCATCGATTACTCGCTCTTCCTCGTCAACCGGTTCCGAGAGGAATTGGATCGGGGCCGAGACGTCCGGACCGCCACCGCCATGAGTTGCGCCACGGCTGGAAAGGCGGTGTTCTACTCGGGCATCACGGTCGCCATCGGCTTGATGGGCATGCTGTTCTTCACCAACACGTCCCTGCCCTCCTTGGGCATCGGCGGCACCATCGCCGTGTCCATCGCCATGGTGTACTCCACCATCGTTCTCCCGGCGGTCATGGCTCATCTGGGCCATCGCGTCAACAAGTGGAAAATCCCGTTTGCGCTCGACATGAGCGCCAAAGACGACGGGGTCTGGGCCCGAATCGCCAAGAGCGTCATGGACCGGCCTTGGGCCGTGCTCATCCCGACCTTGGTGCTGCTCATCGGTGCCGGTGTGCCGTTCGCTTACGCTGAATTTTCTCTCTCTTCGTGGAAAGCGCTTCCGCCAGAGGACGAATCGCGCATGGGCATGGAGATCATCGACGAGGTGTGGCCCGACCAGGCCGCCAACTCGGTGTTTTTGGTCATCGACACCGACGGCGCTGACCCCCTCAACGAGACAAACCTCCGCCTCCAACACGCCTACATCACCGACCTGTTGGGTGACGAACGGGTGAGCGGGGGCATCGGGGTCGGCTTACCCGACCCGAGCATGAACGCGACGCAGGTGGTGCAATTCTGGCAGGCGCCGGACGAGTTCTTGCCGCCAGAACAGGTGGCCATCCGCGAGAGCTTGCGCACGGCACTGGTGGGCAACAACGCCACGATGATCTCGTTGCAACTCGAAGGCGCCCAGACCAGCGTGGATTCACGCGAAACCGTCGAAGACATCCGGGACGAACGCGACGCGTTCCTTGCGTCGTTGACCGGTGACGACGACCGGTTGTTGGTGGCAGGGTTCGCTGCCTACAACGCCGACAACCTCGACGCCATCGCCGACAACCTGCCGCGGGCGCTGGCCTTCATCCTGATCGCCACCATGCTGCTCATCTTCATCCAAGTTCGCTCGGTCGTCATCCCCGTGAAGGCCATCGCCATGAACATCCTGTCCATCTCCGCATCCTTCGGCATGCTGGTCTGGGTGTTCCAGTGGGGGTACGGCGCCGACCTGCTCAACTTCACGCCCCAACCCATCGATTCGGGCAACCCCGTCATCATGTTCTGCATCGTGTTCGGTCTGTCCATGGACTACGAGGTGCTGATGTTGTCGCGCATCCACGAGGAATGGGAACGAACCGGGGACAACACCGCAGCGGTGGCGCAGGGTCTGCAAAAAACCGGTGGCCTCATCACGGGAGCAGCGGCGATCATGGTGGTGGTCTTCAGCGCCTTTGGCCTCTCGTCCATCATCATCCTCAAGCAAATCGGTCTGGGGCTTGCCCTTGCCATCTTCATCGATGCCACCTTGGTCCGTGCTCTGGTGGTCCCCTCCACGATGCGGCTGATGGGCAAGTGGAACTGGTGGTCGCCGGCCTTCCTCGGGGGGTCGTCGCACCCTCAACCGTTACACGACACCACCGACGACGAATGAGCATCGGTGAGGACCGAACACTCAAAAGGAAACGGCACGAGGATGATTCATGTCCGATGCTCGAACGCTCAAGAAGATGAAGAAGCTTCTTACTCGCGTTGAAAAGCACATCGAGACCTCTCGGGACGCCCTCGAGGACCTCGAAATTGAGTTTGAAGTCCTCAAGGCGACCGTGAACCGGCTCAAACCGAAGAACGTCACCGTTCAACCCGAAGCCGAGGCCGACGAAGAAGCCGGCGACATCGAAACGGTGGAGGCCGAGGAAATGACCATTGAACACTCCTCGTCCAACACCACGTCGGTACCGAAGTTCTGAACAAGGCCTCAGCGCAGCAGCCGGTCACGGTCGTACCACATGCCCAACCAGTGTTTGAGGTTGTTCTCCAAACCCGGCGGTTGGACCCTGCACCCGCATGCGTTTCGATGACCGCCTCCTGTGGGGTCCAACGACATGGCCATCCGAGACAGGTCGTAGGTGCCTTGGGCGCCGGGCAGGAAGGAATTGGCATAGAAACTGGCACCCAACGGCGGCCGCTCGCGGTTGGAGGCGTCGCCGTCGGTGTACCCGTGCACCACGCAGCATGCGTCGGCTCGCTCGCCGGCCCAGGCCGTCACGATGTAGCCGTTGATGCGCAGATCGGTGTCCTCCAAACGGCACACAGCGAGGCGGTCGTGCAGCGTGGTGTGTGCGGCAACCGCCGCTTCGGCCACCCGCCGTTCATCCACTTTGACGGCGACGAGGGACGCCACCTCAGGGTCGGCCATGACGGTCTCAAAATCAGCACCTTGGGAAAACATGCTCACGATGCGGTGCATGGTGGCTTCGTGACGCAAGGAACAACACCGGGAAAATTGGAGCGCAGGGCCGTCGGCGCGAAAATCATCCAGTGAAATGCCGCCGGAATCAAGCGCGTCGACCCACGGCATGAGATCGGTGAGGTGGTCCACCGGTGTGACGTTCTGAAGCAGGTCGTGAACCACGCGAGCGGCGGAGGGAGCCGGGGCCCAATCCACCGCGCCACCGGCTTGGACAAACGCCGTTTCTTCCTCTTGAGTTGGACGGTTGGTGGCGTGGTGATCGATGTACCAACCGCATGCAGGGTCAAACGGCAGGTCCACCATGACGGTGGAGGCGTTGATGTACGCCGATTCTAGGCCTCCGCGAACCGCAGCAGCGTGTGAAAATTTGACGGTGGCTTCGGGACGAAACGCCTTGAGCAGGGCGGCGCCCATCAACCCGTCGAGGTCGGCGTCGGCGAGGATCCGCGTGTACATGGGGACCTCATCGGCCTCAAGCGGTACCACGGCCATGAGGTGACCCATGAGGGAATCGGCATCAACGTTCGCCTCCAGCCGTTAGGCCCTTCAAGGAAGGGTGAGTGGCGGCATTATGGAAACATCCTGCGGCGTGGTGCTCGTCAACTGCGGTACGGTGTTGCTGCTGCAGTACCCCCAGGGACATTGGGACCTGCCCAAAGGACACGTCGAGCCCGACGATGCGACCCATGAGGCCACGGTTCGCCGCGAATTGCTGGAGGAAACCGGCATCGACGACCTCAGCCTGCACCCTGGATTCACCCAACGGACCGTCTACACCTACCGCTACAAGGGACGGGTGAGGGAAAAAGAAGTCCACTGGTACCTTGGGGAGACCGACACCCTCACCGTCACGCTTTCCCATGAACATCGGGGCCATCTGTGGCTGCCATGGGACCAAGCCATCGAGTTCGTGACCCACGACGAAACCCGGAGCGTCTTGACGGCTGCCTTGCAGGCTGCACCGCATTTGGCGTGACCGTCACAAGGAAGCCAAATCGTCGTCGTTGGCCTGCATTTGACGGATACGGGCTGCCACGCCGTGTTCGGCCGCCCGTTTCCCCAGCGGAACCCAAAGCGCTTCGTCCGATTGAAGTTGCAACCCTGTCCAACGGCCCATCACAAACAGCCAGTCCGACAGACGGTTCACATAGGCCAGCACCAACGGTCGGACGGCGCCCGAACCTTCGTGGTCGATCAAACGAACCACCGCACGTTCAAGCCGACGAACGGCCGATCGAGCCACGTGCATCAACGCCACGGGGGCGTCGCCCGAAGGCAAGATGAAACTGGTCAGTGGCGCCAAAGACGCCAGCCAAGCGTCCATCTCCTCGACCAGAATGCTCGCTTGCGTTTCGCTGATGAGCGCCATGTATTCCGGCAGCGCATCGGGAGGGCACGCCAGTTCGGCACCCAAATCGAACATCTCGTGCTGGGTCCGCGACAACGCCGGACTCACCACCGCGTGGACCCGGCGAACGCCGGTGCGTTGCCCGCCGTCCTCGTGGGGAGGCAAGCGGTTGATCTCCATCAACACGGCGCCGATCAAACTGTTCACCTCGTCGCAGAGCCCGACCACTTCGAACCGGGGGTCGCTTTTGGACCGTCGGGAACCGTCCACCAGCGAGGATTCGCCTCCGTCACCACCGCCGGTGTACACACGCGTGATCTTGACCATGATGTTCGCCCCGAGGACGGGGACATCACGCTTCTATGAGGGGTTTGCGGGAAGGGAAGCCTTCCTCCATCCAGTAGTACCACTCGATGTCCGCTTCACCCACAGCCCACGAAAACAACGCCACCTGCCGGTCGACCACACCGAACCACTCCAGTCGGCCAGGGTCCATCGACACGATGCGCGCCCCCATGGTCTTCAACTCGTCCACCAACCCTTGCCACTGACGCACCAACCGGCCGAGGTGTTCAGCCACCTGAACCACGTGGGGGTGGTTCATCTCGTACCGGTCGAGCAACAATTCCAATTCGCTGGTTAAATCGTGAGCTTCATCGCCCATCGCCTGAAGCACCATGAGCAAATCACAAGCGCGTGGAAGCTGAGCACGGGCCTCGTCGATGGTGACGATGCGGGCGTCGTCCGGAAGGGCATACGGCGGTTCAAACCCTTCGTCCAACGCCTCAACCTCCATGGGGTGTCCAGCAAACATCGGTCCGTCCGTAGGTGGATTCACGAGAAACGCTTGTCATGGCGACTCTTTATGTCATCGGCGTTTGATCACGGCTAACCTCAGTTTTTAACCCAAAATGGCCACTCCGAGGCACCGTGGTGGTGCACCCTGCTCCGGCCCGATTGAGCGACCGTGAGAAAAATGAACATCCCTGTTCACGGCGTGACCTCGGTTTCCGTGAAACCGCTGTCAATCAATGCGCAACGACGATGTCAAGCCTTTGACATTAAATGATGGTGGAACAATTGGCATTCATGGCGGGCGAACACGGTGATGCGCACCTCCTCACGAGCTTTCCTGTGATTTTCTTTGGTTCGCTCTTGCTGGCCGCCGTCATCGCTGGCGTACTTCATAGGAAGCTGAACGGACTGCCAAGATTGGGCGAGACATTCTACGACCCGATCGTCCTTGTGCTTGGCCTGTGGTGCCTTGCTGGTCTGCTCATCGATGCGTTTGCTCACATCGCCGGCTCGGTCGATGACACCTTCTTCACGCCCTGGCATGCCGTGTGGTATTCCGGCTCTGCGGCGTATGGAGCCTACATCGTCTACGCCATCATGCCCGATGGGGGCATGCGCCAACTCGTTTCGCAGCCCTTCAAGACGCTCAAAGAGGTTGAGCCGCATCACAAACCCGGCGTCTACGGCATCGTTGTGTTCGCCGTTTCTGGATTTGGCGACCTCATATGGCACGAAACGTTGGGCGTCGAAGAAAACACCGACATCCTCCTTTCGCCCACCCACATCGGGTTGTTCGTTGGGTTGATCATGTCGGTGACTGCTCCCGTCTGGTCGGCGTGGGCCAATTCGTCATCGGGTCGTAACGGCCTTCGTTCGCAAGCCCTGATCGTGTTTGGCCTCGGCGCGGCGTGGACCGTGTCGTTGTTGATGATCCGTTATGCCAACCTTTGGATTGCACCGTTGCAAAACTACTGCTACTCGCCTATCAATTCGTTCTGTGGGAATCCAAGTTACAACACGGCGCTTGAAATCGGATTGCAATCGCTCTTTTTGCAGGCGGGGCTCACCTCGGTGGTGCTGGCCTTGTTCCTGAAACGCTGGCGGCCTGAACGTGGTGCGATGTTCCTGTTGTTCATGTTCCATGCCGTGGGCGTGTGGGTGTATTCCGAGTTTGATGCACGGCTGCTCTGGATGGGGGTGACCCTCGCCCTGTTGGCGGAAATCGGCATGTTGGCGTACAAGAAGGCGGGACCTCACGTGTACATCTCGCTCGCAGCTGCGATTCAAGTGGTGGTGTTGCTCTTGTTTTCACTGGCTGACGCCGCTCGACTGACGAACACGCGGTACTGGATTGAGGGCGTCAACATCCACGTGGTTCCGTTTGGATGGAGCGTTCATTCAACGTTTGGTGCCATCGTTGTGTGCGCGCTGATCGGCTGGATCACCAGTGTGGTCGCGATGTCGCCCGCCGTCCCCGAGGTTGATGATGCCTGAACGATTGGCTGCAGTGCATTGAAGCACCCTCACCCATCAGCACAACCGCATCAAACCGATGTCGCATCAAAGGGCAAGCTGACGTTCGCGTCGTCGGTTCATCCACCGATGACCGCCGTACCCCAGCACGGCCAGCCACATACCGAGTTCGAGCACCACCACGACATAGTACACGGGACCCAGGGTCTTGAGCATCGCCACGGCATCGTAGGGCAGACCGTGAATGGCCATGAACGCGGATTGCGAAAGCAGGCTTGAGGAAAACCACACGACAACGGCGAACCAGAGCAGGGTCCCTAAGGGCCAATCTTCTGCGGGTGTTGTTGGTTTTCCCATGATGTTACATCGGTTTTGAACCATATAAGGCCTTTTGTTCGGTGCTTCATGGACATGCGCTTCGGCTTTCGATCATGCCGGCGGGGACGTGGACGCTTCGATGGCGCTCAAGGCCGATTCAATGGCATCGATCCACTCCGGTGCCACCGCTTCCGGCCCGCCAGCGTCCTCGAACGCCTCTTGCCATGTGGCGGCTTCATCGACCTGACCGAGGAACGTGTGGATGCGTTGCAAGGCCACGTACGCCATGGGGTTGAGGTGTTCTTCATCAGCGTCCCATCCCTTCTCAAAACAGGCAATGGCCCCGTGGGTGCCGTCCAAACTGCCGCGTTGGAGCGCCACCATCCCGGCTTGGCTCCAGGAGAGGGGCAGGCGGCCGATGAGGAGCCCACGAAACACCAACCAGGTTTGACCGCCACCCAGCAGCACCAGCATGAGGAACCCCGACCAATGTTCCAAGGTGTTCAACGATGGCCACGTTAACACCATCAGCCCACCCGCACCGGTGCACAGCAGAAAACCGGCCATCGGTGCGATGAGCACATCGTGGCGTGTCCTCACCATGTGGTGAACACCGGCCAGCACGCCGTAGCTGCCCACCGCCAAGGTGAGGGTCAGCAAGGCACCGAGGCCCATGGGCCGGGGCGCCTGCTCGCCGACCAACACCAGCACCGTCAGGACAGCCAACACGGTGCCAAACCGGCGGGACAATTCAGGAAACGGTTGACTCCGACTGCCGCGAATCAGCACGGCGGCGACCACCCCAAGCAGGAGGTACACCATCCATTTGCCCGTGGATTCATCGAGGATCATGCTGTTCAACCACCTCTCGTTCGCCGGCCAATATCATGCTTTGTGATAGGCTGAACCGCGCAGAATTTCCATCGAGCGGTAGAGCTGTTCCACCAACATCACCGCTGCCAACTCGTGTGGGAAGGTCATCTCGGAAAGCGACAACCGAAGGTGCGAGGTCCCTTTGGATGCCTCGGGCCACCCCTCCGCAGGGCCAATGGCCAAGTGGACGTCCTCGGTGCTCAACCGCCACCCTTTGACACGGCGGGCAAACCCTTCGGAGGTGGATGTTTCACCAAATTCATCCATGAGCACCAGTGTGCCTGAAAGGGACAACACATGCTCGAAATACGCCGCTGGACGCATTTTGTCGCTGTGCTTCACGCACGCCACACCGTGGTTGCGAAGTCGGTCAAGGTACATCGTCATCAACGCAGCCGCGTGACGGTCCTTGGGCGCACCGTGCACGTGCACCGAGATGCGCCCCATGTGCTTGGCTTATGGCGAGCAACCTTGAAGCCTTGGCCCAACAAGTCAAAAGGCCCCGCGGCCACCATTCCCCCATGGGATGGTGGCCGTTTGGGAAAAAACGAGCCACCCGCTACAGCGGATCCAACGACCCGATGCTGAAGGACACCCGAACGTGGCTCAGCGACCTCAGGGATGCGTGCGAGATGAACTTTGACGCGCCCGAAGAAGCCCGTCGCCGCATCCGCCACATGCAGGTGGAGTGGCACGACGCCGTTGAAAACGGCACCATGAGCGCGACCTTGCGGGAAGGTTTGGAGTCGAGGGCGTTTCGGTTGTTGACCTGCAGCGATGAGGCGTGGTTGGCGTGGTTGGACAACCTGGCGTTCTGGAAACCGGGTTGGAAACCCCCTGAATCCACGGAAGACGAGGGTTGAAGAAGGTACCACTGGTGCTTTGCTCATGGGACAACAACCCACCTTGCACCTGCTGAACACCTGCCCGTTTTGCTGGAAGGTGCGCGGCGTGATCGAGCACCTCAACCTCGATGTGAAGCACGTGCCGGTCAACGGCATGCGGCTGAAGAAGCAGTTGGCCTTTGCAGGCGACTGGGGCAAAGTACCGGTCTACACCACGTCCACCGGCGAGCACGTGGTTGACTCCACGCCGCTGATGATGCACCTTGACGAGCACCACAACAACGGGCAACTGTCCCGAAACCTCAGCGATGAGCGCAGCCAAACCTGGCTGAATTGGGCCGACACCACCCTTTCCAAAGCCACCGTACCCATCCTCTACGGCAGTCTGGGCTCGGCCCTCAAGACCACAACCCGCATCTCCAAACTTGAGGCGTTCGGCTTTTTCTCGAAACGCCTCTACGCATGGGCAGGGTTTCCCATCATGTGGGGCATCATCGCTCGAAAACGGGTCAAATCCGACGGTCGCGCCCCCAAGCAACTCTGGCATGACCTGCTGACTGAATTCACCGACGCCCACGAGGGCCAACCGTTCTTTGGCGGCGGGCAACCCGATCTGGTCGACTTTGCTGCCTTCGGCTACATGCGCTCGGTCTCGCCCTTCCCCCAATTCAAGTTGCTTGAAGACCACGCCAATGGCATGGCCTGGTACAACCGCATGATGGCAAGCCTTGCGTGACGGGCGTGATGGCATCGAACTGAACGGGCTCCACTTCCATCGCGTCGAAGCCACCGAGGTGGTCATGGGAACAACGCGTGGTGGCTGGGTGTACGCGTCGCAACGCCCGAGCTACCGGGCACGGTTGCCCACCTTTTTCGTTCTCAACGACCCGTTGAGCGACGCCCAGGTCAAACGGGCGTTCGGTTTGGCGGGCTTCGATGAGGACGAAGCGGTGTGGATGACGCTGACCACGGTCGAGGTGGACGAATTGTCGGCTCACCTGATGGCTTCACCGGCCTGGCAGGCCTCCGAATACAACGCAGGATGGGAGATCCGTGCACCCACCGAAGCCGAATGGCGAGCGGCCTTGGCCGCTGGGGTCGTACGCATGCACGCCGGGACCACCGAGCGTCTGGCCGATGCCCCCGCCACCAATTACCGCGGCGCCATGATGGACGGACGGCCACGCCCCAACGAGTGGCAGGGCCCGGCCGCGATGCAGCGCGCCGCCCTCGCCGTTCATCCAAGCCGCCCCAACATCACGGCGCTGACCAGCGTCCCCGTTGACCGCCCGTTGCCCAACGTTGTGGCCCGGTTGGTGATGGCCCCCATTCGAACCGATGCGCCGCGACGCGTGCCGGAGACGACGGACCGATGGAGCAACCTGCGTTCAGAGATGCTGTGGACCACGGTCTTGGGCATCGTCCCATCGTTCACGATCCCCGTGCTGCGCGGCATGGGCGATTACGCCCTTGAGGGCTGGCTGAACCTGCTGGTGGGCGGACTGTGCGCTGGCTTCTTCACCGGCGCCTTCTGGCGCCCGAGCCGGCCCGTCTTGGATTACGACGACGTGGAGCCTCAATCGTCGTTGAGCGATTCCCAATAGGACGCTTGACGGATGGCATCGGCAGCACAAATCGTGGCCATGTTCACGATGTGACGAACCCCGTCCTGCCGGGCCACCAACTGCACGGGGCGACCCATCCCTTCGAGGATGGGGCCGGTCATCTCAGCGTCGCCCAGTTCTTCCAGCAACTTGTAGGCGATGTTGGCTGCAGCAAGGTTGGGGAGCACCAACACGTTGGCCGATCCCACCAGTTCCATGAACGGGTATTCCGACTGCACTTTGGTGTTGAGGGCCGTGTCGCCCTGCATCGGTCCGTCGATCATCAGACTCGGGTCAAGGGTTTTGGCGATGGCGACAGCGTCCTCAATGCGATCGCTTCGCTGGGCGCGTGTGGAACCAAAATTGGAGAACGACAGCATGGCCACGCGAGGCGCCACACCGAACCGGCGGGCCACACGGGCGGTTTGAACAGCGATTTCCGCAAGGGTGCGGCTGTCGGGGTACACGTTCACGGTCGCATCGGCCAAGAAAATCGTCCGACCCTTGACGTTCATCATGTAGCAACCGATGACGCAATGGCTGTCTTCAGCGGTGCCGATGAGTTCCAGCGTGGGGCGCAAGACATCGGCGTAATGACGGCTCACGCCACCAACAAATCCGTCGGCATGGCCCATGGCCACCATTTGGGAAGCGAAGTACGGTCGACTCTTGAGCAAACGGGAGGCGTCGGGGGCGGTCACGCCCTTGCGGCAACGTCGTGCCACCAACGCCTCGGTGTAGGTGGTCTTTCGACGCTCATCGTAGCGAGGGTCGTAACGTTCGTACTCGAATTCAAGTCCCAAATCCTCAACCATCCGATCGATGCGTTCAACGGGCCCCAGCAGAATGGGGAAACAAATGCGTTGCTCCCACAACTGAGCTGCTGCGCGAAGCACCGATTCGTGATCGCCCTCGGGGAACACGATGCGCTTGCCTTTGCCTTTGACTTGGTTGATGACCTGGCGCATGACCGAGTACGATTCCCCCAGTCGTGCCTCCAACTCTTCTTTGTACGCCACCATGTCAAAATCGGCCTCGCTGACCGCAGCGACGCCTTCCTCAACGGCGGCCTGTGCAACGGCGGCAGCCTCCCAAATGAGCACACGGCGGTCGAACGGTTTGGGGATGATGTACTCTGGACCGTATTGCATGGTGACACCGTCGTAGGCTTCGGAAATGTAATCGGGAACGGGTTCCTTGGCCAAGGCAGCCAGCGCTTTGGTGGCGGCCATCTTCATGTTCTGCGTGATGTCGCGAGCGCGCACGTCCAACGCCCCGCGGAAGATGTAAGGGAACCCGAGAACGTTGTTCACCTGATTGGGGTAATCCGAGCGTCCTGTGGCGATGATGGCGTCCTGGCGAACGCTCAACACCTCTTCGGGGAGAATTTCGGGTGTGGGATTGGCCAAGGCGAACACGATGGGTTTGGGCGCCATCGTGGCCACCATGTCCTTGGAGACCAAGCCGCCACGAGAAAGCCCGAGCATGACATCTGCACCGTTCAGTGCATCGGCGAGGTCGCCCGGTTCCCGGTCCTTGGCGAAGGGGGCCTTGTAGGCGTTGATTTCGCCAGCTTCCAGACGACGCTTCGTCACGATGCCCTGGCTGTCGACCAGCGTGATGTTGGCCATGTCCACGCCGATGGCGACGTAGTGGTTGGCGCACGCGATGGCCGAGGCACCTGCTCCGATGACCACCACCTTGAGGTCGCTCAGCGCCTTTCCTTGCAACTCCGCAGCGTTGATGAGGGCGGCAGCGGAGATGATGGCGGTGCCGTGCTGGTCATCGTGCATCACCGGGACATCGGTGGCCTCGGCGATGCGGCGTTCGATCTCAAAGCACTCGGGGGCTTTGATGTCCTCGAGGTTGATGCCACCAAAGGTCTTGGAGATGTTCACCACGGTGTCGATGAAGGCCTCAGGGTCCTCGGTGTCGACCTCGATGTCGAACACATCGATGCCAGCGAAGGTCTTGAGCAGCAAGCCTTTCCCTTCCATCACGGGCTTGCTGGCCAAGGCCCCGATGTTGCCCAGCCCCAACACGGCCGTTCCGTTCGAAATCACGGCCACCAGGTTGCCTTTGGACGTGTACCGGTAGGCATCTTCGGGGCGCTCAGCGATCTCCAAACAGGGGTACGCCACGCCAGGAGAATAGGCTAAACTGAGTTCATGAGCGGTCGCGTGTGGCTTCGTGGGCACGACCTTGATTTTTCCTTGGGGTTCGGCTTCGTGGTAGGCCAAGGCTTCGCGACGAAGTTGCTCCTCCTTGGCATCCCGTTCCAAATCAACCCCTCAAGCCGCGGTGTCAAGCCGAGTGTTTCAGTCTTGTGACCCGTCATCACCACTCGCCACGATTCTCCCCTACGCGGTTTGAAAACCGACGCTGCCTGACGCAGGTTTCGTTCATGAAAGGACCGCGTTCAAATATGTTGAATCCCGCCTGTTTCACATGGGTCTGCTTCCCTCGGCCGAACAACCACCCCGCAGGGCTCGCCGCGCCGTTCAGATGGTGCTCCTGATGCTGATGATGTCGGCCTCACCCATCCTGACGGTGAATCCAGTCTCGGCCCACGCCGAACCCAGTGGGGTGACTTGGCCGCTGGCCGGCACCAACGACACCGGCTGGGTGACGCTGGACGCCGTAGGTGCTGACCCTGCGACGGGTGGGCAAGCCAGCGCTCTGTGGAACCTCTCGTTCGCCCCCGGAGCCGAATTGGGGAATGTCACGCTCCAAATTCGAGCGAGCGGCCAGGACGGTACAACCATCGAAGAGCCGCTCTTGACCGTCGACGGTCTCGGCGTGAACCTCCTTGATTGGCGCGGGCTTGGCGTGCTGGGCGAAGCGGAGGGTTTTGCCAATGGACCGACCTACAGCGGCCGACTCAACCCCAACTCCAACGGTGCCGCGGGTTGGGACCTGCCCTCGGGTGCCGACATCACCGATTTGGTCATCCAAGCCCTCGCACCGGTGGACCCTGCGGTGTCCCTGCGGCCCTTGCCCACCGAACTGATGGATGCCGATGTGCACCCCGACTCGGGGCTGCTCTTCCTCGCCATGAACGACGATTTGATGGTGCTTCATGCCAACACCGACCCCCATGTGCTCGATATGGTGGACCTCGAGGCCAACGAAGGACCCGCCGATTTGGCCGTGGACACCACCAACGGGGTGCTTCACGTGGTGGCCGGTGATGGGTCACTCCATGCCTTTGACCTGAACGATTTGAGCGCCCAATCGGCCCTGACCAGCCCACCGAGCAGCGTGGACATCATCCACGTGGCCAGCAACGGCGATGTCTACGCCGCCAACCGAGGCGGTCTGATGATGCACGATGGGACCTCATGGACGACGGTGGCGACCCCATCGGGTTCGAACGCCGGAACGGCGCATGCGCTGCACGAAGCGAACGGGGTGGTGTACGCTGCGCTCGAGAACGCCGGCGTTCTTCG
This sequence comes from Methanobacteriota archaeon, assembly GCA_038104845.1. Lineage (GTDB taxonomy): Archaea > Thermoplasmatota > Poseidoniia > Poseidoniales > Poseidoniaceae > Poseidonia. Next base: position 36,297 of record JAYOBJ010000003.1, read on the forward strand.
CTACGACACCATCACGGGTCAAGCCCTCTCCACGTGGTCCACCGCCAACGTGCTTCATTCCGATGATGTTCGCACGATCATCACGGCCGGCAACCAACTGCTGTTCGGGTCATCCGACAACGGGGTTGGACGGTTCAACCTCAACGCTGGGTTCTGGCTGTCGAGTTGGAACGATGCCAACTGGCTGGACGACAACGCCATTGCCGGCATGGCGACGGTGGGCAACACGCTGATGATCGCCAATGGTCCTTCCGTGCACCTTTACAACCTCACAGCCGGTGTTTTTGACAGCCCGATGACGTTGACCGATGCCGGTCTGGTGAACGATGCCAAGATGGCGTTCCTTTGGCCGGCCTCCGGCGACGCCGGACCCGACCACCACACGTTCATGGTCAGCGATGGCAGCGGCCTTCTGGCCCGGTTTGCTCCTGACCAAACGCCCGTCCATCAAGGCAACCTCCTGCTTTCCAGCGGCCCCGCCACCGATGAAATGGGCGCAGCGGCCGAACTCGATGGCGTCCTCTACATCGCGACTCAGGACGGCACCGGCATCCTGCGCTACGATGTCGGAAACGCCGTGTGGCTGGCCCCGTGGACCACCAACGGCCTAGCCGTGGAGCACCTGTCCACGGACGGAACGGACCTCTTCATCGCCACCGAAGCCTTGACCGTCGACCAAATGACCACGGCCGGCACGGTGGTCACCACGTTCACCGGCCAGAATTGCTTCAGCACCAACGGCGCCATGCTGAGCATGGCCGTGGACGCTTCGACCCTCCTGCTGAGCCTTGAACCGCAGACAGTGGTCACGTTCGACCGCGCCACTGGCACGTGCACGGCGACCGGCAGCGGTGACCTGCCCAACACCAACGTCGGCGACGTGGCCCTCCACAACGGCATCGCTTACGTGGCCTCCGACGACGAGGGCGTGCTGCGTTACGACATCGGTAACGACACGTGGCTGGCACCCTGGGTCTCCACCGGCGTCAACGGGGTGAACTTCGCTCCAGTTGCCACCATCGGCAACGAATTGTTCCTCGGCTTGCCCGGATACGGCGTGGTTCGCAAGGACCTGTCCACCGGTGAATTGCTCACACCGTTCACCGCCAATCGACAAGGGACGCAGTTGCCGAGCAACCAAATCTACGCGCTCGAATCCGACGGTTCCAACCTCTACATCGGGACCCAACAGGGCGCTCGACGCTGGGACGGCAGTCAATTTTCCTCCTTTGGCCAAGGACAGACCTGGGACACACGACCCAACCAGTTCTTCGACTTCATCGCCGACGGCAACGACCTGTATGCCGCCACCAACCTCGGTTTGTGCAAGTACGTCCGAACCACCTTGGCGATCGACGAGTGCGTGAATGTGTACGACGGCATGCCCAACTGGGCCGTCTACGCCGTGGGCGTGAACGCCAACTACGTCTTTGGTGGCACCACCACTGGCGTGGGCGTGATCAACAAGACCACGTTCCAACACGCGTTCAATTGGGGCGAAGCCTCCCAAACCGGCAACGCAGTGGTGGAAACGATCGGTGACATCGCCTACATCGGCACCGATGGATTGGGCGTGCTCCGCTACAACCTCTCCTCGGGCGAATGGTTGCCATCCTTCTCCGAAGCCAACGGGGAGCTCGACGGCGGCAACGACGACATCACGGGCTTGGTGGCCGACGTGCGCCCCAACCATTTGTGGGTGGGCGGCAACGACGGGTTCCAACTGCTCAACGCAACGACCGGTGCGGAAGTGGCCGACATCGAAACGACCGATGCCATCTACGACGCTCAAGGGTCGGCCTACCAGATGATGATTCACAACAACATCCTCTACTACCATTCGAGCATCAACAGCGACGAAGTGGGGCGTCTGGATGTGGTCAACTTCACCAACCCCGGTGTGCTTGACATTGGGGCAGAACTCGGTGAAACCAACGGCGACGTGTACAGCATGCACTTCCACGGCGATCTGCTGATGGTGGCGCTTGCGTCCGGCCAATGGTGGAACGCCGACGGCTCGGGCGGCATCGCCGTGTGGAACACCTCCAGTGGCACTTACGAGAACAGCATCGAGCCCACCGGTGCCGTTGAACGCGTGACGGCGTACACCAGCAGCAACGGTAACACATGGGTTGCATGGGGCGAACTTCGACTGGATCTCTACGACGCCACCGGCACCCTGACGGGCTCATGGGAAACGTTTGAGCTTCCCATCCGTGGCATTGTGGAATACGGCGGCCACACCCTCTTGGCTGCCAACAGCGAGATCCTTCGCTACAACGAATCGACCAACCAATGGGCCACATCATGGTCCGAAGGCAGCACGTTGCCCAGCAACGCCGGCGACCAGTTCCTCGACCTGTGGACCGACGGCACCGACCTTGTGATCGGCGGTGCGCGCCTGCAAACCTGGGGAGGATTCGCTGAGGGGATGATTACGCACCTCGACAGCAGTGGCACGTGGACCACGTATGCCGCCAACGCCAACAACAACATTCCCAACGGCTACCCCATCGCCATGAGTGAATGCGGTGGTCTGGTCAACATCGCCATGTACCAAAGCCAAGGCGGCATCGCTCGCTATGACGTGCAAAATCAGACCTTTGTGTCGGAGTTTGACCGGTTTGACTTGGACGGTTTCCTTCCCGCGTCGGTGGCTTGCGACGCTGCCGACACGCTCTACGTCGGTTACTACCAGGACAATCAACCCATTTCCAAATACAGTTACACCACGGGGACCTGGCTCACGAGCCTCGACCAAACCACCCACAACCTCCCCTCCGACCGAGTGTGGTACGACGGTTTGGCTCACGCCAACGGCCAGCTCATCGTTGGCCATGGGATCGGCTTCGGTGCTGACGCCATCGGTGGAGGGTATTCCATCATCGCTTCCAACGGTGCGTCCAGCGGTCAAGCCAACGTCATGAGCAGCGGCTCGTCGGTCACGTCGTTGCAATGGATGGGCAGTGGCACCGGATGGATGTACGGTCAAGCCGGCGGCACCTCGGGTTACAGCCACGTGTCCACCGTATCGTCGTTGGGCACGCAAAAGGTGGTCGACCTGCCAGGTTTGGTCAGCGGTCAAGTCACGGCGATGACATCCAACACCACCCACATCTGGGCCGCTACGGGCGTGCTCAACGCTGGAGCCACCGGAAATTTCGGCAGCGCAGCTGGCCTGTTGCAGGGCACGTTCCTTCCCAACGGTTCGGTGGATTGGGCCTACGGTTGGACGTTGAGCGCCAACTCGGTGGCCAACAGCCTGCACTTGGATGGAACCGACCTCTACATCTCGACCAACCCCACCGGCCTGATGAAGATCGACACGATCACGAAGGCCGTGACTCAGATCTCCGGTGCACTTCACGACAAGATGGACACGATGGTGATGAACGGGTCGGAGTTGATCATCGGCCTCGCTGGCGAGTCAGGAAGCCCCCCCGGCATCCAATTCTTCGACATGGGCACCGGCCAATTCACCGGCGGTCGACTCATCGGTGGGCTGCCATCAAGTGTCATCAACGGGTTCGATGAAACCAACGACATTCTCTACATCGCCACCGACGGTGGCGTGGGCCGGTGGAACCACTCCGAAGCCGACTGGATGGACGCCATCACCACCGGCAACGGTCTGCCCAGCAGCATCGTCGAAGATGTGCTCGTGCTCAGCGGAACGGTGTACTTTGCCACACCCCAAGGACTTGTAGCCTGGGACGAAACCACAGCCACGGCATCGGTCATTGACACCAGCGACGGACTGCTGGGCGACTCGGCATGGGGGTTGACCGTCCAGAACCCCAGCGGCATCAATCCCATGCTCGTCATTGGCCACGATGGAAGGGGCGTTGAGCGTCCTGGCGTGAGTTTGGTCGACCCCGCCACGAATGCTGTCGATTCGACGCACCGCTTTGACCAACTCCCCTCCAACACCGTGACGGCCCTCACCAGCGACTGGTGGGGCGTGCACATCGCGACCGACTTCGGCACGTTGACCCATTGGAATGCGAGCAGCGGTGAGTTTGAGGACGGCAGCAGCGCCGTTCAAGCGTTCTCAACCGTCACGGCGATGATGAGCAACGGTGACGACCTGCTGGCGATGACCGACGGGCAGCGCGCCCTCGTCATCGAATCACGAACCCCCAGCCACGGCGTGTTGACCTCCTTCCAACCCGGAACCGTTCTCGACGGAGCGCTGGGTGCCAACCATTTGTGGATCACGGCCGAAGAAGGCCTGTTCGGATGGGAAAACAACGGCCAGTACACGCCACTGGATGACTACAGCATGCGACGTGCCCACCCGCTCACGGTGCGTGCCCTCGGCAACGGTGGGGGCCTCAACATCACCTCCATGACCCGCCCCGGCACCGACATCGTGCTGGTCGACCCCAGCGACCCCTACACGTTGGATCCCTCCATGGGAACGGCCGGAGCACACGGCCTCCTCTTCCAAAACGTCCCGCTGGTGTTCACCTCACCGGTGAACGGTGCGGCCATTTGGGCGTCGTCGCAACGGTTGCTCTACGATGTGACCCTGGATTTGAGTGACGACCCGGCCTTGAGCATGAACCTCCAATCGGCGGTTGACGTGGCTCCGCTTTTCGACAACACCCGACACGTGACCCTCCGGCTGCTGTCGCCATCGAACGGCTCGCTGGAAGCGCGTTTGGTGTACGATTACGTCCGCAACGACACACCCGTGGTGCTCGAAGACCTGGTCGATCGCCCCGACGACGGCGGCGGTGCCCTCACCGCCTCGTGGTCCTTGGTGCACGACGAAGACTTCGCCCGCTACCTCATCTTCCTCAACGAAGGCCCTTGGTCGTCGCTGCCCACCGAAGCCTCCCTCATGAGTCAAACGCCCGACAAAGCCATCTCGCTTCACAGCCGGCTGTCCTCTGAAGTGGAAACCGCCAACGGAGTCCCCCTTCAGAACGGTGTCGATTACTACGGCGTGGTGGTTGTCGAATACACCGACGGCCGCTGGGGCGAAGTGTCCACACCGTTCGGACCGGCCTCACCGAGCAACGAGGTCCCGCGTCCACCCGCATGGGCCACCGCAACGCCTGCTGAGGGCGATGACAACGACGGTGACCTCGACCTCGAGTGGGCTCGATGCACGGCGTTGGATTTGGCGAGCACGAACGTCTACGTGGCCACCACACCCTTCACCGATGTCTACGGCATGAGTCCGGTCGCCAGTTACCAACCCAACCAAGGCAACCTCAGCACGTTGACCTTGACGCCCGGCGTCCCCGTGTGGCTGGGGTGGACCTGTGTGGATGCTTCGGGTCAGGAAAACCTCTCCGATGTGACGGTGGTCGGACCGGTGGTGCCCACCGGCGAGCTGAACGATAACCAAGCGCCCGACCCCATCGAAGGCACCCGAGCGTTGGACGTGCCCGACGATGAGGGTGGACGCATCCGTGTGGAATGGAACGCCAGCACGGCCGAGGATTGCGCCTTCTACACCGTGTACATGATTCCGTGGGACAACGCACCCGATGACCTCGACAACCCCATGTCCGTGGCCTACTTCTCTCAAGCCACCGTGATCAACGCTTGTGACACCACCAGCGCCGTCATCAATCAACTCGACGGGTTGCCGCTGACCGATGGTCGCACCTATGCCGTTGGTGTTGTGGCGTTTGATGCGTGGTTGAACGGAGACATCGACACGGTCAACATCGTCCTGGCCACGCCCATGCAGAACATCATTGGACAGGGCAGCACGCCCGAGCGCATCAGCAACCTCCTGGCGTTTGACCACGGCAACGACGACGGTACCGCCATCGACGTCGTGTGGGAACCGAGCCAAGTGGACGATTTCGCCTCCTACACCGTTTGGGTGGCCGACCGGGCCGTGACCGACCTCCGTGCCCTGCACGCCATCACCGGCACCGACGACAGCACATGCGGTTGTTTTTCGTTCAACAAGCAGTGGATCGACGAGCAGACCAACCCCATCGAACTGACCGTGTCCACGGCGTTGTACACCGACGGAAACGCCCTTACGGAGGGCGAACCCGGCCTCATCCGACCCGGTATCGAACTGTATGTGGCCGTCACCGTTCACGACCTGAAGGGCAACGTGCACCTTGACGACTTGACGCAAGCGACGGTCACACCGGTGGACAACCTGAACGACATCGAAGCCCCTGAGCGCTTGAGCACCCTCTCCCTCGTGGACCGTCCCAACGATGACGGGAGCGCGTTGCTGTTGTCCTTTGACCTCTCTGAAGCCAGCGACCTGGACCACTATCTGGTGTATGCAGCGACCTACGATTTCAACGGCGACATCACCCCGGCCCTCCCCGTCCTTCACACCCTTGAACGCAACCCGACCCTCCCCGTGGTCATCGACGTCGTGGCAGGCGATGCCCCCGTCGTACCGGGCCAGACCGTTTGGGCCGCCGTCGTTGCTGTTGACGCGGCTGGAAACGCTCACACCGACATGCTGACCATGGTGAACGGGGCATCCACCAACGAAGGCATCACGGACCCGGGCGCTCACCTCCCGGACCTCGAAAATGTCCGTGCATCATGGTTCGAAGACGACAGCATCCTCGTGGAATGGGACCACTCAACCGACGCGCGGGTTCGCGGCTACCGGATCTACATCCACAACGAGGCCTTCGACACGACCGACGATGCCCAACTTGTGGGTGAGGTCCGAGCTTCCAACACCTTCCTCATCACCAACGATCTGTTCGCGGACTTGACCAACCAAAGTCCGTGGCATGTGGCGGCCGTTCCGTTCGATGAGAGCGTGAGCAAAACCACGGTGGCGTCGGTGCTCTTGGCTTCGATCGACGGCGAGGACGGCAGCACCCCAGCGACGGTTGAGGAAGGCGACGGGTTGCAACTCGAATCCCTGTTGACCGGACCCAACTTGATCGCTGCGGGCATGGTCCTGATCATCATGCTGCTGTTGGTCATTGTGGTTCGCGGACGCCGTGGTCAAACCGACAAACGCTGGGAGCTGCAAGAGGCGACGTGGGGCATTGAAGGCGGCAACTGGAGTGCCCCAAGCGCTCCCCCCATGCCCGCACCCGCCCCGCCACCCGGCATCTCCTCCAGCGACGCCGGCGACCTTTACGCGGCTGCTGAACGCATCCAAGCTGCCGAAACCGGACGAAGCCCCTACCAGACGCCCATGCCGGTTCTTCAGCCCCAAGTTGACCCTGCATTGCTCGACGGACTGGTCGACCAACCGCCCCAAATGCCCAACATCGATACCTCCTTCCTTGACGATTTGCTGTGAGGGCCAACGATGGTCGACGGCCCGAGGAGCGAAGTGTTCACCACGATGTTGGTCGACGCGCAGGGCCGCGTAGCGGACTGGATGGCGCATTGGAACCGCCTCCAACGGCACGGTCGACGCCTGAGGATGGACCTTACTGAGCCGAACTGGGAGCACCTGAAACCGCACGGCGGTCCCGAAGCAACGCTGGGAAGGTTGAGTTTCAACGCTGCAGAGGGGACGTGGTCCTGGGCGCAGCGCCAGCGGGGCTGGTTCAACGAACCCGTGGAAGCCATCACTCATCCAGCGCCGCGTTGGACGCCCAAGGTCAACGGCACCAAACACGGCGATTGGGCGCCATACCGGTCAGCGAAGGCCGCTGCTGAATCAGCCGGTTGCGACGTGGCGTTGCTGATTCACAACCACGCCATTGTGGACGCAGACCGTGCCACACCCATGCTGCTGGACGAGGACGGTACCGTCTGGCTGCCGTCGAGTGACGAAGGCGGGGTGCAAGGCATCGTCGCTGAACATCTGGCCGAACGGTTACCTTCTGCCGGGTACCCTGTGCAGCGTGGGCGCCTGAACGAACGCTTGGTCGCACGATGCCGTGAACTCGTCGTGGTCGGGACCGGGTTGGGGGTGGCCAGGGTGGACGCCGTTGACGGTGAACCGATGGGGTCGTTCAATGCCTTTTCAGCCCACTTGCAAACGGTGTTGAGCGAACATTATTCTCAGCCTGCCACATGGGAATCCATGAGGCCCAACGATGAGCAAACGGTTCACTGAGGTTGAACAAGCCCTCCGGGCGCAGGGTTTGGTCGGTTCAAGTGCCGTGCGTTACGGTGCGCCCGACCGTGCGTGTCTGGTTTCAGGAGGACCTGCCTCTCACCTCGCACGGTGGTCACTCGTGTCGGCACCACCAACGTTGAGGGTGGTCGTACGTCAACCCGACCGTTCGGCGCTCCCCGCCGCTCAACCGCACCGACCCACACAAGGCGAGATCCAACTGCATGAACGAAACCCGCCCCTGCGTGCAGAGGTGGAGGAGTGGAAGCACGGTTCGTGGTACCATCGGGACTCGATCATGGCCAACCACCCTGGCGATTTGTTTCGCAAATTGGCCGACATGACGCCGGTGACTGGTTTTGACGCACACGCACACGGCTCAGCGCCACAGCGTCCGTTTTGGTGCGGCGCCCTGGCGTACGACCTTGTTTCCTGGACCCAGCCGCTTCGGCTCCAACATCCACCCGAACCCGGGACTGTGCTGACGGTCCTGTGGCGCGTGGACAACGGGTTGCTGATCGATGCAGCATCGGACGGCATCACGGCCCTCGTGAACGACCCATGGGGGCGTGCTGCCCTCGAAGCGGTGGAACGCTGGAGTGCGGATGCTTCATCGACCAACGATGCGCTGCAGCTCGGCAATGAGGCCACCGTTTCCATGAGCGACACGCACCACAAAGCGCTGATCGACAGCATTCGGGAGGGCATCAAGGATGGACGGTTTTACCAAGCCAACCTCGGAAAACACTGGTCTGGACCCATTGATCACCCATGGTCGGTGTTCAAGCGGCTTCAGGCCACCAACCCTGCCCCCTATGCGGCCTATATGGAGGCCGACGACCTCGGCTTGGCGCTGGTCAGTTCATCACCTGAATGCCTGATCGAAACCACCGACGCCACCGTTCGGACCGCCCCCATCAAAGGTACGGCCCCGCAAGGTGCCAACGAAGACGAGTCGGACCGTCTTCGTGACGCTATGCTGTCCGACGACAAGGAACGAGCGGAACACCGCATGCTCGTGGATTTGATGCGGCACGATTTGGGGACGGTGTGCAAGGTGGGCAGCGTTCATGTCGCCCGTTTCGACGTTGAAGCGTACGCCAACGTTCAGCACCTCGTCAGCCATGTCGAAGGTGAATTCAGCCAAGGGCGCGACGGCATCGATGCCTTGCAAGCCGTCTTTCCCGGAGGCTCCATCACCGGTTGCCCCCGCACCGTGGTGTGTGCAGCCATCGATGAGTTGGAACAACGGCCACGCTCGTTCTGGACCGGTTCCGCAGGTTGGGTGGACGTCCACACGGGCCACAGCACGTGGAACATCCTGATCCGTACGCTGGAAGCCCATCGCACGGGCAAGCGCTGGACCGGACATGTTGGCGCTGGCGGTGGCATCACCATCGGCTCCGTACCCGATTCAGAAGTGACTGAAAGCGAATGGAAAGCCGAAGCCTTGCTCGGTGCGGCGGGTTGGATTCAGAACGGTGTTGACCGGCTTCCCCGACAACCGCTGAGGGTCCACCCGGTGGAACACCCCCCCGAACGGCTCGTGTTGAACGGCTCCGCCGGTCGAGTCGTGCCGTTCGCCGAGGCATTGCTCAATCGTGTCGCCAATGCTGTCATGTTCGTGGACAACCTTGACTCCTTCAGCAACAACATCGTTCATGCCATTGCCGCCTTGGGCCACGATGTGGTCGTGGTCCACGGCCGTTCCAGGTCCATGGACGACCTCCATGAACCGGCAGTCCTGTTCGATGTGCTTGACCGGCTGGAACCCTCTCACATCGTGCTGGGTCCAGGACCAGGGCATCCGTCCGAAGCCGACCTGACGATGGCCATCGCTCATCACGCCGTAGCGGAACAAGTGAAGTGCCCCGTGTTGGGGATTTGTTTGGGTCATCAGGCCCTGGGGTTGGCCAGCGGTATGCGGGTGGAGCGATCACCCTCCGGGCCCGTTCACGGGATTCCGGTCAAGGTGAAGCACGATGGCACCGGCCTGTTCGCCGAATCGGAGGCAACGATGGTGCACACACGGTACAATTCACTGACCGTCGTGCCCCAGCACGACGCCCACCCGCTGTTGGTCAATGCCGTGCAAGACGCCACATCGTTGGTGATGGGGCTCACGCATCGCAACGGATTGGTGCACGGTGTTCAGTTCCATCCCGAATCCGTCGGCTCGCCGGGCGGTGTTCAACTCCTGGACCAATTTCTATCGTATGCATCGGATGGTTGAAAAATCTCATCACAGTGGCCAACCATGAGGAAGGGCCATGCCAACCTGTCGACACTGTGGAAGCACCTACCCTCGCGAGTTTTTCATCCACGGCAACGGCCCGAAAACGCAAGTTTGCGTTCGGTGCGGCGTGGACCACGGATTGGTCACCCAAGACGAAGTCCCCGTGCTCTTTGACAAAAACACATCCAGCGCCCGGTTTTCAACCGTAGCCCGACGCTACAGCATCTTCCTGTACATCCCGTTCCTCTGGACGCTTTGGGGAATGTTCCTTTCGGATGTGGAGCCCTGGGGCGTGTTTTTCCTCGGCCTTTTGTTGCTGTTGACCCTGCTCGCACCCGTCCTGTTCCTTTACCGAGGCGGTCGTTTTTCCGGCCAGATGGCTCGGCTCACACCGGCTTACGATCGACCCAAAGGCCACTGATCACGATTTGGCGTGGATTTTGAGCACATCACCGTCCTGCAGGACGTGATCGGCCCCGACCACGCGTTTGGTCCGACCGTCCACCCCACGGATGAAACCGTCACCCAAGTCGCTGTGAACCCGATACGCCAGCGGTTTTGCCTGCGTCCCAGCGGGGACCACCAACGCATCGGGGAGGACCCGCCCATCCCCGTCCACCCAGCGCTGTTCGTCCTGCACCGGGTAGACCACCACGCGTTCGAGCATGTCGAACAGGACGTGGTCGAACAGCGGTGCCAAACCGGTCCCGTTGAGCCGGTTCAGACGAGCGCCCATGTGTGCCAACGCCTTGGTCTGGGCCTCGTTCAAACGGTCCGATGAGGGGACCTCAAACCGAGCATCGCCCGGTCGATAGTGGATGAGGCCGGCTTCGTTGGCCCTGTTCAACGCCAACTCAACGTCCGCCATGCACGGATGAAGTCGATGCCCGTCAAGCAGGGGGGCAGAGCCCTCAGGCGCCACGTCCCATTTGTTGGCAGCGTAGGCGACCGGGAACAGGCTCGCACGAACGTGATGACCCAACACACGCAGTGTCCCATCGTCCCAATCCCACGGTTGAGCCTCCGTCGGATGCACCTCCTTGAACGCAGAAAAAGCACCGGCCACCAACGCTGGCGTGGCGCCCAGCCCACTCAGTTTTTCATGGATGAAGGAAAGAAGTCCCTTTTCACCCTCAGCCTGCACACGGCGAACACCGCGTTGCCAGCCCTCCGTGAGCAGGTTGCCCACCCAAGCGTCCAACTCGGCTTGCAAAAAATCGATTTCTTCTCGCATGCGTTGTTGAGCCACCTCCAAGGAAGTTCCCGTCCCGTGAAACTGGCCCTCGAGGTCCGTGGTGCCAGCGGCGTCCACGACGTGAATGAGCACGTCGCAGTTGGCCAGATCGGCGAGGAACGCATTGCCTCGGCCCTTGCCTTCGCTCGCACCGGGCACCAATCCCGCCACGTCGATGAGCGCCACAGGGACCCTTCGACGATGCCCGATGCACGAGCCCGTTCGGGGTTCGCACAGACTGCCCTTGCGCGGGTCATCGTCCGATACGGGCGCCAAGCGACCGTCCGCTTCGAGCCGATGCCGAAGGTCGCGGCATGGGCAGTCCAGACGAGCTTCAACGAACGCTACGCCCACGTTGGGGTCAATGGTGCAGAACGGGTAATTGGCGATGTCGACGGCGGCCATCGTCGTTGCAGCAAACAGCGTGGATTTACCGACATTGGGTTTGCCAACCAGCCCGATGCGCATCAGGACCACGTCCGAGCGGCATCACTCTTCTTCTTGTGGCGTGATGTTGTGATCGCGCTTGATTAGGGCGATGGCGATGTCCAGTTCAGGCAGGTTCAGCTGGCCGTCACCGTCCAAATCCATGCCGGCGACCAAAGCTTCGGCGTCCATGGCCGTGAGTTCCTTGATGTCGGATTTCACCAGCGCTGAAAGGAATTCGTCGCTGTCCACGCGACCGGAGTGGTCAATGTCCATGGCCATGAACACGTCCATGACGCTTTGCCCCGAGTTGGTGAGGTACTGAACAAAGGAGACGAGGGCGTCGCTGGCTTTAACGGGGAATTCCTTCACCTCGTCGTTGTGCAGGGCGGCATCAACGGCGATGACGGTGGAGCCGCCAATCTTCGTCGCCGTCTCGCTGACCACCAGTTCGGTGTCCACACCGACGCCGCGCCCGATGAGGTTGCGGATCGTGGTGGTGGAACCTGCCGTCAAGGTGTAGGAGGTTATGGCTTGGGCCGAGGTCATGTCCATGCTCTTCTTGGCAGGAGCGATGCCCGTGCGGATGATGGTCATCGAAGCGAGGATGGCACCGATCCCAACGAGGTAGAACAAGGCTGATCCGGTGAGATAGAATCCACCGTCTGCGGACACAGCGTCCTCAACACCGCTGTTCATGACGGCGTTCTTGGTGAAGTCACCGATGAGGTAAGCCACGGTGGCGCTGACGCCACCCACTGCAACGAACCAGGTCGACAAGCTGGACGTGTTGGCCAGCGGCTTGCCAACAGCGAGTGGATAATTGGCGTACACACCCGCCAGGGTGAGCAAGCCACCCACGGTGAACAGCAACCCCATGTTGACCGTGTGGGCGATTGAACCGAGCTCGCCGGTGCCAACGAAAGCGTCCATACCGGTGAAGTAGGTCCCGACGACGAAGAACGGGAGCAACAGGAAGGCAAAGAGGCCGGCGATGGCCCCTGGGTGTTCAACCACGGAGGCCAGCCCTTTCATGCCCGTCATCACGATGTTCACTGAACCTGCGAGCACGGGAAGGATGCCGAGGGTGACGAGGATGGCTGCCAGGTTCGTCATGAAACCGGAGGCGTCCACCGAGGTCAGCGAGAGCGCTGGAACGGTCAAAAACAGGAAGAACATGCTGGCTGAGCGAAGGGTGCCGGACCAAATGGGCACCTGAGCGGCCATGGGAACCACGTGGTAGCCCACGGCGAACATCAACGCCAGTGGCACCCACCCGGTGGCGACCCGCTCGCCGAACCAGGCGACCTGATCGGCATCCGCAAGTTCCCCGAAGAACACGGCCATCATGGCCATGATGTGCACGAGAACGCCCATGATGAGGAACCATGAGGAGGTGGAGAGGTCCTCTTGACCCCGCGTCGAGGCGGTCAACAGCACGTTGATCAGCACGGGGATGAACAGCAAGCCCAACACCAACGTCTCGAGACTCAGCAAGATCGTCCGGAAGGGATTGGCCCCGGTATCGATGTCGGCAAACCCGAGGATGGCGGGCAGCAAATACTGCGCCGCCAGGACGGCGGACAACAACACGGCCACCAACGAAGCGTTGGCTTCACTGGCGAGGCGACCGTCACCGTTGCGGGCAACGGCCACCATGGAGGCGCCAACCAACCCGAACAGAAGAGCCATGCGCAGCACGTTGCCGGTGGCGTCGCGCAGCGCCGAGCCATCCTCATAGGACCAGCCGACGCTGGCCAACGAATCGAGGGCGCTCGGGTCGTAACGGTGCCATCCGTCGAGGAAGCCGAGAATCCCGGCGAGTGTCAGCCAAACCATGCCGAAGTTCATCCAGGTTCGAGCACCGCTGCCGGCGCGGTCGTCGAACACGTCGACCAGGCCGGGAGGGTTCTTCTTCAACACGAACAAACCGATTTGGCGCAGGGCACCGCCCAAGGACCCAACGCCGTTTTCCACGGCACGGGACATGAGGTAGACCGACCCAATGAACAAGGCTGCGAGAATCAGAATCGTTTCCATCATGACACCTCCTTACTCTGCGAGCACCTCGCCCACCAAGGTGGCCACGATGGCACCGACCCCCACGAGGAAGCCGATGAGGTAGTACCAGATGCCGCCCGTGCCAAGGTTCTCAACGAGTGGCACGAGGTCACCCAAGACCGGGAGGTTGTCCCACCCGAACACGTTTGAAAACAAGGAATAGAGACCAAAAATGCCGATGAACAGCAGGGACAGCACCACCCTGCTGGTGGTGGGTTCACCGGTTCCAACCATCGTATCGGGAAGCGCAGAAGATTTCGACATGCCAACACCAACAGATGCCCCATAGGGGCAATCTTCTCCACTTGCGGGGCGGTGATAAAGATTCACCACCGACATGGACGAGAAACGCCCACTGAATGGTCATTATGGAGCTCGTAAGATATCAAGCGCGGCGCCGCGACGAGGTTTCGAAGTGCCCAGCGGAACCGGGAGGCTCCGATCGCGCTGAAGTTCAGCCTGCCACGTGCGTTCACAATCGCATGAAAGCCCCTCAAATTCCATCAAATCAGCTGAAACGGCGTAGCGTTCGATCGCCGCCACGACTTCAGCGTCGCAAGCACCGCAATTGTGCGACCCTCGAATCTTCCCACCTGCCGTCGGATGAACGATGAGCCGGGTTCGTGCAGCACCGTTGGCATGAATCAGGGCATGACTCGAGCGAATCATGGCCACCAACGACCACAGCCAGGGTGGACGGTACTCTTGGTGACGGTGAAGGCGGTCGATGATCGTCCCGCGCTGGATGTTCATCGGATTGACCGAGATTTCATCGGATCGGTCGGCCACGGCGTCAATCCACTTCACGCAATGGTCCAGTGCATCGGCCTCCGACATGAACGGGGGTTTGAACATCAGGTAAGTTTTGACCCTCAAGCCGAAGGCGTTGAGGTTGTCAACAGCCCGCTCCCAGGACGACGTGGTGAACCCTTTGTTCACGTGAAAACGAAGCACCTCGTCGTCGTACGCCTCCAAACCGATGGCCACCGTGAAGTTGGGATTGATGTCGGTGGCCCACGCCAGTTTGGATTTGGTGAGTTGCTCGCAGCGGCTTTCCACGACCAATTCCTTGCCCAACCGAGCGCAGTCACCCAGCACGGTGGCCTGGAAGTCGACGGGAATTTCCCGGTCTTCGAGGAGACTGCCCGACGTGTAAACCTTCACCATGTCATGGCCTTCAAACCCGTCGAACCGGTCAAGGGCTTGCTGCCACTGGGCATGCAGGTCTTCGCTGGTCACGTCGTCCCGGGTGTCGTTGAAGTATCCGCAAAAGGTGCACCCCGACGACCACCACCAGTGACACCCTTTCGTCCGAAGGATCACGGTCACGGCCGAACAAGGTTCGCCGTCCCATCGAACTTCGGGTGTGGAATACACGGTAGCGGGTTCAGAAGCGTCCCAAGATTGCTGCTTCGCCACCGCCCATGGCGTGTTCGCTGGTGCCTTGACGAGATCGTGGATGCGGAGGCCTTTTCCTCCATTCCCAAGCATTCGGTCGTCGGCGTTGAGCGTCATCTTCAACCGTCCTGTCCGTCCGAGTCAAGTGTTTCAAACCACCGCTTGAGTGGAGCCCAAGGCTTGTTCAAAGAAATTGACCATCTTGCTGCGGTAGGTTTCGGGATGCGTGAGCATCAAGGTCACGTGGGAAAGGACGCCGGATTCATTGCGGTCGTTGTGCGCCACAGCCGATGATTCAAACCAACAATCGACCGACCCGTTGTCACCAACGTGCGCAGTGGCGACGTCGCACATCGCTCGCCCGTGGTGGATGTTGATGCGCACATCTTCCAAGCTTTGCGTGATGAACACGGACCGGTCGCCTGTTCGCTTCAGGGCTTCAATGGGCTCCCGTTTGACCAAATCATCGCCTGAGGAGACCTTGCCCGCAAACACGGCGGCGTCCTTGAGGAACGGCGGGAACCCCGCAAACGCCAGCTCTTCTTCGATGATCGACCCCATGGAGGAAAACGGCGACTCAAGGAACACGGCTTGGAGGCCGGATTCCTCCCCAAAGGCGATGGCCGCAGTGCCGGCTCCCATGGACACGCCGAGCACCCCGATGCGCTCGGGCGAGGCGTTGCGTTCATCCTGGAGCCATTGCCACACGGCGAGAAGATCTCGGTATTCACGCTGGCCGGCGGAGACCAAGCCGTCCTCCACCGTGCTGTCACCGTGGTCGCGCATGTCAAACAGCACCACGTTGAACCCCGCTTGATGCAACCACGCCGCCGGGATCAGCACCTCATGATTGGCTTTGCAGGAACGGATGCCGTGAACAAGGATGACCCAAGGTTGGGAAGCGTTGTGCTCCATGACCCAACCAGCGAGTTCGATGGCTTCGCCGGGAACCCCAACGGTGACGTTCTCCCAGGAGGTGAACCACAACCCGTCGAGGTTGGCAGCAAGGGTTTCGTTCTTCTGATGCGTGACGTTGCTCACGTCCTCGTGCCAGAGTTCCACACTGAACGCATCCGGTGAATTGCGTTCAGCATGACCGGAACATGCCGGGTTGGATGCCGCAGCCTGCGTGTACACCAAGTTGCCGGCTTGATAGTACACCAACGGTGAGCCGATGACCATCAGGAGCAAGACGGCAGGAAGGGTCCGTTTCCACATGGTCACTCATCCTCTCCCGGTTGGACCGAACGGAAAAGCGTTGTTCGGCCGGCAAAGACCTGCTGGCCCTTTGGATGTTCAGGGTGGTTGTCCGATGCTGCCGCAAGACCAGCAGGGCCGTAGTGAATCGCTGGAACGCGCACGTCGACCCTTGAACCCAGCCGAATCATGCCGATGCGTTGACCCCGGCGAACGGGTTCGTCGAGGTACAGGTAGGGCACGATGCTTCGGGCAAGGGCGCCAGCGATCTGCGTGACCTCTATCCGAACACCGTCCTTCAGCATGAACACGGCGCGCACGCGTTCGTTCCATTCGCTTTCCTTCCGCATCGCTGGACGGAACGGACCGCGACGCCGCCCTTTGCCTCGCCGAAGTTCCAGTCGCTCGAGGCGGCCGGCTTCGGGAGCACGGTTCACGTGAACGTCCAACGGCGACATGAACACCGCCGCCCGCCACACATCCGTGGGATGCTCCTCGCCTGTGGGAACAGGTTCGAACCGCTGTTCGGTCGAGAAGGTCAACGGATGGTCGAGGGGTTGGGGCCACCAATCGCCCGTGAACGGGTCAACCTCAACCGAGCCGGAGGTCATCTCGGATTCACTGGGCCGGCGTCCGATGGCACGCTCACGGACCACAAACATGAGGCGCCCATCCGCAGGGGAAAGCAGGATTCCGTTGGTTTTTGGAATCGGTCGGTCAGGGTCGCGCCAGAAATACGCCACGAAGGTGGCCATCATCAAACACAACATGCCGATGAGCGGAACAATCCCCGCCACGGGGTCAATGACGGCTCCCACCAGCAAAGCCGAGACGCCCATGATGGTCAGCATCATCACGTGAACTTGGCCACCCGGGGCCAACAGACCCATCGGTGCTCACCTAGGCGTCGGAGGACCATGGGTCGGATTCATCGCCCCATGAAGCAGGAGCTTCCTCGCCTTCGCCGACGGTGCCTTCGGTGTCCTCCGGTTCACCGTCCGGGGACGCATCGTCCGAGGGCGCTTCCTCAACGGAGGGTTCATCCTCGGCGGCAGCGTCATCCGAAGCCTCGGTCGTTGCCTCAACGGCTGGTTCTGAGGTCGCTGGCTCGGCGTCCTCATCCTGAGCTTCTTGGGAGCGTGCTTCCACCATTTCCTCCAGGCGTTCAGCGAACACGCGCGTCATGTGCTGCGATTTTCGTTCGGCCTCAACGGCGCGCTCGATCATGTCGTAGCGTTCCTTGATGGCCTTGTTCAGGTCCTCGAAGATTTGCATGTGATCGACGTACCAATCGTCTCGTGCCTTCATCTCCGTGACGGCCATGCGAAGGTCGTTGTCCAGTTCCTCGGCAATGCCGAAGACCTTCCCCAAGCGGTCCTTTTCACGGGAGTACTTCTCCTCCATCTTGTCCAGTTCAGGTTCCAGGTGTTCAACGCGCTTGGAGGCTTTGGTGGCCCGCATCTCCAACTCTCGAGCGCGAACGTCCTTCTCTGCGATGATGGATTCCAAGGATTCCTTTTCGATTTCTCGATCGATGATCTCTTTCTCGAGCACCTCGATTTCAGCGCGAGCGTCCACCAGTTCTTTCTCCTGGGTTTCATAGGCAGCGAACAATTTCTGCAGGCGGTCGGTTTCGGTCGCCAACGCCTCTTCGAGTTGCTTGATGCGCACATCCGGCGTGAGGGTCCCTTCCGTCATTGAATCACCTGAGCCCAAGGCTCCGCTTCTCGCGAGTGGTTCCCTCCCTATCAAGCCGACGCTTGACTGGACCGGATGGGGGCTCAACACGGTGCTTCATCGGAGGTCGTCGGTGGCTTTGACCAGTTCCCTGGCGATGCTGACCTCCCCCATCGAATGGCCAGCATCGGGCACCATCACCAACCGGCTGTCAGGGAGCGCTTGATGGAGTTCCCAGGCGCTGCGTGGCGGGCAGACCACATCGTAACGACCCTGCACGATGACCGTCGGGATGTCCGCCAACCGTTCCGCTCGGTTGAGGATGTAAGCTTCCTCAACGAAAATAGCGTTGATGAAGTAGTGGCATTCTATCCGAGCAAAGGCGACGGCGAAATCAAGGTCTTCGGCTTTGTCGAGGTAAGTCGGGTCGGGAAACAAACGGCTCGTGGCCATTTCCCACCGTGTCCATTCCTTCGCTGCTGCTCGACGAACCTCCACGTCCTCGCTGGTGAGACGGCGGTAATACGCCGTGATCAGGTCGCCCTGTTCTTCAGGCGGGATGTGGTTGCGGTACGGCGCAAACGCATCGGGGAAGATGTGGCTGGCACCGTCTTGATAGAACCAGTGGAGTTCGCTCTTCCTGCACATGAAAATGCCGCGAAGCACCAGCGAGCGAACGCGCTCGGGATGGTGAAGGGCATACATCATGGAAAGGGTGGAGCCCCACGACCCGCCGAACACATGCCAGGTCTCGATGCCAAGGTGGGTGCGGAGTGTTTCGATGTCCTCCACCAAACGATGCGTTGTGTTGTCCGTCAACTCGGCGTGGGGCGTTGATGCGCCGCAGCCCCGCTGATCGAATTGGATGATGTTGAACGCTGCAGGATCGAAATAGCGACGGTACGATGGCTGAGCGCCCCCGCCCGGACCTCCGTGAAGCACCACAACGGGAACGCCATCGGGGTTGCCGCTCGCCTCCCAAGCCACGGTGTGAAGGTCGCTCACCACCAATCGACCGGTCGTGTAGGGTTCGTGCGGCGCATAAAGAACATCGTCCAAGGTGGTGGTCATGTCAAGCATGAGCGGAGGCGTGCGCTGAGCCACCATGTGCCTTTCCCATCCACACGTTGATGGAGAACCTGCGCTTGGACCAACCATGGCACAACGTGCAGCGACCGATTTGTTCAGCGATTGGGCGGCATCAGGCCGGGACGAGGGCATGGAAAAAGGCCACGCGGCCAGCGTCGAAGCGATGTTGGAAGCGGTGCTTCCCAAGCTTAACTCGGAATTCACGGCCATCGATGTTGGGTGCGGGAACGGTTGGGTCGTGCGGCGACTCAACGCCCTTGATGCATGCAAGCATGCCTCGGGGGTCGACGGGGCCGAGACGATGATCGACAAAGCCCACACGCTCGACCCCGAAGGCGATTATACACTGGCGATGCTCCCCGAATGGCGCCCTGAAGCACCCGTTGACCTGGTGCACACGATGGAAGTCCTGTACTACCTTGAGGATCCCATGGGCTTCCTCGAAACGCTTCGCGAAGCGTGGCTGAACGACGGCGGTTGGGCGGTGATCGGTGTGGACCACTACGAAGAAAACGAAGCGTGTCACGATTGGTCAAGTTCGCTCAACGTTCACATGGCCATGCACAGCATGGATGCCTGGGTCGAAGGCATGAACAAAGCGGGTTTCCGCCACGTCAAGGCGTTCCAAACCGGTGCAAAGGACGGTTGGGCAGGCACGCTCGTCCTCATGGGTCAGAAGTGAACGGACCCACACCCAGCGGCTCGCCCTCCGGCCCGCAGCGACGGACATGCCCTCGATGGTAGGGGCACGATTCACACGCTCCGGCGGCCATGGGCAAGCGGCGCGGCGCTTCCGTGGCGGGGTTGAGGTGCACATGGGCGCGCCAAACCAAATGGGCATCGAGGTCGGCTTTGGCACGCTCAAACTGGGCGTCGTCAAGCGCCACCGTCCGGCCGTTGGCACCGACCAGCACCGCCGGTGGAAGGACGGTACGTCGCTGTGCCTCGGGCTTGTTTCGTTCCATGGCCTCCAACGCCAACGAGTAAAGCGATAGTTGCAAGCGGTGCTTCATCAGCAGGTCGGCTTCCGCCTGGTTCTGCGGGGACAGATCAACGGTTTCTGGACCGCAGGCTTGCAACGGGTGACCGGCGGCGGGTGTTGAAGGGTTGAAGCCGCCCAAACAACCGGTTGTCTTCAGGTCGACCACGCGCAGGTAACCCGGCCCGGAACCGTCGGTCAATGCCAGCACCAGGTCGGCACGACCGCTGAAGTCCATCGTCACCGAGGTCACGTGCAGCGGGGAGGTGAACGCTGCTGTGTTGCGATGCTCAACCGGCAACCCGTGGCGATGGAAAAACGGCAATTCTGTGCGAACGGCTTCGACCCTGAGCCCGTCCATGGTTTCCCCGTTGAGCATGCGACCGAGTCGCCCGCGTTGGACCAAGGATGACAGGTGGGTCAGCCGGGCGCGCCATGTTGCTTCGTCGGACCCTTCTGCCTGTTTCGTTCCGAAGCCAAATTCGTGCATGACTTCCCCAAGCGCCTCATCGTCGGTCAGGCGGTCCTCGCCAGCGTGCAACCAGTCTCGGGACAAGGGCGAAGACGTGGCGTGGATGGAACACGGGTTTCTCAAGCCGATTTCGAGCAAGCGGTGCATCATGAGACCAAACGTGGTCGCCTCGGGCCAGCCTCGCTGGTGGGCGGGGGGGCGGGGTCGTCCAGGCAACCACAGCGGTTCCGTTGGCCAACCTTTGACGTGTTCAAGCCAATAGCGACGTGGGCATGTTGACGTGGTGTCCAAGTGGTGAGCTGCACCTTTCATCACCGCCACCGTTGGGGGGGGCGAACGTGGACCCGCTGGTTCGGACGGTGCAGTGGACGCAAGCCGGGCAGCGAGCTCGCGCAACTGGGCTTGGGGGGAGGAAGGGATGGGCTGGATGAAGCACGCTGGGTGGTGGTAAACACGGAGGCCTTGAACGCCGGTTGGACCAAGCGCAGCGGTGGAGAGCATGGAGGCAGGGTTGAACGCGACCGTCTCGCGCCTGGGCGAGAACGGCGGCAACTCATCCGCCTCCAATGCTTCTGTTTCAACGAGCAACGGATGAGCGGTGTTGGCCAGCCAGGCTGCGCGACGGAGCCCTTGCATCAACATGGAGCCCATCGTTCGAGGGTCCGGCTTGACGTTCACCGCCAGGCGCCCGTTGGTCTCGTCCCACTCACTGCGATCACCTGGCACCCCTGAAACCACAAGACGGTCCTTCACTCGTGTCAATGCGACGTAGAATTTCCGTCGCAACTCCGCTTTGTCTTGGGCTTTGTTCATCTCGCTGGCGAACGCCCAAAGCCCGTCTTGAGGCCGCTGGGCGCCCAACCACGGTTGGACTCGCCCGGCCACCGCCTGTGGGGTCACGAGCACGTTGTCCTGGATGGAGACCGTAGCATCGGCTTTGCCCGCCGTGAACAGCCCCGTCACCACCACCACGGGCGATTGAAGGCCTTTGGACCCGTGAATGGTCATGATTTGGATCGCTTCCGTTGCCGCCGGGCTGATGGCTTTCGGCCCCTGTTGACCCAATTGCCTCAATCCTGCCATGTTGGCTTGGACCGCACCCACGTCGTGACCGTGTTGCGCACCGATGTCATGGAGCATGGCGTACCATGCTTCAGCGAACTGCCGATCGGCATCGCCGGGGTAAGCAGCCAGCAAATCCGAGTGGTCAAGCACGTCCTCAAACACCTCGTAGAGGGCACCGGCGTTGGCCCGCTGCCAGAGGTGGGTCATGAGGGCCTGCGTGCCGGGCGTGGGAGCGTGTGCGATCAGGTGCGACCAAGCATCTTCACCGTCACCCAACCCCGAAAGGCACGCATGGACTTCGTCCTCCGACATCCCCATCACCGGTGACCGAGCGAGTTGGAAGGCAGCGAGCCTGGACGTGGGGTGGGCCATCAACGTGAGCAGGGCTTGCAACGGTTGGACCACCGGTTGGGTCATCAACAAACCCAATCGGTCTGCCATGACGGGTAAACCGCGTTCACGCAATCGACGAACGAGATCGGGAAGATGGCGCCTGGAATTGACGAGGATCATCACGTCTGAGGGACGTACCTCGGAGCCAACTTCGGTCACGTGGGTCCACGAGACTCGGTCGGCGTCCCACACGCGTGTGGCACCACCGCCGATCAGGGATGCCAAGCGTTGGGCCACCAACTCATGCTCCAAGTGCACCGCAGCGGCGTGAGGATCCGAAAACGTGTCAAGCGGTTCATCAAGGGATTCGGGGACGGTGTCCAATGTCCCCTGAACGGGGAGCAGCCATTCGAACACGCCACCTTCATCGGTCATTCGCGCTGGCCTCAAGCGTTGTGGCTCGGCGTGCCAATCCCCCGGTAAGTCGTGATGGTGGGGGTCGAACACCTCGTCAAACATGTCGTTCATGGTCTCCATCACATCGGCACGGGTTCGATGGTTGGAGGCCAGGTCGATGTGGCCTTCCCGTCGGCGTTGAAGGCGTTCACCGTCAAGGATGGCCCCTTCATCACCGTCCTCTTGGTTCAAGGGGACGAAACTGTGCGGAGCCGAGGCCCGTGTTTCATGTGCATTGCTGAAGGAACCGCCTTCACCGCCCGCACCCACCGGCCGAGGGTCCCGGCCGTGGCCCTCCTGTCGCAAATGGTCCAGCCTTGCATCATCGGCCTCGTCGATGTTGCAGCGCCGAATCATCGCCACTGCACGGCGCATGACCGAAACCTCGGCTTGGCGGAATCGGTAGATGCTCTGTTTCATGTCACCGACGATGCAGACCGTGGGGTCCCACGCCCCGCGAGGACGCTGAGGGTCGTCGGCACGTTGATGGCGCCGCCCCCAAAGCCTGGCCAGCAGGCGAAAGTGTGCAGGGTTGGTGTCTTGGTATTCGTCGATGATGAACGCACGGAACTGCCGTCGGATGTCGCCCAGCACCGCCACGCGTTGGTGCAGGTCGGCCTGCAACTCGGGACGATCGTTGAGCAGTGTTAGGGCGCGCGTGATGTGATGATCGCTCCACGGTTCATCGCCCAAGCCGTCCAATGCATCGATGACCTCAGGAGGATAGCGATGACGGCACACATCGGGGCACCGCGCGAGCAACACGTCCGCTGCAAACCGTTGCAAATCATCGAAATCGTGGAGCCCATCCAGTGATTTTCGTCGTGCGAGGATTTGGTGGGTCGCTCGATGAACTTCAATCAAGTCGCTGAGGACCTGGGCCTGCAATTCACCGTCCACGAAGGTCCCCGCTGAGGGCGGTTCGTTGGGCAAGGGGTGGGTTAACGGCGCCAATCGCAACGGTGAATCGAGCGGCATCCCGTCAAATCCATCGCCCGGCTCGATGAGGAAGGCCGCCTTGGCCAAGAGGTTCACCAACGATCCAAACGGTGCGTGAAGACGCCGAACGAGGCGATCCTGAAGGACACCCGCTTGATCGTACAGTGCCGCACGCCCATCCTTGCCAATCCCGGCCGTGCTCGCCTTGGATTTCGTCAGCAATCCAGCGGGCCAGCCATCCGACTGAGGCAGTGCGCTCCGTGGGAAGAACGTCGGAGGTTTGGCGGCCAAACCGGAGGTTGAAGCGAGGGCCATGTTGAGTTTCCAAGCCCACGAAAGGCCTGCACCGGTTGATTCGGGGAGGTCGCCGTGGGCCATCCGAACCAAGTGGTTGAACCGGGTCAAGTGCGTGTCACCCTCCGCTGGAGCCACGCAGCGCTCGTGATGCTGGAGAAACAGATCCACCCAGTCCCGCAGATCAGCGTGAAGTGCACTGAGGTGCCCTTGAAGGTCGTGGCGAACCGGTTCTGCGATGAGATCGAGCAACACCGCCACCGGAACCGGTCCGCGTCCGTTCCAATCAAGACCGAGGTCTTCGGACCGTTGAATCATGGCACGGTGCGATTGCTCAACGAACAGCGACCGGTTCATCAATCCGTTCAGCACCACCTCGGCGGGCCCTTGACCGCCCATCATCGCAACAAGTCGATCCCTGGCGCCGATGAAGGCCTCGTGGTGATGGAGCACACCCGCTTCGTGGGCGTCTTCAACCGAACGAATGCGCCACACTGTGTGAAGGGCATCGTTGAGCATCACGGGTGTTTGCGCTTCGGCTACGAACGTGTAGGATGGGTACAACGTGACCCGGTCGATGTGGGGTTGAATCAACCGGTTCAGGAAGGCATCGATGGTCGAGATCGGTGCCTCATCGAGCGAGGACAACAGCATCTCCACGTCGGCGTCCGAGCGAAGCCGTGGGTCAAACACACCTTCTGCATCGTCGGCAGCAACGGCGGTGGCTCGCGATTGACCAAGACGCTGCCGAATGCGCGCCTTGAGTTCGGCTGCTGCCTTTTTGGTGAACGTGATGGCCACCACTTCGGAGGGAAGCAACCCGGGCCACGCCTCCAAGTCGGTTCGTTCACGTGCTGGAGCTCGCAACGCCCCGTGACCGGAAAGCGGTGTGCGAGGGCCTTGAGGCGTGACGTGCGTGGCGCGTTGGTCGTGCGCGATCAAGTGCTGAACGTAACGTTCGGCCATGACCGTGGTCTTGCCGGTGCCTGCACCGGCGTCGAGCGCAATGTGGCGATCGAGGTCCAGCCCCAACCGTTGGCTGTTGTTGAAGTTGATCATCCTTCATCACCTCCAAGGGACGCAACATCGCATCCGTCCCGCACCGCACAGTACGTGCAATGACGGCCCGGTGTGGGGTTGATGTGACCGGCACCGAAAGCATCGATGGCCCGTTGCGCCACGCGTAACCGCTCCTCCATCCAGCGACGAAAGGCGGTCTGGCCGGAATCAGCAGGGTTGGTCCTCGGGAAGTGATGGCGAAGATGTTGCGTGATGTTGCCAACCATGAGCCCGTCGGCGACGGGGTCCATGGCTTCATCGAGTTCAACGTAGTGCACCGTGCGTTCACCGATTTCGGACGCACCAACGCCAACCACACGGTCGTTGGGATGCGATTGCTCCCAAGCACGGGCGTAGAGCGCCAGCTGCACGTCCTCAAACATGCAACGAGCGTGACGCAATCCCAAGCGGTCTGCTTTCGGACCGTTGACGGTTTTCAGGTCACGTACAACGACCAACCGTTGAACGGGACGCTGCGACCCGTTGAGTGGGTAGGGCGCCGCATGTGAAGCGTCGCCCAACACACCCGCTTCGATCAGAACGGCGCGTTGCGCTTCGGTGAGGTGCACCTCATCGATTCGGTCGGCGAACCCTGACATGTGGAACCCCCGTTCCGTATCATCGCTTGACGGTGCGTCGATGAAAACCGGTGAACCATCGAGGTTCGATGCGGGCCATTCGGCCACCAACGGGGCAGCGTGACGCAGCGCCCATGTGGCTTCGAGCATGGAGCCCACTTGACCCCCCATGGGTAGGGGGGCAGCGCCTTCGACGTGAGCGGCCCATGCGTCCGGTGAAGCGTTGAGCAAGGCACGCGTGCGGTGCACGGAGACAGCGTTGGAGCGCCCCAGCCAAGTGGCATGTTCTGCGAGATACGTCAACACCGCACCCCAAGCGTCCGTGACGGTTCCAAGCACACCGAGATGCAACGGCAAGGCCGGCGCTTCACCGACTTTGCTGACCCTCAAACCATGCGCCTCAAGCAGGGCCACCGACACGTCGTGCATAAGTTGGCCCCGCGTGCGGTTGTCGATGTCTTCAGAGGGGGCTTCACCGTCGCTCCGAACGCCCAGCCAACCCTCCGACCACGCCCGACGTGGGCAGCGCAGAACGGCTTCGATCCGGCTTGGCGACCAACGCGTTCGATGGAGGGATGTGGAGAGGTGCCCGAACCGATCGTTGAGATGATCGGGGCCGGAACCGTAGGGTGGAAGGGGGCGCGGGTCAGCAGCGATGCTGTGGGAGCGCCCCGGCCGATGCCCCAAATGGGGCCACAGCGGGGCATCTGCACTCGGTGTCTTGAGGTGATTGAGTTCACCGACACCAAAGCGAAGCGCATCCACAGAGAGGAGATGTGTGCGCGCATCCCAAGGCAAGCATTCACCTTCCTCCAGCCGTTTCGCCATCGGTTGACGGCGGTAGCGGTCTTCCTGTACAGCGGCGACGTGCGTGCGAACCACACCCATGGGATGGAGCAGAGTATGGTCGCCTTCATCCCTCATGGCAAGCGCCCGTTGGCCCGCACGCTGACGTCCCGACCTGGGAAGCAAGCCATCCTCGGATCCAGTGCCTTCGTGAGCAACGGTGGAAACTGGGCCCAATTGGGGCGTCATCCAGGCCCCATGGCCCCGCTCTCGAACCGACCACGCCCAACGACGTTCGGCCCCTTCACCTTGATGACGGGAGGGGGGGATGAACGGGGGTGGCTGGCGCATGGCATCCCATGTGCGGGATCGACGAACGTCGGTGAGCCATTCGGCCAGAGGGGCGCTGGGACCGTTGTCCTCCACAGATGAGGTGTCCATCACCGCCACATACCGGCCGGCGTTGAGCAAGTGACGGAGGTGATGGCGCCCCTGGCGAACCAAGACGTCGTTGTGGAACATGCCCAACTCCAACTGAGCGGTGGCGTCCAGCCACGGAAGCGTCGGTCGTTTCATGGGCCACGATTGAACATCAAGGCCTGCCAGAACGACCAAATCAGCGTTGCATCCGTGGGCCTCTTCGGGCGTCAGCACCGTGACATGAGGCGATTGCGGTTCAGTTGACGGGATACGGAGGGCCTCACCGACCATGTGAAGCACGTCGATCATCCCTTGGCCTTGGAGCAGTTCGGTGCCTTCCTGCTTCACCACGCGATCCAACGCCTCGAGCACATCCTGCAGGTCGCCCCAGCCTCGGTTGTGACGTCCGACGGTCCGAGCCATGCGTTCCATGTCAAGTCGGCCGACGGATTCACTCAGCCATTCAAGACCGTCGGCCGGTGCCTTTGGCGTTGGCAACACCTGTCCAGAGCTGCACCCAATCCGTTCGCGCCCAACATGGTGACGGTCCTCCGGCATCAACAACGGTGCCCACGTCGCCACAACGCATGCCAGCCACCACTGCGTTTCCTCCAAACGTTGCTTGCGCTCGTCAGGACGGCGCTCAAGCAACGAGGGGCGTGCTTGACTCAATGCTCCCATCCAACGAGCGATGGCGCCGGGCCCACCCAAGACGTGGAAATGCTGACCAATGTCGGCCAAAACCTCCAGATGCGGCCTGGGCCGCCAGCTGGGTTGGCTGGGATGCTCGAGCGCAGGGAACATGTCGGTCGACCAGGGCAGGGCGCTTGAGGTGACCAGGGTGCGCAATCCTTCGAGCGACCAAGCGTTCATGCCCTGTCCGATGGAAGCAGCGTGAACGACGGCGGCGAAAACGGGTTGTTCACGCATCGACCGGGTCTGCGAGGGCGCAACGACCCCCCATTGTTTCAACCATTGATGCCATGCCGCACGGCGTTGGTGGGCTTGACCGTCCACCACCAAAACACAACCGCCCTCGTGCGTCAAGAAATCACCGACGAGGTGGGCCGTTGCGGGGAGGGCGTCGTCACCGTGGTCCAAGGCGATGCGCGTCAACACCCTCCCGCGGTCCTCGCCTGCAGGCGTGGACCAAGCGGTTCCGTCGGAGGCCCACACGGGGTGAGGCGGAAGCCAGGCCGGCAGCGTTTCCTCCGTGCACGGTGGCTCGTCGAGCACGTACGCGCCGTGATGACCCAATCGGAACGAACCGGGGTGAACCAGTTGGTGAACGGGGCAATGGACGGACAGGTGCGTGAGCAGATCCTGCTCGATCTCGTTGAAATCGGGCGCCGTGTCCAGCAACACGATGCCGTTGAGCCCAGCGAAGTGGAAGGGGGGGTGCTCAGCACGCTTCAGGGCGTTGAGCACATGGTGTTGCAACAACATCGGCAGCGTTCCACCTGCTTCCCGCTCATGGGCCAGCATCAAATCGTGCAGCATGTCCACCCCGGGATTGGACGACCAAGCGAACGGTGAACGCAAACCGCTGACCTCGGCATAGAGGCTCAAGAGGCGTTTGGTTTTCTGAACCGTCCACGAACCCGCCCCCGGCGTGTGAAGCAAGGGAAAGCCATGCGCTTCGGCGGCCGTCGCACACCGACGATGGAGCGCCATGAACGAGGTGACGTCGTCATTGAGCATGACAGGAAGGCGGAAATCAACGTGGAGCAAACGCCACAGCTGATTGAGGGTGGTGTGGGCCTGCGGGGCATGGGTGTAGCCTTGTTCGTGGAGATTGACCAGCGTTTGTTGACGGTGGTGCTCGTTGGGGTGCACCACGAGCAGGCCAGGGTCTTCATCCCTGAACGCTTCGAACAACCACGGCGGCAGGCCCTGACCGGCAGGGACATGTTCCGACGTGATCTGAGGCTGGACCATGACGTTCATTCCTGAGATGACCGGCGAGCGTTCTTGAAGATGCGCGAAGCAAACGGTGGAACATTTCATGTAGTTGTTTCATGTTGGTTGGTTGCTTGAGGTGCGGTGTGTCGGTGACCGGAAATGGCGGACCTGTTTTTTCGCCAAATGGGGCAGCGTCGGGTTGGGATTCAGGAATTTGTGGGGGCTTCTCCGTAAGTTTCAAATAGTGTATGCTCATAACATGAAGTGTTCATGTTTGAGTGTGCGCACAACCTGCAAGCGGCCAACAACCGCACGGTGAGCAAGGAGGTTCAGTCCGCCCAAGGCGGATTTGAATCCCTTAAAAACACTCAAGGAACAACCAACAGAGGTGAACGACGATGAAGCGATTTTGTGAAGAATGTGGTGTGGAACAGCAGTGGGAATTGGACAGCGTGCGTGGCGAGATGTGCTGCGAAGGATGCGGGCTGACGCTCGATTACATCCCGAACGATGCGGATACGAACAGCTCCATTTCCGCCGGTGATGAACGCCAGAATGAACGGGTGAACGCCCTTGAGGGACGTGGCCCTGGAACCGTGATGAACGCCATGGGCGACCGGTTTGATGCCCAAGGAAACCGACTTTCGGCCGATGCGTTTCGCTTGTACCGACGGTTGGGTCGCGTGAACCGCTCCACCCACCGTGAGAAAGACCCGATGTACCGTCAACTCGTTGCAACGTTGCGCGAACTCTTCGGCGAAAACCTCGCCCTCACGGTGGAGTTCCTGACGCGCGCCACCGCCCAGAAACTCACCCCCATGCAGGAGGCGATCCGCCGCACCCTGTCGCCCAGCGAACAGAAACTGCTGGCCTGCCCCAAAACCAGCATCACGCGCAAGCCCTCGGGCGTTAAGGGCGAGTCGGACCGTCAAAACCTCGTTTTGATGGCCATTGCCATCGCCGAGTTGGCCCACGAATGGTTCGGCGCCCTCCACATTGACCGAGCGGCCTTGCTCGCTGAACACGGCCTGACGCAGACCCAATTCAAGAACGCCAAGCGAACCATTTCGCAGCATTACAAAGCCCGCTGCCGTCAGAAATTCGCACCCATCCCACGACCCGACATGGATGCCGAGATGAAGGCGTACATCAAAAACGGCATCCGTCACGACAAGGTGGACGTTCACACCGACCGGTTGTTCAACGAACTGGACAGCCGCCTGACCGATGCACAACACAATGCATTGAACAAGGTGTACGACGGCATGCTGACCGCCATTGGCGAGCCCTCCACCGACGCATACACCGCCAACATGGATGAATCCATGCTCTGCTCGGTGGTGATGTTGGCAGCGTTGACGGCCCTGGATCTCGAGCATCAAAACCTGGCGGCCTTGGGCCGCGCGGTCGGCGACCGCTCCGGTGCCGGCATCAAGAGCCGCTTGGCGCAGCTCCGCTATGAGGTGGAGCGCGGCATCTTCCCACAGGGTGCTGCCTTGTTCGAGAAGCACCGTTCGCCGCACGGGCGGGAAGGCCAAGCCGACGAGACCCAGACGGATGCTTCAGACGAGGCCGAACGGACGGACCGTTCCAGCGACCGAAACGGTTCCTCGGACGAGACGAGCGGCTCGGGGCAGTGAGTCCGCGAGGTTGAAAGGCGCCCCTTCCGTGGGAGTGTCATGAAGCGCACGCTCACCGTCCTTCTCTCCGTTGCCGTGATGGTCTCGATGATCAACACGGCAGCGGCCTTGCCCGCAGAACCGACCGAGGCCGGCACCATGTTTGGTGGTCAATGGACCTCGGCGAACAACACATCAGCGCAGGTCACCGAACTTGGCCAACTGAAGGCCGTAGTGGAGGTGTTCACGGCCACATGGTGCGAGAATTGCGTTGATGTTGAGCACGCCTTGGAGGACGTTCAAGCAGCAGGATTGCTCCAACAGTACCACATCCATCGGTCCATCGGGGAAACCCAAGACCCGTTCGGCACGGATGAACTCGACCAGCGTTGGAAGGACAAATATGGGTACGACTCACCCCCGACCGTGGTGCTCAACGGCTCCATGAAGAAAATCGGCAGTGTAGCAGACGACGGCACGTTGGTGAATGAATTCACCAACCTTGCCAACACCGACCTCGAACTCGGGAACGGCACGACCGCGTTCTCCTGGACACCAACCGACACGCAAACCGGCACCGTCGCTTGGAACCTTGACATCGAAGAGCAGGTGTTGGAAGGCCACGACCTTCACGTCACGGTGTGGTGGGTGGAAGCCCATGCCGATTTCGAGGAAGGGACCAACGGACTGGGCACCTACCCGCACATCGTACACGCCATCGTTGACCTCGGCGATGCACTGAACGGAAGCGCCTCGTTGACCCTGCCCGAAGCGCACGATGGGAACGACATGGAGATCCACCTCATCTACGAACTGTCCCCCGCTGAAATGATGGTCAACCCCGCCCCCCCGGTCGTGGTCGAGGACGAAGCCATGCCGTGGATGAGTGCATGGTCGAGTCTGGCCGCTGTGGTGGCGGTCGCCCTCACGCGTCGTCCACTTGATCCTCGGCAGGGATGAACGGCAGCGCATCCTCCCCTCGCTGCTTGTGCCGTGCCGACGGTGCATCCGTCAAATCCTCGTGGTACGGCCACCGAAGGTCTGCCATCTCATCGGGTACAGCGAACGGTTCAACGTAATTCCACCAGCGAGGCGGTGCCCCTCGAACACCCTGATCCTGTTGGATCTTCCCCAGAAGTTCACTGAGTTTCATCCGAGCGTTGGGAGAGGGGTGGTCGCGACGGACCAGACGAACACTGCGTTCGTGTTCCGTGTCCAACACGTAGCCGGCCAAGCGGGCCATGCGCCGCATGAATTTGCGTTCTTGCTGATTGCGCACCGTGACCCTCAGTTCGGTTCGCTCCAGCGAAAGCGCGCCACCGTTGTTCATCGGCAACGAGACCCAAGCGCCAAGCGGCTGGCGAAGAAGAACATGCCAGATCCGAGCAAACGCCTCACACCATCGGCGTTCACCGTCCCGAACATCCCCCACTTCGTGAACGTCCTCGCGTTGCCGGTACGGCATCCCGCGAAACCACCGGTGCTCCAAACGGAACATGCGATGGCGGTCCCTGAGCCCGTGACGCACACGGCGATGACGTTGCTCATCGTATGGAGGAACCGATGAACGCCAGGCGTTGACCACGTCGTCGTAGGGCAGGTCCGCTCCACATTCCATGGCGGCGCTGAACCGTTCCCGCCACCGACCGTGACGTGACGACCCACGTCGGCGATCACGACGGCGGTGTTCCGCCTCGATGTAGCCATGCATCTCCATCTCATGGAAACGATGACGTTGGTCGTCCGGGAAGGCCCGGCCACCGAACCAAGGACGCCGTTCACCCATCAGTGGCCGCAGCAAACCACGCTCAGCCAATCGATCCAAGCTGGCAACGGCCTCTTGATTGAGCAGCCCACGCCATCGGTCGTCGGGTTCCTCGGGGAAACCCAAGGGTGTGGCGTTCATCATCATCGATGCGAGGCTGTCGATGTTGATCGCGGCGGTGGCATCGTTGTAGAGCGAAAGAAACACCGAGCCAAGGGTGTCCCCGATGGGCACCGTGTTCGTGCGCTGACCGCTGTGGATGCACAAGTCCCTCCCTGCGTGGGGTTTGAACGACGTCCGATGTTGGATGCAATACGGCGCACCGTGCTGGCCCTCCCCCACGCTCACTTCATACACATGCCCAAGTTGACCGATGATGAGCACCCGGTCGTGTTGGACAGCCACACGAGCACCCAAGATGCCGTTCAAAATGTCGTGGCAAAATTCCAGCGAACGCACCACCTCAGGGGCGTCGATGTTGCGTTTGAAGTACGGTCGAGACCAGTTGTGTTGCAAACCGAGGAGCAGCTTCCCCGGCCTGGAATCCAATGGGCTCATGGTCAGCGAAATCAAGAGTGCCCACAGGTCGGGTCGGTTTGGCACCTGCACCAATCGAGTTCGGTTGATGGGCGAACGCACACGAAATTTGATCCGTGACCCACCCATTTGCAAAGGGTGGTCGAGGTTGTCGACATCGTCCATGGTGGAGACGTGGTCGCGGTAATGTTGCATCCATGGCTCATCGTGATGATCAAACAACCCCGTCGGCCGGTGAGCGAACGCCTCGTCCACCATGCGTTGGTGCGGAATGTTCCGCACGGTATCGGTGGTGCAGGTTTTGAAATCGTAGGCCCATGCCAGTGCACTCATCGCTTCCTTTGGTGCACCCTCACGGGTGCGGTTCACGCGAATCTTCAGTGACAGCCACGACAGCATGGTGCCAATGGGGCGGTGATGGGGGTGAATCAAACGGTGGTAGCGTCCACGAAAGAAAAAATGGGGGACGTCGGCGTTTTCGTGTTCATCGGGAGCGATGTGCAGCGCTCCCAAACCCGTGTACAATTTGGTCAGATCCCAACCTTCTCGAACGGTGGGGTTGCCCAGCACCTCCAGCACCATCGGGTCGGTCACGCGAGCGCCCAAAGGAACGTCGTTCAGGTACCACACGCCGTTCATGCGACGCATCCACACGCCGTCGCGAAGCTCAACACCGACGTTCAACCAGTGTTGTTGGTCCGGGCTCAAATCCCGACCCGCCAAGGCATCGCTCATCAAGGCAGCAAACGCTTCGTCCGAACAAGGCAGCGTGACGACGGGATCGCCACCGTCCGCCAAGCGCGCCCAATTGACGTGGAAGGAATCCTTCATGCGTTGAGCGAGGTGTTTCCATCGTCGCTGGCTGGACAACGATGAACCGCCAAACAGCGAGATGGCTTCTTCATGTTCCTCATCGCTCAACGGGACATGCCAACCCTCTCGTGGGCGGTGATTCAGCATGGATCGGCACAGTTCACACACCATCACGCCTTCTTCCGAAGCACGGTTGTGAACGCATGGCAAAGGGTCAACCTTGTTGTCACTCATGACCTCATGGTTGTTTGAGGCGATATAAATCTCCATCAAAATGCGGACCGCATGACCTCGAGAAACCGGTCCACGTCCTCGTCCGTGATGTGCAGGTGAACGACGATTCGGACCTTTGTTGGCGCGATGTCGAACACGTCCACACCGTGGCTCGCGAGGGTGGCGGCAACCTCAGACGCTGGTCGTTCGCACGAAACGTACACCATGTTCGTTTGAACCGTGTCGAGGTCAACCGAAAAACCGGGCATGCTGTCGACAGCCTGAGCCAATCGGCGTGCCCGTGCATGGTCCTCTGCCAAGCGCCCCACGTGATGGTCGAGGGCGTGGTGGGCGGCGGCCGCAAGAAGGCCGGCTTGGCGCCAGCCACCTCCAAACATCTTGCGCCAGCGATGGGCTTGTGCAATGAAGGCCTTTGAACCCACCAACACGGAGCCCACCGGCGCACCCAACCCCTTGGAGAAGCAGATGGACACCGAGTCGTAAGCCGCACACATGTCCGCAACCGAAACACCGGTGGCTTCACTGGCGTTGAAGATGCGGGCACCGTCGATGTGCGTCGCACATCCGTGCGCTCTTGCCACGGCGGCGATGCCGTCCAACGTCGCCTGATCGTAGCACGCGCCACCGCCAAGGTTGGAGGTGTTCTCAACGCACACCAGTGTACTGTTTGGGTAGTGGCTGCCTGAGCCATCCGCCTTTCGAATTGCCGCATGAACTTGTTCGGGGGTCATCAACCCCTTGTGCCCGTCGACCAACGCAATGGACGCACCGCACAGGGCAGCGTACCCGCCGCCCTCGTACCGGTAGATGTGGGCGGTTCGGTCGCACACGATCTCATCGCCCGGCACGGTGTGGGTTCGAAGGGCAACAGCGTTGGCCATCGTGCCCGAGGCAAGGAACAGGCCGGCCTCTTTGCCGAACAGCGCCGCAACTCGGGATTCGAGGGACATCACCGTGGGATCGTCGCCGAGCACATCGTCACCAACGTCCGCTTCCATCATGGCCCGCCGCATCGCAGCGGTGGGTTGGGTGACGGTGTCGGAGCGAAAATCAACGCGGTCCGAGGGGTGTTCGCGCATGGCACCCCTTGCGTCCTCCCCTTCATCAAGGCGGTGTCAAAGAAGTTTGAGTTCGCCCGTCAGGCGGTCAAGGGTTTCGCTCTCAAAAGGACCGAGGGCCAACACGGTCTTCGAACCGGCCGGAATCTGGGTGTGACCGGCATCTCGTACCAAATGAAAGGGGACGTTGAGCGTTTTGGCTTCGGTCATCAAACGGTCGAATGCTGCCTCATCGGGCACCTTCACACAGATTTTCTTCTGACCGGTGGCCAACCATGCCTCCACATGACCGGCGTGGGTGGGTCCTGCACCGAGGAACGCACCCACGGATGCATGGCCCACCTGCGCTGCCATCTTTCCCTTGCCCATTTTGAGCGACTGGTTAACCACGCACACCAGCTTCACCGGTCCACGAATGCGGTCCACACCACCGCTTGGGGCCGTGATTCGGTGCAACCATGAACGAAGACCCATGCCATCACCACGATGCGAGCGAACCCGTGATGGCGTCCAACGCACGCCGTGGCGCGGGGCCCAACCCGAGGACCGTGACCGTACCCGGAGGCAGTTCGGTGCGTCCGGCGTCCTTAATGAGCGCATGCACCACTTGATGCGCTTCTGCCATGGCCAGCAATTCGTTCAGGTGCGCTTCGTCTTCGGCCGCCAGGCAGACCTTGCGGGCACCGCTTTCCAACCATCGGTCGT
This sequence comes from Methanobacteriota archaeon, assembly GCA_038104845.1. Taxonomy (GTDB): domain Archaea; phylum Thermoplasmatota; class Poseidoniia; order Poseidoniales; family Poseidoniaceae; genus Poseidonia. Next base: position 71,658 of record JAYOBJ010000003.1, read on the forward strand.
ACAGGCGGCCATGTTGGCGGGCGCGGCGGGTGCAGGTCACCGCTGCATGCGCGCACTGCACAGCCATTTTGCCTGCGGACATCACCACATCTCGGCGAACGATCAGCGCCATGCTGGGCGCATCATCCATCGATGGCATGGCGTTCAACGACCTCAATCACGTGTTCCAAGGAGGTGTCGATTCGGTCCAGGAAACGCATCAACATGGGTGCGCACCAAACCACAACAGCGACGTTGCCGATGGCGTGGACGACGTCAAACGGCAAACCCTGAACGAGCAACGAGGTGAACGATGCCGCCGTCGTGCTGCCGTCCACCAGCGAGAACGTTGTGATGAGGCCGAACAGGAAGGCGGCCACCACCGAGGCCCCCGCCAGCCGAGGGAGGGGTACCGACTCGGATGAGCCCACGTCAAGACGGCTGCCCAACACGGCGATGACCGACCACCCCATGGCTTGGAACAACGTCCACCAACCGTCACCAATGACGGCGTTGGAGAGCAACGCCACCAGAACGGCAAACGCCACGCCTCGAGCAGCGCCGAGCCGTGCACCAACGAGCAGGGCGACCACGGTGACGGGTTGGACGTTGGGCAACGGAACCATCACGACGCGCACAGCAGAACACGCCAACACGAGCGTGCCCAACAGCGCCATATCGTTCGTTTTCTGGCGTGCGGACGCCACCAACAAGGTGAACACCGAAGCCGCCAGCACCGCATCAAGGACCAACGCAGCGGTTGGGCTCAATTCCGGCCCGTGGACGCCAACGGCCTCGAACATGGCCCGCCCAGCGAGCGGGTCCCCTTAGGCCTTACCTCGCCGAAGCCAGTCGCCAATGGACGATGGAGGGTTCGGTCAACTCGGCGTCGGCGATGGAGAGGGGCACGCGCTCGCCGTTGACGAAGTACTCCCAACCGTACCCCTCTTGACCGTCGAAGGCGGTGAGGTAGGGTCCCAAGACGGTGTTTTGAATTTCGAAGGGCAGCCCCATGTCCCCTGCCCCTTCACGGGTCAGCGCTTCAACCGTGGTTTCGCCTGTATACCCTCCTTCCATCAGGGTCCGATCTTCAAATTCAACGATGAGGACGTGCCCGTCCCGCCAACCCTCAGGCCAGGTTTCGTTCCAGGCAGTGACTGGTCCTTGGACCACCGGGGCTTCAGCACTCCATTCGCGTACGGCATCGGGCAGCATCACGAGCACCAGAACAAGGGCCACGGCGCTCAACCCGCGCCAACCCCAAAGCGGGGATGTTCGACGAACGAGCACGGCCAAGCCCACCATGAACGTGGCCAGCACCGCTCCGCCCACGGTTGCCATGGGGTCGTACACAAACGGGGGCGGGTCAGCGTAGTACACTTCGTGAGCCAACAACACCCCTGCATCGTTGCCCAAGTACATCCGCTCGCCGATGAACAGGGGCGCCGCTGTGCCGTAGGTGTCGAAGGACGTCACGAGTTTTGAGGCTGTGCCGAAGGTCAGGTTGGACGACACGTCGACGCTGGTCCAACCCCCTTCGGGCGTGTTGATGGGGAACCACACCGATCCCGATCGGTCGCGTTTCATGGCACCGTTGGTGGTGGCGTTCATTCGGTCTTGTACCCTGCACGTTGCCTCGCACAGGACGCTCGTGAGGTGGTCGCCGTCACCAAACAAGGCGCCTCCGGACACGCGCAGCGGAAGCGCAGGCGAAGGACCCGAGGAAGCGATGAAATCGGTCGAATTGGTGGAGCGATTGAACGCCACCAGCGTGCTGTTCGTTGCATGTTGGACGTGCAGCAAGAGGTGGTCGCCGGCCACCACGGGTGGGTGGCGAAGGTGACCCGACAGGTTGGCTCGAACCGTTGCTGTGCCGTTTCGGTCGACGTGCCACAACCGCCCCGACTCGTCGCCTTGCCAGAACCCTTCGTCGGTCACGGTCGGCCCGTTGCGCCATCCCAGCCCGGTTGAGGCGCTGAGGTTCACCTCCCCGGTCGCAATGCACACGCGCAACAAACCGGTTCGGGTGGACACGATCACATGGTCCCCGTCCTTGGCCAAGGAACCCGTGATGCCCCAAACGTCGACCTCGGTGGCGATGGACCACATGGATGTCCCGTTGCTGGGGTCCAAACGTTCCAAACGACCGTCGGACCAGCCAGCCAGCAACGAAGGACCTGCATCGCCGCACTCCCCCGCCGTCCGCTTGATGTAGAGCAACGGCGACATGTCGTGCTGGGTGGCGTTGGGGTTCTCGGTTCGCCACTGCACCTCACCTTGACCGTTGAGCGCCACCACCTCAGGCCGAGCCTCGTCGACCCAGAACCCGGATGAACGAAGGAAAATGTCGGTGCCGTCGGTTTGGGGTGTCGTGGTGATGTATCCGTCATCCAGGGCGAAGGACCACGAAGCTGTCCAACCTGCAGAAGACAACGGTGCTGCGCCGGCCAAGAGAAACAGCCCGAGGATGGCGATGGATGCACGGCGCATGGTTTCACTCCATCACGGCTTGGATGGCAGCTCGCAGCAGCGCACTCACCGCTTTGCCGTCGGCGCCTTGGGCTGCTTGCATCACGACGCCCATCAACGGGCCCATGGCACCCATCCCACGTTCGCGAACAAAGTCGATGCGTTCCGTGACGATTCCGTTGACGATGGCCGACAAATCACCCACATCCACCGGGCCGAGGCCGTTCGCCTCGACGTAGGTTTGCAACGCCTCGAAGGTCGGGGATTGCCCTCGGAAGGCTTCCACCAGGGTGTCCACGTGGTCGCGGGCAACAACCTCCTCGTTGCGCAACATCAACACGTTGACCAAAAGAAGCGGGTCTTCGTCGTCGTGGGTCAACAGGAGGGAAGCCCACGCTTTGTGAGGCACGGCGTCGACGTGTTCCATGTACACGTCGTCCAGTTCGCGAGCCAGCAACTGCTGGGCTTGATCGCTGGAAGCATCGGTGGTGGACAAACGGTCGGCACGGGCTTGGTCGTCCATCGGTAAGCGAGCAAGCACATCGGCCCATTGCTCGGCCGTGACGGCATGGGGCGGGACATCTGTTTCAGGGTACATCCGTGACCCACCCGGCAAAGGTCGCATGGGGGCCGTGGTCCCGTCTTCGGGAGCGCCTTTCTTCACCACAACGTTGCGAACTTCCTTCTGCACGCGGTGGAACGCTTGGCGGGCTCGGTTCAGCACCGCTTCCAACGCCAGCGAGGCCTGCCACTTCGGAGCGCAACACAGCACGAACGCATCGTCGGGGGCGAGGTCAAGCTGCTCACGAACGGTGTTGACCTCGTTGGACGTCAGGCCGTACGCTGGCAATTCATCGCTGTGGAAGATGCCTTTTACGCCGGCCAATTTAGCGGCTCCAGCGAGTTCTCGACCCAAGCGTGGAAGCTGGGCGCCTTGCTCGTCGAGCGTTTTGGTGCCCAGCAAACCGTGCATGCCGGGCAACGCCAACGCCAACATCACGGCGCCGTTCGCCAGCGCTTGCTCGACCATCCCAGAGGACGTGGCGTTGAAGTGTGGCGTTACATCGTGAAGGTTCAGAACGTACCGACCGGTCACCGCTGCCGCCACCTCGACTTCCACGGTGTCATCGTCTTGTCGACGGTCCTCAGGAAGGGGTGGGAGGTCCAACGCCGTTCGGAGTTGATTGGCCAACCGGTAGAAGTGAAGTTGTCGAACCATTTCAAGACGAACGATGGTGGGGATCCAGCCCAAGTCCTGACATCCCTTGATTTCGACACGGTCACCGCAGGCGATGGAGACGTTGAGATCCTGACGAATGCTGCCGAGACCGCGACGAACACGGCGGGTCTGACGCAACACGCGGCCCAAAGCAATGGCGGTGGTCTTGGCGTGTTCCGGTGATTGAACGTCCGGGGCAGTGGCAATTTCGATGAGCGGCAAGCCGAGCCGGTCGAGGTTGTAGACGACGGTCTGGCCCGTGGCGTGGTCGACCGTGTCAAGTTTCCGTGCGCTGTCCTCCTCCAAACACAACACATCCACCCCCACCGGGCCGCCGTCCGTCTGGAGCGTGCCTGCCGTGGCCATCAACGACGTGCGTTGGAAGCCGCTCGTGTTGGATCCGTCCACGACGGTTTTTCGCATGGTTTGGACCAACGGCACCGGCCGAGCGTCGAGCAAAGCGGCAACGGTGAGCGCGATGTCTACGGCATTGGCGTCCATCGCCACTGGTGGTTGTTCATCCAGCTCCACGAGGCCCGCATTGGGTGTTTGAACGTACACAAACGAGCGGTTTCGTTTGGCTTCAAATCGAGCAGCCACATCGACGGCACCGCCCTCACCGCGCGCCGCTCGTAATTTCCGGGCAAAGCGAGGCCACGCCTCGGGCACCGTATCGATGGTCACATCGTAAAGGATCCCGGGTTGCCTTGAGTGCAATTTCCCTGTGGCCAGTTGCTGGTGCACCTCCAGCCCGCACATGAAGCCGAGGGTCTCTGGATTGAGTGCATCCGGCCGAGTGAGGTCCGCCGTCATCGCATCGTCCATGGTTTACCCACGGGGTCGCCCTTCATGAGCACCACGCTTGTTCAAGTTAGATCATCTGCAGTGTGTCGTAGCCTTTCGGTCGCATCAAACGACCGCCGCGAACCAACTTCTCAAGAATGTCTTCGGCCTTGCTCCGAGGGATGTCGTCCCGCTCGGCTTCGTTGAGCACGTCAAGCAACGTTGCGTGCGTGCCGGATTGGTTCTGAAGCATGGACACGATGTCGAGCATCTGCCGTTCTTGGTTGCGAACCGCCGTTTTCTTTCCGGAATGCACCGAGGTTTCGTCAAAGTTCTCCCCCATCAATTCAAAGCGCCATGTTTTGGTCAGCCGAATCGCTCGCTCCGCATCCGTCAACGTTGCTTCATCCGACAAACGAATGCGGGCGCTGGCCTCGGTCAAACGGGACAAGGCCTCAAGAGCACGAGCCGTGATGGCGACGCTGTCGTTGGCCTCTCCACCTGCCTTTCGGGTTTTGACGTAAAAGTCCACGATCGCCTGCTGGGCTTGGTCGTTCAATTTGGGACGAACGGTTCGCTTGGCGTACGCCACGTACTTGCGAAGCAAGTCTTTGGGCAGTTGGGTGTACATCCCGTCGGTGCGGGTCCCTGCTGTTTTGGCCTGCTGATTTTTCGTTGGGTCAGGCATGCTCCCTTCGTTGACGAGCAACTCGCTCGAACCCTTGAGGCGGGTTTGAACGATGTGAGAGGCAATCTTTGCATCGTGTTCTTCGTCGGCGTCGTCGGTCATCAGCCAAATGACGTCAAATCTTGAGAGCAGCGGCGGTGCGAGGTTGATTTGTGAGGTGAACGGCACGTCACTGACCGGTTGAAAGCGTCCCTCCTTGGGGTTGGCGGCCGCCAAGATAGCGCACCGCGTTCGGAGGCTGGCGTTGATGCCGGCTTTCGAGATGGAGATGCGCTGCTGCTCCATGGCCTCGTGCATGCTCGAACGGTCAGCGGCGTTCATTTTGTCGAATTCGTCAATGGCTGCCAGCCCGAGGTCGGCCAGCACGAGAGCCCCGGCTTCCAACGTCCAACGGCCGTCGGCCGTGGCGTCTTGGACGGCTGCAGCCGTCAGGCCGGCTGCTGAAGCCGATTGACCGGAAGTGAAACGGCCCCTCGGCGAAATGGTGGACATGTAGTTGAGCATCTGCGATTTGGCCACACCCGGATCGCCCATCAACAGAATGTGAATGTCGCCGCGGCTGCGGGTTCCGTCGGGGTTGAGTTGGGCTTCCCCGCCAAACAATTGGAGCATGAGCGATTCCTTGATGCGTGGCCATCCGAAGATGGACGGTGCGATGCTCGTTGTCAGCACATCGTATACGTTGGTCTGGCGAGCGATGGATTTGATTTCGTTCTCTTCCTCCTCGGTGATGATGATTTCCTCGAGTGGGACGTTTTGCCGCTCCAGGGAATGGATGCGAAGGAAAATGTCGAACACGGGCGTGTCCTTCCCGCTCTTTCGCTGCGAACGGATGAACAGCACCCCGTTGGCTTTGACCCGGTCACCGGGGTTGAGTTGTCCGGCGAGATCCTGCTCGCCGATGCAGACGATGCGCTCGGGTTGAATGCCACCCTTCACCTGTTCGGGAAGTTCCTGCAACTCGACGAATTGAGAGTTGATCAGTTGGGATAGATGCTGCTGCAATTGGAAACGCGTCTGACGTTTCGGACGCCCGCAACCGCCATCGATTTGTGAACATTCAAGGGGCTCGATGAGTTCCTGTTCGTTGGGTTGAGCGATTTCCATGGTGTGGCCGCACGCCACGCACTCAAACACGGCGAGATACAACCGGGGCCGCACACCTGAGATTTTGGTGGTCACGGCGTCGATGGCGATCATCATCCCGATGTCGTCCGCCCGAAGCTGCGACACCGTACGAACCTGGTCGCTGGGCAGGTGTTCAATGCGCAAAAACGGCACTTTGTTGCCCTCACCTGCATCCAACAGGAACTGTTGAAGGGCCTGGTTGGCCGCTCGAAAGTGGTGCTCGGGATGCGCAAGGATGTCTTGTGCGAACTCAGGGTCGTACCCTTCGATCACGCGGTAGGACACCTTGAGCGATTGCTCTTCAGGCCACATCCGAGCAATGTTATGGATGGCCTCGGAGAAGGTGTCCTGAAGCAAGGAGGTCCAGCGGGCAGGCAGGTCGAACTCTTGTATCGCAGCCATCGCATCACCTCCGGGCGTTGGGCATCATTGGCTTCAGTTCATAAAAATGGTTGATGCTCGACGACCCCCCTCCATTTCCACTGGAAAACCGGCACCGTTGCCGCATCGTTTCGGGCCAGAAAGGTGTTTCAACTCCAAAACCCCCGAGCCTTCATGACCCCTGGCGTGGTGAGGCCACCATGCGAGTGACCTTCGCTCATGGATTGTGGAGCAGCACGGACAGCAGCAAAGCGGACTACATGCGGTCGTTGGGCTGGGACGTGATGGCGCTTGACATGCGAGCCCACGGATGGAATCAACAGCAACAGACCCAGGTGGTGCTGGACGCGATCGACCAGCACGGGCCGTTTGACCTTCTGGTGGGGTCCTCGTTTGGGGGCTTAGCCACGGCGAACGCTGCGGCACAACGTCCTGAGCTCAACCTCAAGCTCGTTCTCCTCGCCCCCGCCTTTGGCTACCACGACCTGGTTCACGACCAATTGGGCCCCGAGGGGATGGGGGCATGGAAAACCAAAGGAACGCACACCTTTGAGCCCCACGGGTGGGACGAACCCGTGGTCCTGCCGTACGGCTTTGTTGAGGATGCGGCTTCGGTGTCGTGGCCTGAATTGCTCCACCCCACCGCCATCCTCCACGGCATCAAGGACGACGTTGTGCCCTTGGTGAACAGCGAACGAGCAACCAAAGGACGGTCGAACGTCCACCTTGAGGTGGTGGACGACGACCACCGCTTGCACGGCAGTTTGGACCGCTTGGCCGACATGGCTGCCTTTGTGCTGGATGGACCACCGCACCCGCCCCAAGGATGAACACGGTGGTTCGGGCCAAGCGGTTCCTTCATCAAACGCCTGCCGCTGGACGGAGCATGGACGAACCGATGGATTACGCCAGCGCTGGTGTCGACATCGACCTTGAAGGTTCAGCCGTGGCGTCCCTCATTGGCGCCCTGTCCAAGAGCGTGCGCCCTCAAGGCACGCCAGGGGCGCCGGTGGACTTGCCGGGTGGCTTTGGCGGGCTCATTGAATTCGGCAACAACCTGCTGGCGCTGGCCACCGACGGCGTGGGCAGCAAACTCTCCATCGCCACATCGCTCGGACAGTGGGGCGGCGTGGGCATCGACTGCATGGCCATGAACGTCAATGACCTCCTGTGCGTTGGTGCCGAGCCTCTGGCGTTCGTCGATTACGTCGCTGTGCCCAAACCTGACCCTGAGGTGCACGCCGCCTTGGGTGCGTCGCTCGCAGAGGCTTGCCGCCTGGCGCGCGTGACCCTGGCCGGCGGCGAGACCGCTTCATTGCCGGGCATCGTGACCGAGTTGGACTTGTCCGGAACCGCTCTGGGTTGGCTTCCCAAAGGGCAAGCCATCACCGGCGAACACCTTCAAGCGGGCGACGTGTTGATCGGCCTGCCCTCATCCGGCATTCACTCCAACGGGTATTCGTTGGTGCGTCGCATCGTGGACCACGCCGGCCTTGCTTACGAGGATGAAGCGCCGTTTGACCCCCATCACCCCCACCGCGAACTGATGCGCTGGACCACCGACCAAACCACCCTCGGCGAGGTGCTGCTGAACCCGACCCGCATCTATTGCGATCCTGTGGTGGACCTGTTGAACGCTGCACGGCAGGAAGCCCCGTTCGACCTCCATGACATTCGGGGCATCTGCCACATCACCGGCGGTGGCCTGTCAAACCTGCTGCGACTCCATCCAACCTTGGGATGGTCCATCGACACCCCGTTGCCGGTGCTTCCGGAATTCACCTGGTTGCAAACCGTTGGTGGCGTGGACACGCGAGAGATGTACCGAACGTTCAACATGGGCACGGGCATGATTCTCGCCGTCGCCGAGGCCCAAGCCGAGGCCATACTGGGGTGGTTGTTGGAGCGCATGCCAGGTTGTGCCATCGTGGGCCATGTGGTCGATCACGGCCATCGCGTCACCCACGCATCCGGTGTGGAATTCACCCATTATTGACCGGACTGGGCATCGGTGCGGTCATGAGGGAGGGGGTACTGCCCCGTTCATGGGCGATGCGCAGACCGAGCATACGCCTGACGTGCACCTCTGGATGGAAGGACGGACGTTGGTTGAACTGCGTGCCGACCAAGCGCGACCCACGCACATGCCAAGAGGTCCCGCCAAGCGAACCGGTCCGGGTTTCCTCAATCCCGCCATGGCACCGGCAAGGACCCGTTCGGTCCTGCTCCTCGCTGATGCCTTGGAGCATGGATGGTTGGTCAAATCCAGCGACGACCTTCGAGCGTTGGACGCTATGTGCGCCACCGGCGTTCGGGTTCGGCGGTGGCGGCGTGAAATTCCGGCAGTGCATCAAGACCGGCTTCGTATCTCAGCCAACGACCTCGACACCTTCGGCTTGTCCTGGCTTGAACGCACCCACCGCCGCTTTCCGCCTTCCGTCCAAGTGAACCATGCGCCCGAGGACGACCGGTACGAACGACCGCCGAGTGGCACCATGGTGGACGGGTTGTTCCTGATGCAACAGGACGCTCGGTTGGCGTTGATGGAGGCCGCCTACCAGTGGGTGGACATCGATCCCTTTGGCTCACCCGTCCCTTTCCTTGACAGTGCGATGCAAAGTCTCTCCAGAACGGCGTTCCTTGAGGTGACCGCAACCGACACCGCCGCTTTGACCGGCTCCAGCCCTTCGGCTCAACAACGCCGGTACGGTGCACGAGGCATCGTTGACGATTGGGCACACGATGACGCCGTTCGGGTGCTCTTGGGCTTGGTCGCCACGACAGCTGCACGGCATGACCGAGCGATCGAGCCCGTGTTGGCGTTGTTCGACGGTCACCATGTGCGGGTCAGTGTTCTGGTCCGCCGGTCGAAAGAACGGGCATCCGACGTTTTGCAGAACATCGGTTGGCGGGTTCGCGACCTCAATGGTCCTGACCGCTTTGTTCAGCACCCCAGCGAAATGGAACTGCCTCGGGCCAGCGGACCGATGTGGACCGGCCCGTTGTGGAATCAAGCCATCACCGCCAGGATGACCGAAGCGAGGGTGTTGGAACTGTGTGCGCCCACCAAGCAGGACATCGAGGCGGCGCAAGCACACGGATTGAAGTGGACCGAAGACGACACGGAACACGCTCGACGAGAACTTGTTCGCAGCGTCCGATGCATTGCCGATGCCAGCGCCGTCCTCAGCGGCCCACACCGGCTTCATCACGTGGACGCACTCCCCAACCGAGCGGGCACCGCTCACGGACCCAAGCTCGAAGCGCTCATACAAGCGCTTCGTGACCAAGGCCATCTCGCAGCACGGGTGCCCGACCTTGACCCGTTTCTCGCCACCAACGCACCCTACGAAACGGTCATGGATACGGTTCGGAACCTCGTCGGCACACCCCTCGAGAACGTTCAGCCAAACGACGGATCGACATCGTGAACGTCGTTGCGTTCGGGTGCAGGGAGCATCGGCCCACTGTTTTCGATGATGTCGCGCACGCTGTCTTCGATTTCCCTGGCGTTCTCGAGCAACGGGCCGAGGGGGATGTCCAGCCCGGTCAAGTCGCTGACGGCTTCGACCGCGATGGCGGCGGCCCTCGCATCGGGGTACATCGGGCTGGCCTCTGAAAGAAGGGCCACCACGTCCACGCCCAGTCGGTCCCCTTCTCCCAGCAAAAAGCCGGTGATGCCGGCGACGATCCCCTGCTGGATCGGCTCGATGTCCAGACGCTTGAGGGTGGCGCGCGACTCGGGCGTGGAGCCCACACCAAACAGCGCCCCTTGCGTCAATTCCTTCTCGGGACGGACCAGGCCGTCGATGATGATCAGGCGATCAAAGCCGCCCTTGGTGAACCATTCCAGCACGGTGGTGGCGAACATCACGTCGGTTTCCTTACCGAACTGAAGTTCGGACGTGAACACCCCAACGCCGGCGCCCTGGTAAACGCGCACCGGGTGTTTGGGCACTTCATCGTGAATCAGCGCCACCGCTGGGAAATCCTTGTGCATCACGGTGCCGAGTTGTTTCAAACCCAGTTGTTTGATGATGTGCGACGCGGCCATGACCCCAACCATGCCTGCGGTCGTGAAGCCGCAGATGGCCACACCTCCGGTGGTTGGATCAGCGTCCTTGTGAAGCACCAAGGAATAGGCTTGCAGGTTGGCGTCCAATGTTCCACCTCGTTTTACTGGGCAACGGGGATGGTTAAGAGGGTCACGGAACAATCATTCTTCCCAAACGGCCCAATCTTCCCATCCGTCCTCGCGGTACCACCACGTGCCGTCTTCGTCTTCCCACCATTCCGTTCCGTGTTCATCGACGGTGATGCCATCGTCCTCACCCTCGTTCTCATCACGGTCATCGCTCTGGTTCACCACCTCCTCAGTGGCGCCAAACACAAACGCATCAGCGGGGTTGTTGAGAAGATCGGTCGCATCCGTGCCCTCTGGAGCATCTTCGTAGAGGTCGCGTCCCTCGTCCTTCAGATCATCCAATGAACGGGACGATGAAAGATCGAGCTCATCCGAACCGTCATCCTCGGCCGGGGGGAACCCGTCCATGTAGTCGTCTTCGTCGCCCTCATCCTCGAACACGTCGCCGCCACGACGACGCATCACGAGGACCCCGCCCAACAAGGCAACAATGGCGATGAACACGCCCACGCCAACAACCACCGGGGTCATGGCACTGGAGGCCTCATCGTCGTCGAGGTTGGTTTGGGGGCCGGTGGTGTTCGCGGGAGCATCACCCAGCGTCCATCGGATTTCGCCTTCGGTTGAGGCCGATAGCTGCGTCATGGTGCTGCAACCGCCCTCACCGTTGTCGGTGCAGGAGAGGGTAATGATGTAACCCACACCTTGCAGACCGGGGAACATGCCTTCGGTGGGTGCATTGCGAACCAAGGTGAACGTGAGGTCCGCCGACCCATTGGCGTCCACCGTGACAGGTGAAGCGGAGGCTTCGTTCCACACCACCTCAATGGACGGAGGCGTGACTGGAACGACCTGCCAGGTGAGGTCGACCGTGGTCGCGAACGGGTTGGGGTTCGTCACCGCACAGGTGATGGTCACATCCGTGGCGTTGCTGTCCCACTCGTAGGTGGCCGTACCGCAATCCACCGTTGCAGGCAGCGTGACATCGGGGAACGTGGGCCCCTCAGTGGTGGTGTTGGTTTCGTTGCCGTTGGTTTCGTTTGTGTCAACGACCGGGCTCGCTTCGAACGGTACGGTGAAGCCCATCCCAGCCGTGTAGAAGGTTGGAACGGAGGTGTTCAACATCACCTCCAAAACGCCGTCGTACGGTGCGAAGCCCGCCACGGTCATGGTCGATCCTCGGACCTCTGCCGTCCCGTTCATGATCTCCACGCCTTCCGCATCGAGGATGTGGTAATCGGCCATCATGTTGGCCAGCATGGCCTCACGTTGAACGTCGGCCGTGTGGACGTCGATGTCGGTGCTGAACGACAGGTCGTCGTTCAATTCGATGACCTCATCGTGCGTGAAGGTCACCTCAAGGGCACCAAACGCAGCGATGGAAGCGGACGCAGAAGACGTTGGTCGCTCCAGCACGTCGCCAGCGCTTCCCGGATAGATGACTTCGAGGGTCATCGGACCTTCGACCGTGAGGGTGGGGAACGCAGTCGACAACCGATTGATGCTGAAGGTCGCCAACCCGTTGGCGTCGGTAAAGGCGGGTTGGGACACGTTGCCGTTGACGTTGCGAACGTAGAGGATGATTTCTTTGGACGCCAACGGCGTTCCGTTTTGCGTCAAGTTCACGGTCACGTCCAATCGGCCGTCGCTCTTCAGAAGCAACGTGGACACGCTGGGCTCTTCGATGAATCCGGCGAACGTCACGTTGAGGGTGGAGGCAAGGACCGTGTCGTTTCGGGTGTAAACGGGCCCCACGGCGTCAACCGATTCGGAAAAATTTCCATATTCATCAACGCCAATTACTGCCACATAGTACGCTGTGCCATCCAACAACGCTGCGCCGTTGCTGTCTGTGGAAAGCACAGCACTTCTGGCGGTTGCGTCTTCAACAACTGCGGGTGTCAAGCCCGATACGTTCGTGAAGTTCAAAGAAGAGACGAACAGATGATGCTCTGCGATACTGTAGTGACCCTCCCCCCATGAAACATCGAAGACGCCACCGTCATCGTTGGGACGGTCGACAACAACCACATCGGGTACAAAAGACGCTGGAAGAGGGTAGGGGACGGCCACTTCCAAGGGCTGTGAAAGATTGCTCGTGACCCCATAATCGTGTGTGCTGCGCACCCAGTACCACCACGTTTGGCCAGGTTGAACTTCGGCATCAATGGTCAAGTTGCTTTGGGTCCTTTCGTACGGGGTGGCATTGGTGGTCAACAAGGGTGTTGAGGTCTTGTACACAACAAAATCCTGCAAATCATCGCCAAAAAGGGAGGCGTTCTGCCATTCAATGACCACTTGGTTGGGTTGCACCGAGATTGCAACGGGGACGGGCGTGGGCGGTAGAGCAAGGTTGGCCGCACCCTGCACGTCCTGGATGGTGAGGGTTCTGAGTTGGATGCTGCCGTTTTGTGTCGAATTGAGCGTCAAGGGCACGGTGAAGTCTCCTGTGCCAAGGGTCATCGCTTGGTTCAGCACATTCGAAAGATTGCCCGTCAGGTGAGGATTTCTGTCAACAAGGAAATCCGATCCATAAGTCACATTGAGGTTGGTGAAATGGAAGTCTCCGTTGGCCTCCGTTGTCACGCTGAAATTAACGGGCGACATGGTGATTCCGTAACCATCGACCGTTGAGGACCACGAAAACGACATGCTGTTGAGAAGTGATGTGAGGTTCCCGTCTGTGTCCTCGATGGTCAAGGCCGACAGCCCGAGGCTGCCGTTTCCTGAGTAACCCTGGGCCTCAAGGTCATTCTGTCCGTTGTGATCCACATCGATGCTCAGATGATGCCAAGCAGACACGAACACACCGGTTGAATTTCCTTCGCCTGCGACAATCACATGCTCGTTCACACCATCGCCATCCAAATCGGCAACGTCCAGCGATCGTGGGGCTGTCCAGGGACTGAGCACACCGGTGGCGACGGCTCGCATGTCCACCCGATTGTCATATCCCTGCCACCCGGTCACGGTGCGGAATCCGTGATAGGTAATGTTGCCTTCAATGGTTGATGAATTCCCATCACCGTTAACGAGTTTGGGTAAGAAAATTGAGGCATTTCCGTCGTTGTCGTGGTCGAAAATCGTGGCGTTGGTCAGGTCCAACAGACCGTTATGGCTATCGCCATTCCATCCATTCCCCTGGTTTTCAACAGAACGGTGACCAGTGACCAGTGGCATGACCAAATCAAGATCACCATCGGCGTCGAAATCACCAACGGTGCCACCTGTGGCCATGTCGGAAATACGTGCGGTGGTCTCAACGAGGTTGTTGTTGACGAAATCAACCACAATGCCGTCATTGCTGTTGTCGATGGCAATGGCCGTGGCGTTGCTGTTGGGCCCACCAAAGCGATCCACATACAGCCCTGTCAGGGTTACTGGGCTTGAGCCAGTGCCCGATGAGTAGATGATCGTTGAAGCCACGCTGAGGAAACTGTTGGTTTTGGTGTTGAATCGCTCGAAGGTCAACACGCCGCCGTTGCGAACCGTGACCAAGTTGCTCCGACCGTTGCCGTTCATGTCCCCCCATCCGTGAGCTACAACCGTCGACGGGAGGGTCACATTGATGGACGCCTCGTGTGCGCCAATCGTAGCGTTGTAGATGTGGAGGCACAATCGGTCACCTGAGGGGTCGTAAGCTGCAACATCGTCGTACCCATTCATGTTGAGGTCAACCATAACAACCGTGGATGCGTTGTTGCAGGTTTCAATCGATGGTGTCGTGTGAACACCGGCTGTGGCGTTCCACTTCAGCACAGAGAACGAACGGTTGTCGGCCGTCACGTTGGGGCCCTGGCCGGGTCCAAGAAGGGCCGCGTCCGCTCGCGTGTCATTGTCAACATCGCCGATGGCCACGTCCATCACATCGCTAACAGCATGGAAACCGCTTTCGAGGGAAGGGACAAACGAAACATTCACCGATGCGGAGGATATGCTTGCTCCGTAAGGCAACAAGAAATCAGGGGAGGGCATGCCGCCCATCGATGCAAAAGGCGGGTGGTTCACAGAGGCCGTGGCGTTGCCGGTCGAGAAGACCGTTTGATGACCGAATCCACCGTAACCTGGCTGATTAAACGCCCATTCAGGTTGGCCATCTTGATTGGCATCGAGGGTCACCTGACCGGGCGATGCCCCGTTCGGGTCGGGTCGGATAAACATGGAAGCGGAGGTGATGGTCGTGTTTCGAGTGAGCGTGAGGCCCACGGCGTTGTGCGTCCCTCCGGTGAAGGTCACCGTTTCCTGCGACCCACCGCTGGCGAAGGTGGTGGTGGTCGTGCTGGCTTGAGTGGCCAACGGTCCAAGGGGTGTCGCCACCAACAACAGGGAGAGGATGACCAACGCAGTCCGAGTCGGATGTTGAGTAGCGTGCATGTGGGGGCCCCACCGTTTCATTCAACCAACCCGTTAAGGCCGTTTCGCTTTGCTGATGGACAAAACCGGTTCGTTTTGTATCGTTTTTCTCAACACAAGGTTATCAATGAGTTGGTTGAGTATTGATTCGCTGAAGGTGTTAAATTGAGGGTTTCTGTACAGGCGGGGGACATTGAAATCGAACTGGATGGTGCGGCCATCCAGATCGACGAGGCCCTCGCTCACATGCGAACCGACCATTCATGGACGATCCTGTTGGAGCGAATTCGCCAAGCCCGAGAAAACGCCCTTGAGGCAGCCGTCACGGCAGCGAAGGAAGCCGGTTTGCCCGAACGAGGTTCGGCCTTCCGGGCGCTGCTGGAAAACTGTGCGCTCACCCGAAAGCCCGACCAGGTGCTTGGCGCCATCCACTACCTCCGCACCGTCGAAGAGGTGACAGACAGCCCCCCTCGTGTCGTGAATCAACTGTTCAACGACGCAGGCATTGAGCCGCCCGGCAACCTATCCCTTTACCTCAACCGTCTCAAAGAACGGGCGTTCTTGACCGTTCCAGAGGGCATGGACGACAAAAACCGCTACGCAATCCTTACACAAGAGGGTCAAAGCCATCTGGACAAGCGCTCACGTGCTTGAGGTGGTCCTTTGGTGATGTCCGGCGGCGGCAGCGGCGACCCACGGGACGATGAAAGCACGGCTGAAGAAGCCGTGGTGGTGGATTTTTCCTACCAAAACAAGACCAAGGCGCTCTTTCGAAAAGCCCGTCACAGCGGCTCAACCTTCAAACGTGCCATCCTTGATGAAGCGGACCTCACCGAGGGCGATTTCACCCACTGCGATTTTCGAAGGGCGTCGATGGTTGGTGCTGACCTCATGAAATCGGCGTTCGATCACGCCGACTTCCGAGGTGCTGATTTGCGGAAAGCACGTCTGAACCTCTCCAACTTTCGCCACTGCCAATTCGCTGGTGCCGACCTTCGAGGCATCCGAGGGAAATACGCGATTTGGCAAGGCAGCGATTGGTGGAACGCCACGATGGACGACGAACTGCGGCAGGCGCTGCAAAAAAAGTGGCCGCGCCCGCTCCAATGATCACTCGGACTCGTCCTGAGCCAACCGGTGTTCCAAGCGGAGCGGTTCCAGTGCCATGCGTGCGCGTAGATTCAACAGGGGCAGGGCTGCCATCGCTAAGCAGAGGCCCATCATCGCACCACAGATGTACACCCATGCCTCGTAGGTGAACGCCAACGCATCACCAAGATGGGTCTGAGCCGAACCGCGAATCATGACGCTGCCGCCAACGCCCCCCAACAAACCGATGGCGGCGCCTGCCGTGCACAAGTACGCCCCTGCACGGCGCAAGCGAAACAAAAGCGCAGCGCCCGTGAGCACCAGTCCACCCGATGTGAGCAAGGCAACGGCTCGCGTCAAAAACGCTCCATCGTCTCGGGCATCGCGCTCAAACGCACGAAAGTCATCGAGGGTGGTCGGCTCGCCGCCCTGTGCGTTGGGAGTAGCGATCAGCGTGCTCACTTGGTCGTCGCTGAGCCCAATGCGATGCGCCTGGAGATCGGCGTAGCCCATCCAAAGCACCACCAGCGCACCCAACATGAGGAGCACGGCCAGGTTGCGTGGACCGCTTCGATCGGGGTGAACGGCAAATCGGTCGTCGGCTTCCATCATGTAGCCTCCACGTGCTGGGTCAGGTCGTGACGCAGATCGTCTGGAATTGCCTGTTTTTCCATCGAGTCCATGTTCACGCACACGGTCATGTGCTCGGACCGCCACACCACCGTTCGGTCTTGACGGCGGAATTCATAGCACCATCCCAGCGAGGTCGTCCCCAGTGACGTCAGGGTGATCTCGGCGGAGATGGCATCGCCGTACCGTATCGGTGCGAGGAACGTGGAAGTGACGGACACCACGGGGAAACCGAGTCGCCGTTCGTTGACCAGTTCAGGGTACGTCACGCCGCACAACAGCGGCCAAGCGTCCTCAAAGCATTTGTGCGCCAGGTCGTAGATGCGCGGGTAGTACGCCACATTGGCCATGTCGATCATGGAAAAATCCACACCGCGTTCAACAACAACCGCCATGGATGTTGGACGGCAGGGGCGTCAATGAACCCTTGCCCACCGCGCAAGCCGCTCACCCTCGCGCTTATATTGGGGAGGCGGGTGGGCCGGAGTGGCCCTATAGTGTAGCTTGGATATCACAGAGGCTTGCGGAGCCTCGAACCCGTGTTCGAATCGCGGTGGGGCCGCTCATCACGGTGCACGAACGGCCGGTTGTTTGCCGACCAAACACAACGATTTCATCCGGCTTCTGAACGAGGTAGCGTCCAAGCCAAGCATCAAGCCAATTCCCTTAGGCGGTCGTCCAAGGCCGCAACCGTTCGGGCGTCCTTGGGCGAGAGCGGTTCGTCGTAGTAGGAGTAGAGCATGTTGGGGTCGTAATCCTCCGCTTCAATGTGCGGCAACAACGCCCGTCGGACGGGCGGGTAATCCAGGGCCACCTTGCGGATAAAAATCGGGTCGGTGTCCCAACTCGAACACGTTTTCAGCATGTTGGGGCACAGATGGAGGTGTTCCACCACCTGCATGAACGGACCCATGGCGTAGTGGTCGGAAGCTTCGGTCAGGTGGTCCTCAAACATGGTGTTCCACCACGTCTGTCGAGGCTTGCGGTACTCAATCTTGAAGCCCTTTTCCAACGGCTGGGCGTAATGGACGCGCCATGTCCATCCGTTGGTCCCACTGAAGGTGAAGGTGCCGAGAAGATGGTCAAACACGCCCTCCATGCTTTCCGCCAGATGGGCTTCAAGGCTGGGCGTGAGCGGACTCCGGGCCATACCGTACACCCGCATCAACGTGTGACGCAACGGCGCCATCGATTCCTCAAGCCATTGGCTTTCGTCGTTCATCAGTCCCAAGATGTAACCTGCAAGCAGGTCGTACGCCGGCATGGAGGTCTGGCGCTGCACCTGAACGCACGCCACCTCGGGTTTTTCCTTCATGCCCGAACGCGGGTGGACCTCGACCATGTCAAAGGAGTGGTGAGCGAACGGGTTGGACATCTTCTCAAAAAACGACGGGAGGTTCACGCGATACAACGCCAAATGGCCCACGATCACGAGATGACCATCGTCGTCAAGCATCAACCGTTCTTCGTTGCGTTCCAGAATGTTCTCCACCAACTGCGCCGCCCGGTGCATGGCATCGGCTTTGAGTTCCAAATCCGCCATCAGTTGAATCCGACGCCATTCCTGGTCCGTCAAAGGCTCGTCCTCGTCGGAATCAAACAAACCTGCCAGTGCTCTTGAAACGCTTTCCGATGCCATCGAGGAACCTCACGGGCCTTCCTGGTCGAGGGGATATAACCGATTCAACGCCATTCCACACACGGCCAGCCGTTGGCCTCAGCGTGCTTGCGCAAGGGCCCCTCAGCGTTCACGGCCACGGGGTGGCCGCACAGGCGCATGAACCACGAGTCGGCATGGGTGTTGCCGTAACCGTAACACAACGACAGGTCGTGCCCATGGGCCTTGGCGTCCGCTTCCACCACCGGCACCTTCCCTTTGCGCCGGGGCACAGACCACCCTCGCTCCGAGCCTGAGAGCACACCCTCGCGAACCGCGGGACCGCAACCATAGACCTCGTCCATGCCCAGCACCGCCGCCATCGCTTCGGCCATCGGTGCGATCGTGGCGGTCACCAACACCAAGCGATGCCCCTGTTCACGATGCCACGCCAGCCGGTCCCACGCTTCTGGAGGAACGGAGGGCTTGAGCACCTGTTCAGCGAGGTCTTGGGACAAGGTTTCCAAGGTTGACCAGCGGGCCAAGGAAAAATGCCCGCGGTTCCGTGCGGCATCGTACATCGCTCTGCCGCGAAGCAGATTGGTCACAAAACCGCTTGACCATGCAAGCGTCCCCCATGGAATGCGCCACGGACGTCGGCGTGCGAGGTGAGCCGTCAGGGTCTTTTCGCTCGAGGCGTTGAGCAACGTGCCGTCCAAGTCAAAGTACGCGGCGACCTTGGACATGGTTCAAACCAACCGGCCCACGTACATGAGCAGTGCGACGAAGTGGCGGCTCAAACACCGTCTTCGTTGGGCCCGTACACGCGGCGACCCGCTTTGTGATCTTGCCACCAGGTGAGGGACGATTTGAGGTGACGGGTGATGAAAAAGCCCACCTTTCGAGGTGTTAAGCCGTGGTTCCGCATTTTTTGGTCGTGGTTGAGGCTCGCTACGATGGCTTGAGCGGAGCAGCCTGGGTTCGCAGTGACAAAACGACGGACCTCCTGCTTCATCCGTTCAAACCGTGCTTGTTTCTGACTGCCCTTTCCTCCATGTTGAGTCATGAGGCAAACATCACCGTGAACGGTTATGAAAGAATCGTTGGTTAACCCCGAAATTCCACTTGTTGGGTGGTTTTCCAGTTGGCCGTGGCGAGTTTCTTGGCTTTGCCGTCGGCGATGATGGGGTGAATTTTGTTCAGGCGGCCGTGCATGCCGTGCACCTGGAACTTCACGCGCAACTCCGCAACGCCGTCGCGGTGAAGTGCCTCGTGTTGCTCCTCGTCGAGTTCGACCGAAGCCAGTTCATTCCCGCTGTTGGCGCATTGGATGATGAAGGTTGAACCTGCGTAATGCAAGGTGGGGCGGAAATCCCAGTCGTCGGGGTGATGCATCCACACCGAAACGTCCACCGACAACGTGTCTCGCAGGCTGACCCGACTGATTTCGACCGTGTCCACCATCTCAATCGCTCCGTCCAACCGTCATGGATTGATACACCTTTCTCTTGGCTCAGATGCCGTCGCCGGTCGCGACTTCCGTCAGGGTCGGCCGCATGATGGTGACCGAAACCGTCAGCGTCCAGTCGTTGCCAGGATCCGGATCGATGTCGCCAATGAAGGCATCGGGGTCGGATTGGCGCGCCAAAACGGACCACATCCACTCGCCTTGGCCGCGTTCTCCGCCCGGCTCGTTGAGCAGGCGTTCGAGCAATTGCTCGGCAGAATCCGCCACCATCAGCCCCTCTTCACCCATCGGATTCAGGTCCTCAAGCATCATTTCAGCCTTAGCGGGTTCGTTTGTGGTGTAATTCCCGGGTTCGGTGTCTTCGCTGAGACGAAGCCCATCGTCAACCATGCGCAAACTGAGCGAGAAATTGTCGTGCGGTGGTGCGACATCGCGACTGAGCTCAAGCACCGCTTCGAAACCGAGGATGCGCCCCTTGGCGCCCGGGGTCATGTTGCCGTCCCACTGCTGACCCTGGTCAAGGTATTCATCCCAGGTGAATTCGATGGTTTCCGTGACCCACGAGACTTGGAAGGTTCGGCTCGTGACGTTGAGGACAAACGCCTCTTCAGCCACGGCACCGGTGGGATCCGTCACGCGCAAGTGGCCACCGAACAAACCCGAAGCGCTCGTCTCCATGAGCACGCGCTCGTCGGTGCTGTCGGCGTCGTTCGTCGGATCACCGTCACCGTCCGCGTCCACCTGTGGATTGAGGTCCCAAGCGAACGCGAGAACATCGCCTTCGGGATCGACGGTGTTCGAGGCGTCCAGCAAGGCAGCATCGCCTGCTCGTACACTGCTTGGCATGGTGAGGTTGATTTTGGGGGCGCCGTTGACAACCACCGTGGAGACGGCCGTGTCCGTACCCCCTTGGTCGTTGGTCACCGTGAGGCGGACCAGGTACTGTCCGAACGTGGGGTAGGCATGCGAGGTGAACCCAACAACCGTTTCAGCCGAGGTCCCGTCGCCAAATTCCCATTCGTACCCGGTGATGACGCCTTCAACAGCCGATGACTCACGGGCATCGAGCGTGACCACTTCGCCTTCTTGGATGACTTCCGGATACACCTCCAACGTCGCCCGGGGTTCAACCGTGGTGTCGAACGCCGTCAAACAGCCCGATAGGAACGCCGTCCAGCACATCAGCATCGCCACCGCGAACACGGTGCGATGCTGGGGCGAGGGGTTCATCAAAATCCATTCAACAACGCTCCTTTCTAAGCATTCGGTCGGGATGAGCCACGCAGGAAGGCATTCAGTGGGCCGGTGCCGATGGCGATGAGGCGCACACCGCTGCAGGGTGATGTTCAAAGGGGGGCCGCATCGTTTGTCGGCCATGGCTTCGGACCTGCTTGCGGGTGAAAAGGTCCTGGCCTTTGATTTGGAGACCACGGGCATCTCGACCAACCGGGATCAAATCGTTCAGTTGGCCCTCATCGGCACCCACGCAGATGCCACACAGGTGGCGTTTGAACGGCTGGTCAAACCGCGCTTACCCATTCCACATGAAGCCAGCAACGTCCACGGCATCTTCAACGAGGACGTTCGCCACGCGCCGTCGTTTGCTGCCATTGCGGACGAGGTCCACGAACTGATTGAGGGGGCGGTCTTGGTCGGTCACAACGTTCGGAAGTTCGATTACGCCATGCTGCAAAACGAATTTCTTCGCATCGGCCGGCTGGCTCCCAAGCCCAAAGCCATCATGGACACGCTGGAGATCGTCCGTCGATTGAAACTTCCTCGGCCCCACAACCTTGGTGCACTCTGCCACCGCCATGGCATCCGGCTTGACAACGCCCACACGGCCACCGCCGATGCCGCAGCGACGATGCTGCTCTTTTGGCGGTTGAGCGTTGAACACGCGCCCGCCTTCCGTCGCTCGTTGGAGGAACTGGAACGCTGGGTTGTCCACGGCGAGCGCAAAAAGGACGCTTCGGACCTTGGTCGGGGTTTGAATGACCTGCCACCGGTCGACCCCTTGGGAAAAATTCGCCGGGACGAAGGCGGGTACATCGTGGCGTTCGGGCGCCATCGTGGCAGGTACGTGGTGGAGATTCACGAGCAGGATCCGGCGTACTTGACCTGGCTGCTTTCCCCGAAGGGCATTGAATGCGACGCCACACGAGCGACCATCAGCGACCACTTGGCCATGCGCTCATGACCCATCAGGCCGACACCGGCGACCACGGCAACACATCGCACCACGGCCCGATGCGCCACACTTGTCGGTTCATCATCACGGAACCAAGGAACATCGGGCCTTGGTGGCCTTCGGTGAGGAGGGTTTGCACCAGCTCCAAGCCCCTTCCGTCGAATCGGGCGGCTACATGCTGTCCTGTGGGGATGGCGCGCCCGCTGGCGTCCAGCGGTTCGCAAGGCTCCAACACCGCTGCACCCGTGGACGGATCCAGTTCGTGAAGCAGGACGACGGTGTCGGCGAAATCCTCTCGGTGCAAAGTCCCGGACTCATGCCGCCACCACCACCAGTGCGAACACCATGCTTTCCAATCGCAAAACCCACCGCAGGAATCCGGGCCGGGCGTGGGGTCCAACGGGACGTCGGTGGGTTGTGTGGCCTGCCATGCCGCATACGCATCCTCAAGCACGCTGGGGCCTTCCGCAGCGTGTTTGCCGGTGGACTGCGTGTACCAGCCCTCGGTGCGAACCGGCGGGGCTTCGGGGTTGTTTGCGAGCAAGATGTCTCGATACATGCGCAATTGCCGGTTGACCTCGGGCTTCAACACGTTCTTGGGGGGCCGCCCGGTTTTGAGGTCGGCCACCAACCAGCCTGTGGTGCGGCCCGCCTCGTCCACGTCCGCCAGCAAGAGGTCCAGTCGTCCCATCAATCGACCGTCGTTCGTGACCAATTCACCTTCGACGGCAAGGGTTTGGGCTTGCAACCGGCGCCACAATCCCACGGTCACCTCATCGTGGGGATGCTGGCGTTGGCCGATGTGATCGAGCAGCATCGTGATGCCGTTGCGTTGCTGCTTGACGGCATCGGGCCATTTTTTCTCTGCCCAAGCCGGCCGGCGTGGCGTGCTCAAAAACACCGCTTTCTCCTCCTCCCATCGCGCCTTCAAACGCTCAGCGGCCTTGTTCAACAACCAGCCGGTTTCCTCCGGTGCCCTTGATTCAAGGTCGAGGTTCAGGAGGTCCTCGATGGAAGCGTGGACGGCGGTGCCCAACGACGCCGCCATGCCCGCCTTCCTCGGCAAGCGCTGGCGACTGAGCCAGTGCATGCGGGGACAGGTTTCGTACCGGTTCCACGCAGAGGGCGAAAGTTGGTGGGGCCGAGGGGTTGGCGCTTCGCCGTCCATGACCCCCCTCCAACCCAACTCAACCATCAAGCCTTGGATGAACCGAAGGGAAAGCGTTGAAGGTCG
This sequence comes from Methanobacteriota archaeon, assembly GCA_038104845.1. Classification (GTDB taxonomy): domain Archaea; phylum Thermoplasmatota; class Poseidoniia; order Poseidoniales; family Poseidoniaceae; genus Poseidonia. The sequence goes on from JAYOBJ010000003.1 coordinate 95,011, forward strand.
CCCGCTCCAACCCGTGGCTATGAACGGACCGAGTTTGCGCATCAGTGCCGACGTCCAAAATGAAAATGCGATGGTCATCGCTTGTTTTCCAAGCGTGGGCATGGTGTCCAGCATCGTGGCCCATTACCTCATCGATACGCTCGAATTGGAGTTCGTGGGCGGTCTGGTTGACGAACGCTTGCCCGCCATTTCCATGGTCCAGCAGGGCGTGCCGTTGCCGCCCATCCGAGCCTATGCCGGCAGCCCGCAATGCAACATTGAGGGATGCGACCAAATCGTGCTCCTCATGAGCGAGATGGTGGTTCCTGAGCCCACCGTGCACAAGATCGTGTGGGAGTTGTTTGAATGGTCCAAAGAGCACAGCATTCTCGCTGGCGTGGTCGTGGACGCGTTCTCAAAATCGGGCATGAAGAGTTCGATGGAAGGCATCGAGCCAGTGGTGGAGTACGATGACACCGAAGACATCGATGTGGTGGGCATCGGATGCAACGAATCCGCCCGTCAACGGCTGGCCGACATGGGCATCCCGTTGCTCGAACAAGGCGTCATCAAAGGCATGAACGCTGGCATTCTCAGTGAGGCCACCCGGCGCGGGTTGGAAACGATGTCCATCATGGTGGAAGCCGACCCGCGATGGCCTGACGCCCGCGCTGCGGCGGTCTTGATCAATCAACTGAACAAACTCCTGCCCTCGATGAACCTCTCCGACCAGCCGCTGATTGAAGAAGCAGAAATGCTCGAAGCGCAACTGAAAGCCTTCATGGACATTGCGTCCAGCAGCGGCGAGGGTGGGTCAGCGACCAACGCCATGCTCTACGGTTGAGCGTCAATAATCGAACAGCGTTTTCGAACCTGCCGGATCGTCCACAAGCCCATCGTTGTTGGATGGGGATGATTCGGGGACCGATTCAACGGAGGCGTTGCTGCGGAGGGTGGCCTCGTCCCACACCGTCACACCCAACGAGGCGGCCTTCGTGGCTTTTGACCCTGCTTTTTCACCGGCGACCAGAACGCTCAGTTTGCTTGAAACGTTGCCCACCACTTTGCCGCCGGCATCAACGATCAGTTGTTGCACCTCTTTTCTGGACACCGACAAGGTGCCGGTCACGCAGAAGGTCATGCCCGTGAGCGGCCCACCCCCGACGGGGCGCTCCTCATCGGTCACCGTCAGCAAGCCAACAAGGTCGCTGACTGCATGGCGGCGGGCCATCAAACCGTCACGGAAGTGTTCGGCCACCACGACCCCCACACCGTCGATGGCGAGGAGTTCGTCAAGCGGGTTGTGACCGTCGTTGTCGGTCGCCAACAGGGCCGCCTCGCAGCGCTCCAACCACGCCATGAGCGCCCTCACGCTGCCCAAGTGTTGCGCCAGCGCCGTGGCCAATTCGGGACCGATGGACGGCAGACCAAGGGCGTGCAAAAATTTGCCAAGAGGCAAGGTTGTGGTGGCGGCCACTTCCGCCAGCACGTTGGTGGCGGATTTGTCGCCCATCCGGTCAAGCGAGAGCAGGTCGCTCATGGTTAACCGGTACAAATCACCGATGGACGACACGAGTTCGGCGTCTTGGAGTTGCTCAACCAATTTCTCCCCGATGCCGTCCATCTCCAAGGAACGGCACCAGTACAACACGGCCCGGCCTGAACGGGCGACACACTCCAAATTACCGCATTTCAGGAACGCCCCCTCAAGGTCAACGGGGCCCTCGCATGCAGGACACGAGGTGGGTGTGGGAATGGGGCAGTGGTCGGGCAGTGAGCCCGTGAACGGTTCGCCGTCGGCGTGGGACCGCGCGTTCAAATCTTCGGGGCTGGCCCGACCAAGCGTTCGCTCGATCTTGGGAATCACGTCGCCTCGGCGCACGATGAGCACCTTGTCACCGATGTGGATGCCCAAACGTTCCACCTCGCCGACGTTGTGGAGCGTGGTGTTCTCGACCGTCACGCCGCCCACGCGCTGTGGTGCAATACGGGCAACGGGTGTGATGTTCCCCGTGCGACCGGTCTGCCATTCAACATCCAGCAGAACCGAGAAGGCTTCCTCGGGAGGAAACTTCCACGCCAACGCCCAGCGCGGATGGTGGGCCGTCATGCCCAAGCGCTCCCGCTGGTCAAGATCGTCCAATTTGAACACGACACCGTCGATTTCGAACCCGTACTCGCCGCGCTTGTCCGTCCATCGAACGGTGGCTTCGTCCAGCAAGGCAACCGTGGCGGATGGCGACGGTGCCTCATGAACTTCCCAAGGGGCCGGCACGATGCCAAGGGTGCCCTCGAGCCACACGAGCACGTCCGTATCGAGGCGCATGGAGGGGGGTTCCGTGCTGTCCGGATGCCGGTCCTCGTCCACGGGGAGCTGTGCGTCATAAGCCTGGAACACCAAATCTGCTGCGTCGGCCTTCCCGTCGGCGTGCTTCTGGCGCAAGGCTCCGGCGGCAAGGTTACGCGGGTTGGGCGACGTGGCCCTGTATTTGGCATCAAACACCGACAACGGCATCACCACTTCACCGCGCACGTGAACGTCCACGGGAATCGGAAGGGTGTGGGGCACGTTGGCGACCTTGCGCGCGTTGCGCGTCACGTCCTCGCCACGCTCACCGCTGCCTCGAGTGGCGGCGCGAACCAGGCGGCCCATGCGGTATTCCAACGACAGGGCTGAACCGTCCAACTTGGGTTGCGAGAGGAAACGAACGGCGCCCGACGTCGTGACGTTCACAAAATGGTTCAGTTCCTCGGCAGAAGTGGCTTTGTCAAGGCTGCGCATCGGAAACAGATGGTCCACTTTCACGCTCCCCGGCGCAACATCGGCGCCCACGCGATGGAGCTGAGGGTGGTCTGGAGCCAGTGCATTCAGTTCATCCCAGAGCCGGTCGAATTCAGCGTCCGAAATCTCGGGCGCTGCGAGGTTGTAATACAGATGTGAATGATGAGCGATCGCTTGGGCAAGCGCGTGAATGCGGGCATCGGCGCCCCGGTCATCGCCTGCATCGTTCATGGTGAATCCGTCCATCAAGGGGTGAAAAGCCATTCAACACGGGTTCATTTGAACGAAAGCGCAACAAATTCGCTGTTCTCGAGCGGACATCGCGTCATGACGGCGTGGGTGAGCACGCGAAGATGGATTTCGGCCACCACGTGGACCACGGCTGAAAACATGTGACCGGCGTGCGGTTTGAGGTCGTCATCGGCGAACGTGGCGTGGAGGTGAGTGAAGGCCTCACCGTTTTCTCGGCGAGCCAAATTGCCTTGCAGCGTGACCAATTCACTGCCACCTTCGATCGTGATGCGATGGTAACGGTGGTCGTCATCCATGTACCCGTACACCGAGTCGCGAGTCCGACCGATGCCGCTGGTGATGGCAGCGGCGTCAAACCCGACCGTATCGGCCAAGCCTTGGAGAGATGCGTGGATTTCTTCCCCGGGGTCAAGGCGGACAAAGACATCGTCGCCGCTGATGGTCCATTCCATGGTCCAAGCACGCCCCAGGGGTTGATGAGGCTAATGGCTCATTCTTCTGCACGGTCGCCGCCGGTCCCACTGCGGACGTGCTCCAACGCTGCAATGTACGCCTTCGCTGTTTGCAAGGCTTCAGGATCGCCACCCAACGGAAGCGGACCGAACACGCCCCAACCTTTGCGCAGCAGCATGATGCGACGTTTGGGCTGGCGTTTGGCAAGCCGCAAGCGTTCCCAAGCGTAGCGTTGCCCGTCGGCGAACAAATGCGTGCGCGTGATGGCGTAGCGTTTGGGAACGAGCAACGAGATGAGGTGCAACCCCAGCAACACGTCCCATACCACGGCGTACACCATCGGCGTGTTGCTGGCGCTCAACAGCCCCCACGGAAGCACCATCATGGCGGCCATGGACCCGAGGTTGCCCCACTGACGTACGACTTCGTGCACCCCCTCGCTGGCCCACGCAAAGCCACCCCCTGGCAATTCACCGAGTTCAGGCACATCGAGCCGTTGACGCGTCAACCAAAAGGCGTCCCACGCCACGATGAGGGCCAACACGGCCACGGCCACTTGAGCTGCCGTTTCGGTGGGGGGGAGGTCGACCATGCTCCATCCCTTCAGAGGTGGCGTTCATCCAGCGTCAGGGGGGCGCCGCCGGCACCGCCGCGCAAACGCATGAAGAACAGGCCGATGGCCACGATGATGAGGACCAACACCACCATCAGGGCGTTCACTTCGTTGGACGCTCCATCACCGCTCACCCCTTCCGTGCCGTCGGGCACACCGTCGCCGTCGTCGTCCTGATCCTCGGTCAACCAGGACGTGATGCCGTCAGGACAATCCAACACGTCGGGTTGGGTGTCGCCGTCGGTGTCCTTTTGGGCGCAGGGATCGAGTGGGAAGGCATCGCGACTGTCGGAAAAGCCGTCGTTATCGTCGTCTTCATCGTAGATGTTCGGACCGCACGACATCCCCGTTTCGGGGTCAAACCACGTGTCGCTGGAACACGTCGATGTCCAGTCACCGTCGGTGTCCAGCAACGTGTACTCAAAGTCCCTGGCACTCGTGGATGAGGCTCCGAACCGGTCGGTGACCTGGACCTCGACCACGTAATAACCGGCCGGTAAATCGGTGATGTTGAACACCGGCTCGTTTCCGGCCGTCAGCACGGTTCGCCCTTGTGCATCGGTCACGGACCACGCAAAGGTGAGGTTGCTCGCGTCGTCCAGGTCATCGCTGGCCTGAGCCACCGCTCGAATTGAATCGCCCTCCATCACGCGCTGGCCTGAATACGGTTCTGTCATCGTGACGGTCGGGGCGCCGTTGACGACCAAATTCAACGCAATGTATGGGTCATCGGTCGCTGGTGAGGTCAAGGTGATGGAGGCAGGCGGTGACCCGTCGACTCTGGCCACCACGCTGAGGTTGGTGAACAAGGTCTCACCTTCCGACGTGACGGTGCGGTACGGAACGGGCGCCTTCACGGTGGCCCCTTGAACGATCAGTCCGCTGAGGGCCGTTCCTTCCATGGAAACGGTGAATTCTGCATCCACAGGGACGCCGCCCCGCAAGGCGTCGAGCGTGAAGGTGCGCACAGCGGTCATGACGCTGCCTTCGGTGGCCTGAACCGTTCCGACAACGCTGTCCACCACCTCCATCGTGGTCCCGTACAATTCCACCGTCCCCACCAGCGTGGAGGCTTCAAACCGGCTCGGGAAGCCATCGCTCGCCAACGCTGTTGTGCTTTGCAGGTGGGCGTTGCGAACGATGAGCGGTGCGCTGACTTCGGTTTCGTCCACGTGCAAGCCCATCCCCACGGCGTAGTTGGAGACGGAGAGGCCGTCCACGACCAAACTCGCCGATGAACGACCGTGATGGGACACGAAGCCCGTCCCCGACCCTGAACCCGTGAGGGTGATGTCACTCAGCAGGCCCGAAGAAGCGTCAAGGTCGATGGCGGGTGCCCCGGTCAGCCGGATGCGCTGAAGGTCAAGCCCACGGTTGGTGTTGCCCACCAAACCCCCGATGCCGGTCACGTTGCCCTCAACATCGGACAAGGTGAAGCCTGCGCTCATGGATTCCAAGGCAACGATGGCTCCGGTGCCGTTGAAGGCCTCGGCATGGACCCCGGCGACCGTGCCAGAAACGCCCGTCAAGACAAGGCCTTCGTCCACACCGTCGTTGAACGTCAAGTTGGTGAAGGCCAGCGGGGCTTGCTGAGCCCAAACGGCAGGCCCGTAGCACGATGAAAACGTGGCGTTGCTGAGCGTCACGGTCCCTGTCGAGGGGTAAACGTTCAGGCATCCATCACCGCTGTCCTGGAACGCGATGTTGCGCAAGGTCACCGTGGTGGTGCTCGCCGACTGGACGGTGACCAAAGCGTCGTTACCGGAACGTGCCAGCATCACGCGGTCGGCCGTCACCTCGCCGGCGCCGCCCACCGTGATGGCAGGCGCCGCCTCAACCAGGGAGGTGCCGGACAAATCGATCACCGACCCGGCCGAAGGCCCCGACACAAGTCCACCCCAGCGCGCACCCGACCCCGTGGACGAAAGCGTGGCTGCACCAGCATCGAACACCCCGTTGACGGTGATGGTCACACCTTCAGCGGTTCGCAAGGAGACGCCGTCCTGAATCGTCACCGTGCCCAGCGGACCGACGGTCATGTCGGCATCGAGGGTGTAGGGACTCCATTGCCGCTCCAGGACGAGCCACTGATTCATCGCTCCGGAAGGGACCGTGGAGGACATGAAGACGTGATTCAAGGACCGGTTGGTGTCCCACATCACGAAATCGGTGGTTGAACCGCGTTGCATGGTCACGGTCTTCAAACCGGCGTACGACGATGCGCTGTCGGTCACGGTGCGCGCCAAGCCCGTCGTGGTGAGCGACCCGTCGGCATCGGTGGTGCCGGTGGCCCCATCGACGCCGATAAGCACGCCTTCCACGGGTTCGCCTTTGTCCAGAACCCGAACGTGAAGGGTGGAACGGGTGGTGAATTGGCCACCGGTTCGAACCTCAACCGAGCCCAACACGTCACCTTCGGCGATGTCGATGTTGCAACCCGGTTGGACCGTGAGGTTGCCGTCCACGGTCAACCGAACGGCGTTGCGGGCCGATTGGCACGCCCATGCGACATCGCCTTCCACGGTCAAGCCGTTCGGGCCGCTTGAATCCCCAGTCACCAAGCCAAGCCCGCTGGACTGAACCAACGGCGCCACCAGAACGGCATTGCTGCCGACAATTTGGCCCGTGCCCTCGAGGGTCACGCTGCCGCCAGGGGCAACGATCAGCGTCGTGTCACGGAGGGACAGGTCGCCGTTGTTGGCCACCGTGAGGTCCCCGTTCACCGTGTGATGTTGCCCGTCTGGACGCGGACCCAACACCACGGTTTGACCGGACGCCACCGTCCAGTCACCGGTCGGAATCACAGGAATCTGAACGGACTGGCCGGTCTGGCCACCGTACATGGTGGTGCGCACCCCTGAACCTGAAAGCGTTGCATCCACGATGGACCCGCTCTCCAGCAGGGGCAGCGTTACGGCGCCGTTTGCATTGCTGCTCAAGGCGAAGCCATGAACCGAAACATCGGCCTCCACGGGGTTTCCGGTGAGATCCGTGAACGTGACGGGGGTCTCCACGAAACGGTTCGCCGTTGCCGTCGCCACGGTTGGATTGGTGAGTGAACCGTAATGCAGCGTGCCGTCGCCCACGGCATCGGCTGAACCGGCTGCCGTGTTTTGGGGCGTGAACGTGCGTACGGTGACCTCTCCACCTTCGCCAACGGAAAGCGGGGTGTCGTGTAGACTTGCCCTCCACGTGTTGAGGTGGAGGGAACTCCGACCATCGGTCGAGGCACCCGCCGCTTGAGCGACCGTCACCAGAGCATCGGCGCGAAGGTCGCTGTCCACCAGATGGAGCCCAGCGTCGTGACCGACGTTCAATTCGAGGTCGGTTCCCGTCCATTGGCTGTCTTCCAACAGCACACCGGTGGAAACGTTTCGTGCGACGTAGGTCGTGATGTCAAGGGTGGCGTACCACCCGTGGAGGCCCACCGAATCAATGTCGTTTGCCACGAACGGCTTCTCCACCGTCACCTCATCAAACGTGAACGCTCCGCCCAACACGTCAACACCAATAGCGTCGGACGAACCAAGGGTTGCATGAACGGTGCCAAAGGCACCGGTGGGTGTGGAAACACTCAGTGCCGTTTCTGAAGCGGTCACGGAAATGTTGGAGAAATCCACGTGACCCAGACCCGACACATCGATGCCAACATCCGCAGCATCCACCGCTAACCTCGAGGATGCATGGGTTCCTGCACCCGAGAGCATCATGCCGTTGGTCACGTTCGTGAGGTGAACGTTGTTGTACGCACAGGTTCCAGCACAACCGAGGTCAACGGCAAACCGTCCGTCCACGTTCATGCCCGTGAAGGTGACGTTGTGCAACGTGACCGCTTGTGCCCCCTGACCGGCCATCAACCGCTCTCCCGTTACGGTAGCATCGTTCAGCGACAGGCCATCGGCTGCGCTGGCATCCACCATGAGGGCAACGCCTTGCGCGTCGACGGTGGACACGTTCAGCCCCGCACCTGCACCTGCGGCCAAGCCGACACTCACGTTGGTCATCGAGACATCGGACACCGTCAGTTCGCCCTGCTGAGCGCGAAGACCGACACCGGCTTCCTGAACGGTGGTGTTGGTGATGCTCGTATCGACCCACGCATCCACGCCAATGGCCACGTTGTGGGCCGCCATACCGTCCACTGCGGCCGTTCCCGACGCCAGGTAGAGGGCTTCGTAATCGATTCGATGGAACGTGACATCCGCCACGTCGGCATGGCCACCGTTCACGCTTACACCGCGGTACGCATCGTTGATCGTGATGTTCAAAGCGTCCAGTTGGCCTTCAACGGTGATGGCCGCCGTGGCGTTGGCGACCACGCTGTTGCTGAGGTTCAACGAACCCGTGGGCGCCACGGTTAACCCCTGCCACAACCCTTGGCCATGCGACCCTTGGGTCAGCGGTGGTTCGGTGGACAGGAACGTCACGCCGTTGGCCACCAACGTGCCCTCCACGAGGATACCAAACGTCCCAGCATCCACCGTGACACCGGCTTCGATGGTCAGCGTGGCGCCCTCAGCAACCGTGACGTTGCCCGAGAGTGTTCGGTTCTCGGCCCACGTCGTGCTCACGGCAATCGTGCTGTCGTTGGCCAACACCATGGGTGAGGACGAGACCAAGATGAGCATCAGCGCAAGGGTTGCGGCCCGCACGGTTCGCATGGTGTGGCCTCACGCTGGAGCCATATCAAACCAAAGGCTCGCAGACACACATGCTGACGCAGAGGAAGTGGTGGGCCCGCCCGGATTTGAACCGGGGTCTGACGGCCCCCAGCCGCCAAGTATAGGCCAAGCTAACCCACGGGCCCGAGAATTTCCTCAGTTTCGTGCTGCACTGAACGGTGCCACTTCCTCAACGAGGTCGAGGTGGCCCACATACATACGGCGGCAGCAGTAGCGCTTCAGACCCACGGCGTCGAGGGCTTCAGCGTCCGACTTGCCGTCGGCGCACAATTGCTTGAATTCATCCCACTTGTGAGCGACCACGGCGCCACAGCTGAAACAACGAACTGGAATAATCATGGAGATCACCGGTAGGACTTCTGCTTCTTGCGGCGAGCGCCACGACCGAGTTGGTGCTTGGGCTCCTTACGGCGGGGGTCGTTCACAAGAAGACTGCGATCAAAGCGAAGGAACTCGTCACGGAGTTCCTCGTCAAGGCCCTCTGCACCACCGTTGTAGTGGACAAGACCACGGGCGATGGCGGTGCGGATGGCGTCGGTCTGACCCATGATGCCGCCACCGTTGGTGGTCACAGCGATGTCCACCTTGCTCAAGCGGTTCATGGCGTCGGCGATGACCAACGGTTCCATCGATTTGCGACGGGCCAACGAGGGTTGCATGATTTCAATCGGTTCGGAGTTGACGCGGACGCGGCCTTTTCCAGCCTTCACCGTGGCGCGAGCCACGGCTGTCTTGCGCTTTCCGGACATTTCAACGGACTTCTTTTTGCGGGCCATCACTGGTCACCTCCGTTCCATCGGTGGGCGGGTGCCCCCAAATCGGCGCTGACGTCACCCAATCGGATGAAGCGCTCGGGCAAATCCCGGCGGAATTTGGAGTCGTCACCGCGCTCGTGGCCTTCTGGAAGGTCGCCCTCAAGATGGCTGGGGCAGCCGATCTCAACGCGCAGGTTGCGCAACGCACGGCGTCCGCTGCTCTTCTTTTGGTATGGCAGCATGCCGCGAACGGCTCGCTTGAGGATCATGTCGGGCATCCGTGGGAAGAACGGACCCTTCCTGGCGTGGTTGAGTTCGTACTTCTTGTGGTAGTTGTCCAACACGGCACGAGGTCGGCCAGAAATGATGGCTTTCTCAGCGTTGATGATGATGACTTTGTCGTCGCGGTGTTCGCGAGCGGCCTTCAGCAACAAATCGGCGGATGCAGAGGCCAACCGGCCCATGATCAGGCCGTCGGCGTCAAACACATAGGTCGTGGATTCAGCCAAGGATCACGACCCCCTTGCCGGTTGGGTTTTCGTTCATCAGCTCGCCGTAGGTCATGACTCGACCACCGGCGGCTTCGATCTTCTCACGGGCACCGTTGCTCACGCTGTAGGCGGCGATCGT
>JAYOBJ010000004.1:0-104887 GCA_038104845.1 Methanobacteriota archaeon
GAGCATGTCAACATGGGCTTGCAGTGGGTCGTGTTCGAGGCTACCGTTGTGTATGTCATCAATCCTCAACAAACCCGTCCCAACGCCGCATGTATTCGATGAAGGTGGGCGAGAGCGATGCATTGGCGAGGTGTTGGGCGGTGAACGGCGGCCGTTGGATGGGTTGATCATCTCGAGCAAGTTGCACGGGCCAGTCAGGATGGGCGATGCCCACACGGCCGACACCCACCAAGTCGGCCCCCATGGACATGGCGAGTTGAGCATCGTCGGTCGACCAAACGCCACCGGTGGTGATCAGCGGGACGCGTTGGTCGATGGCATGGGCATAATGCCGTGTCATGGGCAACGTGACGCCGTTGTGCTCAGCGGTTTCGTGGATGTCCCAGCAGCTCACGTGGATGAAATCCAGTTCCAGGTCAATCACGGCGTCCAACACGCGCATGCCGTCGTCAAAGGTGAAATCGAGTTGCGGCATTTTTGGTGAAAGCCGCACACCCACCAAGAAATGGGGTGAGGTCAACTCCCTGACTCGAAGGACGATGGCCCTGAGGAAACCGATCGGGTCGTGAGCCAGCCCCCATGCATCGGTTCGACGGTTGCAATGATGCGTGAGGAACTGGGCGATGAGGTAGCCGTGGGCGCCGTGCAATTCCACCCCGTCCATCCCCGCCTGCTCGCATCGTTGTGCGGCTCGACCAAACGCCTCAACGGTCGCCTGAACTTCTTCCGCCGTCATTTCACGGGCATCGGCATAGTCGTCCGTTTCCAACGGCGTCGTGGACGCCGTCATGGGTTGAACCCCCGTGAGTGAGGTGGGTGCACGGATGCCACCGTGAAAGAGTTGGACGAGGGACAGCGCATCGTGGTTTCTCAGTTCGTTGGCCAAGTTACGCAGGCCGGGGACATGGGCCTCGTCGTACACCCCCAGTTCGCCTTCCCATCCCTTACCCGTTTCTGTGACGTTGGCGGCGGCGGTGGTCACGATCCCAAAGCCGCCTTGGGCTCGGCGGGTGAGCCAGCGGTGTTCCTCCTTTGAGAGGGTCCCGTCGTCATGGCTCTGTTTGTTGGTCAAGGCGGCCAACACGCAACGGTTGCGAACGGTGCGCTGGCCTCGGGCGAAGGTGAACGGAGACAACACGTCGTGCACATGTCGCCATCGTGCCGCAGTGCATGACAATTTCTGACCGGAGAAGTCATGAAGGCCGCCGGTGAGGCCGACGTGCGCACACGTGATCTAGTGGTTATGATGGGAGGTTCCCAACCTCTCCACCCGGGTTCGACTCCCGGCGTGTGCACCTCTATAGAATGGAATTTGGTGTGGATGGCTGATTGGCCAACGCCGGTTGATGAGGTTGGTTTGGACCGGTTGCAGAATTGGGGCCACACCGGAATGGGCATCCCCCTGCCGTGTCTGCTGGTCAGGACGGGTTTCTGGACAGGGGTGCGGTCAAGGTCACAATGTGCTGATGCATTTTTGGAAGCAGGTCGAACATGACCAAGGCAATGAGGAACATGGCAAACAAACTCACGACGCGAGCCACGTAGGTGTGGCCGAAATCGAAGACACTCATGCCCCACAGGTCCCACTGCGTGTAGGTGAGGTGCATCCAGATGAGACCGGCGTTGCGAAACAGGTTGAGCAGGTGGATGACAGGCACGACCAACAGCAGCGCACGAACCCGCTTTCGCCAGTCCAGATCAAGGGTGCTGATGGCCCCGACAAAGAGGACCATGGACTGCAGCGCCGTGCACGCCAGCACGAAGTTGATCCCGATGAGCGTGCCATCGGCCAGCATCAGTTCGGTCTGGAAGGCGTACTCTCCCGTGAAATCGGTGGCGAACCATCGATTCCCGTCCCATGCTTCCCACGACACCCTTCCCGATGGGTCGTTGACCCAGGTGGTGCCGAGTTGAATGTCGGTGCCGGTGGTGAACCGAAGGAACCAGGCGGACTGCGATGCCACCAGCCAAATGGCGGCGATGCTCAGGTAGGGGACAAAAGCGATGAGGAGGTAGGGGCCGCCTGCAAAGGCCACCGTGCCCCGGGCCCACGTCACGGCCTGCCGTTGACGGTCCACCGCTGTTTGCTCCCACCATGCCATGCCCGCAGAAAGCGGGAGGGTGGCCGCGCACATCACGGTCAGAATGACATCGTCGTGGGACGAATACACCCACGCCTGGTTGAAGAAGTAGAACCCAACGAGCACCCAGCCGATTTGTGCTGGGAGGACCGAAGCTCGACGCCGGCCCAACCAAGCAAGGCCCAGCAGCACCATCCCCGCCGCACCCAAGGCGGTCACGGTGTTGGCATCGAGGAGCATCACTTTCTCTCTCGGCATCGGTCGGTTATGAATCTCTTCATGGATGGACAACTCCAAGGGTTGTCCTCAACGAGCGTGCGTCATGAGGGGGGCGCACGTCCATGCGTTCGGTCCCGGGACCGCTTCCGATGTTCCACAACCCGTGGCGTTTTTGGACCGTGACGGTGTGTTAAATGTGGGTCGTGAAGGCTACGTCAACGCTCCCGATGAACTTGTCCTGCTGCCCGGTGCTGGTCGAGCGGTGGGGGAACTCAAGCGCTCCGGTTACCTTGTGTGCGTCGTCACCAACCAATCCCCCGTCATGCGCGGTTTGTGGGGGCTGGATCGCCTTGTGCAGATCCACGCCTCGCTTCAAGAAGGTTTGCTCGCTGAGGACCCGGAGGCCGTGTTGGATGCGGTCATCACGTGCCCGCACCGTCGACGGGACATGTGCGGGTGCCGGAAGCCTCAGCCCGGGATGTTGGCGTTGGGTCATCGCCTGCTTCGAGCGCCCAGAAGCTCCGATTGGCATGGCCAACGACCGTCGTTGCACCCCGTGGAACGCGACACGGTGGCGTGGTGGTCGCCCAAACCTCGTCCCCCGCACCCGCTCGATGCCATGGTCGGCGACCGTCGCTCGGACATGGGAGCGGGTTGGGCGGTTGGCGCCCGTTTGTTCCGCGTGAGCGCCCACCTCGGCCTCTCCAGCGTGGTTGACCGCGTTGTGAACCCAGATGACGAAGGGGACCCGTTTGAACCGTAGGTGGCACCATGGGTTGGTTGGGGTTGGACGACACGGACCATCTGGGCGGTGGTTGCACGACGCATGCCATGTGGCGTTTGTTGGCCTCCCTTCCTTCCTCGGTGACGGTGCGTGAACTTCGCTTGGTTCGTCTCTGGCCGTTGGCCCCAGGTCGCACCCGTGGCAACGCAGCGGTCGCCGTCGAGTTGGTGTCCAAGGATGTTGAAGCGCTGCTGGCTCACCTCGACGACCATTGGGCTGCTTACCTGCTTCCGTTGTCAGGGGCTGTGGAGGCATCCCACCATTCCGACCGGGAGCAACAACCCGCAGACCCGGGCATGGTCTGGTTCGACCAACCGCCTTCATCGGCATTGTATTGGCGTGCCGTTCGAGAGCACGTGCCCCTGACTGCGTTGCCCGTGGCCGACCGCGCTTGGGGCGGCTTGGGCCGAGTGGGTGCGACCGCTGCCATCGCCTGGCCCGCCGAAACCGTCACCTACGAGGCCATCGCTTGGCGAATGGACGGGCGGTCGGATTCGCGAAGGGTCGATGATGCGGTCATGAAAGATGTTGACCGTATGGAGGGGACGTTCTTGACCCGCGACCCGCGTCGTGGCACCGCCCTCCTCGCACCGCGTGGACCCTCCCCCGTCCTGTTTGGTGTCCGGGCGCATGACCATGGTTCGGCTGAGCACGCTGCGACATTGCTGATCAACGGCCTGGGCACCGAACCGGTGGACGGTTGGACGGTGTTCGCCACCAACCAAGCGTCGGGCGACCATCTTGGTGAGGATGCACGGTCCACGGTTGAGGGTGTCGATGTGCACCCCGCACGAAAACACGCGACCGTGTTGACCGCCGATGGACCTTGGTTGGCGTATGCTGAATCGGGCGATGTGAACCGTTTGGCGCGATGGCTCCAGGCGGGTGATCGCGTCGAAGGACGAGGTTTGGTGGACGAAACGGGCCGCCGCCACCTCGAAGCCCTCCGTGTGGTTCAGCACCTCCCACGCCGACAACGGCGTCCCATGTGCGGGTCTTGCGACGTCCGGTTGAAATCCATGGGTCGCGGTCAAGGCTTGCGGTGTCCGCAATGCAAGGAACGCAGCGAGGACCGTTGGGATGCATGCACCAAACCACCGCCGTTTGAAGGATGGGTGGAGCCACCCGACGGCGCACGCCGTCACCTCGCGCGGCCACTGGCTTGGGACGACCGTCAGCATGGGGCGGACCACCAAAAGGTATGATAACAACGTCAACAAAGCCCACCCAATGGAGCCCGAAACCAGCAAGAACATCGCCTACCTTCTTGGCTTCATCACCTTGGCCCTGATGGTCTGGTTCATCTCGCGTCAAGCCATGAACAACCGAACCGCCATGCTCGACAAAGCGGCTCCGAAGGTGGCCGGCGAAGATGAACTCGAGGGCGGGGCCCGCAATCCACAGCAATTCGACGAACCCGACGAAGACGCCCTTGAGGAAATGGCCGCTCTGCTCGGCGAGGATTCAGAGGACGAAGCCTGAGTCTTCGATGACCACCGTCAACGAAGCGTCCCCGGTGGTCAACCGTCGCTGAGCGCCGTCGCTGGGGCGGCTCAGGGTCCAGGGTTCAAAACCAGCCTCATTCATGGCGTCCAACGCACGGGGGCGAATGGCCTCATCGCTGTTGCCGCTGGCGTCAACCGACCCTTTCGAGATGAGCAGCAAGGTGATGTTCGCATCGATGGATGTCCCCAGCCGCTTCACTTCCTCCACCTGCGTGTTGGGAATTCGGCCGGTGTTGTCGCACCAATCGTCCAACACGATGAGGCCCACGCTTGGGAGCGCGTTCGCCGCTTCGATCATCGCATCCACCGCTCGATCAAAACGTCCACCGAAATTCATGGCGTGAAAGCGTGAGGATTCGGTCAACGACAGGTGCGCAAACAACTGAGCAAAACGTTCGGCGTTGGGCATGTCCGTGGACGCCCACAGCACCCGTTGGCCGCTTTCGATGGCATCCGCAGCCACGTGAAGACCGAACGACGTACCGCCGCAGCTGCCCTCCACCGCCAGGTGAACGCGTGCCCCTGTTTCGGTGAGTTGGTATCGGTCCATGCCCCCCATGTTCGGGCAGGGGTGAATGAGGGTTGCGTCCTGCACGGATGGGCAATCGCTATGACCTGAGGTGGCTTGGTAGGGCCATGAGCGGCGAGGTCCGAGCAGGCGAGCGCATCCCCCGACGCGACCCACCGCCGTTCGAAGAAGCCTCGAGTTTTGCCGAGGCCATTCGCCGTGATGGATTTCTCGGCACGGCCTTGGAGGACAAGAACCAATACGGCCCCGTGGCCATGATGGTGCTCTTGATGATCGTCGCCACCGTCACCGGGCTCGCCATCAGCCTGCTTGGTTGATGCCGGTCGGGCCTGAGAACGCCTTCTTCGCTCGTTCAGAAGAGGAAACATCAAACACCCTCAACCCGATGTTTTGGCCATGAGCGACGGTTCGGTCAACGTTGAAAGCCGGACCTCCTCCCAGGACAAACGCTGGACCATCATGGCGGCGTTGCTGGGCACCAACACGGCGTTGATGCTCTTTCAAGGCATCGAGCAAGAGAGCAACCCCAAGGCCGTTCGTGAAGTGGCGCTGACCATTGTGGCGGCTGCACTGCCGTTTCAGGCCGTGTACTTTCTCATCTACACCTACGTGCTCGAGAACGAAACCCAATTGTCGAAGGAGCGATTGCAACGGCTGGAAGTGGCGTCGGCCGTGTGCCAAGTGGTCGCTTACCTCTCGTTGTGCGGCGTGGCCATGATGTGGTACGACCTTTCCCCCTACGTCGGCGTTGCCTTTGCAGGGTCGAGTGTTCTGGCGGTGTTGTTGATCCGAACGGTGATGATGGGGGACTTGGAGGCACCGGTTTCCACCCCGGAATCTTCGCCTCAACAACTGAAAAGGCAAGGTTGATGAAGCGACTCGTCGGCCTAACGACATGGCGTTTTGCCCGTTGGACTACCGCTACGGCTGTCAAGACTTCAAACAGATATGGTCCGAGTTGGGACGCCATGAGCGCCAACTGGAGGTTGAGCGGGCGCTGATTTGGGCGCACTGGCAACTCGGTCGTGTCACCGAGGCGGATTACAACGCAGTGGCGGCCATCGCCAATCCCGTATCCGTCACCAAAGAGCGTGTGTCCGCCATTGAAGCCGAAACGCGTCACGACATCATGGCCCTCACGAAGGCGATGGCCGAAGCGGCGGGCGAGGCTGGCTGGTGCATCCATCTCGGGGCGACCTCCAACGACATTGTGGACACCGCCGTTGCGTTGCAACTCAGGGACAGCATTGTCTTGCTGCGAAAGGTGCTGTGCGACCTGATCTCGGTGTGTGCTGATGTCGCTGAGCGAGAGCGCGACACGGTCATGCTGGGTCGAACCCACGGCCAAGCTGCTGTCCCCATCACCTTCGGGCTCAAGGCCGCGGTTTGGTTGGATGAACTGCGCCGTCAACTCATCCGCTTGGACGAGGCCACACCGAGGGTTGCTGTGGGCAAATTCCTCGGTGCCGTGGGCACCGGAGCCGCTCAAGGGGAGCACGCTCGGGAACTTCAGCGGTTGATCATGGAACACCTCGGCCTCGGCGTGCCGCTGGCCACCACCCAGGTGGTGGGGAGGGACCGTTACGTGGAGTACGTCTCTTGGTTGGCCAACGTGGCGACCACGTGCGAAAAGATCCTCCAAGAGGTGCGCAACCTCCAGCGGTCGGAACTGGCCGAAGCGGGGGAGGGCTTCGATGTGAAGAAGCAGGTGGGCTCATCCACCATGGCGCACAAGAAGAACCCCATCAAGTCCGAAAACGCTTCGGGTTTGGCGCGAATCGTTCGATCGTTCATCATTCCCACGTACGAAAACGCTCTTTTGTGGCACGAGCGCGACTTGGCCAACTCGAGCAGCGAACGCTTCACGTTGTCGCACGGCTCAGCCCTCTGCGAGGACGTCATCGCCAAAACCGCGAACGTCTTGACCAACATGTGGGTGGACAAAGAACGGTGCCTCGAGAACATCGCCGCTCAGCGCGGTCTTGTGATGGCGGAAAAAATCATGATCGAGCTGGTGGATGCCGGCGTTGCACGGGATGAAGCCCATGAGGTGATGCGAGCCGCTTCCTTTGAGGCCGTGGCCAACAAGGAAGAACTCATCGACGTCTGCAGTCGCACCCCAGCCATCGCTGCCGCCTTCTCAGCCGAGGAACTGGAGGCCATGTTCAACCCGTTGAGCCACGTCGGTGTCTCGGGTGAAATCGTCGACGAAGCCGTGGCCTTGGCCCGTGCAGCCGTTCAGTGAAACCGAAGTTCGCCCCGATGCCCGTTCCAATCGATGTTGAAGGCCACCTCCAACCGACCGGGCAGGTGAGGTCCGGCCACCACCAGCGTTTCGTACTCGCCACCCTCGCCTTCAACGTTGAACCGGTATCGTTCCGCCAATTCCGCCAGACGTTGCAAGGATGCCTCATCGAGCACCTTGCCGAGCCATCCTTCATCGAGACCTTCACAACTGACGCTGGTGATCATGACCTGAAAGCCGTGGCCCACCAAATCCTGCAGGTGCTGAAGGCCATCGTGGTGCCACAAGGGTGTCCAGCTGCGAATGCCAAGCCGCTGACCCAACCGCTCCAACCGTGATTTTTGGTAGTCCGAACGAAGCGCACCGCTCACGAACCCGTCGAGGTTGAGTCGGTTCAGTGCACGCCCCAAATCCTCCATGTCACGGTCGGTATCGCCGTTGGTCGCCACGTTCACCCAAGGCACGCCGGCCATCGCCGCTTGGTGCTCCACCCAATGGGTCCCCGTCATTTGGAACATCGGTGAATCGTCGCCGGTGATGTCCACGGTGACCAAGGCCGCTATCTCCCAACCTTGGCACATCGCCCACCACCAAGCGGCGGCTGAGTCCTTTCCTCCGGAACTGAGAACGGCGACGCGCATGATGCCCCCAACCGCTGGACCCTCATAGCGGTGTTTGACGCCGAGGGTTCTTACGGGGTGGCGATATTTCCACCATTGACATCGCAAGCGGCCAAACCCGCATGCTCATAAAGTGTCAACCCAAGGACAAGACGAGGTCATCACATGCAACCAAGCGGACGAGGATACGACCACGGTATCACCACCTTCAGCCCCGACGGACGACTGTTCCAAGTCGAATACGCACGCGAATCGGTCAAGCGCGGCACCACAACGGCCGGTTTGAAATTCAAGGACGGCGTGGTGTTGGTGTGCGACAAGCGCATCATCAGTCGCCTCATCATTCCTGAATCCATCGAGAAGATGTTCAAGATCGACGGTCACGTTGGCATCGCCACGTCCGGTCTTGTCGCCGACGCCCGCCAACTCGTCGCCCGTGCCCGGGTCGAGGCTCAGATCAACCGCATCACCTACGGAGCCACCGTCCCTGTTGAGGTCCTCGTCAAGAAAATCTGTGACTTCAAGCAGTCGTTCACCCAATACGGTGGCTCCCGTCCCTTCGGTACGGCCCTGCTCATCGGTGGCGTTGACGACCAAGGCATTCACCTGTACGAGACCGATCCCTCGGGAGCGTACCAGTCCTACCACGCCGGTGCCATCGGTTCGGGCCGAAACACTGTCATCGAATTCTTTGAAGACAACTGGAAGGAAAACATGACCCTGAACGCTGCCATGAAACTGGGCCTTGAAGCGCTTCGTACGGCCAACGACTCGGAACTGAACCGCGACGCCGTCGAGGTCACGGTCGTGGATTCCAACGGTTACCGGGTGCTCGACCGAGCCGAAGTGAACAAGCAGATCGACCGGCTCAAGCCGCTGGATGACTGAGCATCCGTCGAGGTACTCCGCCGGTGAGCACGCATGGTCAGCCTGGACGATGCGGTGCTTGCACGCTTGGAAAAGGGCGGTAAACGCTACGAATTGCTCGTGGACCCGACCCTGGTCGATGCCTACCGCCAAGACCCGTCCTCGGTTGAGATGGAAGATTTTCTCGCCATGGACGAAGTGTTCCACGATGCTCGAGCCGGTGAACGTCCGACTGAAGAAGCGATTCAATCGGTCTTCGGGACGCTCGACATCAACGGAATTGTCCAGCAGGTCCTCAACAAGGGCAGCATTCAACTGACCACCGCACAGCGAAAACACATGGTGGAACAAATGCGCCAGCAGATCATCCACCACATCCACACACGGGCGGTCGACCCCAAAACCAAATCACCCCACCCCAAAACGCGGCTGGAGTTGGCGTTGGATGAATCCCGCTACTCCGTTGACCCGTTCAAGCGGCTCGAGGATCAGGTCAACGACGCCATCAAACGGCTCAAACCGTTGCTCCCCCTTTCCTTTGAAACGGTCCGTTTGGCATTCAAGATTCCAGGAACCGCCTACGGGTCGGTCCAGCAAGTGCTCCGTCCTCACCAGCAACGCGAGGGCTGGTTGGAGGACGGATCCTGGGCGTGCGTCGTGGAATGTCCGGCTGGCATGAAGGGCGACCTCATCAGTCAAGTGATGCGAAAATCCTCGGATGCCGAAGTCAAGGAGATGGCATCGTAGTCCCCACCCGTGGGTGCCCTTTATCATGGGATGGCGGCTCGCCGGGTTTGGAGAGAAAAGAATGTCCCAAGGTCAAGACGGCGCCGAGCAGCGCCTGGTGACCCCGGGGATGGCCGTTGGGCCTTCCACCGGGAAGCGTGCAGGAAGCGGTGTCATCGCTCAAAACGAATCCTTCATTGCCACCCGATTGGGTTGGCTCCAAGAGATGAACAACACGGTTTCGGTGAACCCCATCAACGCCACTTACATGCCTCGCTCGGGCGACCTCGTGGTGGGTGTGGTGGCCGAAGTCCGCAACAACTTGTGGTTTCTCAACATCAACGGTGCCTTCCAGGGGCTTTTGCCCATGTCGTTGGCCCCTTGGAAGGTGGAATTCGGTGCAGCACGGATGCACATGGACGTCGGTGATGTCGTGTTGGCCCGTGTCCAGGAAGTGGACGAATGCCACAACGTGGTGTTGACCATGAAAGGCGTTGGGCTTCGAAAACTCAACCAAGGCGCTGTCTTGGACGTGCCAGTTCAACACGTTGAGCGGCTCCGCGGCCCCAACAACGAACGATTGCAGCAGCTCCGGGACATGAGCGACTGCCGCATCATGGTCGGCGAAAACGGCCGGGTGTGGGTCGATGGCAACAAGAACGGGATCGCTTGGTCCCGCCACGCCATTCAACGCGTGGCCAGCGATGGCCACAAAACAAACTTCGACGCCTTGATGGCGGATTTGAACACGATGAACAAAGGTGATGCTTGATGGGCGGATACGGTGATGTGCAACTGCTGCGAGACGATGGTAAGCGTTTGGATGGCCGAGCGCTGGACGAACTGCGACCGGTGACGGTGGAGGCAGGTGTGCTGCCCGCAGCCGACGGTTCGGCCCGTGTCACCCACGGTCTCAACGTCGCCGTCGTGGCCGTGTACGGTCCGATGGAGGCCCACCCCCGTAAGATCCAACGGCAAGACCGTGCCGTCATCGACGTGCGCTACAACATGGCCCCCTTCTCGACCTCCGACCGGATTCGACCCGGTTTCAACCGCCGGTCCCGTGAAATCTCGAAGGTCACGGCGGATGCCCTTGAATCGGTGGTGCTTGTCGAGCGCTTCCCCCGGTCGAAGATTCGTGTGGAAATCGAAATCCTCGCTGCTGAGGCCGGCACCCGATGCGTAGGCATCACCGCTGCGGCCGTCGCCCTCGCCGATGCCGGCATCCCGATGCGAGACCTCATCGTCGGCGTCGCTTCCGGAAAGGTCGAGGACACCGTGGTGCTGGACTTGGACAAAGCCGAGGACAATTACGGCCAAGCTGACCTCCCCGTGGGCATCCTGCCCAACACGGGTGAGATTGCGTTCCTGCAGATGGACGGTGACCTGTCACCCGAGGAATTTGACCTCGCCATGGAATACAACTTCAAGGCCGCCGGAGAAATTCACCAAATCATGGTGGAAGCGCTTCAGCGACGGTACGATGGAGGTGAGGCCTGATGGTTGAACTCGTTCCCACGCTGCTTCGCCAGGAACTTGCTCGCCTCGCTGAGACCAACGAGCGCCTTGACGGACGCTCCCAATGGGAGGGCCGTGCCATCACCCTCGAGACGGACTGCTTGTACAACGCCGAAGGCTCAGCCAAGGTGACCATCGGTGGCACCGTCGTCTACGCCGGTGTGAAGTTCGAACTTCGCACCCCATGGCCCGACCGACCCACCCAAGGTTCGCTGATGTGCGGTGCGGAACTGCGGCCGGTCGCTGGACGAAAGTACGAACCCGGCCCCCCCTCCCCGGCGTCGATTGAACTCGGCCGTGTGGTGGACCGCGGCATCCGTGAATCCGGATGCATCGACATGGACCAACTCTGCATCGTTCCCGGTGAGAAAGTCTGGGGCGTCATGATCGACATCCACGTGCTGTCCGACCAAGGCAACATCTTCGATGCCTGCGGTCTTGCCGCCATCGCTGCCCTCCGCACCGCCGTGGTGCCCGCTGAGCGGTTTGATGTGGGTGAGGATCACAAACTCTCGGTCAACGGCACGCCCATCATGGCCTCCTTCACCCGTGTTGGAGGTCGCTATGTCCTGGATGCTTCCGAGGAAGAGGAACTGGGCGGTGACGAGCGGATCCACATCACCCTGGGTGACGAGGGTCATCTCCACTCGCTACAGAAGGGCCTAAAAGGGGTGTTCACCCCCGCCGAATTTGCCGAGATCTTCGAAGTGGCGCAATCTCGATGCGTTGAGCTGCGAAAACTCGTTGCAGAACAGGAGGCGAACTGAGTGGCAAAGCGAACCCAGAAAGCTGGCGCAACCGCACGATTTGGCGCACGATACGGTGTTTCGGTTCGCCGAAACGCTGGCTCCGCCATGGCCAAGCGCTCCAAGAAATACACCTGTCCGGTCTGCCAGTACCAAAAGGTCGAGCGCAAATCGGTCGGCATTTGGACCTGCAAGAAGTGCGATCACACCTTCGCTGGTGGTGCTTGGGAACCGTTCACGCGTGCCTCCGACACCAACAACCGCATCCTTCGCCGCTCCGTGGACGGTGCAACGACGGCCGACATGGCGTACATCGCACAAGAGGCGGCCATGCGGTACGAGCGTGAACTCGCCGAAGGCATGCACGCTGAAGAAGAGTGATCGGCCATGGCCGTTTGGTCCATCGACCTGCATCTTCACCCAGAATCCAAACTGGATGCGAACGCTTTGGCAGCCTCACTGGCCACCGAATGCGACCTTACATGGGCCGACCATGGCTTTTCCATTCGCGTTGAGGAAGCCACCTGCAAGGACCTGCGTGCCATATGGAACACGCGGTTGCGTGGGCTCATCGCCACCGACAACGTCCTGAAGGTCCTCGGAAAGCATTCTTGAACCTCGCCTTCAAGGCCTCGTTGCAGGTGAATCCATGTCCTCCTCCCTCGAACAGTTGCAAGTGGTGGTTGCCGAGGTTCAAGCAGCTCGTCAACAGGTGAGTTCGGTTCGCGCACAAGCGCAGGAGTTGGCCAACACGATCGAGGCTGTCAAGGCACAGCCGGCCGACCTGTCCCTCCACCGTCAACTTGGTGGAGTGTTGGTTGAAGTGGGGGACCGGTCCGAACTGTTGTCGGAATTGGAGGCTTCGCAGGAAGCCTTGGCCACCCATTTGAAGCGCTTCGAGGAACGCGAGCAGCAGTTGGTGGCGACGTACGACGAACTGAAACGCTCGCTTGAGGGTGCGACGGAATGAGTGGATTGACGCCGTCGCAGCGCGACGATTTGATGGCCTTGAACGCCTGGCTCGAGCGGGCCTGTGAGCGCGGCCCCGTCGCCGTCATCACCGGCGAAAACGGCGACATGGACACGGTGGGGTCGGCGGTTGCCCTCGCTGCTGCTCACCCCAACATGATGGCTTGTGGCCTTCACGCCGGTCGGTTGGCACAGCGCATGTTGACGCTCCACCAAGCGCCGTTTCGAACGTTGAGCAGCGGACAGCAGCGTTGGCCCTCGTCCTTGGGGGGTGTGGTGGTCGTGGACGCAGCGGCCCCCGACCAAGTGGGTTTGACGCTTCCCGATGCACCGCTTTGCATCGTTGATCATCACGCGACGGACGCATGGTCCTTGAGCGAGGAAGATGTTTCGATCAAATGGGACGTGCGGTCCACCACCATCGTGGTGGCGCATTTCCTTCATCAACATCGCCCGGAGGCGCTCACACCCCCCGTATGCGAGTTTTTGCTAGCGGGTTTGGTCACGGACACGGGGCGGTTCAAACACGCTCAAGCGTTGTCGTTTTCAACGGCGGCCCTGCTCATTGATGCATCAGGCGCCGACTACCCCGCCTTCGTTGAGTCGCTGGAGCAGGAAACGTTGACGGCCAGCGACCGAGGTGCTGTCTTGCGGGGTTTGCAACGCGCCGAAACCACCGAAGCGGGACCCTGGTCGGTGTTGCGGACCACCTCGGGGACACTCGAGGGGAAAGTGGCTTCCCTGCTCAATGCGTTGGGCTGCGATGCAGTTGTCGTTGTTCGACATCGGAACGGTCACACACGGCTGACCGCACGGGCACCGCGCTCCAGCATCCTCCAGGGTCTTCATTTGGGCCGGTTGATGGAAACCGTTGCCGAACGCATCGGTGGGAACGGGGGCGGTCACGACGGTGCGGCCGGTTGGTCCGGTTCCAACGACCCCGTTCAAGCTGAATCGGCGTTCATCAACGCCCTCGCAGAGCAACAAAAAGGAGTGGACAGGCGTGACGACGATTGAACCGATGGAAGGCCCTGGCAAGCTGGTGTCCCGATGGCGTGAGGAAGGGCCGGTCAGCAGCGATGTTTTGGCCACATGGAAAGAAGAGATGGGCTGGTCGTCGTGGCTAACGCTCGCCGAAGCAGCCATGTTCCTCGATGCCCCCGAAATGTTGGACGCCATCGATGCTCATCTCACGCCCGGTGAACGAGCCGTCCTCGGCTTGGTGCGTCGACGGTGGTTGGGCGATGTGCACTTGGAGGATGCCATTGAGCGTGCCTTGGAGGTTGTCCGTGATTCCGAAACTCGCGATTTGGCTCTTGAAGGTCGCTTGAGGATGGAGCGCGGTTTGGTTCGTTTCGAGACGGGTGATCTGGAAGGTGCTGAGGCCGATTTGACGTGGGCCGAAACCCGATTGAACTCCGTGGCCAAAGCGAGCCGGGACCACGACCTGGCGCTGCTGAACAAAGCAGCCTACCACTTGGCGTGCGGTGAAGATTTGATGGCCTTGCAGGTCTACGGCGACATCTCGCGCACCGCTGGCCATGCTCACGAAACGATTGCCATCTCCCGCCTTGGTGCATCCCGCATTCGCCATCGCCTCGGGCATGCCTTCGACGCTGCACGGCACGCTTGGAACGCCCACAAACATGCCATGCTGGCAGGCCAAACGCAGATGGCCATCGAAGGTGGTTCGTTGTTCCTCGACCTGGCCATTCATGCACGCACCGAGGGTGCACCCCCCATGCAAGAACAGGTGGCTGCAGCACAACCTGTGGACTTGGACGGCGACCGTCCTCAACTGCGGGTCAACGGTGACGACCTTGATGCGGTGTTTGCCTGGTGCGTGGAACACCTTGCGTCGGGGTTTGGTGGTCCAGAACGGCCGGACTTGAGGGCGATGCTCACCATTGCCCATCAAATGGGCCGCATGGATGCCTTCGACGCGCTCATGCAGCAACCCGATGAAGTCGATGACCCGATGCTGGCGGCGGTGGCACAGGCATGCGCCGAGGACGCTGCTTCGACCGAACGCTGGGGGAGGCGGTTGGCGCAATTGACCTTGCTCGAGCCACCCTCATCGGACGAACAGCCGTGATACATCATCGAATTCAGAAGGGTCCCACTCGATGGTGGGCGGTGTTTGTGTCCACCATTGGACAGCCTCCACCTTGTTGTCGGGGACGGTCCATGCTTGACGATCGGTCACGGTCACTTCGACATGGCCCACCCATCCCGTTGGGTAATAGTCGGTGTTCCAGGCCACCAATCGTCCGGTCAGCCCGGTTTCCTCTTTCAATTCCCGCATCAACGCCACCTCAGGGTCTTCTCCGGGTTCGACGTGGCCCCCTGGCAATTCCCAGCCTCGTGTTGGATGCCGGACGAACGCCACCCTCACCCCTTCGCCAATGGGCGTGATTCGTTCGCCCACCGGCGTGACCCAGGCAAGCACGAACACCGGCGCTGCAGTCATGCACTCACTCCAATGCGGTCTGGATGTCCTTAAGGTAGGCTTCAGCCCAAGCCTCGCCGCTCGCCACCAAACGCCGAGCGATGAAGAACGCCTTTTGCACGTCGCCTTGCTCGACCAGGGCCCTGAGTGCCGCTTCCTCGTTGTTTCCCGACGATCCGGTGGTGTCCTGTTCGTTGTCTTCGGGTTCCGGGGAAGTCGTCGTGCTCACGCGTTCGGTCAAGGCTTCCATGGACCTCAAGAAGGCTTCACGACTCGCCACACTTGGGCCCGACCAGGGCACTTTTTCCTCACCGTCCATGTTGGCTTTGAGACGTTCCAAGAAACGGTCACGCTCCAACGTCTGTGGGCGGAGACGTTGCACATGGTCGTAACAAATCCACGCTTGGTCGGTTTCGGACCGCCGTTCGTGAAGGCGGCCCAACGCCATCCACAGTTCGTGGTTGGTCGGTCGGTGTGCCAACACGTGTTTGGCGAGGTCAAGGAACACATCGGTCTGGCCGTGCGATCGCAGGCGTTCCAACCGTCTTGAGAACACGATGTTGGCTCGCTGGTCACGGAAATCAAGCCGACGGCATCGCTGAGCAAACTGTTCAACCGTTTCCTGGGCGGGGGTGCCGTCGCCGTGGTGAACGGTGGACCACCATGCGTCTGGATCCAACGGGTCACGGACGAACGTGGCGTGAAGCAAGGATTGTCCGACCTCGGTCAAGTCCAACCCCGCCAATTGGTCGACCTGCTCAGGGTCCCGGCCAAGCACAGAAAAGACATCTTCGAGGAGGGCATGAAGGCCGGCTTCATCGTTGTTCAAGACCTTCAACTCTGCCAGCGCATGCCAGTTGCGCTCATCGGTGAAGTCATGGAGAATCGCTTGCCGTGCGTTTTGCTCCGCCCAAGCGAGGTTTTCCGAAGCCCGCTCGGGATCGGCTTTGGCCAACCGTGCAAATTTCATTGCCGTGGTTCGGTAGCGATTCCCAAGGTTGCGCCGTGGATGCTGCAGCAATGAACGGCTGTCGTCCATGGCAAGCCCTCACTGTACCGAAATGAATCCAGACGGGTCGGCATCGGCGTCGATGGTGGCATCGTATCCAATTTTGGACGTCTTTCCATCGCTGTACCTCGATGGGTCGAGGGAACTGCCGCGCTGATTGCTCAGGATGACGGTGTCTTTGTCGGGTTGCCAACGCGTCATCATGGCCCATTCAACACGGACGGGGTCGGCGATGTCGATGTCCTCGTCCACGACGGTGACGATTTTCATGCTCTTGTGGCCGTTGAATGCCGCATGAATGGCTTTGATGCCGTCATCGGCGTTTTGTTTCTTGATCTTCAGCACCGCCCCAAGCCAACCGCAACCACCCTCGGTCATGTGGACGTCGGTGCAGTTGACGACTTTGTTGACCGCTTCTTTGATGGTGGGTGCTCGCGGCAACCCCATCAAGGTCTTGTGCTCGGCCTCACCTGGAATCAACGCGTGGAAGATTGGGTCCTTTCGGTGCACCAAGCCATCCACCTCGATCACAGGCTCCTGGCGCACATCATCAACGGTGCCCGTGATGTCGACGTACGGTCCCTCGTCGTCGTTCTCCAACGTGATGCGTCCCCACCATACATATTCCGCATCGGCAGGGGCGTGGACGCCGTTTGGCATTTCAACAAGGTGCAACGGCGTCCCGTAAAGGCGTTCGTGGAGGGCTGCTGCGATGGTCAGCTCGTCGATGTTCTCGTTGAACGACATCGCCGCTGCGAGCAACACGACGGGGTCGGGAGCATTGACAACGGCGACGTTGACTTCCTCGCCCGCTGCCCGGGCCTCATCCACCATCGTTCGCAGGTGGCGCGGGACCAGGCGAACGACGAGGTGATTCCCATCTCGCAAAAACTGACGGTGGAACGACACGTTGCGAACACCGTTCCGTTCAGCGATGATGATGCTGGCCGAGGAATAACGGCCTCGGTCCTGGGGCCAATGGTGTGGGATGGGGACGGTCGTCAAATCCACCGACTCGGGTTGATGCTCGAAACATGCGGCTTCCGAACGTTCGACAAGGACCGGCGTCGAGGGGTGTTTCATGGCCCACCCCAGGGTGTCGATGTAGGCCTCTGGTTCAATGCCGATGGCGGCGCACAAGCGGTCGCGGGTGAGCATGTTGATGGCGGAGGCGTGGCCAGGGCACTCCACGATGTTCTCGAAGACCAGCATGCCGTGGCCGCTTGCTTTGGAGCGTTCCATCATCTCGTGGATGAGGCTGGTCGGGTCCGCCACACGTGTCGCTGCGCCAAGGTGGTCTCGAAACGCCATGTTGCATCGTGTCGGAACCGTCAATTGAATGTTGTTCAACCAACGCACACGGGCAGTGCCAACGTTTCCGTCTTTTTCGCCTCGCAAAGGAGTGGACTGTGAGGGATTTGATTAAATAGGGGGGGTCAGTCGGCAACCTGCTTCAATGAGGTGATGATGATGGGACGAGGACTCTTCGCCGGCGCTAAAATGGCCAAAGACCGTCAAAAATTCCGATGGTCCGACCGCCGCTACAAGAAGCGGATGCTCAAGTCCCGTGCCAAGCACGACCCGCTTGCTGGTTCGACGCAAGCCAAGGGCATCGTTGTCGAGAAGGTCGGCATCGAGGCCAAGCAACCCAACTCGGGCATTCGAAAGGCCGTCAAGATCTCGCTCATCAAGAACGGCAACAAGCTCACGGCCTTCGCCCCCGGTGACGGCGCCATCAACTTCATCGACGAACACGATGAGGTCATGGTCGAAGGTATCGGTGGCCGCATGGGACGTTCGTACGGTGACATTCCCGGTGTCCGCTACAAGGTGATTCAAGTCAACGGCGTGTCCCTTGACGAAATGGTTCGAGGCCGAAAGGAGAAGCCCGTCCGCTGAGGTGAACATCATGAGCGACGCAGAGATCATCGAAGAAGAAACCGTGAAGCCCATCGCTGGCATCGGCACCAAGGTGTTCGGCAAGTGGGACGCTTCCGAAGTCACCTGCGCCGACCCCGGCTTGGCGCCGTACATCAACCTCACCACGGTGGGTGTCCCACACACCGGTGGGCGCCACGCGAACGCTTGGTTCGGCAAGGCCAAACTCTCCGTCGTGGAGCGCTACATCAACAAACTCATGCGCACCGGTTCCTACACCGGTAAGAAAATGGGTGCCATGAAAGCGTTCGAAGGGGCCCTCGACAACATTGCCGAACGCTCCGGCGAAAACCCCCTCCAGGTGTTCGTTGATGCCATTTGCAACGCCGCCCCCATGGAAGAGATCACCCGAATCAAGTTCGGTGCCGTCTCTCAACCCAAGGCCGTTGACTCCTCGCCCTCTCGCCGTCTTGACGTGGCCCTGGCCAACCTGGCCAAGGGCGCACAGCAAGGCACTCACAAGTCCAAGCGGACGCTCCAAAGCTGCATCATCAACGAACTGAACAAAGCCAGTCAGGGTGATGTGACTTCGTACGCCGTGAGCAAGAAGGAAGAACTGGAGCGCATCGCCGCCTCTGCCCGTTGAAGTTCCTTCGAACGGGTGTTTGGACGCCGAGGCGTCCATCGTTTTGCTTCAACCGCAATGCACTCTTTGCGAGTCACTTAAGAACCCCTTTCCGGTGGGCCCAAACACACTGAACGGTGGTTAACATGGGTCGCAAAGAAGACAACATCAAGAAAGCAACCGAAGTGATGCACGTCCTCCCACAAATTCGGAATTTGTGCATCGCCGCTCACATCGATCACGGGAAGACGACCTTGTCCGACAACCTCATCGCCGGTGCCGGCATGATGTCCAACGAATTGGCCGGTGCAGCCCGTGTCCTGGACTTTGACGAGCAGGAGTCGGCTCGTGGCATCACCATCAACGCCGCCTCCGCTTCGATGGTTCACGCCGTGGAAGGCACGGACTACCTCATCAACCTCATCGATACCCCGGGTCACGTTGACTTCGGTGGCGACGTGACACGCGCCATGCGTGCGGTTGACGGCTGTTTCATCTTGGCCTGTGCGGTCGAGGGCCCCATGCCACAAACCGAAACCGTGGTGCGTCAAGCCTTGAAGGAGAAGGTGAAGCCGGTCTTGTTCATCAACAAGGTCGACCGCCTCATCAACGAACTTCAGGTCACTCCAGAGGACATGATGGCCCGGTTCACCGAGACCATCAAGAAGGTCAACAAACTCATCAAGCAGTTTGCTCCTGAAAACAAGAAGAAGGAATGGCAAGTCTCCGTTCAGGACGGCACGGTCGCCTTCGGCTCCGCTTACCACAACTGGGGAATCACCGTCCCCTACATGGCTAAATCCGGCATTTCCTTCAAGGAAATTTTCGAGTACTGCAACAACGAGGACCAGCGCACCCTCGCCCAAAAGGCGCCCGTGCACGAAGTCCTGCTGGACATGGCCGTGACCAAACTCCCCGGCCCCATCGAAGCCCAGAAGTACCGCATCCCCAACATTTGGACCGGTGACCTTGAGTCCGAGATTGGCCAAGCCATGATCAACTGCAATCCCGAGGCCGAACTCGCCATGATGGTCACGAAGATTTGGATGGACCCCCACGCCGGTGAAGTGGCTGTGGGCCGAGTCTATTCCGGTGCCATCAACCAAGGTGAATCGGTGTACGCCATTGGTGCAGCCAAGCCTGAGCGCGTTCAACAGGTCGCCATGATGGTCGGCGGCGACCGCATCACCGTCCCCAAGGTCGTCGCAGGGAACATCGCCGCCGTGACGGGCATCCGCTCCGCCGCTGCCGGTGTGACGCTGTCCCGTGCCAAGGACTTCACCCCCTTCGAAGCCATCCGCCACTACTCGGACCCTGTGGTTACGGTGGCTGTTGAGCCCAAGAGCATGAAGGACCTGCCCAAGTTCATCGACGCGCTTCGCTCTCTGGCCAAGGCCGATGCCTCCCTTCAGGTGACCACCAACCAGGAAACCGGTGAAGCGCTGCTCGCCGGTATGGGTGAACTCCACTTGGAAATCACCGTCTACCGCATCGAGGAAGAGCAGAACATCAAGGTCAAGGTCAGCCCGCCCATCGTCGTTTACCGTGAAGGTATCCAGGGCAGCAACCGTGGCAACGCCTTCGAAGGCAAGTCCCCCAACCGTCACAACCGTTTCTTCTTCGAGATTGAGGCCCTCCCCGCTGAAGTTGTCGCTGCGCTCCGTGCCGGTGAACTCGGTGACGGTCCTGTTCGCAACTCGGATGCCAAGGAAGTGGGCAACAAGTTCGGCGAGCACGGCATGGACAAGGACGTCATGCGCAAGATCTACGCCATCAACGGCACCAACGTGCTGGTCAACGACACCAAGGGTATCCAAAACCTCCACGAGACCCGTGAACTGATCATTGAAGCGTTCAACGAAGTGTGCGTGAAGGGCCCCATCGCAGACGAACCCGTCCAGGGCATGTTTGTCCGCTTGGTGGACGCCAAGCTCCACGAAGACGCCATCCACCGCGGTCCAGCCCAAACCATTCCGGCTGTTCGCAACGGCATCAAGGGCGCCATGCTACGAGCCCGCACCGTGTTGCTCGAGCCCATGCAGAAGGCGTTCATTTCGGTCCCCAACGATTGGTTGGGTCAAGTCACCCGTGAAGTGACGACCCGCCGTGGCATCATCGAAGACATGCCCTCGGAAGGCAGCGTCACCACTGTGGTCGGTGTCATCCCCATCGCTGAAACCTTCGGGTTCTCCAACGACATTCGCGCTGCCTCCCAAGGTCGTGCTGTGTGGAACACGGAGAACCTCGGTTTCGAAATTTTGCCACCTCAACTCTTCGACAAAGTGGTTGGTGAAATCCGGACCCGCAAGGGCTTGAAGCCAGAACCCAACCCCGAATCCTACTATGCCGAGTGATCCGTTCACCGGTGTCGTGGTCGGGCTGCACGTCAACCCCAACGGCGGGGTGCCCAAGCACCCCGTGGCAACCCTTCGGGTCCATTCCGAGGGTTGCGATGGAGACCGCCAGAACGACCGCCGTCACCACGGTGGTCCCGACCGAGCGGTTTGCCTCATGGCGGAAGAAATCTTGACGGAATTGATCGCTGACGGTCATCCCATTCATCCGGGGTCAACGGGTGAAAACGTGCTGATCTCCGGGATTGAACCCACGGCGTATGCACCGGGCGTCCACTTGAACTTTGAAAGCGGTGTGGTGCTGGAAATCACGACGGATGCCCCCCCTTGCGCCACCATTTCTGCATCGTTCATTGACGGCAGGTTCCACGCGCTGTCCCACAAACGGCAGGTGGCCGTCACCCGCTGGTACGCTCGGGTGGTCGAGGAAGGGAACCTGTCGTTGGGTCAGTCGGTCTTGCATTCTCAATGAAGACGGGCGAGTTGGAAATCCGTGAGTTCACGCAGAGCACGCAAGGCAGGGGTTTTGGGGAGCCGGTCCAGGCATTCATGGGCTTCTTGATGAAACGCTTCGGCACGTGAGCGAGCGTAGCCGATGGAACCGAGTTCATCCAAGGCCTGAAGGGCGGACTTGAGGACCTTGGGGTCAACGTTGTCACCGTGACCCAAGGCGGCGAGCAAGCGATCCTTCGCCGGCTGATCGGTTTGAGCAAGCGCATGAATGATCATCAACGTGCGCTTCCCTTGGGCCACATCGGAGCCTGCGGGTTTCCCCAAGGTGTCCGAATCCGAGAGCACATCGATGAGGTCGTCCATCAGTTGGAAACACAAGCCAACAGCGAGCCCCCACTGAGCCATCAAGGCAATGACATCCTCGTCGGCCCCAGAGATGCGTGCGCCGATTTCAGCGCAGGTCAGGAACATCACGGCGGTTTTCCCTTCGATCATCTGAAGGTAGTCGGCTTCGTCCACGTCGAGCCGTTCTTCAAATTCGATGTCCATTTGCTGACCCTCACTGACCCTTCGAACCATCCACGCGATTCGGTTGACAAGTGGCGCCACGTCCTCTGGTTCGAGGTTCTCAGCCTGAACCAAGCGCTCAAACGCAATCGCCAGCATGGCGTCGCCTGCATTGATGGCGGTCGGCATCCCGTACTCGATGTGGACGGCATTGCGCCCCCTTCGAAGTTCATCGTCGTCCATGATATCGTCGTGGACCAGCGTAAAATTGTGCACGGTTTCAATGGCTGCACCGATGTCCAACAGCCCCGAATGGGTGTCACCGACGGCTTTGGCCACCAGCCATGGTAAGGTCGCTCTCATGCGTTTTCCACCGCCTTCGATGAGGTGCATCATGGCTCGGCCAAGTCGCTCGTGTTGCGAGGCTTTGAGGCTGGATTCAATCCGCCACTCGACCAAGGACTTGACCTCCCTGATGGACGTGAGAAGGTCGGCACCGACGGCGTCCGGGAGCATGTGGCTGACATCACCCATGTCGTGGATGAGGTCGTCCGACAACGCCTTGCTCGCTTCCACCTCCCCACAAGCATCCCACCATGCCTCGGTCATGATCCTCGCTGCAATGCAACGGAACCAAGGCGCGACCACTTCACCGGGGGACGGTTCCGCCAACAGCATCGCTTCAAGTTCATCGTACGTGACCCATCGGGTGTCGGCCACCTCGTTGGGGTTTGGGTTCACCTGAAGGTCGGCTTTCATCACGAGAATGTGGTCCAGTTCACGTTCAATCCACGTTTCGTTCATCCGAGCAGCGTAACGCATTTTCGTCATGAACACCATGTCCTCCATCTTCAGGTGCTCCGGGTCGACGCCCAGTTCCTGTTCCATTTTTCGCACGGCGGCTCGCTTGACACCCATGGCGTTTTCCACATCAAGTTCCCCTTTGTCGTGGAGTGGATGGGAGCAACAGGTGTTGGCCCACACGCCTGGAAAGGTAACTTTGTCCTCCGACCGTTGTTGCAACAACAGTCGGTGTTGACTGTCAAAAACGAGCAAACTGAACGCCCGGTGAAATTGACCCTGTCCGCGGTGGGCTTCCACCTTGGATACCGGGCCCAAGACATTGTCCCATTCGTCAACGGCGATCAGCGATTCCGCCATCAACGCTGCTTGATGCCGATCGTGGCCCTCGAGCTGCGAGCGTTCTTCATCGCTCAGCACGGTGTGCGGCACATCTTGGATTCCATAGCCTCCCATGGTCACGCCCCCTCCAAGGTCAGCGCGGCGGCTACATGAACAGTTCCACGGCGGTCGGTCAACGCTCGTCCGCCAGCAACGACGTTCCCACCACACTTTTGCCAAGGCAGGCGTCTGTAAGCCGGCCGCGAACCTCGCCGTTCACCAAGATGACCTCGCAACCGTCGCGAGCCGCCTCAAACCCTCGATGCACCTTCAAACCAATGCCACCCGTGACGTCCATGTAGGCGGCGTGTTCCCCTTCAAACGCAGTGGATGGGGTCAGCACCTCGATCAGGTCTTGCTCAAATCCATCCACCGGTGGCGAGCGCAACACGCCATCAACCCCGCCCATGGCGAACACCACACGGGTCACGCGTTCCACCTCCTTGGCCAAGCGAGCCACGAGGTCATCCCCGGACAGGATGCCGAAGTCGCGGGGCGGTTCGCACGGCACAACATCGCCGTACGTCACCACGACGATGCCGTGGGGTGCCGTTCGAAAGACCTCCAAATCGGCGCCGAAATTCAGCCCTGTTCCGTTGACCCAGCGGTGAGGAGACCACCGCACGGCGCTGACATCGTGTGCCGTGAGGGCGTCCATGACGCGATCGTTGAGTTCCAACATGTCCTGCTGAACGGCTTTGACCGCATCACCTTGCGTCATGTTGCCGTCGGTGAATCCATCGATGTGACCTTCTGCGAGCCGGTATTGTTTCGCTTTCAAATGACCAAACGAACCCGCTCCATGAACCAAGAGCACGTCGACGCCGTTGTTGATGACGGTCCGCAGTTCTTCAGCGAGGGCATCAATGACCTGATCATTGACGGTTTTCATGGTGGATTTGTTGGTGATCAAACCCCCTCCCCATTTCACCACCACGCACGGTCGCATGGCTTGAGCAACAGGACAACGGCCATGAGCCTATCGCCGTGTGGTGGGGCAAGCATTGATGTGCTTGAGCAAGAACCGGCTGCCATGGATGAACAACCCACGGTGGAGGCCTTCATGCGTCACCTGCAGGTGTGCTTGGAGGAGGCGGCCACCATTGGGGATGCCCAAGAGCGAGAGCAGCGTTGCTGGCAAATCGAAGCGGCGCTTCAAGAGGCCATTCTCTACAAGAACCGTGTGGAGCAGTTGCTGCAGCACGGTGTTGACCCGATTCACTTGGTTCAACCCGCTCCCGATGGCACGCGAGCCCCCGCCCCCCGAAAAATTGAGGCGCTCAACGGGTCACATCGGCACTGCCAGAAATGCGGTGCTGGGCTTGAAAACGATCTCGACTTCTGCCCGGCATGTGGGCACGAGAATGCGTGAGGCCGGTCACTCTTCTTCTTCTTGACGGGTCCATTCGGCGACGATTTCCGTGATGATGGGGTCGTCGGCTTCGACTTGATACAGGTATTCGCCTGGAACTTCGTCGGTCAAGAAAACGGTCTTACCGGCCCGGTAAATGACATGTCCGTCGGCGATGGCACGTGTGGTGTCGACCTCGAGGATGGTCGGTCGATGGATGCGAACGTGGCCGGCTTCCATGGCGTTGGCAATGGTTCGCGACAAGTGGACGTTTTTCCGGTCGCCAGCGGTGATGCCGTACTCCATGTAGGTCTCCACTTCATCGGCTTGGCACGGGTAGAACAGCACTTCGGGGATGTCGTCGGTCGGTAGGTCGAGGTCAAGTTCAATCGAGTGGCCATACGTGGCTCGAATCATCCCGTTCTCAACTTGGTAGCGACCTTTCTCATCAGCGTTGGCGATGGCTTCGAAGTGCCAGCCGCGCAGCCAGTGGTAGTGGCGGCGTTGGTTGCCAATGGCGTCGGAAAGCTCCCGAGCGTTCACCCATCCGTTGATGTCCATGTCCACCCCGAACTTCTCGGGTGCGTGTCGGAGCACCAACGCCAGCATCCGTCCCAAACTGTTGGCTTCTCGGTCGCTCATGATGAATTTCCCTTCATCGTTGCAGACAGCGCAGTTGGTTCCTGAAAAGTGTCCGTGGGTCCTGCATTGGCGCAGCATGGAGTGAAGGCGAGGGTCCACGCCTCATGAACCCTGCGGGATGGGTTGACGCAGAAACCACGCCCTGGCAAGCGAGGGTATCAAGGACCGAAGGGTGGTGGCAACGGCATGGTGAACGTGGCGATGGTCGGCGCTGGCCAAACCAAGTACGGCAATCATCCACTGGGGCTCAAAGGGATGTGGGCCGAGGCTGCTGAACAGGCCTTCGCGTCGATTGACGGTGACGTTGAACCCCAACAGGTGGACGAGGCGTTCATCGGTAGCCTGGCCTTCGGCGGGGCCCAATTGGGCAACACCGCCGCGTTGTTGACCGAGCACTCCCGAATGAAGGGCGTTCCGGTTCGCCGGGTGGAAAATGCATGCGCCTCTTCGGGTTACGCCCTTCGAGATGCCTGGATGGCCATCAAATCCGGTCAAGCGGACATCG
Source organism: Methanobacteriota archaeon (assembly GCA_038104845.1). Lineage (GTDB taxonomy): Archaea > Thermoplasmatota > Poseidoniia > Poseidoniales > Poseidoniaceae > Poseidonia. The sequence continues at coordinate 25,765 of JAYOBJ010000004.1, forward strand.
TGGTGGCCGGTGGCATCGAGAAAATGAACGACTTAACACCCGAGCGCAAGCGGTACTGGCTCGGGGTGTCCGGTGACACGGAATGGGAACGCCTCGCTGGGTTGACCTTTCCTGGTACCTACGCCTTGATGGCACGCCGACATTTTCACGAACACGGAAGCACACACGACGACCTCGTTCACATCAGTGTCAAAAATCATCTCCACGGGTCGATGAATGCCAAAGCACACATTCAGAAAGCGGTGGATTTCGAGAAAGCCGCCTCAGGCTTCATGGTGGCTGACCCCCTTACGCTGTACGACTGTTGCCCCACCTCGGACGGTGCTTCGTGCGTTGTGCTGGCGGCCGACCACGTCGCACGGCGATTGACCGACACACCGGTGTGGATCAACGGGTCCGGTGCGGCCTCGGACCATCTGGCTCTCCACGACCGGCCAAGCATCACGCGACTCGCTGCCACCCAGCAAGCCGCTCGGCGAGCCTATGCCCAGGCCGGCGTGTCAGCAGGCGACATTGACCTTGCTGAGGTTCACGATTGCTTCACCATCGCCGAGTTGCTGGCCACCGAAGACCTCGGTTTCGCAGCCGCCGGTGAAGGGGGTGTGTTCGCCCGCAACGGGGAGGGCCGCCTCAACGAGGGCGACGTCACCATCAACGCCAGTGGTGGCCTCAAATCGAAAGGTCATCCACTCGGTGCCACCGGAACCGGTCAAGCGGTCGAGGTCTTTCAACAACTTCGGCACGAGGTGGGGAACCAACGGCAAGTGCGCGACGCAGAAGTGGCCCTCACGCACAACGTGGGTGGTTCGGGTGCCACGTGTGCGGTCCATGTGTTCGGTCGGGAGGTGGCCTGATGGACGAACACCTTGTCTGGCAAGGTTACCTGCTCAGTCACCACGATGCGTTCACCGTGGTGCAATCGCCGTTCACGCTGACCGGCGCCCGTGTCTTTGGTGCAGACAGCGACCCAACCACCCTTGCCGTCGCTGCGTTGCTCCACCGGATCGGAACGGAACGGGTGGACTCGGTGAGCGTCCCTGAGGGCATGGACGGCCCCACCTTGGCCGCAGCATGCGGTGTGAAAGTGGCCAGCGAGGACGACCTTGATGCCTGCTCGTGGGACCTGATGCTCAGCGATGAGGCCGTGGTGGTGTTGGCCAAGCGTGGAGCGGACTTGACCATCCCCCACCTCGATGTCGAAGTGCCGGTCGATGCTCAAGAACACGCTGCTATGGAGGAGGCTTGGTCGAAGGAACTCCATCCGCAGCACGTGAGTCAAGGTGCCTTTGTGTCGGAGGCAGCGTACGTTGAGGGTGCGGGTGCTCGACTGGCCATGGAAGGTCAGCGAACCCGAGGCACCGTGGTGTGGCCGCCCCGCTTCGGCGACCACGGTTCAGCCGAGTCCACCAACGTCCACCGCACTGGCGAGGTGTTGTCGTGGACAGCGCTGAGCGCTGCGGGAGCCCCCTCGGAATTTGCGTTGCGAGCGCCGTTGTTGGGTGGCTTGGCCACGGTGTTGTTGCACTTGGAGGACGGGCCCAACGGTGTGTTCCTCCTGGTGGACGATGAAGATCACGACATCACCATGGGGGCATCGGTGGAATTGGTCCTGCGTCGCCTTTACGCCCAAGAGGGGTTCATGCGTTACGGGCTTAAAGGTCGGCTCGTTTGATGGCATCAAAGAGTTCATAGAAAACCGTGTCACCATCACCGTTATGGCTGGTTTTGGCGGCATGCGCAAAGGTCGAGAAGAAGCGAAGACCAACCTTGGTTTCACCGAAGGTGGCGATTGCCCTCGCTGCGGTGGGAACGCACAGGATTCCAGCATGGCGGGTTACTTGCAGTGCGGCTCGTGCATGCACGAATGGGCCGATCCAAATTACGTCGAAGAGCGTCGCCGTCCCGAGCCTCCCACACATCGCCGTGATGCCGAGTTGATTGAGCAATTCAAATCCGAAATGGCATCGGGTGAATTGGCGAATGTCTTGGGCGTGAACAAGAATTTGACGGGCGCGCAGGAGCAATCCCTCAAGCGCCTTGAAGACAAGTGGATGAGCGGGATGCAAGGTCACTACAACGCCGCCTCGGAGGAGCGGAAGCCCTTGATGATCAGTTTTGATGACGACGACAACATCGTGTCCACCGAAGTCGCGGCCATCACCATCGTGTCCAACGGGTTTGACGGTGGTGAGGAGATTCGACTGGAATACCCCGGCCGTGGGACCGAATTTTACGCCTACAACGAGCGCAGCCCCACCGGTTGGAAGCGTGGACGGGACGCCGAGGCCACCGCCCGTTCCATCGCGAACGTCATCAACCGGTCAAGCCGTTTGGTCTATGCCAACCTGCAAGGGCACCGCATCTCGTTTGAGCTTCGCGAACATGACCTCAAGCCAGAATCCTTTGTCATCTTCGTCGACGACCCGGGCGGCACCGACATCGTCGCCGAAAAGGGGGGTGTGGTGCTGGATCACCGCGACTTCTCAACCCTCCAGGACTACCGAACGGTGGTTGAAATGGTCCTCGAGGATGGCATCATTTCCCCAAGCGAAGACCAACTGCTTTGGGCCATGCGCCAACAACTCAACATCGACGATGCCTACCACGTTCAGATGGTCATCGACATCTGCGGCGAACACACGCTGAAGGAATGCACCTCGTGCAGCGGGATGGCCGAGTTGTATCCCGAGTACGCCGCTTGGTACTGCCATGCGTGCGAAGCGTGGTGCTGAACGCACGCAAACGACCGTTCTATAGGACCGTCCATCGGTGTTCCACATCGCTCTCCTCGCAACGTGAACGTCGATGGGTCAAGGGACCTTTCATAAAGTGAAGGGACTACGCAACCCCATGGCCAACGAAACGCTGTACATTGGAATCGATTTGGGGACGTTCCGTTCCGTGATGGTGTCGTCCGACAGCCACGAAGTCGAAGAACTGACCGTCATCGGCACCCCCAAAGACCCCATCGCGCGCAATTTCTTGAAGCGAGATGTGCTCTTCGGCCACGAGGCCCTGAAGAACCGCTTGGCACTCAACCTGTTCCGGCCGCTTGAACTCGGTGTCATCAAGGACACGCCAGAAGACCGCGAATTCATCGCCCACTTCATCACCCACCTCATCGGCTTGGCCGACCCCGAGGAATACGACCGTGTGGTCGCCGTCATCGGTGCACCGGCCGAAGCCAGCCACGTTGACAAGACGGCCATCTTTGACGCTGCAGCGGGTTCCGTGAACTCGGCCATGATCATTTCAGAACCGTTTGCTGTCGCCTACGCCTTGGACATGATCACCCACACCCTGGTCATCGACATCGGTGCCGGCACCACGGACTTGTGCCGTGTGTACGGGACCATCCCCGGCCCTGGCGACCAGATGCACACCGGTCACGCTGGCGACTTCGTTGACAACCAACTCATCAAGGAAATCACGGCCAAATACAACGGTGCACAGGTCACCAAGGACATGGCTCGACGCTGGAAAGAACAGTACTCCTTCGTGTCCACCGCAACGCCTGACGAGCCCGTGCTTGTCGACTTCTCAATCGAAGGCAAGGCCATGACCCTCGACATCACCGATTGCATGCAGCGTGCCTGCGAATCGATCGTTGACCCCATCGTCGAGAACGTGAAGAAGCTCATCGCCGGTTCCAACCCCGAATACCACGACGAGTTCCGCAAGAACATGGTCCTCGCCGGTGGCGGCTCGTCCATCAAGGGCCTTGGTGCCCTCATCGAACGGCGACTCTCCGACATGGGCGATGTGAACGTTCACGTTGTGGACGACCCCGTTCGCCTCGGTGCCATGGGTGGCCTTCGGTTGGCCATGGAAGTCCCCGAGGACATGTGGAAGAACCTCACCTTGGCATCTCGCTGAGAACAGAGGATTTCGTCACACAGGAAGGTGACGGGCCGCACTGGCCAGGTTGGCTTGGACGTAACGTGCACCTCCGCATCTGATGCCGAGAGCCGTGGTTTCCTCGATTCCTGTGACTTACAATTCGTCTTGAATGGTCTCATGCGCAGTTGAATCAGCACCCCTCCATTGGAAACAGACGACACACTTTCGTGCGATTGTTTGCAAGGTCGGGGAACCGCTGTTCAAGCTCGGTCAACAGTTTCGTGATGGTTGGTGATGATCAGGCGTTGCCGGCTGCTTCGACTTCGGCCCAGTCCTTCATGAACCCGTCAAGACCCTTGTCGGTCAGAGGATGGCTCATCAGCTGGCGGAAGGTCTTGGCGGGCATGGTTGCCGTGTGCGCACCCAATTGGATGCACTGGAGCACGTGCGTGGGGTGGCGGATGGACGCAGCGAGCACTTTGGTGTCGAGGTCATAATTGGCCCAGGTGTTCATGATTTCAGCGATGAGTTCCATACCGTCATGGCCGGTGTCGTCGATGCGGCCAATGAAGGGTGAGACGTAGGTGGCGCCGGCCTTGGCAGCCATGAGTGCCTGCGAGGCGGAGAAGATCAGGGTCACGTTCGTGTCCACACCCTCCTCGCTCAGAATTTTGGTGGCGGCCAAGCCAGCAGGGGTGCACGGAATTTTGATGATCACGTTCTCTGGAAGTTCGGCCTTCAAGGCTCGACCCTGCTCCACCATGCCATCGGTGTCCAAGGCGGTCACTTCGGCCGAGATAGGGCCGCTGCAAATGCCAGCGATTTCCCGCACCACTTCCTTGAAATCGCGTCCGGATTTTTTGATGAGCGACGGGTTGGTGGTCACGCCGTCGAGAATCCCCCACGAGGCAATTTCACGAATTTCATCAACGTCAGCGGTGTCCAGGAAAAATTCCATGCCCAACCGTCAACGAAGCGGTTCTATGAACCCTCCCCCAGCGCGGTGTCATGCTTTCCTTGCGATCGCTTCGAGGGCAGCCTTGACCACATCAGCGGGTGTCAGCCCCATGATTTCCAGCATTTCATCGGATTGAGCCGACTCACCGAAGCGGTCCTTCACGCCTACGCGAACCAAGGGGGTGGCGCCAGTCGCCGAGAGGTGTTCGGCCACAGCGCCCCCAAGTCCACCGATGATGGAATGGTCCTCGGCCGTTACGATGGCGCCGCAGCGTTGGGCGAGGGTGTCCACCAAATTGCCATCAAGCGGCTTGATCGTGTGCATGTCAACAACGGTGGCGTGGATGCCTTGCTCGGCCAACAGGATTCGGGCTTCGAGCGCTTGGGCGACCATGACGCCACAGGCAACGATGGCGACGTCATCCCCGTCCTCCAACACAACTCCCTTACCGATTTGGATGGTTCCCTCAGGCGCATCGTCGTACAACACCGGTGTCTTGTTTCGTGCTGTTCGCATGTACGATGGGGTGGTGGTGGACGCAAGCTGAACGGTCAGCAGGCGGGTGGAGACGTCGTCGGCAGGGTGAAGCACTGTCACGTTGGGTAAGGTGCGGTACACGGCCAAATCTTCAATTGACTGGGCCGAAGAACCGTCCGTTCCGGTGTGGGTGCCGCCATGGGAGCCGCACAAATGGACCGCAAGGTTGGGGCGGGCCACACCGTTTCGCATCTGTTCGAACGCCCGTTCCGTGAAGATGGCGAAGGTGGAGGCGAAGGGAATGTAACCGCTGGCCGCCAAACCTGCACCAACCAGGAGCATGTTTTGCTCACCGATGCCGCAGGAAACGGTGCGTTCAGGGTGGGCTTTGCGAAAGTGAAGGGACTTGGTCGACTTGCCGAGGTCGGCTTCCAACACGACCACCTTTGGGTTGGCTGCCAAATCCAACAGGGCCTGCCCGTAGCCGTCTCGCGTGGCTGCCATGCGGGTCACGCTGTCACCCCCAATTCAGCCATGGCGATGGCATACTGCTCATCGTTGGGTGCTGCTCCGTGGAAAGCAGGGTTGTCCTCCATGTACGAGACACCTTTGCCCTTGACGGTGTTGGCGATGAGGATGGATGGGCCGTTGTTGTTTGAGGCCAAGAAATTCAATCCCTCAAGGATTGACTCCATGTCGTGACCGTCGATTTCCATGACGTTCCACCCGAACGCTCGCCACTTGGCGGGGATGTCAAACATCCGCATTTGCGCCTCGCAAAAATCGTCATTCTGGATGCGGTTGCGGTCGAGAATGACGTTGAGGTTGCCCAATTCATGGTGGGCTGCAGCCATGGCCGCCTCCCACACCGAACCTTCCTGGATCTCACCGTCGCCAAGCATCACGTAGGCTTGACGTTCGCTCTTGTCCATGCGTGCGGCCAGAGCGGCGCCCATGCCGAAGGAAAGACCCATGCCGAGTGAGCCAGCGGAAAAATCGACGCCGGGGCACCATTTCATGTCGACGTGGCCTTGGCAAATCCCACCCTTGACTCGGTAGGACTTGAGATCCTCAACGCTGATGAAACCCATTTCCGCTAAGATGGCGTACATTCCGGGTGAGGCGTGACCTTTGGACAGCACAAATCGATCTCGGTCGCCCCAGTCGGGGTCATCGGGTCGAACGCGCAACTGTGTCTTGTACAAGGCCGTCAGCAGATCGATCTCTGAAAGTGACCCGCCAGGGTGACCGGCTTGTGCACGGTGAACCATGTTGACAATGTGAACGCGGCATCGTCGTGCTGTTTCTTGGAGTTCTTCAATCGTGGTCAAACTGTCACCACCAGTCGGTCGTGAAGGGTGGCCTTTCATCCTTGTGTCCACGACTTGAGCCGTCGCCACTCAGCGTTGGCGCGGTTTCAGGGCGTCGATGAGGTTGCGCACCGCATCGGCCGTGACCATGACGGCGTCACCAGCAAGGGTCCCGCCCTTGGGCAGCGTCCGCGTGGCCAGCCAGATGAACACGGCCACAAACCATCCGAAAAACAACAGCGAGAGGGTGTTGTTGAGGGTGACGACACCGAAGATGTCGGGAAGGTCGACCTTCATCACGATCAGCACAGCGATGAGCACGCCCATGATGGACTCACCAGCGATGAATCCTGCCCCGATGAGCACACCGCGACTTTCCACTTCTTTGGCTGCTGCTTGCGCCCGCTCACTGGGCACATCTCGCAGCACGCCATCGGTGCGAAGGTGAGCGCTGCGCAACAGCACGTGCGAGATGACACCGCCTGCCATGATGGGGACGGAGAGCCCGAGCGGCAGGTAGATCCCAATAGCGACGCTCATCACGGGCATCTTGAGTCGAATCAAGGTCACAGCAATCACAGCCCCAAGGACGACCATCTGCAGGTTGAGTTCGCCCCCAAAAGCACCTTGAACAATGGCGCCGATGAGTTCGGCTTGCGGTGCGAAAAGGGCTTTGGAACAGGTTGGGTCGGCGTCGAGCGGGTTCATTTCACAAGCCGTGAGGGAAATTCGGAACGCGTTGTGCAGCAACGAGAGCACCGGGCCGATGACGATGGCACCGGTGACAACACCGATGATTTCGGCCACCTGTTGTCGCTTCGGCGTGGCGCCCAGCATGTGGCCGGTTTTCAGGTCCTGCATCACATCGCCGGCAATTGCAGCACTGGACGCCACGATCGCGGCGATGAGCAGGGTGGCGTACATCAAATCGGTCATCGCCATGTCGAGCAGCAGGTCGCCGACCACCCACACCAACCCCACCGTGAACAGCAGCGTGGCGATGGTCATGCCCGACACGGGGGAGTTGGAGGAGCCAACCACGCCTGCGATGTAACCGGCGACGGCCGCAAAAAAGAACGCGACAAAGGCGAGGAAGAGCGCTCCGGCGAGGGCCAGCACCAAGGATCCGGTTGCCCACCAATAAAAGAGGAATGTCAACAACACCAACACGCCGCACACCGCAAACACGCCCCGCATGGGCAGGTCCTGTTCAGTTCGTGGCAGTTCATTCGCATCAGCGTCCGTACGGACAAGGGCTTTGGACAGCCCCTTGATGATCGTCGTTCGCATTGACCACAGCGTGTAAACACCGCCCACCACCATGGCGCCGACGCCGACGTACCTCACTTCTGCGGCCCAAATGCCGTAGAACCCATCCACCATTGAGTCGGTGGCCGGCCAACCGTAGATGAGGCCGTACATGGGCACCAGCAGACCGAATCCGAGGACGCCGCCAAGGAAGATGAACGAAGCGATCCGGATGCCGACGATGTAGCCGACGGACAGGAGTGCAATGGACAGGTCCATGCCCGCATACAAACGGGTGGACATGAAATTCACGGCTCCTTCCACGGTGTGGTGCGTCACTTCGAACCCTTTCACCATCAAACCGTAGATGCCACCGATGGCCAGGGCATACAGGATGGCCATGGCTCCATCACCACCTTCCTCGCCAGCCACCAACACTTCCCTGCACGCCACGCCTTCGGGGTAGGGCAGGGCTTCTTCGACGATGAACAACCGACGCAGGGCGATCGTGAACATGGTGCCGAGCAACCCCCCGAGCATGGCGATGATCAGGGTTTCCAACCATTGGATTTCGCCCCAAATGCCCATGACCAGCAACGCAGGGACCGTGAAGATCACACCAGCAGCGAGCGATTCACCGGCGGACGCCATGGTCTGGACGGCGTTGTTTTCGAGGATGGAGACGTCCTTAAACAGTGAGCGAAGGATGATCATGGACATGACCGCAGCCGGAATGCTGGCCGAAACCGTCATGCCAGCGTACAGGCCCAAGTATGCATTGGCCGCTGTCATCAGAACGCCGAGGACGATGCCAACGATGACCACACGCAACGTCAATTCCATGGGCGATTCGCCTGCTGGAATGTACGGTTGGCCGTCCATGAATCGCCCCAAACGGTCCAAGTAGGTATAGCCACCGCCGTTCGCTGTTTGACCGTTGAATTGGATGGGGTTTTGTCCATCAATCTAATATGGAGAAAGAAATTCCGACAGGGAAAGACCTCTTGGTCTTCGTGGGTGATTGACCGTGGCGAACCATTGGCACAGCATGACCGCCGACGAGTGCCTGAACACCCAGGGCACTTCACCGAACGGGTTGTCGCCCGATGAGGTCCTCCAACGACGAGCTCAATTTGGTGAGAACAAACTTGCCGAACCTGAAAAAACACCGGCGTGGCTCCGGTTCATCTCACAGTACAACGATCCGCTGAATTTCCTCCTCATAGGTGCTGCCCTGGTGGCCCTGCTCATCAATCCGGACCATCCCGGTGATGCCATCTTCATTTTCATCGTGCTGACGGCCAACGCATTTTTTGGATTTTGGCAGGAAGGTCAAGCGGAAATTGCCATGGAATCGCTCAAAAAACTGTCCATTTCACAATGCGTCGTCATCCGAGGTGACTTTGAAAACGAAGTGCCCACGGTGGATCTTGTCCCCGGTGACATCGTACGACTCGAGACCGGCCTGAACATTCCTGCCGATGTACGCATCATCGGTGACCAACAACTCAGCATCGATGAATCGGCATTGACCGGTGAATCGTTGACGGTGTCCAAATCGGTGGGGGAATGTTCCGACGAAACCCTGCTGGCCGACCGCTTCAACATGGCGTACATGGGAACGACCGTCGCCACGGGACGCGGTTTGGGATTGGTGGTCGACACCGGGATGTCAACCGAGCTCGGACGAATCGCCAAGGACATCGCCGACGCCGAGACACCCAAGACCCCCCTTGAACTGAAACTGGAAAGTTTGGGACGTTTCCTCGGATTCATTGCCCTGGTCGTTGCCGTGTTGCTCGTTTCGTTGCAGATGATCATCGCATACGGGACGCCAGGTGCCAACCTGCGGGACGCTGCCATTGAGCAATTCATCATCGCCATCGCCATTTTTGTCGCCATTGTTCCTGAGGGGTTGCCCATCATTCTCGTCATCACGCTCTCGCTTGGCATGCGAAACATGGCTCGCCACCGTGCCATCATCCGTCGGATGAAGGCGGTGGAGACCCTCGGTTCAACCACAGTTATTTGCTCCGACAAAACCGGAACGCTGACCAAGAATCAGATGACTGTACGCTCGTTGATGACGCTGAACGACGAATTTGGTTTCTCTGGCGAGGGGTTCAAGCCTCAGGGAGAGTTGACCCGCAATGGCGAGGCACTGGGCGATGATGAGCTCAAAGAACAGCAACAAAACCTGCTCCACCGTCTCATTGGGGCCAATTTGGCGCTCTGTCACAACTCCACCATCGCAAAAGCTGACGGGCATTGGCAAGCCATCGGTGACCCAACCGATTCAGCATGCGCCGTTGCTGGTTGGAAAATCAACGGCGACGTGAAGAAATTCTCGCACCGACACCCTCGCCTCAATGAATTCTTCTTTGATTCCACCCGAAAACGGATGAGTGTTGTCCACGAGTACGAGGGAGAGCGATGGGTGTTTTCCAAAGGCAGCCTCGGTGGTTATGAGGGGTTGGCGACCAGCAAAATCATCGGCAACATTGTGGCCCCCCTCGAACCCAGCGATTGGGCCACCGTGCTTGAACAAAACAACACGATGGGTTCGCAAGCGATGCGCGTCATCGCCATCCTGGCCAAGAAATTGGAACCCAATGCCGACGAAACGGACATCAAGGTGGTCGAAAGCGATCTCACGTTCCTTGGGCTGGTGGGCATCATGGACCCGCCCCGTCCTGAGGTCAAAGATGCCATCGAAACCTGTCAGCGGGCTGGCATCAAAGTCAAGATGATCACCGGCGACCAAGCCATGACCGCTGCCGCCATTGGGGCTGAACTCCACATCGAATCCGGTCAACAACCTGCCATCGATGGGAACATGTTGGCCACCATGGACAGCGATGCGCTCGAAGCGGTGGCCCAGGATGTGTCCATCTATGCCCGGGTGACACCCGATCAGAAAATGAACATCGTGGCTGCGCTTCAGGCGCGAGGTGAAATTGTGGCCATGACAGGTGACGGAGTCAACGATGCACCCGCGCTTTCCCGTGCGAACATTGGCATCGCCATGGGCATTGCTGGCACCGATGTGGCGAAGGATGCCGCCGACATGGTGCTGCAGGATGACAACTTCGCCAACATCGTTCATGCGGTGGAAGAAGGGCGTAAAATTTACCAAAACATACGCAACTTTGTTCGTTATCAGGTGTCGACCAACGTGGCGGCCGTGGCCTTGATCATTGTGTCGACGTTCGTGTTTGGTTGGTCCCTGCCGTTGACGGCCACGCAGATTTTGGTCATCAACATTCTGATGGACGGGCCACCTGCGGTCGCCCTTGGTGTGGAAAAAGAACACGGCAACGTGATGGAACGTCCACCGCGACCGGTTGAAGAAAACCTGCCCAACGGCAAAGACATCTCACTTATTTTCTACCTCGGTGCCGTCATGGTGACCGGCACGCTGGCGGTGTTTTTCCTCGCCGGTGGCGGATTGGCACAGTGCGACATTCTGCCAACGGAAACAACCACCACAGCCTTCGACGTAGAGGCATGCAAAGCCGGCGACGAAGCGGCGATTCAGGCTTGGCAGGCGTACGCTGACGGCCATTTCGAGCATGCACAAACCATGGCGTTTGCCGTGTTCATCGTGTTCCAATTGTTCAACGTGATCAACTGCAGGTCCAACGATCAAAGTGTTTTCGAACTCGGGTTGTTCTCCAACAAGGCCATCAACTATGCGTTGTTGATTTCGTCTGGACTGCTGCTCTTCTTTGTCCAACTCGCCGAGTCGACGATCCCCTTGACCAGCATACAAATCGGTTCGTTGCTGTCCACGACCTCGATCACGCTGAGTGATTGGGCGATTGTTGTGCTCGTCGCATCGGGTGTGTTCATCATCGAGGAATTCCGAAAGCTGTTGGTGAAATCGAATTTGTTCAGCGTACGATGAACACGGATGGAAGCACACCTTCTTGAAGCGAAAGCGGAACAGACAGACATGGTTGCGAACGCGTTGGCTGGGGCTCACCCAGAGTGGCCGGTTCGGCTCGCCACATCCCTCCGTCAAGAGTCATGGTCCACCACTCTGCAACCGATCGTTGAAAAATTAAGCCAAAACATCCCGCTTTCCGTTGATGATGGTTTGTTGTTGTACCGCCACCCCGACCTTCATGAAGTGGGCCGCCTCGCCCACCATGCTCGGCGCGCTCGGTTTGGCTTGCGCACGTTCTTCAACGCGAACGTTCACATCAACCAAACGAACGTCTGTGTGCTGGCTTGCAAGTTCTGTGCGTTTCGTCGGGGTCCAAAAGCGAAGGACGCCTATGCCATGGAGGTTCAGGAGTACATCGATGATGTGAGCCAGTACGCCGCCCACGTTGACGAAGTTCACTCCGTCGGTGGCTTGCACCCTGACTGGGATGTCGACCACTACGTGGCCATGTTTGAAGGGGTGCGGGCCCTTCACCCCCATTTGAGCCTCAAAGCGCTCACGGCGGTGGAGATCAAACACCTCGCTCAACAATCGGACCTTTCGACCAAAGATGTTCTTCAACGACTGAAAAACGCCGGCCTCACCTCGTTGCCGGGCGGCGGTGCGGAGATTCTCGATGACGATGTGCGTGCCCACATCTGCAACGGCAAGGAAAGCTCAGAGGAATACCTCCGAATTCATCAGGAGGCCCATGAAATCGGTCTTCCATCGAACTGCACGATGTTGTTTGGCACGGTGGAATCGCTTGAGCAGCGGTTGCATCACATGATGGCCCTGCGAGCGTTGCAATCACGTACCGGTGGGTTCCAATGTTTCGTTCCCTATCCATTCCTACCCGATGCCTCCCGTCTCCCCGAAGCACAATTGGCCACCGCCGCTGAAGTGGTTCGCACCATCGCCGTGTCCAGGCTGATGCTGAACAACATCCCCCACATCAAAGCCTACCGAATGAACATCGGTGACCATTTGGCAGAACTGGCGCTGCAATACGGCGCCGACGACATCGACGGGACGGTCCAAAAAGAATCCATCATGCACCTTGCCGGTTCAACAACGCCCTTGGATCACGACCGAAACAACCTGGCACGGTTGATTCGAGACGCCGGAGGTGAACCCATTCAACGCAACACGGTCTACACCCGTTTCGCTCCCTACGTGCCCGTGGAGGTGCCGCCACGAACATCGTTGCCCATGGCGTCTTGAGGTGAACCGTTCATGTCGACTTGGTCAACGACTCTGGGCCGTGTGGCCTTCATCAACTGCGATCCTTTGTTCCACGATTTGGACGCCTCATGGAACGTCCTCGCCGCGCCACCGGCATGGTTGACCGGCCATGTGTTGCGCAGGGATTGCATCATCGCACCCGTTCCTGCCGCCGACTACGCCAAGCATCAGGATGAATTGGTGCTCCTCCCTGACATTGGCATCGGATCGGAAGGTGAGGTGGGCAGCGTGCTGTTGTTTGGTGCCCAGCCCATCGAATCGATGAACACCATTGCGCTGCCTTCGGACTCCGCATCGTCGGTGGCCTTGCTCAAGCACCTCTTGAAAACCCAAGGCCTTCCCATGAACTACATCACCACCGGCCCCGATTACGAACTCATGCTGGGCCGTGCTGATGGCGCGCTGCTCATCGGTGATCGGGCGCTGGAGGTCGCCAAAGCGTTCCCCGATATGGTCCGTATGGACTTGGGTCAGGCGTGGTTGGACCGGCACGACCTGCCCATGATTTTTGGCGTCTTCGTGGCTCGAAAGGACACGCCGTTGCACCTCGTTCAAGCCGCCCATCAAGCCCTTTTGACCAACCTTGAGGGGTTTGAGTCGGATTCGGCAAAGCGTCATGCGGTGATTGAGTGGTCAATGACGCGGTCGGACCTCGCCTACGACCGACTTGACCAGTATTACGGCGAGGTGTTCAATCGGTTGAATTCTCACCACGTGAAGGGACTCAAAACCTTCCTGCGTGAGGCGTGTGGTTTGAAGGACGAACCCGAGTTTGCATGGTGATGGAAACGGTTGGTTCATGAAGGTCGGTTCGGTGGACAAATTATGGTCGTGGAACTCCCATTGGATAAGGCTGGAAACAAAATTGTTCGGATCGGTCACAGCCCAGACCCGGACGATGCGTTCATGTTTCATGCCATGACGACGGGTGCCTTCCCAACACCGGGCTACACCTTTGTTCACGAACTTCAAGACATTGAGACCTTGAACCACCGTGCCATGAATCAAGATCTCGAGGTGTCGGCCGTGTCCATTCACGCCTACCCCGACATTGCCGAACACTATGCGCTCATGAACTGCGGCGCCTCCATGGGAGAGGGTTATGGCCCCATGATCGTGTGCAAACAGGGCGTCACGGAAACCGAAGCCCGTGCAGGCACCATCGCCGTTCCCGGGCTCAAAACCAGTGCCTACCTCGGTTTGCGCCTGGCTTGGGGCGACTGCACGGTTGAGGTGGTGCCGTTTGACGAGATCATTCCACGCATCCTTGACGACACCTACCTTTCGGGTTTGATCATTCACGAAGGTCAACTGACGTATGTGGATCACGACTTGGATGTTCTCATTGACCTTGGGAAGTGGTGGAACAATTCGACCGACAACTGGCCCATGCCATTGGGCGGCAACGTGGTTCGCCGGGACCTTGGCGATGAAGTGATGGAAGACATCACACGTTACACCAAAATGAGCATCGAACACGCCATCCAATCTCCCGACAAAGCGCTTGAATTTGCCAAAGCCTGGGGGCGTGGCATCGACGACAACACCAACCGTGAATTCGTCGGTATGTATGTGAACGACCGCACCATCGACTACCGTGATGAAGGCCGCGCTTCCATTCGAAAGTTCATCAACGACGGCCAAGCCATCGGCATGATTCGCCCCGATTTCGATGTTCAAACCATTGACTTCATCGGCGCATGAGGTGACGACATGGCCAACACACCGATGCCACAAGTGAGCCAATACGGATCGGTGGACCCCGCTCCACCCCAGCCGAATGGCGACGTGCAAGCTTGGCGTACTGCGCTGCTCGACGAATCCTCACCCATGTTTCAGCGCATGCGAGCGGTGTTCTCCCTGCGAAACCAGCGTACGGATGAAGCATGTCTGGCCTTGTGCGACGGATTTGTGGCATCCAGCGCCCTGCTTCGACATGAAATTGCGTACGTCCTCGGTCAAATGCAAAACAACGTTGCCCTGCCCTCCCTCATCGAGCGGCTTGAGGATGCGGACGAACACGTGATGGTGCGCCATGAAGCAGCTGAAGCCATGGGTGCCATCGGTGATGTTTCCATCGTTCCTGTGTTGAAAAAGCACGCTCAAGACCCGTTGCCCGAAGTCTCGGAATCGTGCGATGTTGCTCTTGATTTGTTGAAGTGGGTTGCCAGTGCAGAATTTGAAAACACCGATTGGTGAAGAAACACCTCCCTCAAGTTCAAAGACTCAGGCCAGCACGGAAAAACAGGAAGGGTTTGCATGCCGCACGAACACGTCCAACTCGCTCAAGCCCCCAACGGTGAACTCGGCCCTCGTTGCCACACCTGCGGCACCCGACTCACGTTTGGAAACGCCATGGTGGTGGACAAGCACTACATGTGTTGGGACCACTACGTGGAAGCCACCGGTGCCGATACGGTCACCAAGGTGTCGACCGCAGATGAACGCTTTTGGATGAAGCAGGACTAATCGGACGGTTCATGTAGCCTCGTCGGACCTTTCCCGATGAGGCGGCCACATTGTCGACAGGTTGGGCGAGGTTTGCGCACCGGTTCAGCCAGTACTACCGCCATGCAGACTTGTGGTCACCGCCCAGGGTTCGAACGCGAGAATGGATGTTCATCCCGTTCGGAGGTGCTCCCCCTTTGCGACACAAGGCGTTTTCGAGCGTCAACGATGTTCGCACCTTCCTCAGTGAGCGTGCCATGCACTCGTGCTTCTATTCAACAGCGTATTGGAAACGCCCCTATGAGATGAAGATGGCCGACAAAGGTTGGCAAGGTGCTGACTTAATCTTTGATCTGGACGGTGACCACCTTCCTGGTGTCACCGATCGTGATTTCCCGGCCATGCTTGAGGTGATTCAAGAACAGGCGTGGACGCTTTGGAACGATTTCCTCCAACCCGAATTTGGTTTTGATGAGCGTCACCTCCAAGTCACGTTTTCGGGTCATCGTGGGTTCCACCTTCATTACCGCGATCCCAAGTTTTTCCACCTCGATTCAGAAGCCCGCCGTGAATTGGTGGCTCACATCCGTGGCGAAGGTGTGGATGTCCAAGGGGGGCTTGCACGATTCAAGGACGCCGACGCGCAGGGCTGGACCCGTCGGCTTCGGTCAGGCATGGAAGACATGGTGGCGACCTTGACCAACATCAACCGCGGGGTAGATGGAGCATCCACTGAACTGAGGCGTTTGGAAGCGTCGCTGAAGGAACTCCAGGAGCGGGAGGGCAAGACCTCGCAGACCACCGCAGATTCCATTCGGAAATTGGCAGCTTTGATCGACCACCCTGACCGAACCAAGCGGTTGATGGAGGGTCGGTTCGATCTGTTGTCCAATTACCAAGCGTTGTTCTTGAATTTGCTCAAATCCGATGCATCGGTGGTGCTTGGTTCTGCTGGTGAAACCGACGAAGTCGTGACCATTGACGTGCGACGTCAAATTCGTTGGCCCACCTCGCTGCATGGAAAATCAGGGATGCGAGTGACGGAGTTTCCCCTTGAACGTTTGGATCCCGACAAAACCACGGCGTTCAACCCGTTGAAAGAAGCGTTTGTTCTGGGGCTTGACGAAGAGGTGGAAGTGGAGTTCACCGTTGACGATGCCGTAGCGCAATTCGGTGACCGTCGCATTGAAACCAAAGCCGGCGACCGCATCCGTACGCATGAATCGGGTGCCACGTTTTTGGTGATGAAAGGTTGGGCCAACATCGTGTCCTGACATTAGACACTGAAACGACGGACCGTGACCTCGGATGAGGGAAGGTTCAAGGCTGGCTTGCCCTCCCTCCAAACGAGGTGCGTGAGATGGGGCTCCGTCGTGGCAAGAAATCCAAGAGCGCTGGGAACGACCAACCGTTGCCACCTGCGCCTCTGCCGATGCCCGGTCAGCTTCCCCCAATGCCCCTTCCTGGAGAAATGCCCGCGCCGTTGCCAGCTGCGCCAGCCCCACCCGCAGTGACCGCACCGAGTGAACCCCTTCCTCTGCCTGTGGCTCCAATGCCTGAGGCAGCACCATCCTCCCTGTCCGACAAGGTGGAATCATCGGAATACGGGGCGCTCTGGGCCAAACGCTCTGAAAAGCCGCTGCAGCAGATCTACGGCCACATTGACCGCATCAGCAATCAAGAAGCAGGCTCCCTCCTCGACCGGTACGCTGACAGGTTTGGTCATTCACTGGACCGTGAAATCATCGTGATGCGTAAGGCATCGCTTGAGGAAAAGCAGGCCGAACTTCGGGAAGCGCCAACGGTTGAATTGATCGGCGAAGACGAACCAACAGCCGAACTCACGCCCGCTGAGGAATTGAAGGCCGTGGAGGCCGAACTTCGTCAACTCAAACCGTTGTACCAAGCAGCCAAAGCCAGCGGGGATGCCGCATCCCTGGCCGAACTCAAGCCTGTTCTTCAGGAATTGATGAATCGGCGAAAGGAGCTGAAGGGTGGTCAAGCAGCCAGTGCTCCGACCGTTGCTGAAGCCGTCCCCGAAGATGAGATGGGCGCGTTGTTCGAGCGCTTCGTTCACCTCGCCAACGATTTGCTGGGCGATCACCTCCCCGAAGCCATCGTGAACGAATTCATGAACAGCCCAGGGTTTGAACTGCTGAAGACCGTCCATGCCGCACCGACTGAAACCTCCGACAGTGTGCGTTCCGAATTTTACGCCATGGTGGATGACCTGCTCGGGAACATGTCCGAGGCATCCATCAACGCCTTCGTGGCATCGCCAGATTTCGACATCTACCGACAAGTCGGTGAAGCATACAAAGGAGCGTGAAAGACATGGGATTGCTCGATAAAGCAGCGGCAGCAGGTGGAAACGAAACGGCCGCGGCCAAGCCAAAGCCCGTTGAAGTGACGACGCCCAAAACAGTTGCCAAGGCTGCGGCCAAGGCCAAACCCGTCGCTAAGGCTGCCAAGGCGGCGAAGGTCAAGGCCCCTCGGGCACGACCTGCCGGTCTTTCCGAAGACTACGAACTCGCCTCAAACATGAATCGACGCATTTCATGGTTGGTCAATTTCATCGTGAATTTCGGTGTGCTCTTTGCTGCTATTTTCATTGCGGCGGGGGACACCGGTGTCGTCACGACCATCTTGTTCGCTGTGAGCGGTGGCATCATCATCATCAACGTGATCTTCATTCCAATGAAGTTCAGCCGAAACATTGGGCAATTTGTCTCGCGCACCAAATTTGTTCGAGGTGACGGTAAAAACCCCCTCTTTCTTCACGGAATCCTCGTGAACTCAACCGGTCTTGCCGCTCTGATCGGCGTCATCATGATTGCAACGCAATTCCAGAAATTGTCCGAAGAGGACAACACAACGGCGATCATTCTCTTCTCACTGGGTGCTGTGTTCCTCATTCTGTGGTTCATCGACCGGTTCTTGCGCAACGGCAGTGAGATGAGTCAGGGCCTCTATGACCTGCTGTTTGGTGCTTATTTGGTGAAGTACGTGCCCTCCGAAGAGGAACGCGCCACCGGCATCTGGGCCCGTCTCGAAAACATGGGGAACTTTGGTGACCAACTCCTTGAGCGCCAAGAAAAGCGCGCGGCCAAAGCAGCCGAAAAGGCCGCCAAGGCTGAAGAAAAAGCGGTTGAGAACGAAGCCTCAAGTGAAGAACCAACCGAGTGAACCGCATGAGCGGAACGCCCATTCCCCCACACGGGTGTGAAATCGGTCTCTTCGCCATCCTCGGCGTGCCCCTGTCGCTTGTTTTTGGGGTAGGTGCTTTGCTTGGGGTGCTGGTCCTCTACGTTCTCTGGTTGTTGTACATCACAACCATGGCTCGCCTGTCCTTTCGTGCCCCTTCGAAGCGAAAACCGCCGATTAAAGATGCTTTCTGGCAAGCAGTGGATGTGTCAACCCGGCTTGGTGAAATCCGCTTCTATCGGTCACCCACCCGGCCCAACGCCGACACAGCGATTCTGGTTCATGGATGGAGTTCGGGAGCAACGCGCATGACAGGCCGGGCGAAAGCGTTCAACGATGCTGGCCTCAACACCATTTTGGTGGACTTGCCGAGCCATGGGGCCTCGGCCTCGCTTCGGTATTGGTCCGCCGAAGGGTCCGTGTCCATGCTGATCGAAGGGTTGAATCGACTCAACCAACAGTCACCCGAGCATTTCGGGCAGCGATTGTTCTATTTCGGACACAGCATGGGTGGATTCGTCGGTCTTCGTTTGAGCAAACGGCGTGGCGAATTGGACCTCGACGGGGTTTGGTCAGGATGGGTCATGGAATCCCCCATGACAGGTTACAGCGAAATCTTTGATGAAACATGCCGCTTGCTTCGACTCCCACAGCTGTTTCGATGGTCGCTCGAAACTCGGGTGTTGAGAAAATTCCGCGCCCTCAACCCTCAGAGCGATGTGCGGTGCTTGAGGGATGCCGACATGCCCGTTTGGGGGACCTTGACTGAACCAACGTTGTTGGTGCAAGCCGCCAACGATGAGCGGTTGGGAAATACGCATCACGAACGCCTGGTGGGCGAAATGATACGCTCCTCCTCGGTTCCGTTTGAGGCCCACATGCTCGATACATTGACCCATTCCGGGGCGCACGACCATGTTGAGCGTCACGCTCTGGTGGCATCTTGGTTGACCGCTCAAACCTCGTGATGTTGGCCCGATGCTTGCTGCTTGGCCAGTTCCCTCATGTCCTCAACTTCATCAAGTTCGTCAACGATTTCTTTGCCCAGCAAGGTTTCCATCACGTCTTCCATGGTAAGGATGCCTGACGTTCCTCCAAACTGGTCCTGGACCAGAGCGAATTGCTGTCGGTTCACCAAGAACACATCCAAGGCTTCTTCAATCGTGGTGCCCAAGTTGATGGTCAGGATGGGTTTCATCATGGATTTGAGGGTGGTGTCCCACTCGTCACGACTGGCTGCCATGAGGATGTCAGAACGGATGACAAGCCCCAGTACGTTGTCGATGTGATCATCGAAAACAGGGATTCTGGAGAACCGTAGGATGGAATGTTCGTCAAGAACTTGCTTGACGGTGGCTTCTGCGTCATAGGCGCTGACCACGACACGTGGCGTCATCTCCTCATCGACGAGGATGTCTCGAAGGCGCAACAAGTTGTGAATCACAGTTTCTTCAGATTCCTCCAGCGCCCCCTCAATCTCACCAAGGTCCGCCATCAAGGCCACATCATCACGGGTCACCATGTTGACGTCGCCCTTGGGGAGCACCGATTTGAGCACCTGAATGGGGCCGATGAGCCAAAACAAGAACTTGGTCATGAAGGACAGGACGTAAGCGGCGGGCGTGGACAAACGCTTCCAATATGCCGTGCCAAGGGTTTTGGGGATGATTTCGGACAAGAACAGGACGGCGATGGTGAGGATGAATGAGGCAATGGTTAACCATTCAGACCCCCAAATGTTCTGCACCTCACTCCCAACCCCTGCTGCCCCCATGGTGTGGGCGATCGTGTTGAGCGTCAAAATCGCCGTGAGTGGACGCACCGAGTCATCGTCTTTGAGATGGGCCCACATCGATGCTGTCTTCCGACCGTCCGCCTCCAGCATGGCGACGTGGGTCTGCGGCATGGAGAGCACAATGGCTTCCAAAATTGAGCACAGAAACGACACGCCGAGGGCCAAGGAGAGGTAAAAAATGAGGAGGGTCAAATCACCGCTTCCGGTGGATTCGCCTGCAGGTAATGTCGCAGCCATGGCGTTGTTGAGCATAGCGTGAGCAGAACCCCTGTCCAGTTGGAACAACCACACCAAGCGATTGGGGTTCTTGAAAATGACGCTGCCGAGAACCGTGAAGAGCGTTGTTGAAATTGTGGGTGAACCTCAAGAAGGGCGTGCAGTTGGAAGGGTCGTTGAACATGCCCGATGAGCACGTGTTGATTTGCGTGGCTTGGCCGTACGCCAACGGTCCGCTGCACTTGGGTCACGTGGCGGGGTGCTACTTGCCCCCTGACATTCATTATCGGTTTGAAGTGGCCCGAGGCAACCGTGTGTTGATGGTGTCGGGTTCGGACGAGCACGGTACGCCCATCACCGTCACGGCCGAACAGAACGGTGAATCCCCGCAGGATGTTGTCGATCGGTTCCATGCCATCAATCGACAGGCCTTGCTTGATTTGGGCTGCGGATGGGCCAATCAAGCCGATCATCGAGGTGTGGCCTTCGGTGGTGCCCTGTTCAACCGGACCAGCGACCAGCGCCATTGCGCAAGGGTGCAGGACAATTTCAAACGCTTGTACGATGCTGGATTTTTTGAGCAGCGTTCGATGGAACAATACTACGAACACCATCCCGACGGTGGCGGTCGTTTTCTTCCAGACCGCTACATCGAGGGCGTATGTCCGGCCTGCGACACCGACGGTGCCCGTGGTGACCAATGCGATGCGTGCGGAGCCACGTACGAAGCCGTGGAGCTGAAATCCCCGACCTCCAAAATGAACCCGTCGTACCGGGTGTCGATCCAAGAAACGGAGCATCTCTTTTACCGGTTGGATGCCTTCCAAGACCTGCTGCAATCGCATGCCGCTCAACAACATCGCCAATGGAAACCCAACGTTCGAGCGATGACCAAACAGTGGCTCGACATGGGTTTGCGTCCACGAGCGGTGACGCGTGACCTCGCATGGGGCATTGGCGTGCCGCTTGAAGGTGAGGATTGGGCCAACAAGTGCATTTACGTCTGGTTCGAGGCGGTTCAAGGCTACCTCACGTGTGCTCAAATTTGGGCTGAGGACCATGCCGGTGCCCACCCCGACGGTGCTGAGGCATGGCGGCGGTGGTGGTGCGTCGACGACCAAGGCAACGTGCCACGGCATCTTTACTTCCTCGGAAAGGACAACATTCCCTTCCACACCGTGATTTGGCCATCGCTGTTGCTTGGATTGAACGCCGCAGCGGGTGGGAAAACCGCCGATGATGCGCTTGCGTTGCCCGGACCCGGTGACCTGGCGCTCGAGCACAACGTGCCCGCCATGGAATACCTCATGTTGGCCGGGGGCCAATTTTCGAAATCAAGGAAACATGCTGTGTGGCTCCCATCGTTTTTGGAGCGGTATGACCCCGATACGCTCAGGTATTACCTGAGCATCAACATGCCCGAACAGCACGACACCGATTTCAATTGGCCAGAGTTTGTTGAACGGGTGAACAGCGAACTCATCGCAGCCTACGGCAATTTTGTTCACCGCGTGCTGACCCTTGGTGCCCGACTGCCGGTGGTTGGATCCTCACCGTTCACACCGTACGACAGCCATGAAGGTATGACGGCCCATCAAGAACACGTGGAGGGTTTGTACAACCAAGCCACGGCTTCACTCGAGGCGCACCGTTACAAGGAATCCTTGCGTCATTTGATGAGCATCGCTCAGTACGGCAATCAAATCCTGCAGGCAGCAGCACCATGGAAGCACCTGAAGGAACGCGGCCAAGGGCACGAGGTCAGCCTCGGCACCTTGGCGTTTTGCTGGCGCTTGGCTCGCACCCTTGCCATCGGCTTGCAACCCTTCCTTCCATCCAGTTCACAACGCCTCTGGTCGATGATGGGCCTTGACGGCCAGGTTGAACACCGGGGTTGGGACGAGGCCACCGATTGGTCTGCGCCACTGAACTGGTCCAGTGAACCTCCACGCCCGTTGTTTGAACGGCTTGACTTGGAGGCCATCTTGGCGGTCGAAACGGGACTGATTGAAGATGAACCACAACACGATTCGCCCGCCGTTCACGGCGTGAAAGGTGGAAAAAAATCCGGAGGAAAACACGTGAAAGAAGTTGAGGAGGGTGTGGTCCACCTGAATTTTGAAGATTTTGTCAAGGTGAAGTTGAAGGTGGGTCGAATTGCCTCGGTTGAAGACCATCCAAACGCCGACAAGCTCTACGTTGTTCGGCTGGACGACGGAACGGCTGATGGCCGAACCATCTGCGCCGGGCTGAAAGCGCACTATTCCATGGATGAATTGGCCGGAAAGTCCGTGGTGTTCGTCGCCAACCTCGCACCCCGAAAACTTCGGGGCGTGATGTCCGAGGGCATGATGCTCGCCGCTGACGATGGTGAGGGCAGCGTACGGTTGATCACCGTGGACGGTGAGATCGCCTCGGGTTCGGACGTTCGCTGACCATCAAGCGCCCAGCCGCTCACGGACGGCATCCATCACCTGTCGCCCATCGGTTCGCACCTGTTCTCGAATGCCGTCCAGTTGGTCACGCATGCTGGTGCCCATGTCGTCGGGCAAGCTGGCCAAGTTGATGTCAACGTTGAACAAAGCGCCTTTGGCGGCGGCACTGGCCAGCAATCCTGCCACCCCGACATCCGATGCGGCGTTTCCGTTGCCTTTGAGGGCAAGTTCTGGAAGCAGCCTCAGCAAGTCGGCGGCTTTTTGTGCTGTTTCGAAGGGAATCTCTGCAGCGTGCAACGTGGCCGCTCGAATCGCTGTTCGACGTGCAGCCACCTCAGTTTCATTGTTTTTTGGAAGTTTGAACGCGGCCATCACCTGGTCAAAGGCTTCACTGTCCTGTTGAGCCAAATCGCCCGAGACACGCATCAATGGAATAGCTGCGGTTTGAACACGCTCTGCGATGGACCAGCCATCCGACCATTTCTCATTGTTGAGGGTTAAATCGGCCACCATAATGCTCAGTGCAGAGGCTTGACCGAGGGCGACCGCAGCGGCGGTACCGCCGCCGGGCGTGGGTGAGGAAGAAGCCAGCGCAGCCAAAAAATCCCGTTGGGTCATCTCCATCCAGTTCATGCGTTCAACCCCTGAATGGCCCACTCAATGATGCTTTCCTCGGGTTCAAACCGGTGGTGATGACGCAATCCAAGCCCGTTGATGGCCGCATTGACCAACTCGCGTTCATCGGCCGATTCGGGGAGGTAGTATCTGCCAGCAGCCAGCATGGCGTTCAGTGGAACCAGCCCAACGATTTCACTACCGGGTGTCTGCACTCCGTGGTCGCCGATGACGCTTTTCACCGTCTCATAGGCATAATGAAGCGGGCACGCTTCAACATCCAGGAGATTCATGGAAACTTGAGCGATGCCCAATTCCTCCAACGCCACCCCCATGCCCTGGACGCTCGGCAAGAGCCCTTGGGTCCTCATCCGTATTCCGGTGGGTGATTTGAGCAAACGTCCACTGGACCGCACCAGCGAACCGACTTTCTTCGCCACGGCGGCATCGCGTTCATCGACGTTGACGTTGTACGCAACAAGAATGGGCCGTGCCCCCACCGTGATGCCGCCCGAACGTGCCACCGTCTCGGACCAAGCCATGGCACCCACATCGGGCATCATGGTGGTCGCTCCGTGGCGTTCGTTGCTCCCGTCGAACCGAGATGACAATTCCTCGTACTCGCCCTTGCGGAGGTTCGAGAGCACCGTACGGTCCGGATGTGATGCTGCCGCACCGTACAAAAAGAGCGGGACCTCCACGGCCTCGGCAACCTGCGCCACCGTTTGACGAGCCAGTTCTGCACATGCCTCCATGGTGATGCCACGAAGCGGAACAAAGGGGCAGACATCAACCGCACCCAACCGAGGATGTTCGCCTTGGTGGCCCCTCATGTCGATCTCATCCACCGCAGCAAGAATCAGTGCCACCGCACCGCGTTGAACCGGTCCCGGCTCGCCTGCGAGGGTGATGACGGTTCGGTGGTAATCTCGGTCTGGTTCCACCCCAAGCACATGGCAGCCTTCAATGCCTCGTGCGGCTGAAACGATACGCCCGATCTTCTCGTCGTCTCTGCCCTCCGATATGTTGGGGACGCATTCAACCAAAACTCCTGAGTTCATGGCCACGTGCCGGCGGCTTCAGTCAATGAACGTTGTTCAACGGTTCAGGAGTAAAGGCGCTCTGGACTGGTGGATGCGGTGGTTTGGGACCGCTTTTTCTCAAGGGTTGCCACGGCATCCATCATGTCCTGTTGGGTGATGGCGGACCGGCCGTCCCGAATGGCGGTCATGCCGGCCTCGACGCAGGTTGCCTTGAGTTCGGCACCAGAATACCCTCTTGTTTTCTCAACGACGCGCTGGAGGTTCAACCGCTTCGTGCTCATGGACTTCAAATGCACTTCCAGGATGGATTTCCGTGACCCATCTTCCGGGATCGGGATTTCAATCACGCGATCGAAGCGTCCGGGCCGAAGCAATGCATCGTCCAAGATGTCCGGTCGGTTGGTGGCTGCAATGATTTTGACATCCTTGAGAGCATCAAATCCATCAAGTTCAGCGAGGAGTTGCATCAACGTGCGCTGGACTTCCCGGTCACCGCTCGTGGATCCGTCCAATCGCTTGGCACCAATGGCATCGATTTCATCGAGGAAAATGATGCTGGGCGCCTTCTCCTTGGCCAGGGAAAACAGCTCGCGGACCAGGCGCCCACCTTCCCCGATGTATTTCTGAGCCAACTCACTGCCCACCATTCGAATGAAGGTCGCATCGGTCTGGTTGGCAACGGCCTTGGCCAACAGGGTCTTGCCGCAACCGGGAGGGCCGACGAGCAGCACGCCTTTTGGCGGGGTGATGCCCACCTTTTGAAAGAGCTCAGGCTTCACAAGCGGCAATTCAATGGCTTCACGAACAAGGGATACCTCGGTGTCCAGGCCGGCGATGTCGGCGTATGTTGTTGTGGGCTTACCAACCATTTCCGCTCCGCTCACCATGGGGTCCCATGCTTCGTGAAGGACCTCGATGACTGAGAGGCTGTCCTGATTGAGGGCGACACGAGTCCCCGGTTGGAGTTTTTCGGGATCCAAACGTTGGTTCAACGACACCTGGAACACCGTTCCGTTGGATGAGCGAACGATGGCTCGCTCATGGTCCAACACGTCTTGCAGGTGGCCGATGATGAGCGGTGGCATTTTCATGATGTTGACGTTTTCTTCGAGGCGGTCGACTTTCTTACGCAGACCTCGGATTTCTGTTTCCAACGCATTGCGTTCCGTGATCAATTGCTGCGATTCTTCCCGGAGGTCGAGCAATGAGGCTTCAAGTTGCTTGAGATCGTCCTCGGGGAGCGGGCTGACGCCAGCATCGGTCCGCTCAACATCCGTGCCCATGACCGAACCTGCCGGCGAGCATCTAAAAGAATTGACATCGCCATCGTGGTGCAGCGTCAAAGAGTTCAAAGACGGTCGTTGATGAAAATTCCCCATGGGCGAATGTGAATTGTGCGGTGCCGTGAAGGTTGGAGTGCGTCAGGTGCCCATGGGGAAAACAACCGTGAGCGCTTGTTCGCGTTGCGTTGAAAAAATGAACCTTGGGCCGAAAAAGGAAGCGCCGGGGCTTGCACGAGCAAGAAACATGCGTGCAGCACCTCGTCGAGCCTCATCCACCGCCTTGATGGCTTCCGGGCCAAAGGAATTGGCCGAGGATTTCCACAAGCGAATCGCCAGCGCTCGAACGGCCCAGAACCTCTCTCAGCAGCAACTCGCCAAAAAAATGGCCGAAACCGTGAACGTGGTCAAATCGGCTGAAGCGGGCAAGCGACCGACCGACGCTGTCGTTCGCAAGTTCGAACGAATCCTGTCCATCGAACTGATGGTGGCACGCTCAGCCGAGGAAACTCGGCATGTCACATCCGGCCCTCAGCGCGGGATGACCTTCGGCGATTACCTCAACAATTTGGAGTGAAGGGTTTGGCGGTTCGTGTCCATGCCGTTTGGCTGGCGCAGGATGACCCGAAAAAGAACACCGCCGTCCTTGCTTCAAAGCGTGGAAATCTGACCTTGCACAAGTCCCTTCGTGATGTGCCGCGTAAGGGGATCATCCTCGAACCGTTGTGCGGGAAAGTCTTCGGTCCGGAAGACCACGCGTTGCTTCTTGAACAACGGGGTTCCTTGGTCGGATTGGATTGCAGTTGGGCGCACATTGAATCCAGCGTGGACAAGGTGATGCGTCGAACACGACTCAAGCCACGCATGCTGCCCATGCTGTTGGCAGCCAACCCGGTAAATTGGGGGAAACCGGGACGTTTGACCACAGCTGAGGCATTGGCGGCCTGCTTATACATGATGGGCGAGGATGATCAAGCACGCGAGGTGTTGGGAGCGTTCCGATGGGGTCCACGGTTCTTTGAATTGAACCAAGAGCCCTTGGACGCCTACGCCAAAGCCACCTCCAGTGAGGAATTGGTGAACCTTCAATTCGATTTTTTTGACCTGGACCGGTCAGCATTGGAGGGTTCATGATGCTTCATGAAAACCGGCCCGTTCATCGGCTGCGGGGAGGCAATCGTCGTTTGGAACACGACGCACTGGCCGATGAAACCTTGGTCAGCATCCTTCAAGCCGACCGCGTTCTGACGCGGTTGCTGGCCTCAGCCGATGACTTGCTTGCCTTGGTCGTTGGCCACATGGACTTGGAACACGGATGTCGATTGGATCGGGATGACTTGGCATTGTTGCCACAACCCGATGGTTCGGTGAGCATTGCCATCGATGAAACCATCAACATCCCTTCCAGCGTTGCACGTGCGGACATCGTGACCTCCTCTTGCGGTGCGTGCCACCACCCGTCCTTGGCAACGATGGTTGCGGGTCCGACGGCTGCCCTCGAGCCGGCTGAATACGCTAACATGGACGATGTTGCCGATGCGTTTGCCATGATGGAGCACCAACAACCCGGTTTTGATGCGACAGGTGGACTTCACGCTGCAATGTTGTGGGCGCCGGATGGCACGCACGTGGTGATGGAGGACATTGGGCGGCACAACGCCGTTGACAAAGTGTGGGGTGCATGGCGGCACAAACACGGCGATCGACGGCCGTGCATGCTGCTGTTGTCGGGCCGCCTCGGGTGGGACATCACGTCCAAAGCGGCTCAAATGGGCGTTTCAACCGTCGCCTGCCGTGGTGCCGCCTCCACGCTCGCGGCAGATGTGGCCCGTGCACATGGGCTTCGATTGGTGACCTTTTGGAAAGCCAGCGGGGCCGTGGTGATTGGCCCGTTTGATGGGCCTATTGACGCAAAGGATTGAGAACGGTTGCGCCGACCCATCGTCAGGATGGACCCATGACGCGCAACGTGAACCCAACAACCCCCCCCGACAACCATCGGCTCCGCCTCGGTGCACCCAAAGCGAAAGCTGCCGGTGTTGCCGCTGCCGTTTCATCGATGTACCACGGCATCACCAAAATGGGGGTCAACAAAACGGTCAAAACGCTGCTCACGGTGAACCAGCATCAAGGCTTTGATTGCCCCGGGTGCGCTTGGCCTGACCCAGACCATCGGACGTCGTTCGAATTTTGCGAAAACGGTGCAAAGGCGGTCGCCGATGAATCGATGGCTGCACGGGTCGATGCTGCCTTTTTTTCCCGCTATTCTGTTCATGACTTGGCAACATGGTCGGACCATCGCCTGAACCGGGCTGGTCGGTTGGCACAGCCCATGCATCTCGCCCCGGGTTCCAATCATTATACGCCGATCGGTTGGGACGATGCCCTGGATTTAATCGCCGACCGTTTGACCTCCGTGGCTGCGTCCGAACGCGCCGTCTTCTACACCTCGGGTCGCACCAGCAACGAGGCGGCGTTTCTGTACCAAGCGATGGTGCGCGGGCTTGGAACCAACAACTTGCCCGATTGTTCAAACATGTGTCACGAGTCAAGCGGGAAGGGCTTGGGTCAAACCATTGGGATTGGGAAGGGAACGGTCAGCCTTGACGACTTCAATCACGCAGACCTGATCATGGTGATAGGACAAAACCCGGGTACGAACCACCCTCGAATGTTGACGGCCTTGAGGGATGCCAAGCATCGCGGTGCTCGGATTCTCCATGTCAATCCACTCCCCGAAGCCGGTCTGATGGCGTTCAAGCATCCTCAGGACTACATGAAAGCTAAGTTTGCATCCACCACGCTCGCCGATCTGCACCTTCCGGTACGCATTGGCGGTGACGCTGCCCTCCTCAAGGGACTGATGAAGATCATGCTGCGCGACGGTTCACTCGATACGGGCTTCATTGAATCCATGACCACAGGGTTTGAGGCGCTGGCCGATTCGTTGGTGAATGAAGACTGGACTGTTTTGGAGCGTGAGTCCGGTCTTTCCCGTCAGCAAATGGAAGATGCCGGCCGTTTGGTCGTGGAATCCAAAGCCACCATCGCCTGTTGGGCGATGGGCCTGACTCAACACCGCAACGGGGTCGCCGTCATTCAAGAAGTGGTGAATTTGCTGCTGATGGGTGGACATGTGGGTCGACCAGGGGCAGGATTTTGTCCTGTTCGTGGCCATTCAAACGTCCAAGGCGACCGCACGGTCGGCATCTGGGAAGCGCCTTCAGAAGCGTTCCTCCAACGTATGGAAGAGGGGCTTGGATTTACCATGCCCACCGCCCACGGGTACGACGTCGTGGGCTCAATCGAAGCGATGCTCAACAACGATGTCGACGTGTTCGTGTGCATGGGAGGAAACTTCCTTTCGGCCACACCCGACACGAAACTCACTGCCACGGGACTTCAAAGGGTGGGCCTCACGGTTCAAATCTCCACCAAATTGAACCGGTCCCATCTGGTGACAGGCCAAGAAGCGTTGATCCTTCCTTGTTTGGGACGGACCGAGTTGGATGTGCAATCCCAAGGCGAGCAGTTTGTGACCGTGGAGAACTCCATGGGCATCGTTCACACCTCTGTGGGCGGTCTACGGCCTGCCTCCCCCCACCTCAAAAGCGAGCCGTGGATCGTGGCCCAAATCGCTCACCGCTGCCTTCCCGAATCCCCTCTTCCATGGCTGGAGCTTGTGGGCAATTACGACCGGATACGCGATTTGATGTCCGTGAGCTTGGTTGGTTTTGACCAATACAACGAGCGGGTTCGTTTGCCCAACGGCTTTGCACTCCCCAACACCCCGCGTGACCAACGGCGTTTTGACACACCCGATGGGAAGGCACGCTTCACGGTTCACCCACGCCCCGACCTCGAGGTTGGTGATGGCCGATACGTCTTGATGACCCTGCGAAGCCACGACCAGTACAACACCACCATATACGGTCTGCACGATCGTTATCGAGGCATTCATGGTCACCGTCGTGTGCTCATGATGAACGCCAAGGACATGGTTGAGAGGGGTTGGAAAGCACGAACCACCGTGAACATCACCAGTCATTTTCAGGGCGAAGAGCGTCACTCGCACGCATGGTTGCTTGTCCCGTACGAGATCCCTCGCGGCAACCTTGCAGCGTACTTCCCGGAAGCCAATGAATTGGTGCCGCTTCGATCCACGGCAGCCCTCTCCAACACGCCCACGTCCAAATGGGTGGTTGTTTCTTTGGAAGCAGCCGGTGGCGCAGCCCACGGAGAAGAAGAATGACGCAAACTTCCTACGTTTCGCTCGTCAGAAACAATGCGTCGTTTCGCAGGCTGTGGCTTGCTGCGGTCGTCTCCATGCTCGGCGAGTGGTTCAACACCATCGCCCTGTTTTTGCTCATCCTCACCTACACAGAGAGTGAATGGTTGCTGGGTGTGCTGTTCACGGTTCGAATGGCTGGTTTTGCTTTGCTCCAGCCCTTCATTGGCATGATGGCTGACCGGTATTCGAGAAAGATGCTGATGGTCGCATCGAACCTCGCACAAGCGGTGCTCGCTCTGTGCTTCCTCTGGGTGAACGGACCTGAAGACATCGTTTGGATGATCGGCTTGTCAGGCGTGATGATGATTCTGCACGGCGTGTACATGACCGCTGAGCGCGCTTCCATTCCCAACGTGGTCAGCGAAGCGGATTTGGCAACAGCCAATGCGTTGGATGCAGCATCGTGGTCAACGGCCTTGTGCATTGGAGCCATGCTTGGTGGCTTGGTGGTCTCGGCTTGGGGCACCGATGCAGCCTTCATCATCGATTCGATCACCTTCGTGTTCGGTACCGTCCTGCTCGTGAACTTGAGACTCCCGCAAACCGTGGAAGATGCACCCGAATCGGGTTGGGTCAAAACGGCCTTTGGCAACATCAAGCGTGGGTTTCAACGCATTCGTTCTGAACCGAGACTGTACCGCATTGTTTTTGCCAAAGCATCCTGGAACATCGCAGGTGGAGGCCTTGCTGGCGTGTATCTTGTCTTGCTTGGGAACGATGTCGATGGATACGGTGCAGCGTTTGGCTTTGGTTTGTTTTTCTTTGCGAGGGGGATCGGCACCGGTATTGGCCCCATCATCGCACGAAATCTGTTCACCGACCAAAGCCGTTGGCCCACGTTGATTGGGCAACTGATCGTGTGTTCTGGTTTGCTGTACTTCTTGGTTGGATGGTCCGTGGGCGGAGCGCTTTGGGTCACGGTGCTGCTGGTCATCCTCGCCCACAGCGCCAGCGGTGCCAATTGGGTCCTCTCCACCATCATGGTGCAGCAATGGGTGGAGGACGAAGTTCGCGGTCGGGTCTTTTCTGCAGACATGTTGGTGCTTTCCGTGGCGTTTTCCATCTCATCGAGTCTTGCTGGGTACTTGATGGAATCCGACACACTGAATGTGCAACAGGGGATCATGGTGTATGCGGCCGTGATGATTGTATCCGGTGCTTTGTTCACCTTGTGGCGGCCGGATGTGCGCCGTCATTCCGTTGATGCTTGAAGGCAACGTTCGTGCGTGCACGCAGGCGGCGTGAAGTAACGACGCTCGGCGGGATCAAAGGTGTCGAGTTGGAGGGTTGATGTTGATCCTTCCTGCACGGTGACGATGGCAGAGGTGCTGGCTGGAAGATAGTCTTCGCCGGTGGAGGCCAGCGACAGGCGGAGCGAGTGCCCCTCCGGGATTTCAGCGTCCAGCGGTAGGAATTCCATTTTGGCGTTGATGGTCGCCAACAGGGGCAACCACGTTTGGATGGTGTCCCCTCCACCGTGGTATCTTAAATCCATGATGGCATGTCCAATGTGGATGCAATTGTCGCTTGGACTGCAGTCCTCCAGCAGGGCATACAGTTGCCCTCCCACGGCGCTCGTGGTGACGTCAACGTGCAAGCGCGGTACACCGGCCAAATGCATCGTGGATGTGAGCGGTTCGGATTGCCATGTGGGTCCTGAGGATGCGTCGGGGAGAACGGTCAGCGAACCGTCCACGAGGGTCAATTCACGACCGAGTTCCAACGTTGTCACCGATACATCGGCCGGTGGGTAGCGTTCCTCGAGGCGCCAGCTTCCTTGGTTGGATTGAATTTCAATCCATTGTCCAGGTTGCGGTCCAATGTTTTTCAAATAATAATCAAACCATTCGAGCAAATCCTGCATCCAGTCAAATCGGACCATTTCAGGGAAGGCTTCACCGCCTCGGCCACCGAGGTCGGAACGGTCGTCCAGTTGCACCGGTCGGTCCGGATAATCGTGGTCCCATTGTCCAAACAGCCCTTTGGCCTCAATGCCCGCGTCGATGAGAGCGTTCATCGTGGGAACGGCCATGTGCGGATCAACGTTCCAGTCGTGCATCCCTTGAATCAGGTAGACGCTGCCTGTGTAATGCTCCAAGACCCTGTCGAGGAAATAACGCTCTTCCCAATAGGTTCCGGCGACTTCCGAACCAAAGACATAGGCGGACACGCCGGTTCCGGGGCCGAGGATGTAATCCGGGCAGAGGTTTTGATAGTCTTCTTCATCACCGTCCAACCCGTAACTCCCGTACACGCCGTTGTGCATGATGGGTGCTCGAGCCTCGGCCGAGCCATTGCGCCACATCAACTCCTTCACGCCAATGAGGCCGGAGATGGGAACGATGGTTTTGAGATGGTCGTGCTCAGAGCCAAACATGGCCGCTTGCCACGGGGTGCTGCCGTCGTACGATTTTCCGATCAAGGCCACCGCACCGTTGGACCATGGTTGTTCACCAAGCCAGCGTACGGCTGCATCGTTGCCGAGTTGTTCGGCCGTGCCCATCAGGTCCATGCAATGGTTCGAACGACCCGTTCCTGCCACCGATACCTGGGCGAATGCATAGCCGTGAGGGAGGAGTTGGTCGATGATCATTTGTCCCAACCAACTGCCGGGGACCTCAATGGTGGGCGTTTGCACGCTGGGTTCTTGAAAGTAGGGTCCGAATTCAGCGATGACGGGCACGGTGACGCCCTCGGGTACGTTGGGCCGCCAGACGGCAAGGCTGATGAGACCGTTCGGAGCAGCACCGCCCTCCTCGATGGGCAACACGTATTCAACGAAGGTGTGTGTTGAATTCCATTCGTTCTCGGTCGGCAGGATGGTGTAGGGCCCGACTTCCAACGCAACGCCAAATTCTCCAGAGGTCTGGTAAG
This sequence comes from Methanobacteriota archaeon, assembly GCA_038104845.1. Lineage (GTDB taxonomy): Archaea > Thermoplasmatota > Poseidoniia > Poseidoniales > Poseidoniaceae > Poseidonia. Next base: position 58,972 of record JAYOBJ010000004.1, read on the forward strand.
GCATGTCAGCACGCTCCCAAACGGGAACACGCACACCCCGTGCCTCATCATCGTCGTCGATCACCGTCAACACGGCGTTGTTGAGGACGGCCGAGGCGAACAAAAAAGCCAGTGCAACCGCCACCGTAGCACCAAGAATGGCATTGAATTCGGTTGATGCTTGGCGAAGCGTTGAGCCAGCCGCCCCCTCTTCCACACGGTCCATCTGTGCACGCCTAGCGTTCCCGATTTTTGATGTTGTGGACAGAAGGCTCGTGGGCGGTTGCAACAAGCCTCAAAGGCAACCGTCGTTGAGAAGTGGCCATGGCGGAGGATTGGGGGCCGCTTCGTCAAACCATTCTCGAGGGCATCCCTGATTCCCTGCCCCCACGGCAACCTTTGGACCCAAATGTCGACCATGCCCCCGCTCGAAAACAAGTCCTCACGGCCGAAGAAAAACACCTTGCCGTGTGCAATGCATTGCGTTACTTTCCTCCGGTTCATCATCAACCGTTGTACCCCGAATTCATGGAGGAATTGGAATCCTTCGGGCGCATCTTGATGCGACGTCTTCGGCCCACAGCGCACCCCATGCGGGCCCATCCCATCGAGGCCTATCCTGCAAAGACCCAGCAAGCTGCTTCCATCATGCTGATGATTCAAAACAACCTTGACCCCGATGTTGCTCAATTCCCGCATGAATTGATCACGTACGGTGGAAACGGTTCGGTGTTTCAAAATTGGGCGCAGTACCGACTGGCCATGAAATACCTCAGTGAGATGGGTGAGGACCAAACGTTGGTGATGTATTCAGGTCACCCAATGGGCCTCTTTCCATCGTCACCTGACGCTCCGAGGGTGGTTGTCACCAACGGCATGGTGATTCCGAACCACTCATCCCCTGCCGACTACGAACGGATGAACGCACTCGGTGTGACGCAATACGGTCAAATGACAGCAGGGTCCTACATGTACATCGGACCTCAAGGCATTGTCCATGGCACCACCATTACCCTGTTGAATGCGGCACGCATGCACCTCGGTCTTGACGACGATTCCACCTTGGCCGGCGTGACCTTCGTCACGAGCGGTTTGGGCGGGATGTCCGGCGCACAAGCCAAAGCTGCAACCATCGCTGGCGCAGCATGCATCATCGCCGAAGCCAACGCCCATGCGGCTCACAAGCGACATGAACAGGGTTGGTTGACGGATGTCACGGACGATGTTGATGAGGCGATCGATCTCATGATTGAGGCGGCGAGCACCGGTTCAACGATCTCCATCGGGTACATCGGCAACATCGTTCGACTGTGGGAGCGGTTGGTCGACCGCGAAGTCAAGGTTGACCTCGGAAGCGATCAAACCAGTCTGCACAACCCGTTTCAAGGCGGCTATTTCCCTGTGGACCGTTCGTTCGAAGAGGCGTCGGTGATGATGTCCTCCGACCCTGAGGGGTTTGAGGATGCCGTGCGAGCCACGCTGCGAAGGCACGCAGATGCCATCAACACCATGGTTGAGCAAGGGATGTACTTCTGGGATTACGGCAACGCCTTCCTGCTTGAAGCATCACGCGCAGGTGCCGATGTGATGGCATCGGACGGCTCGTTCCGATATCCAAGCTACGTTGAAGACATCATGGGGCCGTTGTGCTTTGACTATGGGTTCGGACCCTACCGTTGGATCTGCACCAGCGGCCTCGCGTCGGATTTGGAAGAAACCGATCGCATTGCCGAATCCATCCTGGTCCAGATGCTCGCTGAAGCACCCAACGAGATTCGACGTCAAATTCAAGACAATCTGATTTGGATTCGCCAAGCTGGGCACAATGCACTGGTGGTCGGTAGCCAGGCCCGCATTCTCTACGCCGATGACGAGGGCCGGCGACGCATCGCACAAGCCATGAACCAAGCCGTTCGGGACGGTCGGCTCCAAGGTCCGGTCGTCTTGGGCCGGGACCATCACGATGTGTCCGGTACAGACAGCCCCTATCGAGAAACAGCCAACATTCGTGATGGGTCGATGTACACCGCCGACATGGCCGTGCAAAACGCAATTGGTGATGCGTTTCGGGGTGCCACCTGGGTCAGTCTTCACAACGGCGGCGGGGTTGGATGGGGAGAAGTGATCAACGGTGGCTTCGGTTTACTCTTGGACGGCTCCGACGATGCATCTCGGAAATTAAACAACATGTTGCACTGGGACGTCAACAACGGCGTGGCCCGTCGCGCCTGGGCTCGCAACCCGGGTGCGGCGTTTGCCATTCGAAGGGCCATGGAGGCCAACGACCGATTGAAGGTCACCGTGCCCCATCTCGTTGATGAGGGTGTTCTGAACGGTCCGGGGGGGCGTCCGTCGTGACCAACAACACGGTGCACGTCGACGGTGCAACACTGACCGTGACGGATGTGATGATGGTTGCCCATCGCCGGTCCACCGTTGCCGTTTCTGAAGATGCGTGGCCGAACATCCATGCCGCTCGGGCCGTCGTCGACCGAATTGTCGCCAACAACGAAACGGTCTACGGCATCAACACTGGCTTTGGAGCGCTGGTGCATCAGCGCATTTCTCCAGACGATCTTGCCCAACTTCAGATCAACCTGATCCGTTCGCACGCCACCGCCATTGGGCCGGCAATGTCCGTTTCCGAGGTTCGAGCGATGATGTTGATCCGTTTGAATTCACTTTGCAAAGGGCATTCGGGTGTCAACCCGAACGCCATCCGGCAATTGGTTTTGTTCCTGAACGAGGGGCTTCACCCAGAAGTTCCACGCATCGGTAGCCTTGGTGCAAGCGGTGACCTCGCCCCCTTGTCGCATCTCGCGCTGGCGCTGATCGGTGAGGGGCGATTGCTCGGTGATGATGGCGTCACGCGCCCAACCAAGGATGTGCTGTTTGAACGCGGCGTCTTGCCGTTGGACTTGACGGCCAAGGACGGCTTGTCCCTCATCAACGGGACCTCACAAATGTCCGCTTACATGGCAACGTCCGTCGCCCGACTCTCGGAATTGTTGTTGCTGGCCGATGTGGTGTTGGCCATGTCCATGGAGGCACGTCAGTGCAGTCTTGCGCCGTTTCGAGCGGACGTGCACGACGTCCGCCCCCATCAAGGGCAACAGAAGGTCGCCCAGCGTGTCCGGTTCATGCTTCAGGATTCGCCCATCATGGCCGATCATGCGGATTGCGACCGCGTGCAGGACCCGTACTCCTTCCGTTGTGCCCCTCAAGTTCACGGCGCCGTCTACGAATCGTTCCTTGATTTGCAACGAACCATTGACGTGGAGTTGAACAGCACCACGGACAACCCACTGATTTTCCCGTCACCCGATCGACCTGGTTCACACGAAGTGGTGAGCCAAGGCAATTTCCACGGTGAACTTCTCGCCACACGCGCTGATCAGATGGCCTTGGCGCTGTTTGAGTTGGCATCCATCAGTGAACGCCGCATGGATCAGATGCTGGATCGTTCCCGAAGCAACCTCCCTGCTTTTTTGGCCAAGAATTCTGGATTGGAATCTGGATTGATGATCGTTCAGTACGTCGCTGGAGCATCGCTGGCGGAATTGCGCGGTCACGCCTCCCCACGTTCAGCGTTTTCCACTTCAACCTCTGCGGGTCAGGAAGACCACGTCAGTTTGGGCGCAACGGCGAACCACAACTTACTGGTGGCGACCGAGCGGTTGGCTGAAGTGTTGGCATGCGAGGCACGCATCGCATCGGAAGCGCTGACCCACCAACCCATTCAACCGGTGGGCCATGTTGCAGGATTGCTCGACTTGGTGCGTGCACGCGCCCCCCCACTGGACGGCGACCGCAGCACTTCGGACGAACTCATCGCCATCGCTCAATCCATGATGGATGGTGGATGGCTTGCTCGCCTCGAAGCTGAGCACGGCCGCCTAGCTCGATGACGTTCGGGCAAGGACGATGGACGACGTCGCTTCCACATCGACGAGGTTGAACAACCGGTACGACCACCGTTCCAATTCCGCCACGGAAAACAAATCTGTCGAGCCGTGCATTTGAAGCAACGCTTCGGTGGCCACCCGAATGCGTTGCTCAACCGTGCTGTACAATGCATAGGCGTCGCCGTCATTGCTCATGTTCAAGGCCGGTTCAAGTTCACTCAAATCAAACCCCATACGACGCCATTGCAACATGCGCTTGGACAACAAATTACGGTGGAAACCAACGCTCGGAAGGGACACGAGTTGAGCCAAGACCGGGGGCTGCGGTTCGGCCGAGGGGGCGTCCGTATTCTCGCTCGGCGGGGTGACTGTGTTGGCGTTGGTGCCGTCATCCGGCACGGCATCATCCGTTGCCGCTGAGGCCAGCAGCGGTGAGAGGCGCATCCAAACATTGGAGGGGAAGGTCAACGGATCAAGCACCATGTGAACGGACAGCTGGTGTTCGTGGCTGAGGTCGGTGAGCCAGGCCAGCAGTGCAAACACCGGAACTGGACCCGCCTCGTCGAAGACAGCATCCAATCCCTCGATGATGACCACACCCCCTGGGTGTTCGGCCGCCCATGACCCAACCGCAGTTTGGATCGCATCCACGGACGGCCGAATTGAGTCGTTGGTGTCCATGTAGGCCATCCACCGGAAGGTGGTCTTGTGTGGACTCAAATGCCGCAACAGTCTCCGAGCGGGTGAACGGCTGACGATCAACCGTGAGCGGCCGTCTTCAACGGACAAGCTGTCGTAGGTCAACATCAAGTCGTCAAAGGGGGTGATGTGAAGGGCGTGCAACGTACCTGCCCCCACCACCATGGTTCCCGTTGGACTCCACCGTCTAAAGAAATACCTCCAACAATACCACGCCCGTCAAGAATTATATCCGAAGTGGTCCTCCTCACCATTGGGTGGTCCAATGGCTGGCGAAGATGACAACAAAGTGGGCATGGCCGAATGCGGTTCGTGCCGTGCCGTGATTCCCATTGATTCCAAAGCATGTCCGGAATGCAACACGTCGTTTCAGGGCGTGTCGGATGAAGCCCTGGGCGAGTGCGGTGCTTGCAAGAGTTTGGTCCCTCTCGACTCAACCCGTTGCCCAGAATGCAGTGTGCTGTTCGTGGCCGACGATGTTGTGGATGTGTTGCGCCAGTGGGTGGCGAACACCGGCATTGACTTGAGGAAACTTTTCGACAAATTTGATGAGAATGGCGACGGTATGATCGATTCCTCTGAGTTGCGAGAAGGACTGCTCAGCCTCAACCTTGCCGACCTCCCCCCAAGTCAGGTGGAACGTTTGGTGCAAGAAATTGACGAGGACGACAACGGCGTGATCGACCTTGATGAGTTCATTGATATCCTTTCATCGGAAGTGGATGGCACCGAAACCCAAGAAACCGAGGTTGATGTTTCCACGGACGAGGACGCCGTCGACGCAGATATAGCCAATGAAGAAACGAACGCTGGAGCCGACGAGGTTGACGATGACCCCGAAACGGACGATGATGTTGACCACGAGGATTCAGATGACAACGCCGACGGGTTGGACGATAACCGCCAAGTGGAAGAAGACGGCTCTGCCGTGTCCGTGGACGACGACCGTGACCACGATGACGATGTTTCGGCCCACAAAGACGTTGTTTCGCTCAAGAATCCCCTCCTTGAACTGGCCAACATGATGGATGAACTGGGCATATCGGCTCAGCGCGTGTTCAATGATCTCGACCGCGACGGCAACGGTTCCATCTCCAAGGACGAGCTCATGAAACTCCTCGGGACCGACTACGGTGAATCCATGGACATGGACACACTCGAGATGCTGATGGAGCAACTCGATGAAGACGGTGACGGTTCGGTTGACCTCGCTGAATTTTACGATTCGCTTGAAAACCTTGACGACCACGAGGAGACGGTTGAGGAAACTGAGGAGGAGGAGGATTACTTCCCAACGCCCATGCAAAAGCGCATGATGTCGAAGGTATGGAACGACTCAGTCTGGCCAATTCTTCACACCGGATTCGCTCTGATGCTGATTTTGGTGTTGGTCAACGCCCTCGTGGGTCCAGTTGACGGCAGCGGGGGTGCTGTTGTTTACGAACCCATGCAAGGCGGTCTTTTGCCCAACGATGTGAACCCAGGCGATGTGTTCCCCTGCGATGAAAAGTATCAGGAGGGAGGTTGTTCCAACTCGCTGACACCGTTCAGTGGGAAGGACGGAGCGTCCTCCATGCCAAAAGGGTTCTATCTTGATGGCATTGTCTTCATGATCCTGAGCCTCATGGGGTTGACGGCGTCACTGTTCATGCACTTGGTTCGTGTGCCTGCATGGCGTGCTCGCGCACGGGCCATGCGTGAGTTTGAGGGGGACAAGGCCGATGCTGCACAAGGCGCTGAAGGCGAGAGGGAAACCGTCGATGAGGCTGAAGTGGAACCATCAGAAGAAACTGAAGAAACTTTGGATGACGACGAGGAGGTCGACGACGATGACGAAATCAATAACGACGCCCGTGACTTGGATGAAGATGTTGAGGAATTGGACGATGAAAGCGATGATGCTGAGGAAGGATCCGACGACGAAATTGATATCGGTTCCCACATTGGCTTGGTCTTCGACGATGAGGAAGTGTTCGGAACCATCGTTGAATTCGACGATGAGGAAGGGACCGTGACCATCGAAGAGGATGGCACCGGTGACTTGGTCACCGGATACCAAGATGATATGTTTCTTGAGTGAACATGAGCCATGAAGAACGCGACCCGCTTGACGCCTTCCACGGCGTCGCATCGTGTACTGTCTGCGGTTGTTTTGCCACGAAAGGCACACTCCGTTGCCCTGAATGTGGAACGTTTCATTCCGGAGCCGTGATGGTGGAACGTGCGGCCCCCTCGGCGGAAGAACGCGTTGCTGCTCAACCATCTGCGCCCGACCCCAGCATGTATTCCCTCGGACCTTCTTCTTCGATCGTTGAAGAAGCGTTCGAAGAATCCGATGAGGTCAAAGCCTGGACCGGTGGCAGCACTGATTTTTCATTTGAAGAGGACGATGATCCGGTGCCGCAACCCATCACCATGACGGTGGTCGAACCCGAAATCGTCGCCTCCAATGATGATTGATTAAATGAATTTCATTTGGCAATAATTACAGTCATTGAATTTTAGGCACTCATCTGAAAGTCAAATCAGACCGGTCTTCTGAAGATGGTGGGCTCGGCCAGAATTGAACTGGCGATCTTTGCCATGTCAAGGCAACGTCATAACCCCTAGACCACGAGCCCTAGGTAGTTGCCCCACCTGACCGTTCTCTTTAACGAATTCGGTGGCGGTCTTCCCCATCAACGGATGATCTTGGAAATTTTACCAGTGCAGGACCCATTTGAGCACAATCCGGCGTAGCGCGTTCGTCCGTTCGCCATTGCGAGTTCCTTTCCTTCTCGGATTGGGCCATATGTTTTGCACTTCATGCAGTAACCCTCGATGTCCGTCATGATGCTCAATTTACATTCGGTTCGGTGGACGATTTGAATCCTTTGTTCATGGTTCAAATAAATCAGATGTTTTGGCCTCCGAGGGTATACGTGGGGCAGTAAAATCAGAAAAATACATGATTATTGGATTTGCACTTCAGTTCAAACGGGGGGCTGCGAGGCAGCTGATGCAACATTTCGGAAAGGGATGGATGCCCAATATCAGCAATTGTCGCATAACTCACATTATGCGACGCCACAGCCACTGCCTACTGGGGCATTCTGGCGTCAAAGTCATCTTCGTCGATTTCAAACACACCAACCAACGGTGGACCGAGCATTTGCGCTTCCAAACCACCGTCCTTCACATCGATCGTCCGTTGGATTTCTTCAGCAACCCGTTGCCAAGCTTCTCTGGTCTCGAACACCGATTGGACCAGGTGCATGCTCGCTTCGCCTGGCGCTGACGCCACCCATGCAGCGATGCACCCGTCCGAACGTCGTTTCAATGCTTGGCGCGCCTTCAACATGCGGAGCATGCGTGCGTGGCATCCGTCTTTGGAAGAACACACCACCGTCTCGATCCAATACATGAATTACACCTAATGCCGTTTCAGTTAAAGATTAATGTAAAAATTCATTTATTCGTGCATGGAATCGATTCAATCGATGGTGTGTTCAATCAGGTTGCCCTCCAACATGGTCGACCATACGGGGGTGTGGCTTGGCTGAAGTGCCCACGATTCCCAATGCGGACTTGCAAGGATGTTGAGGTTCGCTACGGCGCCTTCTCGGAGGACACCGTGGTCCATTCCGCTGGGATGGGGTGAGGTGGAGGCGGCCCTGCACGTGACGGCCATGAGCGCTTCCATCGGGTGCAAGCCTGCTCGCTGCACCATCAACGATCCGATGAAGGGCAAACTCAAGGTTTGGCAATTGGGGTTGAAATCGGTGGCCAATGTGAAATGGACGCCGTGCTGGATGACTTCTCGCATGTCCGGAAACGGGTCGCCCATGGCATAGGGCGTTCCGGGTAAATAGCCGGTGTTGACACCGGCCTCGGTCATGGCCATGCGCGTATCAATCGGTGTGTGGTACGCATGGTCAGCGGTTTGGACCTTGTGCTCAATCGCAAGATCGCCACCGCCACCGTCCGCGAACTCATCAATGTGCAACCGCAAGGCGAGGCCGTGTTTTTTTCCAGCCACCAAGAGGTCAGATGTTTGATCGACCGAAAACCAGCCGGGTTCGCAAAACACGTCCATGGAACGGGCGATTCCTTGGTCCACGACAGATGGAAGTTGCTCGCTGAGTAACGATTCGGTGTAGTCATTGATGGAAATCCCAGGAGGGGCATCGTGTGCGCCCATCCACGTGATGTCGAGGGATGGCAGTCTTTGAAGCCTGGAAAGCTCATTCATCATTTGGAGCAAGTTCAATTCAGATTCGGTCGACAATCCGTATCCGCTTTTGGCTTCCATGTGCGTGGTGCCTGTGCGAAGGGCTTGCCGCATTCGGTTCACCCCGCGAGCCATCATTGAATCGGGCGGGGCACTCCTGGTGGCTGAAACGGTCGAGCCAATACCGCCACCAAGATGTGCAATGTCAATGTAGGATTTCCCTTCGTGCCGCCATGCCACTTCTCTTGACCGGTCGCCTGCCCAAAGCAGGTGGGTGTGGGTGTCGATGAATCCGGGCACAACCGCCCGTCCTTGGGCATCCACCATTGTATGGTCGTCGCTGCCCTCCCGGCCGTATTCATCGATGGCTTCTGATGAAGAATAAATTCGTTCGATTACATTATTGTTTGTAACAATTGCCATCTCCGTGGAGTATAATTCGTCTTCATTGAGGCCTTCGTCAAGGTGAACCAACACTCCAATGTTGTGAACGATGGTGGCCACAAGGCATGACCGTTGAAGAGGGTTGAAGAACAATGGGTTGGTCCAAACACCATGTCAGGATGGACCCTTGGCATTGAAACAACTGCTCACACTCTGTCGTTTGGGTTGGTCAACGCCAACGGAGAACCGTTTCCAGCAGCTTCGGACACCCTCCGGCCCGATGAAGGTGGCATTCACCCACGGGAAGCCGCCGACCATCACAAAGACGTCGCCGCAGAGTTGTTCGCCAACGTGTTGGACATGCACAACCTTCAGCTGGAGGACATCGGTGCCGTTGCGTATTCACAAGGGCCCGGTCTTGGACCATGTTTGCGTGTGGGTGCATCCATTGCACGCGGGATCGCCACCCGCCTCGACGTCCCGCTCATCGGCGTCAATCACTGTGTCGCACACATTGAGATTGGTCGTCAACAGTGTGGGTGCGATGACCCCGTCCTCCTGTATGTGTCGGGTGGCAACACGCAGGTGATTGCACGCCTCAATGGACGGTACCGCGTTCTCGGCGAGACCCTCGACATCGGTATTGGTAACATGCTCGACAAATTTGCCCGGCAACAAGGCATTCCCTTCCCGGGAGGGCCAAAAATTGAGTCACTGGCCAACGCCTATCTCGAACGTTGCCCTCAACCCAGTATGGAAGGATTGGAACTGCCTTATGCCGTTCGCGGCATGGACCTGGCCTTCTCTGGATTGTTGACGGCTGCTCAGCGATTGGTGGACAACGGCCAACCGCTTGATGCAGTGTGCTGGTCTTTGCAAGAGCATGCGTTTGCCTCCTGTGTTGAGGTCGCTGAGCGGGCCATGGCTCACACTGGAAAGCATGAATTGCTCCTGGGAGGAGGGGTGGCTTGCAACGAACGAATGCGTGCCATGTCCACCATGATGGCCGAAGATCGGAACGGGTCCTCGCATGCACCGCCGAAGATGTACTGCATTGACAACGGGACCATGATCGCCATGTTGGGTGCACTTGAATTGGACAACCGAACGACCTCACTCGAGGGCAGCGCCATCGACCAATACTTGCGAACCGACCAAACACCCATCCAGTGGGCGTGAAGTGGACCCCATACCGTTTTAACAGGTCAACATACCGTTGCAATCGGGGGATTCATCCATCGACCGACGCAGGCCACCACGAAAGCAAGAGTTCAATCCGTTTGCAAAAGACGCTCAGCAACAGGCACGGCGTCGACGGGACGAACGCGATCGTCAGGCCGGCAGGAGGCCACCCGCCCCAACCGAGGTCCCAGAAACACCAAAGCAAGACGTGCAAGCTGACTTTTTGAGAAAGCAGGCGGAAGCAAGAGAAAAATTGGTTCAGAAGGGCGATGTCTCGGCACCTGCCGTTCAGCCCGCTGCTGTCAATCACACCGTTCGGGCAGAACAAAAACCGTCGGGCAACGACGTTGTACGGAAGCAGTCACGCGAGGATCGCCTTGCTGAACTCCGCCGCAAGTCCGAAGAACTGAAGAAAAACGCCGCTGAAACCGTCGAGGTCCACGCCGAAGCGGACACGGTCGCAGCCACCGTGGAGGCAGTGGAGAGCACCGTTTCGGTCGACCCCAAGCCGGCCGAAGAGTTGACCGACGAACCAGCGGTTCTTTCCTTGGAAGTCGGCACCGTGATGACGCCACAAAACGTGTTCAAAAAGATCGAGACCAAGGTGAAACCCAAGGACCATCGCGGTCGGAAACGGCGGCGCTTTGACAAAACCGGTGGTGGGCGTCAAAAGGCAGAAAAACTGCTGAACCGTCAAAAATACCTTGAATACAAGTACGCCGCTAAGGACATCTTGAACAATCCCGATGTAGCAGAAGAACACCGCTCGAACGTTCTCGGCCAAATATGGGCAAAGGGTGAACGCATCGGCGTTGATGAGTCCCACGCTTTCATTGAACAAAAAGTGGAGGAATTGATCCTCACTGAAACCGTCGCAAACGAACTGCGCCAACTCGTCAACCGAATGACAACCAGGAGATGAAACCATGAGCAACACCATGAAAATTGAAGCCAACACCGTCGCAAGCGTCCATTACACGGGCACACTCCCTGAATCCGGGGAAGTTTTTGACTCCAGTGAGGGTCGTGATCCCTTGACCTTCCTTGTCGGGCACAACCAAATGATTCCGGGCTTCGAAGCCAATCTAATGGGCTGCTCGGTGGGCGATCGAATGGAATTCACCCTGACGGCCGACGAGGCGTACGGTCAACGCGACGATGAAGCCGTGATGCAGATCGAGCGGTCCAACTTCGCACAACTTGAACAAGAAGCGGCCCTTGAAGTTGGAATGCAACTTGTGGCACAAATGCCCCACGGCCCTGCCCCATTCACGGTGACGACGTTGACCGATGACACGGTGACGGCCGACTTCAATCACGCGCTGGCAGGCGAGTCGCTGATGTTTGCCGTCGAAGTTGTCGACGTCCGTGAAGCCAGCGAGGAAGAACTCGCCCACGGCCACGCCCACGGACCCGGTGGTCATCATCACTGAAGACCAACCGAGTGTTCATACACGGCCATGGTTTCAGTCGTAACATGGTCAAGGAACGGAAAGACCGTTGGGCCACCTTGAGCGGCGTCGAACTTCCCTCGTCGGATGCTCCGGACGGTGCTGCCTGGCCCCGGTCGCCTGCGGGGACCGCCCCCTACACCCGTGGCGTCCACGCCAGCATGTACCGCAGCCGGTACTGGACCATGCGCCAATATGCAGGATTTTCGAGCGCCCGTGAGACCAACGAGCGGTTCAAACTCCTCTTGGAGCGCGGCCAAATGGGCCTCTCTGTCGCCTTTGACCTCCCCACTCAACTCGGCATGGATGCCGATGATGAACTCGCTTACGGCGAGGTGGGTAAGGTCGGAGTCTCCATATGCAGTGTTGAGGACATGAAAGTTCTCTTCGACGGCATTCCACTCGACAAGGTCAGCACCTCCATGACCATCAACGCACCCGCCATGGTGCTTCTCGCCATGTACATCGTCGCCGCTGAAGAGCAAGGTGCAGCACCATCGGCCCTTCGCGGGACCATCCAAAACGACATCCTGAAGGAGTACATCGCCCGTGGGACCTACGTGTTTCCACCGGGGCCCTCCATGCGACTGATCACCGATACATTCGCCCATTGTGCCAAGGAAGTCCCCCAGTGGAACACCATTTCAATCTCCGGTTATCACATCCGCGAAGCAGGGTCAACCGCCGTGCAGGAATTGGGATTCACCCTTGCCAACGCCTTAGCGTATGTTGATGCAGCGATTGAATCGGGGCTCGCCATCGATGAATTTGCGCCAAGGCTGTCCTTCTTTTTCAATTGCCACAACGATTTCTTTGAGGAAATTTCGAAATTCCGAGCCGCACGGACGCTTTGGCATGACCTGTTGGTGGAGCGCTACGCTCCGTCCAACGAAAAAGCGCTCAAATTGAGGTTCCACACGCAGGTGGCCGGGGTGAGTTTAACGGCCCAGCAACCGCTGAACAATGTCACTCGGGTCACCATTCAAGCGCTTGCAGCTGTGCTGGGTGGGACGCAAAGCCTCCACACCAACGCCTATGACGAGGCCTTGGGTCTGCCGACGGAGGCCTCGGCGACCGTGGCGTTGCGAACTCAGCAAATCATTGCCGAAGAGTCCGGTGCAGCCGATGTCGTGGATCCCCTTGGCGGTTCGTGGTTCGTTGAGCGCCTCACCGACGAGATGTACAACCAAGTACGGACGTTGATTGAGGAGGTTGAGCAACGCGGCGGAGCACTGGCGGCCATCGAACAAGGCTGGCCGCAGCAGCAAATTCACGCTTCGGCATACCAATATCTCAACGAAATTGAACACAACCAACGGCGGATCGTTGGCGTCAACCACGGCGTGATGGATGAACACCAAACCATCCCTGTGATGAAAGTGGACCCTTCGCTTGGCGAGCGTCAAACGGAACGCCTTGCAGCATTGCGTGCCGCCCGCGATGCAGCACGCGTGGCGGAGGCATTGGATGCGGTGCGCACCGCTGCTGGTTCGGACACAAACCTGTTTCCACCCGTGATCCAAGCCGTTCGTGCCCGAGCCACCCTCGGTGAAATCATCGGTGTGATGAAGGATGAATTTGGCACGTACATGGCACCAAGTGGGTTTTGAGGTGACAACATGACGTTTGGACCCATTCACATTGACCACATTGGCATTGCATGCAACAACCTCGATGATGCCAGTGTGTTTTGGCACCTCATCGGTCTCACTCAGGGCGACCATGACGAAACCGTCCGTGAACAAGGCGTGACGACGCGTTTCTTCTCAACATCAAGCCCCTTCGAGGGCCGACCATCAAAAGTGGAATTGCTTGAACCGACGGGGCCCGAGACGCCGATTGGTCGATTTCTTGAGAAGCGGGGCCCGGGTGTTCAGCAGGTGTGTTTCCGAGTGGGTGACCTCGTCGGATTGTTGGCGCACCTCAAGGCCAACGGGGTCCGCCTCATCGATGAGGTCCCACGTACTGGGGCCGGCGGCATGCAAATCGCCTTCGTGCACCCTTCATCCACAGGCGGCGTCCTGGTGGAATTGGCCCAAGGTTAAGTCGCAACGTACATAGGCGGTCAATTCAACTTCATCCCAATGAGGACCTGCATCGATGAATTGCTTGCCTTGCCCCACCTCAACGGACCTCGGCTCAAGCAAGAGGTGGCGTATCTCGCCCATCGACTTGAGGAACTTCGGCTGAATCGCCACATCACCAACGATGCTTACCTCGATGCAGGTGCGGTTCAAGGGGCGATTGATCTGGCGGCCAACATGGTTGACATGGGCGTCCCGCAACACGAGGTTCAACAAACCCTGCGTTCCACCCTGTCGCGTGCAAAGCGACTTGAAACCAAGCACCCTGGGCTCAACTGGGCGGTTGAATCCGGCCGTGCGAGTTGACCCCATGGACCACCCAATGCTTGTAGCGAACGGCGTTTCCAAGTCGTTCGGTGATGTACAGGCCTTGATCAATGTTACATTAAGCATCGGTGAAGGAGAAATCGTTGGCTTGGTGGGTTCCAACGGCGCTGGCAAAACCACGTTGCTGCGTTTGCTCGCAGGCGTGTATCGGCCTTCCGAAGGGACGCTGGCACTCGGCGATGGGACGGATGTGGCCAAAGGTCGTCGGCGACTCGGTGTTGTCCCTGAGTCAACCGGGTTATACAGCCGGCTCACGGCTTGGGAAAACATTCGCTACCACGCCCGCTTGCACGGTGTTCCGGATGACGTGGCCTGGACCCGAACCCAGCATTATGCTCGCCTCCTGGACATGTTGCCTCATCTTGGGCGACACACGAAAGGGTTCTCCCGTGGCATGCGTCAAAAAACCGCATTGCTGCGTGCGTTGGCGCATCACCCCAGCATGTTGTTGCTCGATGAGCCAACGGCCGGGCTGGATGTCACCAGCGCTCGAACCGTGAAGCAACTGGTGCGGTCGTTGGGTGATGAAGGAAAAACCGTCATTTATTCCACGCACCAACTTGCGGAAGCAGAACAAGTTTGCACGCGCATCATCATCATTCACAACGGTGAGGTTCGGGCCGACGGCACACCCCAGCAGTTGCTTCAATTCACGGAAACGACGAACCTTGAGGAAGCGTATGTCGCCCTTTCCAGCGACCGCGCTCGCAGTGTGGACCAATCCGAAAAGCCGTTGTCGAGTTGGAGTCGACGATGGCGTGGTTTGTTCACGCCACGAACACCGCTGTCACCAGGGGTGAGTGAAGATGAGTGAGGGCCGTCGCAGGGTGGCGACCGTTGCCAAGAAAGAACTGGTCGAATTCGTCCGGGATTGGCGCACCATTGTCGCCATTCTCGTGATTCCCGTTCTCATGTTCCCCGTGCTGTTCATCTTGTTCCCTTTGTTGCTTGAGGCGGAAGCGCAAGAGCTTGATGCCCTCGTTGTTCGGGTTGAACTCCAAGCCGACGACCCTCCCCTCATGCTTCTGGATGCGCTCGATCAAACCGGCATTGACCTGGCTGTGGTTGACCTCCCGCTGCTGCAGAATCTGACCGACGCCAACCTCGATGTTGAACGATTGCGGCAAGGTCAGTTGGACGCACTGTTGCGGGTACGTGCCAACAACAGCACATGGGAATATGCCACCCTGCACCTCTCGACATCTGAGCAAAGCAACGAAGCGAGAGCTCGTGTGATGTCGGCGGTGGCTGAGTGGGAACGAAACGAAACAACGTTCAGGATTGAGGCCGCTGGTCTGGATGCCAACAACACCCTCAACCCGGTGGTCTGGAACGGGTCCATTGCGGACGCTGATGCTGCCAGCCGAGGTGAACAAGCGGGGCTTGCGCTTTCCCTGTTCATCCCGCTGGTTTTGGCCGTGTGGACGTTTTCATCTGCCATTCAACCGTCCATTGACATGACGGCAGGGGAACGTGAGCGTGGGACGCTCGAGGCCCTATTGGGGCTGCCGTGCACGCGGTTGGAATTGCTGCTGGGGAAATGGTTGGCCGTGGCGACCATCACCGCTGCTGGTGTGTTGCTTCAGATCGCGGGCCTGATGTTTGCCATCGGTTACCTCGCCACGTCCGACATCATTGCCGTTCCGTCCCTCTCCTTCTCGGTCATTGGATTGCTGTGCATCGCAGTGTTGCTGTTTGCTATCACGGTTGTGGCGATTGAATTGGCACTGGCCATGCGTTCGCACAGTGTCAAAGAAGCGGGTTCTGTGCTGGGTCCTGCCGTGCTCCTGATCCTCTTCCCTGCCTTGTTCACCCAGGTCATCAACTTGGATAACATCGAGATGTTTTGGTTTGCCATCCCTGTGGTGAACATCTTGTTGGCGCTACGGGAATTGTTGCTCAATCGCGTGGTTCTGAGCCACATCACCGTTTGGTTCCTCAGTTCTGCGGTGTACGCTATATTGGCAGCCCTCTATGCTGCACGTCAATTCAAACGCGAAGACATCGTCACGACGTTGTCTTGACCAAAAATGAATCAATGGCTTCCTTGATGATGCCAATCAGTAAATCGATCTCCTCCGATGTGATGTTGAAATGAGGTGTGAACCGAAGGGCGTTGACACCGCCGTGGATGACGCCCAAGCCGCGTCGACGGCACCATGGTTCAACGGCATCCATCCCCACCACCGGGAAACGTGTGGGTTCCAGTTCAGCGCTGCACAGCAATCCGGTGCCTTGGACTTTGGTGATGACCTCGGGGTATTCGGCTTGCAGTGTCTTCAATTTCTCAACAAACTCTTCGCCGCGAGCCTTGATGTTGTGGCGGAGTTCCGGCGTCATCCTCTCGAGCACGGCCACAGCGGTCTCCAACGCACGAGGGTTGGTGGTCATGGTGTTTCCATAGATGCCCGTCACGTAAAGTGACGCAGCCCGTTCGTTCATACCAAGGACGGACAGTGGGTATTGCCCAGCGTTGAGCGCTTTGGACCAGGTTTCCAAATCGGGAACCACGCAATCTTCGAATCCATCGTAATCGATCACCGACAGTGTGCCTTGTCCACGAATGCCTGCTTGAATGGAATCGACCAAAAGCAACGATCCGTGTTCCATGGTGATGGCCCGTGCTGCATCGTAAAACTCCCGGGTAACGCACTGGCCGGGGTTGCCTTCACCCTGGACAGGTTCGATGGCCAAGAGTTCAATGAACACATTGTCACGATCGGCTTGTTCATAGGCTGCGTGGAGGGCGTTAACGTCGTTGGCTGGAATCAAAATCAGGTTGTCGCGAGATTGGAAACTGGCCAAATGCTGATCGTACTTGCTCTTGCACGAGTGCGACATCTGGGCGGGTCGATCGGTTCGTCCATGGAAGCCTTGTTCAATGGCCATGATTTTGATGTTCTTGCCTTCATGCGGACCACCGGGGCCGGTCATGCGTTGTGCGTTGACGTCGGCAATGCGCATGCTGACGGTGACGGATTCGGATCCGCTGTTCATGCAGATGAATTTCGTGAAGGGGCAATGGCCACGCGTGTGGCCCAGTTCAGTACGGAGCCGTTCTTCCAAACGTTTTTGTGAAAAGGAAGGTGTCATCACGTTGGCCATCACCCAGTTGTTCGACATGGCATGAATGATGTCGTGAGGCCCGTGTCCTGCCCCGAGCATGCCGTAGCCCCCGTTGTCGTGGACAACCGCTCCGTGAGAGGTCACCACCCAAGGGCCTCGAGCAGCGATGGCAACGTACGGATTGACGGTGGCGGGGTTGTAGAAATTCACATAGCCGGACTGCAACGATTCGATGAGTTCCATCTCGGCGCGGAACAAGGTGTCGCCGAATTCGGATTGCAGACGTTCGAACACCTCACTGGCTTCAGAAATGGCTTGTTCAAGGAGTGGATCCAAATCCAGGAACCGTTGAATCTCTTCATCGGTCAAACCCAACGTGGAGGCGTTGCCCGTGTTATCTCGGATTCGATGGAGTTGGCCGATGGACGGAGACAGCGTCATCATGTTACACGGTCTCACGAGGCCTTCTTTGAACATTGGGACAAACGGTGCCACCTGGGTGCGTTTGCGCGAATCAAAATATTCTCTTGATATTAGCATGGTATTATGTAGGTCGTGGTGTGAGGACGCTGTATGCCCAAGGTCTCGTTGGACATGCCAACCGAGCTGTTGGACGATCTGCGGATGCACGTCGGGGACAACAAAAAATTCGTGAGTTTTGCTGACGCCGTTCGAACAGCGTGCAGAAAAATGTTGGACCACCTCGATGAAGTGGATCGAAGGCACGGTCGAGGTGAGGATGCATGACGACCAAAGATGAAGCCATGGCGGCCGTTCGGGTACTGCTGAACTACCTTGAGGGTGATGAGCACGCCACCCGCGAAGGACTGGAGGCGACACCGCGTCGGGTCATTGAATCGTGGGATGAGGTGTTTGCCGGGTATGGCCAATCGGCCAGTGCCTTGCTCGACGCCACCTTCAACGGTGAAGGCTACGATGGCATCGTGCTGTTGCGCAACATCGAGTTTCATTCCACCTGCGAGCACCATCTACAGCCCTTCCGTGGCCGCGCCCATGTCGCCTACATACCGGTTGAGCGGATTGTGGGCATCAGTAAACTCGCTCGTCTTGTCGACATGCACGCACGTCGACTGCAAAATCAAGAGCGAATCACGAAATCCGTTGCTGATGACCTCGAGAAGCACTTGAAACCGCTTGGTGCTGCCGTGATTTTGGAAGCCTCCCACGGTTGCATGCAGTGCAGGGGTGTGGCCAAACAGGAAGCCATCATGACCACTTCGTCCATGCGCGGCGTCTTTTTTGACAAGCGTGAGGCACGATCCGAACTGATGCAGTTGATTCAACAACCCGTCCTTTGAGGTGAACCTGTGGAACCTTGCATCAGAGCCGGCGGACCGTTGGGCGACGATCCAGCCGATTTGGCCGTTGAATACAACATCGTGGAGATTTTTCACAGCGTTCAAGGTGAAGGGTTCCACTCCGGAATCCCCCATGTGTTCGTTCGGTTCGGTCGATGCAACCTCGCCTGCGAATGGTGTGACACCGATTTTGACACCTATGAAACCATGACGGCACTTGACGTGCTCGGCGAGGTGCTCAAGTTTCCATGCCAACGGGTGATTTTTACCGGTGGAGAGCCGATGTTGAACGATCTCTGGCCTTTGCAACGGTTGCTGAAAGCCAGAGGGTACACCCTCTCGGTGGAAACGAACGGGACGGTTGCCATTCCAGATGGCCTCCTGGACTGGGTGTGCGTGTCGCCTAAGGACCAAGTCTACCCAAACTTGACCCTTCGTCAGCGGACGGGCAACGAACTCAAATGTGTTTATGTTGGCCAACCGCTTTCCATGTACGATACGTTGGTGGATGGATTCGACCACCGTTTTCTCCAACCGTTGTACGATGAATCAGCAACGGTCGAGGAAAACGGAACGAGTTTTACGATCACTGAATCGGTCGTGAAAAACAACCCACCTTGGCGCTTATCACTGCAAACGCACAAGTGGATGGGGGTGGACTGAGATGAAACGGGCTGTCATGGCGCTCAGTGGGGGCATGGATTCCAGTGCGTTGTTGCTCCACCTGCTCGCTGGAGGGTATGGCGTCACGTGCCTCTCCTTCGATTACGGCCAACAGCACCGTCTTGAACTTCGGCAAGCCGAAGCACTCGTTCAACACCTCATCGATCACCAACATGACGTCGCCCACCGAACCGTTGACCTGTCATCCGCGATGGGGTTGTTTTCAAGCCATCTTTTGACCTCAGGGGATGCCATCCCCGAGGGCCATTATGAGGAGGAAGCGATGAAGTCCACGGTGGTGCCGAACCGAAACGCCATCTTCGCCTCGCTGTTGTACGGGACAGCCTTGTCCATCGCCAATGACACCGGCGACGATGTCGCCGTAGCACTTGGCGTCCATTCGGGTGACCATGCGATTTACCCCGACTGCCGCCCTGAATTTTACGATGCGTTGGGCGAAGCATTCCGCATCGGCAACTGGGGTGCAGAACGCATTTCGTTCACCCTCCCCTACCTGGACATGGACAAGGCTGGTATCTTGTTGGATGCCGAAGTTACAACTGAGGCATTGGGGCTGAACTTTGATGATGTGTTCGAACGAACCCTGACCACCTACGACCCCACCCCCGACGGCAAGAGTCACGGCAAAACCGGCTCGGACATCGAACGAATCCTTGCGTTCCATGCCGTTGGTCGGCGCGACCCATTTCCTTACGTGGCCGGTTGGGACGCCGTGTTGGCGCACGCCCTCGGCGAGGACCGCCGTCACCGTGCCAAGGCCCTCGCCGACCGGTTGACTCCGCTCCAGTGGCACGTCACACAAGAGGCGGGAACAGAACGTGCCTTCACAGGTGAGTTTTGGAACGCTTCGGACCCAGGCACTTACGCTTGTATCTGCTGCGGAAAGGCGTTGTTCGATCACACGAGTAAATTCAGTTCGGGGTGTGGTTGGCCTTCGTTTCACACCGAACGGGGCCACGCTCGCATACACCGATTGGTGGACCGAACTCACGGCATGGTGCGAACGGAGGTCCGTTGCTCCACCTGCGATGCACACCTTGGCCACGTGTTCGATGATGGTCCACGCGAGCACGGTGGCGAGCGGTATTGCATCAATTCCGCGTCCTTGACGTTCATCCCTCAGGAGGAAGTTGCATGACCACAACCATCCGCCGTTACGTCGAAACCGATACAGGGCACCGGGTCCCAAACCACCGCTCGAAATGCCGTCACATGCACGGGCACCGTTACCGATTCGAAGCCGAAATTGAGGGGGATGTCGTGATGGAGCCCGGTGTTTCCGAAGAAGGTATGCTCATGGATTTCTCGGATGTGAGTTCAATTCTCATGAAACACGTCCACGATGCGATTGACCATGCTTTTGTTGTGTATTCAGGCGACGCAGAAGCCCGCTCTGCGCTTGCGTGTATGGGCCCTGAACACCGCACCGTCGTCGTCGACTTCATTCCCACGGCTGAAAACCTCGCAAAATGGGCGTTTGAACAAGTTGAGCCACACGTTCAATCAGCGTACAGCAATCGCCTTCGGCTCG
Source organism: Methanobacteriota archaeon (assembly GCA_038104845.1). GTDB lineage: Archaea > Thermoplasmatota > Poseidoniia > Poseidoniales > Poseidoniaceae > Poseidonia. The sequence goes on from JAYOBJ010000004.1 coordinate 79,793, forward strand.
TGGCCATGCACTGTCGAGAAACGCCCAAATCCGTGGCAACCTGGCGCCCATGATCACTTGAGCTTTCGCCGGCGGTCGCTCACCCAATCCGGATGGCCGACGGCGTGCTGCAGTGCAGTGGTCGCCTCGACAAACCCACCCACCATCCGGGTTGCTTCTTCGTCGGTTGGCATGGCTTTGGCCAGATTGCGTACGACCGTTTGGCGCCATGATTCACGTCGCTCCTCCGACCATGTGAGGGATGCAGCGAGTTGGTGAACAGCTCGGTTCAGGACGGTTCGGACTTCGGGAGAGAGGTGCCGCTCAAGTGGGACAATCGCGGGCATGCCGAGTTCGTCGCCTTGGTGCTTCATCACCCGACCACGGTGCAGTTCGTAGACCAGTGCGGTCACGGCATGGCTGAGGTTGGCAATGGGGTACCCCTCCCACGTGGGCAACGTCACCAGAAAATCGCACGCATCCAGATCGGATGTTGAGAGCCCCTTTCCCTCTTCTCCGAAGACCAAGGCCACGGTTGCTCCCGACCCGCTCAGGCGTTCAGCAAGTTCCCAAGGCATCACGAAATGCCTAAACAATGTCTTTTCACCCAACTCTCGCTTCCCTGAGGTGCCAACGACCACACTGCATTCTGCGACGGCATCGGCAAGGGTCTCGAAGCTTTGGCACTCATCCAACAATCGACCTGCGTGTTTGGCGCGATTTCTGGTGTCCTCATCGTCGGGGTCGCATGTTGGGTTGACGAGGTGGAGGGCATCGAAGCCGTAGTTCAGCATGGTTCTGCAAATGGCACCTAAATTTCCGGGATGGCTCACGCCAACCAACACCACAATCAGCCGGTAATCGCCAACGGGAAGGGGGATATCGGATCGTTCACCCATTAGGGCGCCCTCCGTTCAGGTATTCTGCAATCCATCTCGGGTCGCACACTTGGTAAATGAAAAACAAGAATCCTCCATCCTCTCGGTCGGGCATGATGATCGAGCGTTTGCGAACGTTGTGCACGTTCCTGAGATGCATCATGAGCCCCTCGAGTGCTTCGCGGTGTTCACTGTGAACGCTGATTGGCGTCCGGTCCCACTTGACTCGGACGGTCAAGTCACCACCGTTCAATCCGTGCGTCGCTGGCGGTATCGGGTGACGTATCCGGCGATCCAGTTTCGGAGTTTCTTGGATTGCACATCGGTCAGTTGACTGACCATGTGCTTGTTGTGGTCAAAATCCTCGGTGAATTTTTCACCGTGTTCTTCGCACAAACGGATGGCTCGGATCTTGATAAAACTTGGTCGAATGTTGCCCATTTTGCTCACTCCTTCACGAGCGTCACTTCAACGGGAATGCCGGGCTCGTCGTGACGCGTGACGAGCAATCGGACCTTGCGGGGTGGGTTTTCAATCCCTCGCTTCCAAATGTGTTCATTGACCTCTGGGTCGATGTAGAGTTCCTCGTCCTCTCGGACCTTCAGGTGCTGAATGACCTGTTCACGGATGATTTGCATGGCGCGTGGAGCGCGCTTGTATCGGGTGATGTTCCATGCGTTGCGCAGCGGAACCACCAGTTCGGATTCGTTGGGTCGTGCCATGTTCGTCACCTCAGCGCTGGAGTTTGCTGCGCCTCCATTGATGCCGCTTTGGGTGCGACACCGTGTTTCGGTCGGTCTTGAGCATGACCCACACGGGGACACGCCGGTTCTGCTTTCCTGCCTTCAAGAGGCGAATTTTCTTTGCTGCTGGCTTGTTTTTTGACATATCGAGCACCTTCTCAGATTCTCCGGATGGACGCATTGCTGCGGCTCTTGGATTGCGATGCCAGCAACGTCTTCAGTTGCTGGTCGGTAACGACCGAGGAAAGTTGGCCAGCGTCATGCTGCTGGGCGAGGTATGCTTTGAGCGAGGTGGCACGGTTGGGATCGACGAGGGCGATCCTCGCAAGACGGGACCGTGCCTCAGGTGTCAACACACTGCGCATCATCCGGTCCAACGAGGCTTGCACCTCCGTTTCCTGGCGGTTTTGTTCCTCGGTTGCCAGTTGTTGCATGGCTTGTTCTTTCATTTGTTGTTGGAGTTCCTCGAGCCGGCGTGCACGCAGGGCTTCGACGCTGGTGTCACGAGCGTTCTCCACCATGCTGGCCACCGTGTTCACTCCGATCAATACTTGCTCAGGCCGGGATAGAGCGCTTCCGCTTCTTCGCGGATGGAATGTGCGACGTTGTCCACCAACTTTTGACCGGCGGCGGTGATGCTGCGACCGGCATAGAGTTGGACCGGGCCGTCTTCACCTTCAACGACCCTGGTGGGAACTTTCTCGACCAAGCCGGCTTCCTCAAGCTGTTGGAGAGCGGTACGGATGATGTGTCGGGAGGCAACACCAGGGGTGTTGGGCATGGAACCGTTGTCTTTCTTTCCACCGAAGGCTTGGGCAAGGTGCGTCACACCGATTGGCCCGTTACGAGCAATCTTCCGCAAGATGGCCCCAGTGCGTGCATACCACCAATCCGCTTGGGCAGGCGGTCGCTCCCGGTCCACGGCGGTCTTGACAAAACCGGCCCAATCGGGCATAACAATGGCGTCTTGGTCGGCCATGGCTTTCGCGAGCGCTGGGTTAAACAGTTCAGCGGGGATGTCAAACACGGTCGTCATAACGATACACCAAGCAACTTGCCGACCGTCCGCCCCTATATGAAAAGCACGGGTGCCCACGGCGCAGTCCACGCAGAGGACAGCGATTCTCAGAGATACAAGCCTTCTTGAAACCGGTCTCGTTGGTGTGCCTTGATGAAGAAGGCGTTGGCACAGAACCCCAACCTCTTGAGAACCCTCATCGGGTTGTCGTTGACCCTCATTTTCTTGCTCAGTTACGCCGTGTACGGGGCTACGGTTTCGCCCTCGGTGTACATGTACGAGACCGAAGCGTCGACCACCGAGCACACGACGAGCGGTGATGAGGTCAACATTGAGCGAACCTACGATGGGGATGCCAACACCACCACATGGGCGTGGCCCGTCACCATGAACGGAAACAACCTTACCTGGGTCAACGTGACCGCCTCCGAATTGTCCAGTGGTTCAGTGGTTCGCATCATCAATGTCGCCAAGTTGTACAGCCATCCGCTGCTGGGCAACACGTACGACCTCGAAAACCCGCTTGAAGAAGAGTTCTCTTGTGCTGACCTCTGCGACCATCTTGCCACGCACGTCCGTGAACCGGACGCTAATGGTGAGGTTCTGTTTCATGCCTTGACGTCCACGGACCCAGCCCGCCGATCCAACGGTTCGGTGTTTGCTCAAGACCTTGGAGAAGCCGAACAGAAAGCTCGAGCACTCATCGCCTACGACCACTTCCCGGCACTTCTTCGCATCGAGGTTGTCGAGCAAGGCAACCGGTCAACCAATCCGAACATCGAGGTTGAAACCGTCAACGAAGCGTTTGCTGACGTTGAGGTGTTCACGGTTGATACAGCGACCGAATTTTTGTGGGCGCTGGCGGCCGTGGTCGGTTGTTTTGCCATGGTGCTCGTACCGTCGTTCACCGTTTATTTTGCCGCCCGCGCAAAGGAAAGGCGCGACGAAGCGAAACTGGTTTCGGACGAACAATCCGTGCAAGAGAGTCTTCAAACCCCGTCCACGGAATCTTGAACATCGCTCCTAAATAGATTGACGACCTTGCATCACTCATGGCTCCCAGAACCTGGATGGCTTGCGCTTTGCTGGCGCTTTTGTGTTGCTCCATTCACACACCGACGGTCGTGTCCATGTCGCAACCATTGCCATACGGTGCACCATCGAACCCAACGGGCGTTGACCTCACCGTCACGGATGTATCGGTGGCCTACACCAACAACGCCGACGTCAATTCCTACAGGATGTTTTCATCCAACCACCCCATTGCGGGATTCAACCGACCAGCCAATTTGTACGTCATCGATGGCATGGTGAACACCAGTTCCACGTTGACGGTCACGATTGAAAACCTTGGAACAAGCAACAGTGGGGTGGTGGACGTGACCGTGACCCTTCTTCACGATGAATACGCCTTCTTTGAATTCGTCAACACCACCGTTCAGATGAACAGTCTTGCCTCATCCGGGATCGACACGGTCCAAATTCCCATCACACCTGGCTACGCCGGCAACCACTCCTTGCTGGTGACTGCTACGCCCACGGTGAGCGATGATGACCCCTCCAACAACGAATTCAACCGCCATTTCACCGTCGGTTTCCGGTATTACAACTGCGACACAACGACAAATTACACCTTTGGCCCTGGTTGGTCGCTGAGCACAGACACTTCAATTTCCAAGGGTTCAAGTTGCCATGTTGGCAACGGCCAAACCGGCACCTACACCAACAACATGATGACAGCCTTGTTGACGCCCGTGATGGACATGTCCGATGCCGTTCAGTCACCGCTGCGAACCAACGGGCTGTCGTTTTACTACACGGGAAGCAGCGCCGCCAACGATGCACTGAGAATCTACGGCACGGACACGATGGGGGCTTGGGTTGAAATCGCGTCCTTGACTGGCACGGTGGATCAGAATTTCTTTGACGGTGCCAACTGGCAAACCTTCAGTTTCAACAACAAAGGAGCCTCCTCTCCTTTGATCCCGATTCAAACTGCCCTGTTCCACAGCACGTCCCAGTTCAAATTTGAATTCACATCCAACGCCTCAGGCACCGATGTAGGTTTTTACATCGACGAGCTCGTGATTTTGTACGACCAAAAGGTTCGAAGCGATGAATTTGATGTCGCCGCCCAAGGCGTGGCAACCACAGGAGCGTTGCCCGGAGAGTGGGGCAGCGTGACGGTGGAGATCATCAACACCGGCAACATCACCGAGACCTTCGTACCCACCGTCACCGGTATACCCGCGGATTGGGGTGTCTATTTTGCCCGACCCTCTGGGACGAGTTTCAATCCCGCCTCTGGCTTGACCGTCACGCCTGGCGTTCCCTCTTTGTTCAAGTTGATGCTCAATCCAGATCTGAACGCCTCCACAGGATTCCAGCAAATGCAAATCAACATCCAATCGGTTCAATACCCAAGCGTGAACGCATCGCTTCCAGTTCAGTTCCTCGTCAAGGCCGACCGAATTCCTGTGATGGCCACACCCGTCGTCCGGCCGAGTTGTCCGCCCACACAAACGTGTGCGTTCACCATTGACATCGACAATGCGGGTGAAGCCACCGATGTGTTTGACTTGTCCCTGAACACGTCCACTCTGCCATCGAATTGGGCGGTCAACTTCGATTGGATGCAGCGAACCTCGGTTCAAGTTCGGCCTCAGCAACCCGGACAAGTGGCCCTGATGATGACGGTGCCCGAAACGGCAGCCCCGGACACCGTGGTTCAATTCTCCATGACGATGACGGCACAAAACGACACCCGCCGCAGCTTAACGACGACGTTTGACATCTCGGCAAGCATGGTCAGCAACGCCACCATTGATCTCACGAGTCACGACATGACCGGAACGGTACAGGTTCTCCCCGGTGCAGACACGGTGTTGACCTACACGGTCACCAACCACGCACCGCGGCAGGACATTTTTGATGTCGGTGTTCAGGTTGAAACGCCCGGGCAGTGGGTCGTGGAGCAACCCTCCAGGCCAGCGATGGTGCTGAACAGTGGATCGACGGCGACCTTCGATGTGCGCGTTCGCGCCCCACTCACGGCCCAGTCCGGCGACCGAGGCCCGACGGTCACGCCCATCATTGAATCGCAACGGAGCCTCATGATCCTCGAAGGCGATGCGTTTGCAGGTATACGTGCAGCCGCTGTTCACAACGTTGCCTTGGAAGCCGATGAACTGCCGCAACGCATCTTGCCCGGTGGAACCAACCTGTTGCTGTTCAACATCAGCAACCTAGGAAACGGTCCGGCCACCACCCGTCTTGTGGCTGAAGATCTTCCCGTCGGATGGAGTTTCACAACACTGGTGGACGGTGAACCGTCCACGGACAGCATTGAGCTCTCGCCCATCTACGGGACCCGCCATCGTGCGCTGATTGAAGTCCAACTTCAAGTTCCATCCAACGAGGACGCTGGCGCCCGTTCCACGGTCCGTTGGTCACTCGATTTAACGGGCGGTGGCTTGGATGTCGATCCGTCCGACAATGCCATTGAGTGGACATCGGTCACTGCTGCGGTCAAAATCGTGGAACTTGGCGATGCCATGGGGTCAAACGGGGCAGAGGTTGGTGGGAGTGCTTTTGCGGAAGCCTTGGCCACCAATGTAGGGAACGCTCAGGAATCGTCCTTGACCGTGCTTGCCACCGTTTCTGCCTCACCGCCCAACCCCGACCTGGTAGCGTTGTTCACGGTCAACGGTGCCGACCGAACGTTGGGCGTGGCCGAACCGTTCACTGTGCCTGCAAGCGGCAACACCTCGTTGCGTGTTGACCTGCTGGTACCGGATGAAATGGAATTGAACACCCGCATCGTGATACGGTTCGAAGTGCTCGGCGTCGTGAACGATGAAGGGCTTCCCGTGACCATGATGGCCGAACATCTTGTGGTTGTTGATCAGAGGCGTTCGGTTTCGGCCACGGCGGTGCCTGCCAACAGCGATGCGGTTTCGTGGGACACCACGGCGTTGGTTTGGGTGAACATCACCAGCACGTCCACCCAGGCTGAAACCCTCACGTTCATGGCAACCGGGCCGGACGATTGGCAAATCAGTTGCCAACAGCGGCTCCTCAATGCATCGGGTGAGACGATCGCAATGGAGTCCGGCCACCTCAACCCACAAACGGAACGCAGGTTGTGTGAAGTGGTCAACCTCGGCACGGCCTGGGAGGGTGTGCTGCGATTCACCATCACCGATTCAGACCAGGCCATCCATCTGGCGTTGAACATGCCCCTCAATTTCACACAACCCAATGAACCCCAAGGCTTCGCATCCGGAGCGGTCGTTGTTGGTGGTGGAGGTGTTGCCGCTGCCGTGTTGATTGGACTTCTTTTCCTCCGAAGAAGGGGGCGAGATGAACCCATGGGGCTGTTGGATGGACCCAAAGTCACGCCATCGTTGGTCACGGGGGCGGTGGGCGAACCGTTCACAGCACCCATGAACAGCCACACCATTGACGCAGAACCCCAAGCATCTGCAACAGAATCAACCGTGCCGGTCGCTCAAAGCGCCGCATTGGCCACCGGTCCTCCCCTGCCGGAAGATGGTTTGCCACCCGGTTGGACCGTTGAACAGTGGACGTATTACGGGCAGCAATACCTTGATGGCACGCTGTGAGGACCCTTCACCATGACCGAGTACCCCGTCGCATGGTACGGTCTCTGGTTGGTTGTTTCCTTGTGCGGTGTCGCCGCTTGGTACCTTCGCCATTTCACCCAACGCGTTCAGACACTGCGCTTGGTAGCGCTTACGGGCGTGGCAAGCATGTTGACCTTGGTCATGTGGACGTGGACTGAATTTTGAGGTGGTCGCATGGAAATTGTGGACGCAACATCCCACCCTTTGGCTCAACTGTATCCATCCCGAACGCCAGTGTGGTGGGCTCGGGTGGGCCCAGTCGAGCGGGATCCACAAGCGACCGGTGTCAGCGGCCGTCGTGTCGTATTGCGAATTGAAAAGCGATTCAATCGATTTGAACGGTTGATCGCACGATGGTTTCGGGCACCTCGTGAAGTCAGGCGACCGCTCGACCGCATGAACAGCATGTTGTGGGAGTTGTGCGATGGCTCACGTACGTTCGCAGAAGTGTGCAGCGTGATGGATGCGGTCTTTGCAGAGGAGGTGGCTCCCGTGGTTTCAAGGACGGCCATGGCGTTGGGCCAACTTCAGCGAAACAACCTCTTGCTCATGTTGGACGAACCGTTGAACGCACGGTGGAACATTGGCCCTGGCCTAACACCGGACCATCAGGTCTTGGATGCGCAAGGTGACCGTGACGATTACGACACCGAACGGCTTCCAGACGAAGCGGTGTAATTTGGGTCAGTTGGGCCCGGATGCACCCGGCTCCCACACCAGTCGCAACCCAATGCCATCGCTGCGTTTTTCATTGGCGGCCGAGGAACGTGCGGAGCTTCGTGTGGCATCGCTTTCGGTGAACCAAGCCCCGCCGCGAATGACGCGCCGTGTTCCACCTGGGGTGGTGTATGCGGCCTGTGTTCTCGATTCATCGTAATGCCGGGCGTAGTGGTCTTCGCACCATTCGTAGACCAAACCGTTCATGTCGAACAACCCCCAAGGATTGCTTGATTTGGCGCCCACCTCGCGGGTCGATCCGCCCGAATTTCCTGCGTGCCAACCGTTGTCATCGAGATCACGGTCGCGATCACCAAACCACCAACGTGAACGGGTCCCTGCCTTGGCGGCGTATTCCCATTCAGCCTCGCTTGGAAGACGCCAATGCCCGGGCAGCCCCAACCTCACCTCGCCTGAATCGCGCTGATTCAGCAGTTCGAGGAACCCTTTGACCTCACCAAACGTGATGGATTCCACCGGTCGAAGACCTGCGCTCCAACCCTCCTGATGTTTGGACGGGTTGGCCCCCATCACGTCAAACCATTGCGCTTGTGTGACCGGGCGTTCCCCAAGGAAAAACGGTCGCACAATCTCAACATCATGGGCGGGTTGCTCGTTTCGAGCACCGTCGCCACGTTCGTCGCCCATGATGAACTGACCCGGCTCAATCAGTCGATACGTCCCACCCCATTGGTCGGAAAAAACGGGTTGATCCATGACCATCACGTGCGGTCACGCAACATGGTTGCCGTGGCCAAGACTGAATGCACCAATTTCTCAAGGCGCTCAACGATGGCCGGGTCCACCAACGTTCCATCTTCATTGAAGGCCTCCTTGACGTGACCAACTGCGAGTTGTTCAGGAACGGGCCAAGCATGGAGCCAACGGCAAGCAATTCTCATGTGGTTGAGTGTGTTGGCGTTGGTCACGCCTCCAAGGGTTGACATCAACCCGACGGCTTTTCCACCGACATGTTTGTCGTACATCCAATCCAGGGTGTTTTTCATCACACCCGACATGGTGCCGTGGTACTCAGGGGACGAAAGGAAGACGGCGTCCGCGTTGGTCACCGCTGCTTGAAACGCTGCCACGTTCGGATGGGACCAACACCCATCCTCACCCACAAGAGGGAGGGGGGAGGCATCCAGATCCCAAAATTCAACCTCAGCCCCCGCAACTTTCGCGATGTCAAGTGCAGCACGGGCCAACATGCCGGATTTCGATGTGGAGCGGTACTCGCCGGCAAGCGCCAAGACTCGAACGGGTGGTTGGTTCATGAAACCACCACGGGTTCGAGGCTCATGAAGGTGTTCGTGCACTTCGTTCCCGTCTGTAGCAGGAAAAGACAACACTTATTGACGAACGGATGCTGGTTTCAAACGAGTGACTTTCCATGAACAATGGCGACGTTGATGGGGCGAACCCAACAGGCATCGAAGATGTGGCGCTGCAGGGCATGGATGCAGCCTTGTCGGCGGTTCAAAACGATGAATCGCAAACCGATGAGGGCATCCAACAAGCCCCTTCGGATGCTTTTCCCGATTTGGAGTCCTTGGAAGACACGGCATCCATGGTGGAAGGGTTGCTCCAAACCGGTGAAGAACGGAGCAAAAAAGGCGATGTGAAGGGCGCGTTGGCGGCGTTCAACAAGGCCATTGCACTCGACCCTGCCTCGGACATGGCATGGTTCAACCGCGGAGTTCTGCTGGAAGCACAACAGGATGCTCGTGGCGCCCGTCAAGCCTTCCAAATATGCCTTGACCTCAACGAAGACCACGCCCCTGCCACGGCCAACATGGCCATTTTGCTGGAACGCATCGGTGACCTCGAGGGTGCACACGCTATGGCCGGAAAGGCCCTGACGTTTTACCCTGGACACCCCATGCTTGTTGACCTCCAAGCACGCACCAAGGACAGCGGCTTGTCCGTACCCATGGAGGCCATGAAGCCCTCGCTCGAAGTATCGCAATCCGTCGACATGGACGTCGTGCAGCAGGTGGCGAAAAAAGCCGGTATCGAAGACACCGGGGCCTTGCTTCAGGAGGCCATGCACCACGACCACGACCATGATGAATCGATTTCTGCAGAGGAATTGGAAAGTGCAGCAGCCGTTGTGGTGGCCACTCAATCCATCAGTCAAGACATCGGCAGCGCCAGTCCCGAAACCTTGGCAGCGCCGATTGAAGAACCAACCACCGCCGCACCGGTCATTGACCTCGATGCATTGAGCACTCAGGCGACGGAACTCCTCAAATCTGGACAGGCCAAGGACGCCCTGCAATTGCTCAAACCTCACTTGAAGACGGTGGGAGCACAGCACGCGAATGCGTGGCGTGTGGCCGGAGGTGCGATGGCTCGCTTGAACCTCGACACACATGCGATGGCGGCGATGTCGCACGCACAAAATTTGGAACCGAACCATGCTGCGGGGTGGTTCAATCTTGGATCCATCCAGCAACGAAACGGACTGGCCAGTGAAGCCATCCAAGCCTACAAACGGGCCATGGCTGCCGACGGCACCTACGTCAAAGCTGGTGAGAAAATGGCATCGTTGTCTGAAGACAAGGGATGGATCGACCATTACCTCGACGCTTGTCGTGCCGTGAGTGCCCATGACCAAAGCCATCCCCTCCAGCAAGCCCTCGTTGACACGCTCTTGCAATTGGCCAACGGAGAACACGACGCGCTTGAACACTCGACCGGCTTGCCGCCCACCGTTCCTGAGGGGCCTGACCTGGCGAAAGAAGTCCTAACGCTCCTTCCAGACACCCCTTCACCTGAACGGGCCAAGGCGTTGTCGTTGTCATTGCAACACAGTGATTCGGTCTTGATGTGGAAGGGTTTGATTCAAACCGACCAACATTCGGCCGATCATTGGACCGGTCTCGCTCGAGCACTCGAGCGGGCGGGGGATGAAGCAACGGCTGCTAAGTGCCATGCCAAAGCCGCTGCGCTCGGCACGCCAGAACCGGCTAAATCAGTGCCAACCATCGCCAATGAATCAGCACCCATGCCGGTGTTGACGGTTCCCGACCCAACACCTGCAACCGCAGGATTCCCCGATCTCGGCGAACCCGCCACCGAAACTGTTCATGCACCGCTCAACGGCGCCAGCGAGCTCCTGTTGCAGCCGATGCAACCCGTCCAGCCTGCGGCGACGGTTGAACCCCAACCACACGTCGATTTGGCCAAGGCTGCCCTCGATGCGGCTCAAACCGTAGCCAGAACACAACCGCAAACCACGGCATCCAGCTCGGTTGCGAACCAAGACATCGCCTGGTTCAACCAAGGTGTTCAACTCATTGAGGACGGCAAGTACCGCGAAGCGCTCTCCTCGCTGGACAAAGCGCTGCCAGCGTTTGCAGGTGACGATGAGATGATCATTCGCATCTTGAACAACCGTGGCAACGCCTTCTATTTCCTCGAAGAATACCCAAAATGCGTTGAAGCGTACCACCAGGCCATGACCATTCGCCCCACCGAGGTCCGCGGGGAGACTTTGTACAACATGGGGACGGCATACGCTGAAATGGAACGGTACGCAGACGCTATCAAGTGCTTTGAGCAAGCCATTCCCCGGGGATTGGACAATGCTGCTACCAAGCGTGCTAAGGACCAAATTCGACGATGCAGAATTTTGCAAAAAGCCCTCGAAAAGAAGGCAAAGCGACGGCGTTGAATCCAACAAACCCCCTCCACTTGGTCAAGTTCAAAAAGCAGTTCCACCTGGGTGGGTCATGGACTGCGGGACATGCGAATCGGCTTCACCCATTTTGGTCAATGCACCCGAGGAAGTTGATGTTGAGTTGACCATGACCGCAAAGGCTGTGGAAATGCTCAGCGATGCATTTGGGGACGACCGGTCCCATGCCCTCCTGGTCGGTGTGCTCAGCGGAGGGTGCTCCGGTTACATGTACGACTTGCAGATCGTTGAATCCACCGAAACGCCATGTCAGGAATTGGAAATTGATGGATTCAAAGTTCTTGTTCCTCGTGCATCGAGCCACCTGCTGAACGGCATTGAAATTGACTACGTCGATCGGCTGATGGGTGGCGGTTTCAAGATCAACAACCCAAACGCTTCGACCTCATGCGGCTGCGGCGAGTCGTTTTCCTGAGGCTTGTCATGCTCACTCGGGCCCACCCAGCTTCGGTCTTGTGGTGCGAAGGCACGGACGTGTTGACGTTCCTGAACGGCCTGTCGACCAACCTTGTGAACGGCTCCTGCACAACGGTGGTGTTGACGCCCAACGCCAAAATCATCGATGTTGTTGATGTGATTTGCTTGCCCAACGGCGTAGCCTTGGTCGGTTCAGCAGGTAACCGAAGTCACCTCGTGAAGCACTTAACAGACAAGATGCTTGGTCGTGAGGTCAGCGTGCGTGATGTGTCCGATTTGAACCAAGTCCTGTTGTGCGATGCTGAACCCCTGGCAGAACCCGGAATCACCGTCCACAAGAGTTTCTTTGGGTGGATGCGCGTTGCACCGCTTGACCAATCGCTCGAACCCAATTGGAAGGACGATGATTGGAACGACCACAGGGTGAACCTTATGATGCCATACCACGGTCATGAAATCACCGATCGCCACCATCCACTTGCATGCGGCCTTGGCGCTCTGGTCCATGAACACAAGGGATGTTACACCGGACAGGAATTGATGGCACGAATGCGCTCAAGAGGGCGCCAGGGCCACCGCCTCGTTCGGTTGGAAGGGCAACCCAGTGAAGCAACAACTTGCGGCCGGACCCATTCGTTGGCCATTGTTCGCGATGCGTGAGCGTCGAACAAGCCGCCCCAAGCAGCAGGGCACGAGGTTTCAGTAACCGAGTAACTCACTCAGTTGAGTTTTGTAGAACTCCCCTGACCCTTGAAGGGAGGAAAGTTCGTCCTCGGTCAATTCAAGTTCAAACATGCGTTCCACACCGTTGGAACCGATGATGCAAGGCACACCGATGTACACATTGTCCAAGCCGTATTGACCGGTCAAAAGACACGATGCTGGAATCAACCGTTTTCGGTCGTTGAGGACCGATTCGGCCATGATAGCAGCGGCCGAGCCCGGAGCGTAAAACGCTGAGCCGCGCTCCAACAGTTTCACGATTTCACCGCCACCGCTTGCCGTTCGTGCGCTGATCGCCTGGATGGTTGCATCATCCATCAGTTGCGTGATGGGAATGCCACCGACGGTGGTGTACCTCGGGAGGGGGACCATGGTGTCGCCGTGACCTCCCAAGACCATGGGGGACACATCTTCCTCAGCGCAGCCAAGTTCGAGTGCAATGAAGTGGGCCATCCGGGCACTGTCGAGCACACCGGCCTGCCCGATGACACGCTCAGGAGGAAAACCCGTCACCTTTTGCATGTGGTAGGTCATCAAGTCAAGCGGGTTGGTGACCACAATCACGACGCTTTCGGGGGCGTGTTCCTTGATCCCAGTGCCAACTTGCGTGACAATGTCGGCGTTCTTGCCGATGAGGTCTTCTCGCGTCATGCCCGGTTGGCGTGGGAATCCGGACGTCACCACCACAACATCAGCACCTGCAATGTCTTCGTAGGAACTCGTGCCGGTGATGGTGCCATCGTAGTTCAGCACGTTACCGTTTTGCGACATGTCGAGCGCTTTTCCTCGGGCAAATCCCTCATGAATGTCCAACAACACCACCTCGCCGAGGTTTTTTTGTGCCAACACAAAGGCACATGTTGCGCCAACGTTTCCTGCTCCAATCACTGCAATTTTTCGTCGCCCGGTTGCCAAGTGCATCACCTGTGTCCCGACCACCAGCCGCAGGCACATAAGGACCGTGGTTGGCAACAACGATGGAGCAGATGACAAGAGAAGCATCCTGAGCGTGGTATCTAAAAACCCCCTTTTGGTGGAGGAAGCGTCCCACACCTCGTGGGCGGTGAGATGAACGGCATGAAAATCGGTGTACCCAAGGAACCTACCGGCGAACAACGTGTCGGCATCGTGCCATCCAGCATGAAAAAACTCACCAAGGCCGGGTTCGAAGTGTTCGTTGAATCCGGTGCCGGCGTTGCTGCCAATTACTTGGACCAAGACTACATCGACGCCGGCGCGCACATCGTCAGCCGGGCCGAAGCCATGGCGTGCCAACACATCGTCTGCATTCGTTTCCCCGGGCTAGATGGGGTGGCTGCAGGAACCAACCTCGCCTGTGTGGCCGACCCGTTTCGACACCCAGAGCATGTGAAGGCCTGCATGGACGCCAGCGTGACGTTGCTTTCCATGGACATGATTCCACGCCGGCTGTCCCGTGCCCAAAGCATGGACGTCAATTCCAGTCAAGACAACCTGGCCGGTTACAAGGCCGTCTTGCTGGGCGCTTCGCATGTGCCAAAAGGCATCCCCATGATGACCACCTCGGCCGGCACCGTCCGTCCTGCGAAAGTCGTCATTATGGGATCCGGTGTTGCCGGCCTCCAGGCCATCGCCACGGCCAAGCGATTGGGTGCCGTTGTCTATGCGTCCGACGTGCGCAAGAGTGCAGCCGAGCAAATTGAATCCGTCGGTGGCCGTTTCATCGAAGTGGACGGCATGGACGATTTCGAGGACGAATCGGGATACGCCAAACCGTTGACTCCTGAATTCATTCAGAAAGTCAACGATACGGTTTGCGCTGTCGCTGCCGATGCCGACATCATCGTGACAACCGCCCGCATCTTCGGTCGCCCAGCCCCCATCACCGTGCCCGCAAGCGCCGTAGCCTCCTTCAAACCCGGCGCTGTGGTCGTTGACATGAACGCCGATGTAGGCGGGAACTGTGAATCGACGGTTCCTGGCGAAGTGACCACCACTTCAAACGGTGTCATCGTCGTTGGGACCTCCAACCTGCCAGGAACCGTGGCCACAACATCCAGCATGTTGTATTCCAACAACCTCACCACGTTCTTCACCTCGCTCGTTGACAAGGAATCGGGCAATGTTGTCATCGGGGAGGGCGATGACATCCTGGTCGGAGCTCCTGAGGGCTCCGATTTCTACGTCAACGGGATGGGAGGCGTGCTCATCTGCAAAGATGGTGCGATACATCCCAAACAAACTCGCCTTGCGGGGGTGGTTGGATGATCACTGAAGCTTCACTCATTGCCAATTTGACGCTCTTCATGCTTGCCATCTTCCTCGGGTTTGAACTCATCACCAAAGTTCCAGCCACCCTGCACACTCCGCTCATGAGCGGTGCCAACGCCATCTCTGGCATCAGTGTGGTGGGCGCTCTTCTCGGAGCCAACGTCGCTTACGAAGGGGGAGCCACCGCCGTTTCGGGTCTGCTTGCCTTTGTCGCGTTGGTCTTGGCCATGATCAACGTGGTCGGAGGATTCGCCGTGACCAACAAGATGCTGAACATGATTGCCGGCAAGAACAGGAGGGCTTGAGATGGAGGCATGGGTTCCACTCGGTTACCTGCTTTCTGCAGCGTTGTTCATCTTTGGTTTGAAGAAACTCGGTCACCCGCGCACCGCGCCACGTGGCAATCAATACGGAGCTTTGGGCATGCTGGTTGCGGTCATCACGACGGTCATTGACATGCAACTTGCCGACGGAGGGCTGAACCTACCGCTCATCGCTGCGGGTTTGGTCATTGGCTCAATCATCGGCATCGTCATGGCCGTGAAGGTCGAAATGACCGGCATGCCAGAACTGGTGGCGCTGTTCAACGGATTCGGCGGAGCTGCTTCGGCCCTGGTCGCACTTTCTGAAACGTGGAAGTACATCGAGGATTCATCCCTTGAGTTGCCGACCGGTCTTGGGTTGCAGGTCGTTGTTGTTGCAGCAGGCTTGTCGGCACTCGTAGGTTGGATGACGTTGACGGGTTCCATCTTGGCGATGTTCAAGTTGAAGGGTGGTGTAGAACTGTTCGGCAAATGGTTCAGCACCCCGACCTGGGGCCCAGCTTGGCTCAACCCCGTCAAGGTGTTGTTGACCATCAGCGTCCTGGCCTTGATCGTGATGTCGATCAACGACCCGACCAACACGACCTACCTTTGGGCCATCATCATCATCTCGTGCCTGTTGGGTATCATTCTCGTCCTTCCCATCGGTGGTGCAGACATGCCGGTTGTCGTCTCTCTGCTCAACTCACTTTCCGGGATTGCCGCAGCCTTCACGGGTTTCATCATCAGCAACCCCGTGTTGATTGTGGCCGGTTCCCTTGTTGGTGCATCCGGACTCATCTTGACGTTCATCATGTGCAAAGCGATGAATCGAACCCTGCCGGATGTGCTGTTCAAGTCCTTCGGCGGGACCACCAAAGAGAAGGTCACACGAACCAAGGTCGGTTCGGACCCCGATGAGGTCGCCATGATGGTGGACGGCGCTCAAAAGGTCATCATCGTTCCCGGCTACGGCATGGCTGTGTCTCAATGCCAGCATCAAGTCAAGGAATTCGGTGACTTGCTCGAGGAAAAATTCGGAACCGAGGTCAAGTATGCGATCCACCCGGTCGCCGGCCGCATGCCAGGCCACATGAACGTGCTTCTGGCTGAAGCGAACGTGCCGTACGAGCAACTGATCGAGATGGACGAGATCAACCCAGAATTCCCCGAGTGCGATGTCGCTGTGATCATCGGTGCCAACGACACATGCAACCCCGCTGCACGAACCGGAGAAGGCCCGCTGGCAGGGATGCCCATCATTGATGCCGATCAAGCACGGACGGTTGTCATCATCAAGCGTTCCCTGTCTGTCGGCTACGCAGGTGTGGACAACGACCTGTTCTACATGGACAAGACCATGATGCTGTTCGGTGACGGTAAAGCCATGATGACCGGTTTGAACAACGCCATCAAAGAGGTCTAACCGTTGCCCGCCTCGTAACCTTGAAGGAAGATTCAAAGAGCGTTGGGGATTCCAAACACACAGGTGAGCAGATGCAGCGACGCAACCGTAACATCTCGTTGATGATTCTTCTCACCTTGATGCTCGCAGCGCCTGCGCTGGGCAACCCAAACGGCCCGCCATGGGACGCTGGCGGTGGCAGTTTGGTCATCGATAACGGGTGCACCTGCCACGGCGGTGGCGCCCCATCGACCGAAGTCGTGGTTTCCGTGTCCAACGTCCCTCGGGCATACAACTTGAGTGAAACCTACGAATTCACCATTTCGCTTCAGCACGCTTCAAACGAAGCGGGTGGCTTCCTCTTCTACGACTTCGGAATCGGGACCCTCCTTGCTGGCGAAGGGTCTCAAACCGTGCCCGATGAACCTGGAGCTCTCTCGCAGAGCGAGCCCGGTAACGATTGGGTCGTCCAGTGGGTGGCCCCTGACTCGGACGAAGGACCGGTGTACTTCCAACTCGTTGGCAACGCCGTCAACGGAAACGGTGCACCCGACGAGGGTGATAAATGGAACATCCTTGGCTTTACGATCGGAGCGCCCGGTGACGTCGAAATCAGCACCGACGAGGACCTGACGGCACGCACCATCAGCGTTGGAGATTACGATTCCCTGTTCGTTGCTGAAGAAGATCCTGAGGCAGTTGAAGCAGCTCGTCAAGAGGGCATCGCTCACAACTTTTTTGAAAACGGAAACCTGTACTACTGGACCACCTTGTCCCTCATCATTGTGGCTGCAGTGATTCAAGGCGAATTCTACGAACGCCGATTTGGTGGCGGCCCCCCTCACTTGGACCGGCGCCTCGCCATCCCACAGGGCTTGCGACGGGGTGCGTTGGCTGCTGGCCTAGCCCTCCTGTTCGCCTACATTGTGGATGACGGTTTGCCATGGGGATACGCGCTGGTTACGGGCATGTTGACGCTTTGGGCGGCCTTTGGCGTGTATCGGACCATCGTTCAAGCACATGCGCCCAAGCAATACACCGATCTGGTGTGAGTGGATTGCATGGCCCTCCACGTGGACGGTGATGGTTCCACAAGCGCCCAGGCGCACTTGGATGAACTGACCTTGCGAACAACAAGGGTCTTTTTGCTCGTAGGCTTGGCATCGCTGATTTGGTATCGAAGCGTGGACGTTGTGCTTGATGCCATGATGGCACGGTTGTCACCCTGCCTGGACGATTGTTTGAACATCTATGAGCCAGCACAATGGAGCATCGTGCGTTGGATGACAGCGCTGTTGCTGGGTGTGTTGACCTGCCTCCCACTTGCCCTGCATCAAGCCTTTCAATTTGCCAAACCTGGGTTGATGCTCTCCGAACGTCAAGCACTCCGTGCATGGATGCTGTTGACCGCAGTCGTCGTGTTGGGCGGGTCATGGCTGTTGGTGGCCGTTGTCGTTCCCGAACTGTACGCGCATGGGTATAATCATCACCGGTCCATCGGTTTGGACGCTCAGTACAGCGCCCTCAACTTGCTCTCCATGGCCGGTTTTGCCGTCGTTGTTTGGTTGACGATGACAAGCGTTTGGTTTTCCACCGTTTGTCTTGGGTGGATGGGGTGGATCACGAGCGCCACCGCACCGGTTTGGCGTTGGCGATTGTACGGGGTTGCCACGCTGGTCTTGGTTGCGGCCACGCCGCCGACAGCCCGTTCGGCGATTCTCCCGCTGTTGCTCACAACGGTTGCCATCAACGAGCAACTGGGGCGGCGTTGGTGGACGACGTTACCTCTCCAGCACGGCAGAATGGTCGAGACATTCGATGACCTGGGAGCAAGGCGGCGACGACTGTATGTGGATTGTTCGTGTGCAGGTGCGAACGCCCACGGAGGTACCATGATGGAACGTGAGGAAGCCTGCTTACGGGTGGAGGCTCTGTGCTTGAATCGCCAGGAGCAGGAGCGGTTGATTCAGCATGTTATCGGCGCCAACATCACCGACGTGGTGGTGACCGGTTGCGACGGTCACCCCTGTCCATCCCGAGTGAAGACCAACCTTACCAACCTGAAGTGCACGCTTTCGGGCCTGAATTTGATGAGCGCAGCTTCGCACCGAGGCGACCCTGCGCATGTACACCCGTTGGACCTTGAACGAGCAATTCTGCGGCATCGCGTCCCACTGGGCCTGATGCACGGCATGAATGCGTCATCATCGAAACGTGAGAGCCCGCGTTCAAACGCATCAACCAATGGATGTGGTTCCATGAACTGGGTGCCCGATGGTGCACCGATTGGGGATTGATTGACGGCCCTTGAACCTCGTTTGGAGCACGCAGTGGCGACGAAAGTTCAAACACACGCACAACCTGTCAACCTCCATGCGAAAAGTCATTGCGTGGCTTCTCGCTTTGTTGTTTGGCGCATCGGGTGCCTGGATGTGGGCCAACGATGCCACGGTGGCCACGTGGATTCAAGATCAAATCGTCGAGGGCGATGATGCCACCCCGCCCTTGTTGGGGCTTCAGGCCAACGAACGCTGGCTGGTGGTCGTCACGGATTTCCCAGGGTCACCTGCTGGTGACAACGATCTTCAGACAGCAGAACAACTTCTTGAACAAAGTGCAGTGGATTATGTGGCTCAGATGAGCGGTGGTTCGAGTGAACTCGACATCGATGTCCATCCGCGCACCGTCCGTGCGCCGTCTGCCATCGCCACATACGGGGCCGATCGCAACGGCCGCGACACAGGGACCGACGGCACGTTCCTCCCCGTTGCGTTGGCCGAACATGTGGTCCAATCCATCGCCGATGAAGTCAACTGGTCCGTTTACGACCTTGACGGTGATGGCAGCGTTGACCGATTGCTGATCCTTCACACCACCATTGGGCAAGAAGAATCACCGTCCAACACCAACCGGATTTGGAGTCATTTCACCCATTTTGAAACCCCCACCGTCCTGGATGACGGCACCGTCTTGTCGCACTACACCATGGCAAGTTTGGAGACCGGTTCAAGCGGTGTTGGCACCATTGTCCACGAAATGCTGCACCAAATGGGGGCGCTCGACCTGTACCCAGTCCACTCTGAAAGTTCCTATCAAGCATGGAAAGGGGTGGGCGATTGGGACATCATGGCCAGCGGCAATTGGAACGGTGGTGGTCGTTGGCCTGCACTCCCCACCGGTGCAACCTTGGGCATCGTTGATGCACAGCGCAGCCTCACGCTCGACCTGACTTGGCCTGCTGGCAGCGCCCAACCGTGTTTTGGACCAAGCATTGATCTGGAACCCCTCTCGGAAGGTGGCGAGGTCCTGGCGGTGCCCATTGGGCCGGATGAGACCGTGTTCATCGAATGGCGGAACGATTCAGGATACGATTCACGACTTCCGGGACACGGCGTGTTGGTCACCGTTTTGGATGAAAGTGTGGGGGATGTCGAACAGAACGAGGTCAACACCAATCCAGAACGCCCGTACCTGCGCGTCCTGGAAGCCGACGGACGAAGCGATTTAGCGTCGGGCAACAACGCTGGGGAAGCGGGCGATGTGTTCACAAACGGGACGCAATTTGGAGCCGATGGCATCACCATTCGAAACCACGACGGAGTCTTGGTCCCATGGGTGGCCAACGTGACGTATGTTGACCATCACTACACGGTTGCCTTCACCGCCCCGGATTGCAGCCCAACGTTCACGCTTGATTTAACCGATCATGTTTCGACGGCCCTCGTGGATGAGGACGTTCCCGTCGCCATCGACAATGCGCAAGTTTGCAGCAGCCAATTGACTGCGAGTGACGGTCGTGGCGTGGTGCTCTCGGAAAGTTTCGACAGGCTGAGATTTTCAGCCGGTGGTGTCGCACAATCCACCGTTGATGTCACCGGCACCATCACCTGCGATGGGACGACGATGGACCTTCACCACAGCGTTCAGTTGCTGAATCGGTTGCCGGTACCGTCAACCTACAACGGCGTGGTTTCGCCAACCGCCTCAACACAGTTGGAAATTCCCCTCCCCAGCCGAGGAAACGGCGAACAGCGTTTTGAACTTCACATCGATGGGCCGCTCGCTCGTGTTGGAAGCGGTCCAGCCGACGCCCTCCTCACCAACGACAGCGTCTACATGTTGACCATCAATCCCAACGGCCTGCTGACGGAAAACATGTTGATCACCGGAGAACTGGTGCTGTCCAACGATGCAGGAGCCATGTGGACGTACCCCCTTGAACTGAAAGCGACGGACAGCACCGCCACATGGCCGATTGCCTTGACGCCCGGACAGGTGATCGCTGTCGCTTGCTGGTTGGTCGCGTTGTATGCTGCGCTGTCAACACGTGAACCTCCGCGGCCAACGGTCAAGGCTGACCCGATGCTACCGCAAGCACCGGCACGGGCTGAAATGAATTCATGGGGAATCACCCAACCCACCGATGCTTGGGGGCGTCCGATCGATGAAGGTCGTGACTCATGAACGACGGGCGATGGACAACATTCGCCAACCATCACCGGCGTGTTGTTGAAAAGCACACAGCCAGGTTTTGTGAACACCCTCGGCGAGGCGCGCTGCAAGGCAGACACCGTCCCAGGTTGATGGTGCAAGTTCCACCGGCTGAATCAACCATGGTGCATGTTCTTCACCAATTGGACGCTCGTACGCTCTCCAAAGTGAACCGTACTTGAATCCTGGACGGAGCATCAACCCTTGTTCGATCAACCATTGCTGCAAGGATGCACGGTCGATGTCGAGTGGCTGATCACCGAGCAACATGGTGTGTTCCATGAGCCCGAGGGTGCGACCGGAAAAATGCTCAACGCCAATGGACGGCAACGGCCAATCCTCAACATGTGGCAGGTACGCCACCGTATCGGACACAACGGCAAGGTTGAGCGAGGCCTCAATTCGATGCCATTCCTCCGTTGACAACGAGGACAACGTGCGGTGTTCACCGGAGGGATGGTGTTCGCTCAAGGCGTAAACGGTGCCCTCCATTTCATCATCAATCACGCACAGCATCGCTTGTTGGCCTTGGTCGCTGACCTCGTCAAACCAATTCAGCAGTTCAAACCAGTCAACATCGTCTGCGGTTCGTTGGACCCGTATTTGGGTCGCAGGTGAGGTTTTCATCCAAGGCGAGCCGCGTGGCCAACCCAGCGCCCATGTCATGGAGGGCAGACGGCCCATCCGATGGGTTAAATGGACCACCGGAACACACAAATCGTGGCTCGTGCGCATTAACTCCATCGCGATGGCTTGAGCTTCGAATTGAGGTTCTGCTTCCATGTTGGCGGCAAACCAAGCAGCCTTGGGCTCGGGGAGAGGGATGAAACGGTACCAATGGCAGTACAGCAACTCGACCGGCGTCAACAAGATTCCTTCGTCGTTGCAACGAAACCCGAAGGCGCTCTTTTGGTGCAAACGAAGGCTGTGCGGCGGCGGAATGTACCACCCGCCCTCCTTTTTTTCGGGCAAAGGATACGGTTTCGCAGGTGGAAGGGCGCCTTTTGCACGACCCGACACCAGCGGTCTCGAACTGCGCTCCCTGGGCTTGTACCCCTTGGGTTGGCGCACCATGGCCCCATGAGGGGTGAGGAGCATTTGATTGCGTCGCCATGAACCGATTGGGCTATGTGCTGAAGCGAAGTGCCATCATACAAGGAGGCGGACCATCGTGGTGGACGGATACATGGGCACCCTCACCACCGAGGAGCGAACGTTGCTCCATCTTCAACACCAACGTTTGCCCGATGGAGGCTGGGAGGCACCTGCGATCCTGACCCAGGCCGGCATCTCCGCTGCGGTTCACGTTCAACGCAAGCACATTCCACGTACGCTGAAACGAATGGAATCCCAAGGGCTCTTGGTGGTTCATCAACGTCACATCCCAGGAGGCAAACAGCGGAAACGCGTTTACACCCTGACCGAAACCGGTCGTGAACACGCCGCTGCTGTGGCCAAGCGTTGCCTCGAACTGACGGTTCAGCACAACGGACACGCATGCTTGTTGGGCACACTTGAGCAACCCAACGAATCCATGCTCAACCTGATCGCTCATGTGGATGAGGGCTTGACCTACCACGATGACCCGTTGGTTGCACCCGTGTCCAACCCCGAGGGCGTGGCATCGCTGGATGCTCAATACGGCGAGGAGTTGATTCGACGCATGTTCGCACGTGCTTGGGAGGATGGGAAAATCACCTACGACGAGCAGTCCTTGTTGAACGAGGCGGTTGAATTCTTAGGCATGCATCCAGAACGTGCCCGAAGGCTGTCAAACGAAGCAAGAAAGTCCCTCAAAATCCCACCGCCTGAAGAGGTGTACTACGACATGCTCGTTCAGGCCCTTGAGGACGGTCAAGTTGCACAGGAAGAAATTGACCTGCTCGAAACCTTCCGCGTCGCCTTTGGCATTGACCAAGTGGTCCACATGACGCTCTTGGAACGTGCCAGGCGTGAGCCTACGGTCAGTGAACACTACCCTGTGTACGCTGCCGCAGTCAAAACAGCCATGTTGGACAACGTGATCACCGTCGATGAACACGCCATCCTCCGAACCCTCAAGGAATCCCTCAACATCAGCGATGAAGAACATCAACGCATCATGAACGATCTGAACAACGCGGGGGCGACATCATGGGAATGACGGATGAAGAAGCGGAAATGCACGACCTCCTCTCCGACATCAAGCAGCATCTGCGTTCGACTGAATCGTCTGAGATCTTGTTGATCGGCGACATCATGATGGACTGTTACATCCATGGGTATGCCAACAATTTGAATTCGCGTGCACCCGTACCTGTGTTGCGGGAAACCAGCCGAGAGAACGATGTGGGGGCTGCTGCTCACGTGGCCCGGGGCTTAAAATCCATGATGATGAAACCGCACCTCTATGGAATCGTTGGGGACGACGAAGCCGGGATGAACATCATTGAGGCCCTCGAACACGAAGGTGTGTCCACCGATGGAATCGCCATCGTTGAAGATCGCACCACGACCGTCAAAACGCGCATGCTCGCCTCTCGGGAAAGTTTGATTCGTGAAGAGCAACTTTTGCTGCGATGGGACATCGAAGACGACCATCCTGTGCCGGGAGAGGCGTCCCAAGCCATGTACGAACAAGCGATGACGAACCTGGATGGGTGCGCTGCCCTCGTGATCTCAGACTACGGCCAAGGGGTGGTGACGGACGCGGGTTCGGCCATGATGTTCAAGGCTGCAAAGGCCTCCGGCATCCCCGTGGTCGCCGATCCAAAATTAACGGGGTTGCACCGGACCGAGGGGGTAGAATGGATTTTGTTCCAAACCCACGGTCTCGAATTGATGCGACGTCGAGTCGGTGCGGCCACGGGTTCAGAAGCAGCTGCAAAGTTGATTGAACAGCACGGTTGGAAGCACCTCGTTGTGTTGGCCGGAGAGGCGGGCGTGACCATTTATTCCGCTGAAGAAGACACCGTTCACGCACCCTGTGGTTTGTTGGACATTCGCCAAATGATCGGTTTGATCGATGCAGCCGCGGTCGCCATCGCTTTTGCCTTGTCGAAGTCCATGAACGTGCGCATGACAGCGTTGCTGGCGAACGCTGCGTGTGAGTGCATCTTGGGCGCAGAAAAAACCGATGGATTTGTCTTGAGCCGAGACGAACTGATCCATCGGATTTCAGAACAGGCGTGGAACCTCCAGGTCTCCAAGCGGTGATGGCGGCCATGAGCGCCTGGCCACGCCCATCAACTGCCGACGTTGGGCTTCGCGTGTACGCTCCAACGTTTGAACGGTTGTTGACCGAGGCCGCCATTGGGATGTTGGATTTGATTGCAAGCCCCAGCGGGGCGCAACAAGCCCATGAACTTCAGCGACATTCATCAACGTGGTCCATTGATTCACCAAGCGGCGCCGATGACCGCGACATGTTGCTCGTCACCTGGCTGGATGAGGTGTTGTACCGACTGGAG
The DNA here is from genome assembly GCA_038104845.1 of Methanobacteriota archaeon. GTDB lineage: Archaea > Thermoplasmatota > Poseidoniia > Poseidoniales > Poseidoniaceae > Poseidonia. The sequence goes on from JAYOBJ010000004.1 coordinate 104,514, forward strand.
ATTCATCAAGAGTGGCTTGTCGATGCCTTGGTCATGGTCAGGGTTTCATCCGGCGAGCCACCGAGGCTTGATGTCCAAGTGTCCTGGGTCCACGGTGATGACATCGAACGGGAATTGGAGATCAAAGCGGTCACCACCCACGATTTGTCCGTTGAGTTTGTGAAGGCTGGCAAGGCCGCGGCCAGCCCTTGGCCATCGGTTCCGTCCATGAATGGCCCAGGCTGGTCAGCGGACGTGCTGTTTGACATTTAGGTGGGAATTCCGAGGGTGGACGCTCGTTCCACGAGGCCAAGTCCGCCAGCTTCCTCCATCCCGGATCCCCACAGCACCCATGGCCCCAGGTAGGGCTGCTCCGTTCCCGGCCTGACCTAGTC
>JAYOBJ010000005.1:0-86193 GCA_038104845.1 Methanobacteriota archaeon
CCCTTTGATTACCCGTCTCGGCCGAGGGTACCCGCTGCCGAGCCATTCAATCAGAGGGGGCCCGCGGATTCAGTATCTTCGCCCCAACCCTTCTGCCTTCATTTTTTTGTCTACACAAATTGAGCACATTGAGGAGCATTCTAGGCATAATTTGTGTCCTTTATCGCATTTATCAATACAGTCATAGCAAATCAACCGAAAGCAACTCTCGCATTGGTCATTTCCATCTATCTGCCAAGTTTTTGATTCACCAGGAGAACGACAGAGTGAGCATGAAAAGTATCTGAATGTTTCAACCTTGACCATGATTCGACGATGCGGGTGATATATTAGAGGGTTTACGCATGGGCCCATTGATTGGTTTTGGCCCAATCAAAGGGCTTGCAGTGGGTCTTGTCAGACGCTACCCAGTGATGTGAAGATCGCACTGAACAAGTGTGATCCATTCAGTTGCCTTCGAAGATGCCCATGGCGTCATCAACGCTGGCACCTTCACAGATGATGGCGTGGCAAGCAGCCGTCATGCGAACGGCTTCTTCCGTGCCTTTCTGGTGAATGTTGCGACCGGTCGCAGCGCCTCGGCAGCCCGAGACGTTGATCTGGTCGTGCAGGCGCTGAAGGAACTCACGGGGCGGGAGTGAGCCGCCGCCCGAGCAGATAATACCGGTGCGCCCGGCGGCCTCCACAGCGATCTTCAGGGATTCGGGTTGGCTCATGCCGTCCCAAGCACGGGGGTAGTTCACCTTGGCGAAATCGGCGCCGATGCAGCTGGCGACGCCTGCTGCGCCCGAGATGAGTTGCGGGTCCTTTTCGTCGGTGACCGCTTTGCCTCGAGGGTACATCCAAACCACGGAAATCATGCCGAGCTCGTGGGCCTGGCGGATGAACTGGGCCGCTTCGGTCAGCATCTCGTGTTCGAATTCGCTGCCGATGTAAACGGTGTAGCCGATGCCGACGACGTTGATGCCGTTGTGCACCAGCGACATGACGTCGTCCATGTCCCACAGCGCTTGGCTGATGGGGTCACGTTGCGAGGTTTTGACGAGGTGCGACTTGGAGTTCAACTTCACCAGGTAAGGCACGTCGGGATGGTCACGGGCGTACTGAGCGATGAGGCCGCATTGGCCAGCGAGCACACCGATGGTGCCGTCTGCATGGGCCCGAGCGCCAATCTCAAACAGATGGCCGGGGTCGTTGGACGACAACGGGATGGATTGCCCGCCGTCGTAGAAATCGTCGTTAAGGTGCTCGATTTTTTGGTCGCAAGCGAACAGGTTCATCGAGCCCGTGCCTGCGGTGGCCAATTGCATGTTCTCGATGTACGTCTCAATCAGTTCGTTGGGCACGTCAGCCGGGACATGAAATTCGGTCATTGGGCTCACCGATGGGTTCACTGGCCCGTGAAGTTGGCCACGCGCTTCTCGACATAGGCAGCGATGCCTTCCTTGGCGTCGTCGCTGTTGAAGAGGGCGGCTTGGAGTTCACGCTCGAGCGCAAGGTGGTACTCGAAGGGAATTTCGGGACCGGTTTGGCAGGAGCGCTTGATGTTGCCAACGGCCTTGACGGCCTTGTTGGGCAGCGTGAATTGGCTGCACCAGTCGAGGATGTCGCGGCGGAAGTCGTCGGCGTCGCCTTCCCAGATGTGGTTGATGAGGTTGCAGGCGTGAGCGTCCTCGAAGGACATGAGTTCGCCGGTCACCATCATCTCAAGGGCCTTGGCCTTCCCAATCAAGCGGGTCAGACGGGCGGTGCCGCCGGTACCGGCCAACACACCGAGGTTGATCTCGGGCAGACCGACCTTGCCGGAGTTCTTGCGAGCGATGCGGATGTCGGCGGCCATGGCGATCTCCAAACCGCCACCCACAGCGTGACCGTTGATGGCGCACACCACGAGCTTGGGGGTTTGCTCCAGACGGGAGAGGGTTTCGTTGGCGTGAAGGCAGAAGTTGTACTTGAAGCCGGGCGTCACGCTGTTGAGCATCTGGATGGAGGCACCTGCCGAGAAGAAGGATGCGCCGTTCCCGGTCAGCACGATGCAGGTCACATCGTCGTCGAAGCGAGCCCGCACCACGGCTTCGTCGATGTCGCGCATCATGCCGTGGGTGTAGGTGTTGGGGGAGCGGTCGTTGGGACCCTCAAGGGGTGCACCTGCGGAATCCGAGGTGAGTTCAATGACAGCGATGCCGTTCTCGGTCACGCCGTAGTTGACGAGGCGGTTGGGCATGGGTTCAAGTTTCAATCCGTAGAGGTCGCTCATGTTTTTGCCCAGCCTGAGGGGTGTTATGAACAAATCGCTGACCCACGTTGAGGGTCGGTGCCCGTCCTTGGCGTGGGGTTTGAAGCCGTGCACCGCCTCGCAAGCCCATGCTCGAGCGCATTGTGGTGGAGGAATCTCCGCTCCCGCTCGACCCACAACGCCTGTTGACGAGGTTGGACACCGAAGGCTGCGGCGCCGTCGTGAGTTTTGTCGGTTTGACTCGCGGCAAAGAAGGCGACGCCGATGTGTTGCGCTTGGAATTCGACGCTTGGGAGGGCAAACTGGCGGCGGTGTTGGACCGCTTGGCCCGGGAAGCCATGCACGACCACGGCGTGTTGGCTGTGGCGATGTCCCATCGCATTGGAGCGGTGGGGCCCAACGAGCCGATCGTGGCCATTCACGTCGGCAGCCCCCATCGCGCTGAAGCGTTCACCGCTTGTTCGTGGCTGATCGACGAACTGAAACGTCAGGCCCCCCTGTGGAAAAAGGAAGTCACCACCGAAGGTGAACAATGGAAGGAAGGATTGGGATGAGCGAAAAACGCATTGAGGGCATTGTTGAGATCGGGCACAAACCGGTGGTGGAACGACGAGCGGTGGCCGAGGGTCGCCTCAAACTCCAACCCACCACCAAAACGGCCATTGTCGAAGGCACCATCAAGAAAGGCGACGTATTGGAAGCCTCCACCATCGCTGCGTTGCAAGCCGTGAAGGACACCCCTCGCATCATCCCCCACTGCCACCCCATTCCGCTCGAAGGCACCAGCGTGGACTGGCGTTGGGAAGGCGACCACTTGTGCTGCACGGTCGAGGTGGCGGCGCACTACAAAACCGGCATCGAAATGGAAGCGTTGACCGGCGTGGCGGCTGCGCTGCTGTGCGCCTTTGACATGGTCAAATCCCTCGAAAAAGACGAGGACGGTCAATACCCAACCGCCGTGATGGACGGGCTGCGGGTGCTGGACAAGCACAAGGGTTCCACGGCATGACGCCCCAAACCCCGTCATCAACGCATGTCGGCGACGGGCACGCCCAACCCTTGCAGGTTGTTTGAGCGCCGTGGGGAACCGGATGAACCCAATCGTGCCGACCGTTGGGTTCATTCATCCGCCGCGGTTGTTTCATGATATGGGCACCACCGCTGACCTTGCTCACCACTTCCTCGAAGCCGTTGACCAGGCCGCCATCGCCAGCGCTGCATGGAGAGGCAAAGGGGACAAAAACGCCGCCGACGATGCAGCCGTGGAAGCCATGCGTCGCACCTTCGACGCCGTTCCGTTCGACGGACGGGTCGCCATCGGTGAAGGCGAGCGGGACGAAGCACCCATGCTCTACATCGGCGAGCCCCTTGGGTCCATGGTTGGCCAACCCGACGCCACACGCATCGACATCGCCGTCGACCCGCTCGAGTGCACGAACAACTGCGCCGACAACCTGCCCAATTCCATCGCTGTGCTTGCTGCGGCTCCGCGAGGCACCCTGCTCCACGCCCCTGATTGCTACATGGACAAGCTGGCAGCAGGCCCGCTCCTGGCCGACCACATCGCCTTGGAAGGCGGCGTGGCGTACAACGTGGAGCAAGCGATGCACGTGCTGGACCGCCCAGCGGAAGAGGTGCGTATCGTCGCCCTTGACCGTGAGCGGCATCGAGAGCTGTTTGCCGAGATCAGGGCGACCGGCGCTCAACTGGACCTGCTCGGGGACGGCGATGTATCGGGCGCCATCTGGGCAGCTAAAGACGACGGACCCTACGACATGCTGATGGGCATCGGTGCAGCGCCCGAAGGCGTGATCTCGGCGACCGCCATACGCGGTCTGGGTGGCATGTTCGAAGGCAGGCTGGTCTTCCGCTCGGACGAGGAAGAGGCGCGAGCAGCCACCATGGTGAACGACGACTTGACGCGGTTGTGGCGAGCGCACGACCTGTGCCAAAGCGAGGACGCCGTGTTCGCTGCTGCCGGTGTGTGCGACGGGTACCTCCCCGGCGTGGTGGTCGGCGAAACCACCACGACGACCTACAACGAACTCATCGACGTGGCTCAGCGGACCGTGGTGCGCAACGACGTCACACGCCCGCGATGAAGCAACAAGAGGAGCGGACATGCCACAACAACTCCGCATCGACGTGCGTTTGCCCGACGGGCACTGGGCAGGTGATGTCACCCGTTCCAACCCTTCGGCCGTCCTGCGGATCGAACAGCACATGCCGCTCGGGCGTGGGCGAGGCACGGCTCGCTGCTGGTCCGACCAACCGCTCCTCACCACCGTCCAAGCTCACGAGGGCATCGATGACCTCACACCGCTCGATGAAGGTCATTTCAACGTCAACATCTCCGCTGGTGGAGGTGGCTTCCTTCGCCCACTCGTGGACCTTGGTGTCGTGCCACGCACCCCATTTGAGGTGCGGGACGGATGGGTGGAGTGGACGGTCGAAGGCAGCACGGAACAAATGCGGGAACTCATGGCTCGATTCCGGTCGGACGAAACACCCTACCGGTTGCTCTCCACGCGCAGCACCGGCTCCCGCTTGCTGACGCCACGCCAACGCGAGGTGTTCGAGGTGGCCTCGAGGGAGGGATACTGGGACGTGCCCCGACGCATCACGCTGACCGAATTGGCCACACTTTTGGGCGTGGCGAAATCAACCCTTTCCAACCAACTGCAGCGTATTGAAGCCGCCGTGTTCAGCACCTTCACCGATGACATCCGCCGCCTCAGTGGCTAACATGTTCGCCCGAACATGTTCGTAAAGGGTATAAGGAGGGCCCCATCCACCTCCCCCCATGGACAACCTGCCGAAGACATGGGACGACTGGATCAGCAATTTCGAAAAGTGGCAAGACACCGTCGGCTACAAGCGCGAGTGGATGGGCGATTTCGACCTCTCCATTCAGTTTGACTGGGAACGTGCCGGTGACGTCATCGAATTCGGCGACTACGAAGGCCGTGCCAAGTGGGAGCGCTCGCTTCAGGTGCCCCACCAAAGCATGCGGGACGCCCTCATCAGCATGATCACCGTCCAAGGCGACACCGAGTTCGCTTCGGTGGAGCAGCAACGCCATCTCCTGGCCACGGCGCCCACCGACTACGACCGCTATGCAGCCGCTCGCATCATGGCCGAGGAACAGCGCCACGGCTGGCAAATGGCCTACCTTTTGATGACCTACTTCGGCCAACAAGGACGACGTGAGGCACAGAAGCTGCTCGAGCGCAACGCCCAGGACGGCGACCGCTTGCTGGGCGCCTTCAACCGACCCATGCCCCACTGGCTGGACTTCTTCTGCTACACCATGTTCGTGGACCGTGACGGCAAGTTCCAACTCGGCATGTTGTCCACCTCGGCGTTCAAGCCACTTGCTGCCAGCATGGGCCCGATGCTCAAGGAGGAGTCCTTCCACCTGGGCACCGGCTCCAACGGACTGCGCCGTGTCATCAAGGCCGGCGTCATTCCGCTCGACATGCTGCAGCGCTACATCAACAAGTGGGTGTCCACCGCCCACGACCTGTTCGGTGTCGACGAATCCTCCTCGGCTCACTGGGCCTACGTGTGGGGTGTCAAAGGTCGCTGGGACGAGCGCAAGAAGCTCGAAGCCGGTACCGGGGTCGACAAGGCCACCCTCAACGAAGAAGCCCGTGGCCACTACCACGACGAGATCGTGCTCGAGGTGGAGAAACTGTGCGGTTACCTGCCCGAAGGTGCGACCAAACTCTACGTCCCCCATGAGAACTTCAACCGTGAGATCGGGAACTTCAAGCGTCAACGCATGACCGTCGAAGGCACCGCATTCGAAGGATCCGACGACGAGTGGGCCGCCTACAAGGCCGCTCACCTGCCCACCCCTGAAGACGAAGCTGCCCTCAAGGAGCTCTTCAAGCAGCAGTGGGTGGCCGAGAAGCCCATGACGGCTCGTCAAATCGCTTCCGGCATCGGCGCCAAGGCCTGAGGCTCGGTGAACGCCATGATCCCCGTCGCCCTGTACGGCGTGGACGCTGAACGGTGCGAGGCCTTTTTCGAGGCCCTGCCCGGTTTGGTGACCGACGCTTACGAAGACCGCTCCTACCTTGAGGCGCTGTACGCCATCCAAAAGGACCACTCCATCGACCACGTTCACATCGCTGACGAGTGGTCGGCACGGGACCCTTACGCCTGGCCCGAAGACGTGGTCAACGAAGTGGAGATGGTGCTGCGGACCGCAGCCTACCCGGATGTGGCCCACCTTGAGCACCTGATGACGCTGGACGGCGTGGACGCTCAGCGGATTTCGGAATGGATGCACTTCTCGACCAACCTCTACCCCATCTACTCCGAGAAAGCCTGTCAGGCCCTCGAAGCCATGGGGCTGCCCACGCCTTACAAACCGGGTGACATCGCCAGTTACGGACTGTACGTCAGTCGCCTTGAAGGACTCAAACTCCATGCACCAGCCGCTGGACTCCCGGAAATCGGTTTGCCGAGGACCCGGATGCTCCAGTTGGGCTTGGAGCGGTTTGAATGAACAACGGAGCCGTCCACCTCAAATTGGCCATCGTCGCTGCCATTTGGGGGTTCGGCTGGCCGGCAGGTCGCGTGGTCGCCGCCGAGGTTGAACCCATCACCGGTGCCCTCCTGCGCTACATCATCGTCGTTGCGCTGTTCCTCGCCTACCTCAAGTTCTCGGACCAGTGGTTGATTCCCTCCAAGACGCAGTGGAAGGTGATCGCTGCCATCGGTTTCTTCTCGACCTTCTGCTACCAGGCGCTTTTCATGTACGGGATGAAGCACACGGCAGCGGGTGACGCCTCGTTGATGATCACCTTCAACCCCTTGTTCACAGCGGTGTTGGCGGTGTTTTTTCTCAACGAAGCCATGCATCGGCGTTTGTTCTTCGGTTTGTTGCTTGCGTTCAGCGGCGTGACGGTGCTGTTCATGGCGTCCCCCAACACCGACATCCCCACCGCCGACCGATGGTTAGGCAACGTGTTCATCGCAGCTGCAGCCCTGGCGTGGGCCACCTCCAGCGTGCTGATGAAACAAAGCATGAGCGAAGCGCCGGCCGACGCGGATGCACCCCTCTCGCCGCTCCATCTCACCGTATGGGCCTCGGTGGTGGGGTTGTTCGTCCTCGTGCCATGGGCCGGTGTGGAGGTGTGGGACCACGGTTGGCCGGCCCCCTCGGTGGATGCATGGATCGGCATCGTGTTCTTGGCCGTCTTCTCCACCGTCGTGTCCTACGTTTGGTTTGCCGACGGCATTCTCCGCATCGGCGCCGGGAACGCCGCTCTCTATGTCTACCTGGTTCCACCGTTCGGCATCCTTGGAGGCTGGGCGCTGCTGGATGAGCGGCTTGGCGCATCGTTGGTGCTGGCGTTCCTGCTCATTGTCGGCGGCGTGATCATGGCGCAACGGCCGCAACCCACCCCCGGGGAACCCTGATGAAGCCAACCCGCTTCGTCGGGCCATGAAGATCAACAACGTGGCCGTCATCGGTGCAGGCACCATGGGTGCTGGCATCGCACAAGTGTGCGCCCAAGCGGGCTGGACCACCCGCTTGTTCGATGCATTCCCCGAAGGTTTGGCTCGTGGCATGGAGCGCATCGATGCGTTTTGGGACAAAGGCATCGCTCGTGGCAAAACCACACTGGAACAAAAGGTCGAGTGGTCCGGACGATTGACCGCCGAGCACGACATGGCGGCAGCGGTCAGCGACGCCGACTTGGTGATCGAAGCCGTGCCGGAAATCCCTGAATTGAAGGCGAAGATCTTCGCTGAATTGGACGCCCTCGCCCCCGAGCATGCCGTGTTGGGCACCAACACCTCATCGTTGTCCATCGCCGACATCGCTGCGGCCACGCAGCGTCCAGACCGGGTCATCGGGATGCATTTCTTCAACCCGGTCCCCATCATGTCGCTGCTGGAGTTGGTTCGCCACGAGGCGACGTCCGAAGCGACCGTCCAAGCCGCTCAAGCGGCTGGCGAAGCGATGGGGAAAACCACCATCCTCGTCAAGGACGTGCCAGGCTTTGCCACCAGCCGCTTGGGTGTGGTTTTGGGCAACGAAGCCGTTCGCATGCTCGCCGACGGTGTGGCCAGCGCCAGGGACATCGACACCGCCATGGTGCTGGGGTACCGCCACCCCATGGGGCCGTTGGCCCTGACGGACCTGGTGGGGTTGGACGTGCGACGTGACATCCTGCTGAACCTCCAAGCCTCGTTCAACGACGATGCCTATGCGCCCCACCCGTTGCTTGAACGGTTGGTGGCCGAGGGCTCTTTGGGCAAAAAAAGCGGAAAGGGAATCTACGATTGGACCACCGGTGAAGCGGTCGAACGTGACCACCGACTTGAGTGACCAAACATCTAAGCCCGTCAGGGCCGGCGAACCAGCATGAACAGCGGTTCCGTTTGGCCCAACCCCAACCCCACGAACGACCCTGAACCGTCCACTGCACCAGCAGAGGCAACGAGCGCCACCGGCGTGCCACCCGTCGGCTCCAGCCTCTCCGGTGTTCCACCGTCCTCCGCGTTCACTGGCGGCTTGGCTCAACCTGCCACCGGTGCAACCACCGTGATGCCCGGTACCGGCATCCCCGTCGTTGTTGGGGATGAAGGCAAGTCCCCCAAGGTGCCCTTCATCGTGGCCGGGGCACTCGCCGCCATCGGTGTGGTGTCGTTCCTGATCTCAGCGGCCATCGGTGCATCCGCCATCGCCGCCTTTGATGACCTGTCAACAGAGGATTACACGATGCAGCACGGAGACAGCGTGACCCTCACGTACGACGACGATGACGGATTGGGCGAAGAAGGATGGTACCTGCTGATTCCCGGTGATCCCAAGGCCGATGTGAACAACAACGGCATCATGGACGATTGCGAAGGGATCGTCTTCACGGTGATCGACGGCCAAGGCAACGACGTCTCGGACCAAGTGGCGAGGATTTCCTGTTCCACCGACACCGTCGCCGAATCCTCCAACGCCGGGGAGCCTTACTATGACATTGAGAATCACATCGTCGTAGCCCGCATGTGCTACACCATCGAGGAGTACAACGACGCCGGCGAGTACACCCAAGAGCACGACTGCTCGGAAGGCGACCGGTTCACCTTCAGCAACAACGCCAGCGTGAACATGAGCGTGGTTGACCTGGATGCCATGTTCCTCCCCGTCATCGAGGAGGCCATCGGTGCGGGCATCGGTGCGTTTGCTGCTGGAGCCGCCGGCTGCTTCACCATGTGCGGTGGGATCATCGCACTCATCGTGGCCCTGATTCGGGTGAGTTCGAAGCCAAAAGGTTCGGCAACGATGCAGCAGCAGTTCATCATGCAATGATCATTCGAACACCGGTGGTCGCTTCTCGAGAAAGGCACGAACACCTTCTTTGAACGCTGGTGTGGTACCAGCCGCTTCGATCAAGGTGCGCTCGTGGTCAAGGTGCTTAGCGAAGTCGTGCTCGGATTGAACGTGGAGCAGGTGCTTCGTGGCTTCCTTGGTGTGGGCGCCCCATGCCGACCAAGCCTTGGCCAGCGCCAACGCAGTATCGAGGAGGGCATCGGGTTCAACGAAGACATCGATTGCACCGGCTTCGTACGCTTCGCGACCCGACCAAATTTCGTTTCCGAAAAAAAACCGACGTGCACGCTGTTCCCCCACAAGCCGAGGCAGCAGCCATGTTGTTCCGCCGTCCGGTGAAAGGCCCATGCCAGCGTAGGACGCCGCCATGCGTGCATCTTGTGTGCCCACCCGAGCGTCGCATGCCAGCGCCAAGCCGAGTCCACCGCCCGCTGAAACTCCGTTCAAGGCGGCGATCACCACGGTGGAGGAGGTTCGAATGCGCATCAACAGCGGATGAAGCACACCGGTCAACGACCGGATGAGCGCCGGTGCTTCTTGTGCCTCAATCGCCGTTTGAAAGGCGTTGATGTCGGCACCTGCGGAAAAGAAACGCCCTTCACCCGTGAGAACGATGGCCTTGGTCGCAGGGTCGCTCAAGCCCGCATCGATGGCTTTGGCAATTTGGGGAAGAAAGGCCTCAGAAAACGATTGCGTGGAGGTTTTTCCCGCCATCGTGATGAGACGAACCTGGTCCAACTGCTCCTCACGGACGGCCATCGAATCCCTCACAACTTCACGTTGACGTTCTTCACCTTGGTGTAGAAGCGAAGCGCATCTTGACTTTGCTCAACACCGATGCCCGAATGCTTCCATCCCGTGAAGGCGGTCTGGGGGAAGGTGATGGGGTATTCGTTGATGGAGACCATGCCGCATTGGAGGTCGCGAGCCATGCGGTGGGCTCGGCTGAGGTCGTTGGTCCACACGCCGTTGAGCAACCCGAAGGGGGTGTTGTTGGCCAGGGCCAACGCTTCTTCTTCGGTGTCGAACGGCGTCACGGCGAGCACGGGTCCAAACAATTCGTCCTGGAACAAGAGGTCGTCCTGACCCACGCCGGTCACCACGGTGGCTTCCATAAAAGCCCCTTCCCGGTCAAGCGCTTGGCCCCCAAGCACGACGGTTCCACCTTGCTTGAGTCCGGCTTCGAGTTTCTCGAGCACTTCGCTTCGATGACGTTCGTGGACGAGGCTGCCCATGCGCACGCCGTCCTCCAAACCGGGACCCACCGGCCACTTGCTCACTTCGGCACACACCGCTTCCACCAAGGCGTCGTGGACGTCGCGATGAACAAGCAAACGTGAACCGGCCCAGCACATTTGACCTGCGTTCATGAAAATGCCAAAGCAGATCGCTTTGGCGGCGTACTTCAAGTTCGCATCGGCGAAGACGATGTTGGCGCCCTTACCGCCGAGTTCAAGCGTCACCGGCGTGAGGTTCTCGCTGGCCTTGGCCATGACCGCTTGGCCGGTGGGCACGCCACCGGTCAGAACCACGCCGTCCACACCGGGATGCCCTGCGAGCGCATCGCCTGCCATGGCACCCGAACCCGTCAGCACCTGAAGCACGCCCGAAGGCAAACCCACGTCCGCCTCATCGATGGCGCGTGCCCAAGCGAGCAGCGACAAGGGTGTCCAGGATGCTGGTTTGGCGATCACCGTGCAACCGGCGGCCAAAGCGGGGGCGATGGAACGCAGAGCCAACTGCAGCGGGAAGTTCCAAGGCACGATGTGGACCGTGACCCCGAGGGGTTGACGGAGGGTGTAGTTCAGGCGAGGACCCGGCACGGGAATGGTGCTGCCCTCGATTTTGTCGGACAAGCCGGCGTAATACTCGAGGGTCCAAGCACCGTAGCGAATCTCGGACAGGGCTTCACGAAACGTCTTGCCGTTGTTTTGCGATTCCAGTGTCGCCAAGGTCTTGGCGTGTTGGTACGTTACCGCAGCCATCTTGTTGAGGATGCGCCCGCGCTGGGCTGGGTCCATGGCCTTCCATTCCGGGGCGTTCAAGGCTGTTCTCGAGGCGGTCACACATCGCTCCACATCGTCCAGCGTCGCTCGCGGAACGGTGGCGATGACCTCACCGGTTGCGGGGTTCAACACATCGCTCGTCGCACCGTCGCTGGCGGCGCACCAAGCACCGTCCAACCACATCGTTTCCTCGGTCATGACCGCACCACCCGGTGTCGCTTCAAAGCCGCATCGGTGCAGCAGGATGAACACCACGCTCCTGAGGCGTGGGCGAGAACAAACCTCATGGCGTGTCCACCGTAACCACCGCCATGGCCCAGCGCATTGGATTGGCCCAGAGTGCCGCCCAGGCCATCACTGCTCGTCCGCCCCGGTTGTTGCTCATCGCTGGTGCCACCGGTGTGGGCAAATCCACCGCCTCGGTGGGCTTGGCGGGCCGCTTGCGCATCACGAGGGTCATCTCCTCGGACGCCATTAGAGAAATCATGCGGGCCACATCGGACGATGACGAGCAAGCAGCGCTGCATCGCTCGTCCTTTTCACAAGGCGAATCGGGTGAGGCGGTCAACGACTGGTTGTCCACCTGCCAAGCAGTGGAGCCCGGTCTGAAGGCCACCATCAATCGAGCTCGAAGGGAGGGCATTGACCTCATCGTTGAGGGCGTTCACATCGTCCCGAGCGCTCGGTTGTTGCGCGATTGGACGGACAGCGGCGGCGTGGCGCTTGGCGTGGTGATGGTGGTGGACGACCCCACCGACCACCGGGCGATGCTGAAATCACGCGATGCCCATTCCTACCGTCGTTCGGACCGCTATCTGGCCAACTTCGATCGCATTCGCTCCATCCAAAACGGCCTGATCGAGCGTGCCAAAATCGCCAATTGGGATCAAGTGGACCCCACGCGGGTTGACGACGTGGAACGCATCGTGACCTTGCTGGAACGCACGGTCCGGAACCATCGGTGAACGGACCTCATGCGTCGAGGGTGAAGTCGATGTCGAAGGTCAGCATGGCTTCACCGTCCGATACACCAAGTTCACCCGTCACTTCCAACGTGTTCGCATCCAGCTGGGTGACGGTCATGCCGGTGATCTTGATCTCAACACCGCGCACTTCACCGTGATGCAACAAGTCGTCGTGGACCGAGGCCACAGCCAGTTCGGCTGCTTCAACGCCTTCCAAGCCACCGTCCATCCACAAGTCGGTGCGAGCCTGGGTCAGCGGTTGCAACTGGTCCAGCACCTCCTCGGTGGCGACCAAGACATCGTCCGATGCGGGCTCGTGCGGCAAAGTCAACCCGGCGACCTTCACACCAAAGATCGCCATGGAAAGCAGCGACATCAGCAGCACCACGCCCGTGGCGAGCAGCATTTGACCCCCGGTGTTGGCCTGCAGGTCACGTCGCTGCATCAAGCACCACCGCCTCGCGCCCACACGTCCAGTGTCACGGTCCAAGCGTGTGGACCAACCACCACGAGTCGATGAACGGCCACCGTCCCACCCGTGGGTGTCCCCACGGTGCCGTGAGGCGTGGAGGTGGCGCTGTCCTTGGCCAACCAGCAATTGCCTTCTTTGCCAGCCGGCAGGGCCGATTGAAGGAGGAGGCACGCGGCCTCGCGGTCGTCGTTGGCCAGCAGTTCACCCAACCGATGGTCCCCTGACGTTTCGGCGGGAACACCCAACCCATACCGGATGGCGTCTTCTCCAGCCATTTCCAACGAGGCATCGAGGGCAACCGACGCTGAATCGGGTACGTCAACACGAATGAGGAACGTTGCGGACATGAAGAAGAGCCAAAACAGGGTCAACATCTCAAGAATGTGGATTTGACCGCTATCGTCGTCCTTCACGCTAAACACCCCAATACAGCGGGGTGGGGACAAAGGTGCCCGATGAGGGGTTGAGCCCTGGTACTTCCGTAATGCCGATGAGATCGGGGGAGAAGGCCACGAAGTTGAACACCAGCAGCGCCACGATGATCATCATCCCCGAATGCTTGAAGCCGGTGGAAAATCGACCCGTGGCCATCAACCCGGCCATGGAGCCGTTTCCAAGGGCTTGCATGGTGACTCCATAATAGAAAATGGTCACGAAAAACAGCGGATCAATGTTACGAATCGTCATGTTTCCGATGGTTTGACCGCCGCTGTCGCCACCGTCCTCACCACCGCTGTTCGAACCAGCAATAGCAGGAATAAACACCTTGGCCAACACAACAATCACGCCGAGAAACACAAAGTACGATGTCCAAATCACCGCAATATAGGAGCCAATGGCGCGTTTACGTTCACCTTCCAGGAACTTGAGTTCTCGGGAGTCGTTGGCGGCGGTGACCAAAATGTCGGAGATCTTTCCACCGGCACGGTCGGCTTCTGCGATGAGGGCGATGGCCCGTTGAACCAGCGGCGTGCCCACCCGGTCGGCGAATTGACGAATGACGTCGCTGAACTTGATGCCCCAACTCAATTGGTCGGACATTTTCTTGACTTCGTCATTGAGCGCCCCGTATTCGGACGTCGCAAGGGTCTGAACAGCGACCGTCATCGACAGACCGCCCTTCCAGTATTCGGCCAGGTCGCGCAAGAAGTCAGGGAACTTCTCCTCCACCTCGTTTTTCGCATCTTCCACCTTCTCCCAGTAGTAGGAGGCCGGGTAGATGAAGAAAAAGAACGTCAAGCCGAACCAGTTGAGGAACATGGTCGGATGGACACTCACCGGACCCGCCGAAACTTTTGGTCCGAGCCAGAGGGATTTGTTGTTCATGTTGCTGGGAATGCCATCGTAGTAGTGGACGGTCATGTCGAACGTGATTTCCTTGAGGAAGTGTGTGTCTTCAGTCGACATGAACACGAGTTCATATCGGGTGTCCGGGTCAATGGTCACCATGTCCAACCCACAATTTCCTGAGTTAGCGGTGCCGTTGTAGTACTCGAGTATCTCACCGCGTGGTGCTCGGATGGCCACCGTGTAGTCGTAGTCGTCCACGGCCTCCACGGTGCAGTTCAACCACAGCGGCTGAAGCACCACGGCGCCACCGGTCGCTTCGGGAGGTACGCCGGGTACGTCGAAATTTTTACCACGCTTGGTGACCGAAGTCCACTCTTCGCCTTCCCAAGTGATGCGATCGGGAGCGTCCCTGAGAATGTTGCATGTTTCGTTGGCCGTGTACGTCGGTTGCTGGTTGGTTTGGAAGAATTCACCGGTGGGATTGCCAGCTTCGTCCTGAGCGGTGGCGCCGCAGTACATGTTGGTGAACATGGGTTCGCCGTTGGCGGTTGGGATGAAGCCGGAATTCGTGATCCAAAACAAGCCGCTTCCAATACCGAGGATGATGGAGAAAAAGAGAATGATGTAGAGTTTGGTCAAGGTCGTGTCGTCCTTGGGCAGGTCAAGATTGACCACGATTTTCTCCTTCTTTCGTGCCACGACCTCACCCCCTCACATGTCCTGTTCCTTGCTGCTGGTCCACACCAAAATGGCGTAGGCAACGTGAATCATCGGAATGAAACCCAGCACGATGCCGTAGAGCATGCCTTCGCTCATCTGTGCGCCCGAACCGGACACCCAGAACATGATGACCAGCATGACAATCAAAAACAACGGCATAGCAACCGCCACCACAATGTACGATTCAGCCAGCAAAGCGATGGACTCCAAAAAGACACCCAAACGGGTTCGGTTTTCACGCATGTAGTGCTCAGCGCGATTGAGGAAGAACAACTTGAGCTGACCACCCGCCGTCAGGGTGCCGACCATGCCCTGGAAAAACTCGGTCAGCCACACCGAAGCGGCCCGGTCGACACTCAATTTCATCGCTGAAATCAAATCGTAGCCCAACAGCGTGATGTCGCGATAAATCATGGCGGCATCGTCAGCGACGTCGCCGTAGATGTCCTTGTTCATCGCAAGGGAGCGGAAAATCTTCCCCGGTGTAGCGTTGGCTGCCGACATGGCCGCGGTGTACGAGGCCGCATAGGGCAGGTACTTTTCGATCATGTCACCGCGTCGTTTGGCTTCACGAGATGCCCCGCCTTTGTTGTACTTGTACGCTCCGTAGGGGATGAGGACGCCACCGACCATCACGATGATCCCCTTCAAGACGGGAGGGAACACTTGCAAGGCGAACTCTGGGCAACCGTTGCCAGGCAGGTTCGGGTCCACCAAGGACGGGTTCCAGTACTCCCATTCAAAACAGGGATCGACGGTGGTAGCGTCTTGGATGCTCTCATAAAAGGCGATCACACCGATTTGTGGAATGAAAAAGATGGCCACGAACGCCCACGACATCAGGGTGATGGCGATGGATGTGATGATGACCGTGGAGAGATAGACCTCCGGCATCATGCCCATGGAACCCTTGACCAGGTCCGCCGACAGTTCCTTATCAGCACGTGCTCGTTTTTTGACGACAGGGCCAAGGACGCGATTGCAAATCCTCTGCCAGGCCGTCAAATCCATGCCTTCACCACCTTGAGCTTGTCACTTCAACCCGTCCACACGGGCCATAATTTCGTTGGGGCGGACGTAGTACTCCGTAACGATTTGCGAAACTTGGTCGGCCTTACGGATGTCGTTAAGCACCATCCACTCAAGGATGCGCTTTCGAGTGCGGAGTTCACGCCGCATCTCTTCTTGGCTGTAGTTGATTTTGACCATAATCTTCTCCAGCACGTACGATTTGCCGCTGAACACGAAATCATCGTTCGTCACGTCCCAACGGAACACCTCGTTGGTGATGACTTCCATGGAGTTGGGGTCGATGCCGACGATTTCCACCAGCTGCTTGGTTCGTCGAACACGACGCCCGTTGATACGGGTTTGAATCTGGATCGCGCAGGCTTCAAGCGCCGGCAGCAACACACGCGGGATGTCGATTGGTTTGTTCTCCAATCGGTGAACGAGCGAAGGCACAGAGTCGGCGTGGACGGTGGAGTACGCACAATGCCCCGTGGCCATGGCTTGGAACAGCACATAGGCTTCAGCACCACGAATTTCACCGACAATGATGTACTCCGGACGTTCGCGAAGCGCAGCTTTGAGGAGTTCGAACTCACCGATGACACCTTCTTTGGATTCACCACCGAAGCCCTGACGCGTCAACCCAGGAAGCCAGTTTGGCTGGGGGATGTTGACCTCACGGGTGGATTCGATGGAGACGATCTTCATTTGCCAAGGGATGAAGATGCACATGGCGTTGAGGGTGGTGGTCTTCCCGGAGGCGGTCCCGCCCACGAACAGCATGGGCACTTCGTTTTGGAAGGCGACCCACAGGTAAGCCACCATCAGCGAAGACATGGTCCGGAACGCCACGATGTCGGCCGGTGAAAACGGGTCGTCCTTGAATCGACGGATACAGAACGAGGACCCGCGTGTGGACACTTCTCGGCCCAATTTCATGACGATACGTGACCCGTCCATCAAGGTCGCATCGAGCAACGGGTCGGCAACGGAGATGTGCTTGCCGCAACGCTGTGCAAGCTTGATCACGTAGGATTCGAGTTCGTGGTCCGTCTCCCAAACACAAGTGGTTTCCACCGACTCAAACTTTCGATGATAGGCAAAAATGGGGACGTTGGTCCCGTCGAGGGAAATGTCTTCCACGTTGATGTCGTTCATCAGCACGTCCATCTTTCCATAGCCGATGAGGTCGCGGCGGAGGTAGTAAAACAGCTTGGACTTGGATTTCTTGTTGATTTTCATCGAGTAGGCCTTGATCACCTTGTCCATGGCCGTGCGAACATAGGCTTCCGGGTTGGTATCGATTTCCTCAATGTTGGCCGTCAAGGACCGAATGAAAATGTCCATGATTTCTTCCCGTTGTTCCTGCTCTTTTTTGGTCAACGGGGGTTCAATGATTTGGTAGATGATGTTGAGGGTTTGCTTGTCGCGAACGATGCGAGCAAAGGCGTGAGGGGGCATCACGGGGTACTTGTCCAGTTCGTCGTATTGTGCGCGCTGTTTGTTGCGCTGACGTCGTTCCCCACCGCCTTTTTTTCTCGCCATGGTTCACGACCCCCCCGATTCCATTTGCTTACAGCCTCTCCCCGACTATAACACTTGGGTGAAATTCGCCTCCAAAAGGACGGACTGTGAAGCCGTTTTCGGGTCCCAAAGGGAAGGTTTCAGCCCCCAAAATGCTCAGCCATCCATGCACCGCATACGGCCTTGAAACCAGCCAGCGGTTGGTTGTTGTCCAAAACATCGTTCGCACAAGCGATCAACCGGTCCAGCCCCCATCCGATTTCCCGGGCGTTGCGAGCTTCAAAGGCGGCCCGGTCGCCGTCCTCGCTTCGTCCCCGCTGCTGGATGCGTTGAAAACGAACTTCATCATCGGCAACGATGGCCACCGTTCGGTAGTTGGCTCCCCATCGCTGGGTGAACACCGCATGCTCGGCGGTGCCGCGCAAGCCCTCGATGAGCACGACCTCATGGTCGCGCAGCAGCGCATCGACGTGGTCGCCCAATCGAACGGCCAACACGTCCTCCCCGTGAGCCCGGCGGAGGTCAGCGGCGACCTCGCCAAAGACGTGGGGTGCTTCCTCCAAGCCACGTGAGCGCACCTCTGCCCGCACCATGTCGCCCATCGACACCACGGGAACGCCGGCATCGATGAGGACGTTGGCGAACTCGCCTTTCCCCGAACCGGGCATGCCGCAAACGGCCACGACCTGAGCCATGGCGTCCAACCGCCGCCCGCCGCCCATGAAGGTACCCCCAAGTGTTGGGGGTTCAGTTGGAGAATTCGGCTCGACCCCACCGACGGTCCATCAGCTTCCACAGCACGGCCGAAGCGAACAGCAGCAGCACGGAGATGGCGATCATGCCCATGTAGCCTTGCTGCACCATGGTCTCGTCGTACATTTGTGCGGTGGCGGCCAAGCCGTCTTGCGAGGCGCGCTCCCACCAATTGCCGTACAGCGACACATCGCCCTGGGTGAACGACAGCAAGAACAAGCCGAGCAAGGGCAGCACCGTGCCGATCCAGAACCAGACCATGATCGAGGCGTCAAAAATGGCTTTGTTGGGCCGCAAACCCATCAAAAACGCCGTAAGGGCGACGATGTAAATCGAGTTGGCAAACATCACCACGATGCTGGTGGGCAAAGAAGCCCATTCGTCCAAACGCCAGGCCATCAGCACGATGAAAATGAGGGAAATCCACGAGGTGGCCAAGAAGTAGACCACCACTTTGGCGCGGATCAAATCGGGCACTTTCAGCGGCAAGCCGTTCATGAACTCCGGGGAATCGAGGATCGTGAGCCACGAGTAAAAGTTGAACCCGAAGAACCCCAAAAACGGGGCGTAGGACAGCAAATTGATCGGAATCGGGGCTTCGGCAAAATCAACCAGCCACGCCATGCCCAGCAGCACGAGCAACGGGATGGCGTACGAGACCGTCATCTTCTTGATGGCCCCCGACCGGAACAGGTCCACGAATTCCTTCGCAACGATCAGCCGGACGTTTCCTCGACCGAGGAAGCCAAGGCGTTGATGGATGGGGGAAAACAGGTCGCCCCGCTCCACCACGCTGACATCAAAATCGTCGAGGATAATGAGCGAGGCCCACAAGCCGATCAGCAAGGAGAACAACAACCCAGCAAGGATGGCCAAGGCGCTCTGTGTGGCTTGTGCAGCGAGGCCCCACAAGAGCCACTGAGCCGGTAACCAGCCCAAACCGACCGCTACGCCAAGGGCGACGATGGCAACGGGACCGAACACCGTGAACGGGCGCCCTCGCAACCACAGGGACGAGGCGAGGAACGACAGCGCCAAGCCTTGGCCCAACGTGGTGGCCATGGCAACCCACGTCCACGGCAACGAGGACCAGAGCAGGGGTGTTCGGACCCCCGCCACCCCGTCCATCAGGATGCCCAAGGCCATGCCGGAGATGATGGGCGTGAGGATGAGCAACACGTAGAACAACAGGTCCTTGACGAAGTACGCGAAATGCGCCATGGAGTTGGGCAGCGGTTGAAGGGCAGGTGCTGCCAAGAGGTAATTCTTCGTCCCAGTGCGTCGTACGATGGCGTCGCGACCCATGAAGGCAAACGTGCCCATGCCCAAGGAGAACATGAACAGGGGAAGATGCAAGGCGAACCTCAACTCGTTCCAAGTGAAGGTCTTGGCGTCGATGTCCGAAGTTTGTGCCGTTGAATCGCCGACCAAAAACTGCAACCCAACGGTCGAAATTGCGGTGACCAGCGTCAGGAGAAGTGGGAACAGAACGATTTGGCGCTTTTTCGCAAACTCAACGCTCTTGCGCGATTCTTCGATGAACATGACCTTGAAGGTGGCACTGAAGGCGTTCCAGCCTCGCAACGGTTCACGCAACGTCAACCCAGGCACAGCGGTGGAGGGTGAAAGCAACGGTTTGTCGCTGTCGCTCCATGGGCGGGTTTCAATGAAGGTCTCAGCCACCTTCACTCCTCCGATTCGGTGGCTTCGATCCCTTCTTCGCTGAACCGCTCGGCATCTTCGATGGAATGGCCCACTAGGCGGATGAAGACATCTTCAAGCGTCTCTTCCTCGGTGGCTTTGAGCCCGCTCACGGTCCCTGCTGCCAGCACCTTGCCGTCGTTGATGATGGCCATTCGGTTGCACATGCGCTCGGCCATTTCCAGGACGTGAGAGCACAGGAAAATGGTCCCACCCTCAGCAACGTGCTGCTGCAACCATTCGCGGCATTTTCGCTGGTAGATGGGGTCGAGGTTGGCGAAGGGTTCGTCGAGGAAGAGCAACTTGGGCCGGTGGATGAAGGCGCTGGCCAGCATGACCTTCTGGCGCTGACCTTTGGACAAATCCTTGCACATCGTGTCCCGCTTGTCCTGAAGACCAAACCAATCCAGCCAGTGCTCAACCTGCGCATTCATCTCCTCAACGCCGCGCAGGCGTGCGACGAATTCAAGGAATTCCGTGGGCGTCAGGAACGACGGTGGGGATTCGGATTCCGGGACAATGCCAATGTTGGCTTTGACTTTCTGCGGGTCCTTCACGGCGTCCACACCAAGGACCTCGATCTGGCCTTTGCTTGGACGCAATTGCCCGGTCAGGAGTTTGATGAAGGTGGATTTACCTGCCCCGTTGGGGCCAAAGACCCCGAAGAATTCTCCCGATTGAACCTCGACATTCAGCGGGTGAAGCGCAATGAAATCGCCGTATTTTTTGGCCATGTCGCGGGCCTTGACCAACGGTGTTCGCTCAGCCATGACGCCCACACAGACACGGAGTGTTTTGATACCTCGCTTAGCGGGCAACGGCCAACAGCGATGGGATGATGTAGCCGCGTGGTTTCGCTCACGCCATGAACCCACCCGAAAGCGATGTGCTGCGCCTTGACCTTCACCCCGTTGACAACGAAGTCGACCTCGGTCACTTTGCCGTGCTGACCATTGACCGCCCGGACAAGCTCAACGCCCTCAACAAAGACGTGATGGACGGGTTGAAGGCGATCTGCGCATGGGTGGAAGCTCGCGACGATGTCCGCTGCCTGGTCGTCACCGGTGCACCGCCCAACGACCCTCCTGAAGGCAAGCGGGCCAAACCCCACGCCTTTGTGGCTGGCGCTGACATCACGGAGTTCCTCGGCGCCGACAGCCACACCATCCGAGAGCGGTTCACGGACAACGCCGTTGAAGCGCTGTGGGGCCTGAGCAAACCGACCATCGCCATGGTCGACGGCTTTGCACTGGGCGGTGGATGCGAAGTGGCGTGCTCGTGCGATGTTCGCATTGCCAGCACGCGAGCCGTGTTTGGCACGCCCGAAATCAACCTCGGGTTGATCCCTGGCTACGGGGCAACCCAACGTTTGGAGCGACTGGTTGGCTACGGCAAGACCCACGAACTCATCATGACCGGTGAGCACATCGATGCGAAGGAAGCCGCTCGAATCGGTTTGGTCAACCACGTGGTCGACCCCGAGGATCTTGAGGCTCGAGTCTTTGCCATGGCACGCACGATCGGTTCGAAATCGAGCCATGCGCTCAAGGTAGGCAAAGTGACCGTTCGAGCAGCTTTGGATGAGGGCTTGACCGATGGTGTGGCCGTGGAGGCCGAAGCGTTCGCCAACCTGTTCGACAGCGAGGACAAGGAAATCGGTGTCCAAGCCTTCCTGAACCGCACCAAGCCCGAATGGCAGCACCGCTGAGGGCGCAACTTCGAGCCTGTCGGCCCGGTGAGAGGGGAGCCTTTGCTCCCCACTCGGTCCGAGAATGCGCTCGGTCGCGTGGTTTCAGGTTCCGAAATCAACCCGTCACGCGAACCTTCCTCTCCTTGAGGAAGGCGCGGAAGTGCGCCATGTGACGCCCGTGCTTCCGCACGAACCACCGTGGGACCACGATGATGTCGGGTCGCAGCGTCACCGGGTCAATGGCCCGCTGGGTGGTTCCGCGCAGTTCGACCAACATGGCTTCGTTGCGCTCGTTCAATGCATCCACCGTGACGCAGCAGGGCCCCAAATCGTTTGAGTTCACGATCGGGATGTCCCGCTCAATGGCCCGCTGAAGGGGTGAACCCTGTGTGGTCATCCGCTGGTTCCGTTCATCGCTCGCCTGAGCCGCCAATTTCTCGGCCTTGGCCTTGGCGTGGGCTTTTGCTCGCTTGGCAGCGACGTGGGGCTTGAGCCGGTGCGTTTTGGTGACCGGGTCGTACTCGTAATCGCGGTTGTTTTTCGTGCCTGATTTTTTTCGTCCTTTGTTGCTTTTTGACATGTTTTGCCTCCAATGTACCTTTGCAGAATCGTCGAGCGATTCCGCGTTCGGGTCTGTGTTCATTCACAAATTCCAGGCACTGGATCGTGGCATCATGTCAACAACATCGGGCACTCCTGCGGGTTACGCATGAGTTATTTGTTGTTGACACTATAAAAAGGAATCGCACATCAATCCGCTTCTGGTCAAGGACGCTCACCACGATGCACGGTGGTGGACCGGGCAACGGCTTGAACAAAGGGCGGTGGGCGTGAAGACGCCTTTCAAGGGTGGCTCGGCGACGGCTGGAACAAAGTACAGTGGGCGGCAGGCGCCTCGCAAGGGGGTTGGTTTTCCGATCTCAAGCGTTCATTTCGTCTCGCAACGCCGAGAGGGCTTGACTGGAACTGGGGAGGTTGGGCAACGGAAGCGGTGCGCCGTCCGGGCCAACGGGTAAGGGCAGAGGGTTTCCATCCGGACCGATCAAGGCCGGAAGTTCAGGCGCCTTGGCCTTGACCTGAACCGCCTCGAATCCGGTGTCCAGCGGCAAACGCAACTTGAGGATCCGGTTGGCATCGATGCGAATGAACGTGGCACCGTACACATGACCCGGTTTGGGGTGCTCGGGGTCCACCATCACGGCTTGACCGTGACCGGGTGTTTGGAGCAGCGCCACGAGGTCTTCCCCCGTCGCATGCTCTTCCCACATCCGGGCGGTGGAGGCACGAATTTCAGCGAGTTGGCCCAAACGGCGTCGCTTGATGCGCTCACGAATTGCTTCGTGTCGCTTGCGTCGTTCGGTGACGGTGAGTTCGATGTCCGCGTCTTCCATCGACTCCGGGCTGATCTCCACGACGTATTCATCCGCCACATGGACGTCGTCGAGTTCAACCTGCACCACGGCCTCCAGTTCCTCACCCTCGGCATTGGCGTCGAGGGCTTGTGAAGCGGTGATTTTAGCCAATTTCCGTTCCCTGAGCGTGGCTCCATCCAACGAGGGTGCGGTGACGGCGGCAGGCAAGTCGTCGTCCTCCTCCAATGCAACAACCGCCGGTTCGTCATCCACTGCAGCAACGGGTTCCGATGCAGGTTGGGACGTGGCCGAAGGTCGGGCACGCTGGGCCGGAGGTGCCGGTGCAGCGGGTGCAGCGGGTGCATCACCGAGGCTGACCCATGCAAAGGCCAGCAAACCAAGGAGACCGACAAAACCCCACTTGGCCTCGTCGGTGAGTTGACCCACCGACGAAAGATAAAACGCCAGCAAGGAGAGGAACGCAACGGCCACGACGTTCCTTGCGAATCCCATGCCCCTCACCCAAACGCAGGCCTCGTTGATTTATCACCCTGCTGGACACCGTTCAATCAACGGCACCGTGCATCCCGTTCAGCACGGCCATCAGGTCGTCCAATGCTCGACGTCGATGGCTGTACAGGTGCTTTTCGCTCATCTTCATGGCACCAAAGGTCTTCCCGTGGGAACTGAATGCACCGAGGTCACCGGGCGACAAAGGTTGCCGGTGTTCATCGAGGTCAGCTGGGATGAACACGGGGTCAAAACCGAAACCCTCGCCTTCCATCACCGTGGTGGCGATGGAGCCAGGGCACCGGCCGTGGCCAATGTGAACGGTCGTGCCGTCCCACAGTGCTGCGACAGCTTGGAATTCAGCAGCACGGAGTTTCTTTTCTTGCACCGGGTCCTCGGATTGAAGGTGGCTGAGCAACCGAATCATGCCTTGGCATTCAATGGTCTTCAGGGCGTGAGCCGAGTACACACCAGGGAAGCCGTGAAGGGCTTGAACGAACAAACCGGCGTCTTCCACGAGGAGGAGATCGTCGGGGTTGGGCAAATGCGGGCGCGCCTGTTCGATTTTCGCCTTGGCCACGACGACCAAATCGTCGGTTTGTGGCTCCACCAACTCAACACCTGGAACGATGAGTTGCTGGATGTCGTACCCGTACCCACTGACGTGATCGCGGGCTTCCTCAACCTTCCCTTGGTTGGTGGTCAGAAACCAAATCGTTCGCCCCATGGTTGGCGAGGGCATGCGTTCGCCTATGACGATGACGGCTCGATGAGCAAAGCCATCCTGCTTGGTCCGAATCACCGGATGGACTAAGCCTGTTGGGCGAGGCCTCGGACTATGGTCCAAGATTGGGCGCTGGTGGCCCTCGGTGGAGCGCTTGGTGCCCTGCTGCGCTTTGCCGTCACGGAGCAGGTGGGTTCGTCCACGTCGCCTTGGGGTACGCTGACCGTGAACCTTGTCGGATCGTTGGCCCTCGGAGCGCTCTCGGCCGCCTTGGCGTTGTCGGTGGTTTCTGAAGGTCAGGCCTTGCTGTTCGGGACCGGGCTTCTGGGAGCGTTCACCACGATGTCCACGTTCTCGATGGACACCGTTCGCTTGGCTCAAGAAGGCGCATACACCAACGCCGTTGGCTACGTGGTGGCGACGGCTGCCATCGGGCCGTTGCTGGCTTGGGTGGGTTGGAAGGTCACCCATGCAGGATTGAGCTGATCACCTGGGGATGGCGAGCATGCGGTCGAGGGCCAGTTTGGCCCCGTGTTGAACGGCATCGGGCACCACGATGCGGTTGGGGACCTCGCCGTCAACCAAGCGCTCCAGCACGTCCATGAGGTAGGCCGGGTGAATCATGTACATCGTGGAGCACGGACAAATCTCCTCGTCCAAGCATTCGATGTGCTTGTCGGGGTGCTCCTCTGCAAGGCGGGCCACCATGTTGATCTCTGTGCCAATGGCGACCTGAGCCCCCGATGGGAGGTCGTTCACGTAACGACGGATGTACTGCGTTGAGCCGTAGGCATCGGCCAGTTGAACCGTTTCCTTTGGACACTCGGGATGAACGACCACCGATCCCTCGGGGTGGGCTGCCCGGAACGCCTCGATTTGTCCCGGTGTGAACCGCTTGTGGACCGAACAAAAGCCGTGCCAAAGAACGATGCGAGCGCCCTCCAATTCGCCCGATGCGCCTTGACCGGGTGTCCATGTCGGCATCCTCGCTTCATCAATGCCCATGGCAAGACCCGTGTTTCGTCCGAGGTGTTGGTCGGGAAAGAAGAGCACGGCGCCGTTGGGGCCGGCCCGTTCAAACGCCCATGTCAACACGCCTTCGGCGTTGGATGAGGTGCACACCACCCCGCCGTGACGGCCCACGAAATCCTTCAGGTCGGCACTGGAATTCATGTACGTCACGGGGACGAGGAAGGCCTCACCTTCCCCCGCAGGTGCAGAAGGGTCGTCTCTAGCGATGGGGTCCGCCAAACCCGAGCCGGCAAGGATGTCCTCCCAGGCCACCTCAACCTCGGCCAGCGTGGCCATGTCGGCCATGGAGCAACCCGCTCGGAGGTTCGGCAGCATGACCGCTTGCTCATCGGAGGTCAGAATGTCAGCGGACTCGGCCATGAAGTGAACGCCGCAAAACACGATGTACTTCGCCGATGAAGCCGCAGCCTTTTGACTGAGCATGAAGGAATCACCGAGGAAGTCAGCGTGCATCACGATGCTGTCACGCTGGTAGTGGTGGCCAAGGATGAGCAGTTGGTCCCCCAAGGTTGCTTTCAACTCCGAGATGCGGTCCGCAATCGCCTGTTCTTCCGGGGACAGCGACGTGTCCATGAAGTCCACCGAGCACATGGGGAGGGAGACGGTCATGCAGACCTGTCCACAGGCTGACCCTTTTTCAATGAACGGATGGGCCGTGAAGTTTGAAAACCAAGGGAACGTGGGCAATTCATGGTCTTCATCGCCGAAGAGCGCTTGCATTTGGGAGCGGAAGCCGAGGTGTGGTCCGGCCAATGGTTTGGCCGGCCGGCCGTGAGCAAACAGCGGCGGGCACGCGCTTGGCGCCACCCACACCTCGACCACCGGTTGGGCGTTCGACGGATGATCAGCGAAGCAAGGTTGCTCATCCGTCTACGAAAGAACGGGATGTCCGTTCCCCCGGTTCTCGACATGGATTTGGCCTCCGGCCGACTGGTCATTGGGCATGTCCCCGGTCGACCCTTGATTGAGGTGCTCAACGACCCAACGACCACGCAAGAACGCATGGAAAGCCTCCTTCGCTGCGTCGGTGCAGAAATCCGCCAGCTCCACCGATGGGCCGTGACGCACGGCGACCTTTCCACCAACAACATCCTGGTCGACGGTGAGCAGGTGCACCTCATCGACTTCGGGTTGGCTTCCATCGAATACGATGTGGAGCGCTACGGCATCGACCTCCATGTGCTCGATGAAATTCTCAGCGCCTCTCACCCCAACTGGGAGGGCGCGATCGACCGGGCCGTCGAAGGGTACCTCGAGGCCGATCGAACCTTGGGGCCGGTCCCCGTGCTGAAGGGAGGTGCGGTTCCGGGTGCCGACGAGGTGAACGCACGCCTGGAGGACATCCGAACGCGTGTCCGGTACCACGGTTAGGCGCGTTCACGCCATTCATTCTGTCGCTGCCAGAGGTGAAGGGCCACGACGGCAAAGGCCACCACAACGCCACCCTGGAGGGCCAAACTCGAGTACAGGCGAAGTTCGGGTTCCCAAGCATGAACCTCCACCGTCAGGCTCTCGCCGTCCGATTCAAGGTAGACGATGTGATTTGGCAGCACTTGCGGGGCCCACTGGTCGGCGGTGTCGGAGGTCAGCACTTGCGTGGTGTTGGCCTCGAGTTCAAGGAAGTAAATTTCCCGATCCATGTACTTCGCCACCGGGGCCATCGGGTTCAGATGGTCGCGCACGGCATAGGCCAGGACGTTCTCGCCCATGGACGGGTCGCTCACGGCAAATTTCGGGTTGCTGGCCAGCCACTGGTCGGCCGATGACCGGTTCACGACCACCAAGCGGTCCGTTGCGCTCACGTTGACCGTGACGGCCACGAAATCCCGGTTGAACGCCACGTCGCGAATGGAGGCATTCGCCATGTCCACCGGCGTCCCCCATGAAGCGAGGATGGCGTCTTCATCCACCGTTGCGGAGGCGTTGATGACGTATTGAATCTGGCCAAGCACCCCCATCTGCTGGACATGAACCGTGAGCGGGTTTCGGGCTTGAACCACCGCAACCTCCAACCCAGCGCACGAAAGTTGCACGACGTCGTCGAACACCACCAACCCCGTGGGGTTGGCCTCACCGTTCAGCCCCCAAGCGGTCATGCTGCCGTTGGTCAAGGTCAGCAACTGCGGCTGTTCCGGAGCGCCGCAAAGCGCGACCCGGTCGACACTGGCCAACTCAAGCGAGTGTTCAATCGACAAAGGTCGGTTCAGATCGACGATGTGGATGCGGGTGGCGTTGGAGACGGCCAACCAATCCCCGTGCACGGCATGGCTGCTGTTCAACGTCAAGCCGGGCGTGTTGATGACCACAGGTTCGTCCTCAGGGGTGGACAGGTTGTGGAGCGTCAGCACAGCGCCCTCGGTTTGGTTGTCAAGCGTGACGAGCCATCCGTCCGCAGCGCTGGCTCCCTCGGGGGCTTGAACGCCGCCTGCGGGCAGTGAGCGGTCAGCCAGATCCCAGGTGACCACCATCGCCACAAAGATCAGAATGAACACCGCCATCCTTCCGGTCTCTCTGGAGGTGGGGTGACGGTAGCGCTTGAACGTGCGTTGGGTCCTGCCGGCCAACCATGCCCACGCTTTGCCCGGACGGGTCAGCACCGTGACGATGCGGGCGTTCATCGTCCGTTCGTCGAAAAACTTCCACCAACCGTTGGAGGTGCGGTCCGCCAACGAAACGGCGGCACCGGCGACCAGCATCCCACCGATGATATCCACAAACCAGTGGATGCCGAGGTAGATGATGGTGAAGGCCGTGAGCAAGGTGTAAGCGAGCACCGTCCCTCGGTACCTGTTCCATCGTCGATCGTCGTCGAAACGGGTTAAGCACAACCACACGGCGAAGGGGATGCCGATGTGCAAGGAAGGCATCCCGTTGGTGAACGGATCGATTCGGCGAAACCAGTCCGCAATTTCGGGCGTGAGGGTGTAGGCCAGCGTTTCCATTTCCGGGATGGCGTCCCCGGTCACGCGGACGTTGAAAAACAGGTAAAACGGCAACGCCAGCACATAGACCCAAGCGATGGACAACGTCACGCGGTCGGCCAGCCAGCGGTCGTCAAAATAGGCGAAATAAAACACCGAAACGTAACAGATAAACATGAAACCAGCGACATAAAAATGTGTCAAAGCAGCGGTCAACCAATCGGCTTGGAAGGTCTGCTGCACCCACACCACGAGGTTGCCTTCCACCGCCCAAATGTAGGGTGTCATGTCCAACCCTGTGCTCGCCATCAGCACACGGTCGATTTGGTCAATGCCGTCCTTGGCGTTATAAATCGTGAACACGATGAGGATGTGAACCCAATAGCGTCGGAAGAAATCAACGAAAGGTGGAAGCGACAACTTGGCCCAAGGCGGCTTGAAAACAGGGAGCAGGATGACGCCCAGCGCAAGCGCTGAAATCATCCAAGTCAAGTAGATGCTCTGCAACCCGCCACCTCGTTTTGATGGCAGCAGGTCTGCTTCATGAACGCGTCGTCCTCACGCAGCGCTGCAGCGCCGTTCACCATGCGCCGTGAACGTACGGACGCCCTCGGTCCGGGTCCCGTTTCAGCGCCAAATCGTAAATCCGTTCAAAACGGAAAATGCCGCTTGAACACCCCTGTTGCCACTCAAAGGCAAGAGCGTAATTCCCCACCGTGCGCACCTGGGGCTTTTCGGCAGGCAGCGCTTCGATTTGACGGCGCAGGGTTCGACTGGTGTTGTCTTCGTTGCGCATGGGCGCACACTTGGCACAGGGGCACGCATGGCGAAGATCGTCGTAGGTCACGTTGTGTGTGGTTCCGTCATCGTAGGTGAGCGCCATGTCCTGAGCCCGACGCTCCAACTTGGTCATCGTGGGCAGCGTCTCCGTCACGGCCTCACCTCACACAATTTCGAGGCTGGACGAACCGCCTCGGTTGAGTTGACCTTGAATGGCATCCACCACCTTAGCGAAGGCCTGGGCGGACGCTCCGTCGGGTTCCGACACGATGCGATGCACGCCGTCGTCACCGCCGCGAACGAAGCCTGGATCAAAGGGCAAAGCACCGAGGAAAGGCACACCAAATTCCTCAGCGGTCGCCTTGCCACCGCCTTCCTTGAAGATGTCCAGCGTGAACGAAAACGAACCGTCCTCGCTGGCAGTGGTGCTCAAGGTTTTGCCTCCTGGGGCGCCAACGCTGATGTCGGTTCCGGGTTGGGCGGTCCCGCTGATGGTGAACCCGCTCATGTTCTCCACCACGCCAAGGACGGGGACCTTGAGGGATTCCGAGAAGGTGATGGATTTACGGCTGTCGAGGAGGGCCACCTGCTGCGGGGTGGTCACAATGACCATACCGTCAATGTCCGGGAGCGACTGCGCCACCGTCAAGGGCTCGTCCGAGGTTCCGGGTGGAAAATCGATGACCAAGTAATCCAGTTGACCCCACTCGACATCGCCGATGAACTGTTGAATGGCCCCGAGCTTGATGGGCCCACGCCAAACCACGGGCGTGTCTTCGTCGTCCAGCAAGAAGGCCATGCTGATGACCTTCACGCCCAGGTGGCCTTCGGCAGGATGGATGCGCTTGTTCTCCACATGGAGTCGACGACCGTCCAGTCCCATCATTTTGGGCACGTTGGGGCCCGTGATGTCGATGTCGAGGATGCCCACTTTGTGACCTTGTTGCGCCAAGGAGAGGGCCAGACCGGTGGACACCGTGGATTTGCCCACACCGCCTTTGCCCGAGAGCACCATGATCTTGTGCTTGATCTTTCGACCGATCTCTTCCATGGCCATCTTCCGCTTCATCTGCGCATAGGCCTGCTCCATCTGCTTCTGCTCTTGGGGAGAAGGCCCGTTTTCAGACGGGTTTCCGCCTCCGGGCGGGTTGATGGTCACCGGTGAATCGGCCATGGCCTCACCATCGCAGGGGGCTACTTCAACCCACCCACGGCTGCACCATCATGCATTCATCCGTCGTGCAAATTGAAGCTCCATCGCCACATGGGCCACCGCCCAGGCACCCATCACACCCACGAAGGGTCCTGCAGCCCATGCCATGCCGCCGTAGGCCCACGCCAGCCCCAACGCCAGCGGGCAGCCGACAACGGTGTAATGCCGGTGCCGACGACGACGCTGGTTCAAAGACAGGCCCGGTGATGTCGCCGCACCCAACGGGCCGAAGAGGACCACCTGCACGCTCACGGTGATGGCCACAACATGGAAGGCCACCGAGGCGTTCAGTGAGGCCGCGACGATGTGCGCTAGAAACAAAGCGCCGAACACCCCAAGGTGAACCAAGAGATGACGCATGAGGCTCTCCCGAGCCTTCGCTTCTTTGAACCCACCTATGGAGAAAGGGTTGAAATCATTGCAAGCGGTCATGCACCCCATGAAACTCCTGTTCGTGTGCGTGGGCAATTCGTGCCGCTCACAAATGGCCGAGGCGTTGGCCAAAAGCATGGGCTTTGAAGCCGCATCGGCTGGCACCCACCCAGCTGCATCGGTTGCGGCCCATGCGTTGACCTTGCTTGAACAACGGGGGTTGCCCACCCAAGGTCTCGTCCCAAAAAGCGTGGACCTGATGGACGAAACCGATTTTGACATGGTCATCTCCATGGGCTGTGGCGTCGCGTGCCCGAACATGAAGATCCACGAGGATTGGGGACTCGACGATCCCGTGGGCCAGTCGTACGACGTCTACGAAGCCACAGCAGCGCGCATCGAAGAGCGGTTGCAGATCATCCGCAATCAGTTGGAATCCACCGGTTCGCCTTCACCGTGAAGGTCGATGCGCAACACGCTGACCGTGCGGACGCTCCCGTCGTCGTTCTCCAACGATTCCGACTCGCAAGCGAGGTGTTCGATGGTGACCGTCTCGGGCAAGCCCTGAGCGATGTGACCGCTACGACGGCGGCACACTTCAGCCACGTCAACCGCCCGGCCAATCGTTGCACCTCTGGCCACCAACTGGATGGAGCGGTCGCCCTCTTCCATGGCCATCACCACCGCTCGGACGTAAGAGTGGAGGGGTTTTTTTCCGATGAAAATCACGCGTCGCTCGGTCATGATGGTCACCGTTTTGTTGGTGCGGTCGTCCATAAAGATTGATGCTGTTGGCATCCGAACATCGATGAGCACATGGTCCTACGAGCATGCTCGATTCGTCATGCCCACGCCGGCGAGAACCGAAATAGAAGTGAGGGAATCACCAGCGATTGGCGCTCGAGAGGACCGTTGGGGTGTCGTTGGAGCGCGAGTGCCGGGATCCGAGTGTTGGACCGCAACAAGCGGTCGATCAGCCAAGGGAAACACGAGCGTCTGGCGCTCGCAAATCTGCATCAGGGGGAAGAGGAGTGCGAGCGCCGGGACTCGAACCCGGGTTCAGGCGTTGGCAACGCCCGGTGATAACCACTACACTACGCTCGCTGGTGATTCCCCCGACCGAGCAGGGGTTTAAACGGTTGTCGGCTAGGGGGATTGGGACCTTCCGTGCAGCCATCATTCCATACCAAAGCGGTCACCGCTGCGACCGCCAGAGCCACCGCTGCGCATCATGAACACGACCGCTGCAACGGCGCCCAACAACACCAATCCTCCGATGGCACCGAGCATCAACGAGGAGGAACCCACACCTGTGCCGTCGCCCTCATCGCCGTCGATGAGGTTCACCGCTGCGGAAGCCGTGTTTTGTTCACCGAAGGCATCGATGGCCCGAACAGTGATCTCGTGCGTGCCAAGAGGCGTTCCGGAACGCACCGACAGCTCGATGGAGAACACACCGTCACCGGCGACTTCATCGCCCCCTGAACGGCCGTCATCGTGCATCGTCGCCCATTCAGCAGCACCAACGCCTGCGAACACGCCGAGGTTGGCTTCCACGCGATACACGCCATCGGGATCGCTGACGTTCACGGTGAACACCGGTGCGTCGCCTTCCACCTTGACCACGTTGACGGTGGGAGGTGACAGAATGGACGGCCGGTCGTTGAGCACCATCAACGCGATCGGCGTTGACCCACCGACGGGAACATGATGCGGCCCGAGGGGCGAAGCACCGATCGGCCCGGTGGGCGATGACCATGCCTCGTAGCGCGCAGTGGCACCTTCGCCGTCCGTCACCACCACGGCGAGGGTCTGCAAGCCAGGTGAAAGCCCAACCGGCGTGTCCACCATCGCAGCCCAAACACCGTCGCTTTCGGCCAACGCCACGTTGGCTCCGCCGTATTGACGGAGGTCAAGCGCGACCGATGCCACGCCGTGACCGTCGTACGCCCGCACGTTGACCACCAAAGCAGCGCCGCGTTCCAAGGTCTCAGGAGCCAACGTGACCTCGACCAGCCGTGGGGCATGGTTCACCACATCAACGGTCCCGTGGTGCGTGGTTTGGGCCCCGAAGGCATCGGTGGCCACAACCGTCACGTCCTGCTCACCCACCTCGAGGCCGGGCACACGAACGCTGACCGTGTAGACATCGTCGCCGATGGATTGGTCGCCGTCCAGGCCACGGTCGTTCAACACCACCGTGCCAAGGCCCACCGAACTCAAATCGGCGGTGACGGTGTCGACGTTGAACTCAGCATCGGCGATGGTCACCTCGAGATGCGCCAACGAGCCGCTTTCACCGACCACCAAGCCTTCTCGCAAGGAAACAGCGTTCACCATGGGCGGAGTGTTGTCGTCTGCGCTGACGATTTGAGGCGAAATCACACGGTCCAGGTCTTGGGTTTCATTGAGGATCAGCGTGTCGTTGGTGGGGCCAAAGGGCACGCTCAACGAGCGCTGAACGGACGAAAGCAGACCCTGAAGCGGACCATCAGCGACGATGGACCCACTGGCCGTGCCCTGAGCGCCGGTGCCATCCAGCCCGTACGTTCCGGACCATCGAACCACGGAGAGGTTGTGACCGTCCCGCACGTCCACGCCCGGCTCGCCGGCCACGACGTCCAAATCCAGCCCTTCCTGGGCATTGAGGGTCAACCGGTCACCGGTCTGGAGCGGAATGGGCATCCAACCCGTTTCCCGACTGACGGTCAGGTTGCCAAGGGACTGGTCAACCTCCGGCGGGGTTGGGTCTTGCTGAATCGGACTCCGCTCAGGGCGCTCGTCGCCTTCCGAAGCGTCCGCTCCGGTTTCTCGCCAAACCAAGCGCACGGTCCGGTTGTCCCAATCCGCATGCACCACTTGGTAATCCCAAGTTTCGTTGTGCGTGGCACCCAAACCCGCACCGTCAAAGAAATTCCCGCCGTTCAATCCGGTGATGTTGAACCACGTTTCTTGATGAATGACGTTCACGTCAAACACCTCGCCGGTGGCGTTGGCTTGCGTTCCGGTTTCTTCGATGCCCCGAACGACACCAAAGGTGCCCTGAACATCACCGGTGAGAACGCCGTCCACATGAAGGTCGTCGATCGTGGTGGAACCGTTCACGACCTGCGTGTGCAGGTCAAGGATGGTCCCGTTCACTTGGAGCGAAGCGTTCTCGTCCTGGTCGGAAAACCCGAAGGTCCCCGAACCGTAGAGTTCCTCGTGCTGTTGGACACGCTCTCCATGTTCCCAACGCTCAAGCGAGGAAAATCCGTCCAAGTCGACGTCCAGGCGGGTGCCGTCCTCAATGAGCACGAACGTGGCTATGGCTTCGAACTGGGTGTGTTGAAGCACGCGCTCACCGTCAACGTCGTGGTATTCGAGGAAAAAGATGGCCAATTCACCGTCGATGGACAAGGTATCGTTCGATGCGCTGCTGTCGGACAGGTTGAGCACGCCGGTCGCTTCGAGCAGCAATTGCTCTTCGATCACGCCATCGATGGTGGAACGGTTCAGTTCGGCCTGCGACACGTTGGCGTGAATCACCGTGAGCACCCCGTCTTGGTCAACGGTGGTGTTGAGGGTACCAAACCCGCGTGCGTCGAAGGTTTGGGCTGTCAAGACGCCCGCCACGATGGTTTCGTTCTTCCAGAGTTGCGTGAGCACGAGATCAAGATCCGTGGCGGTGCCGTTCACTTGCTCAAAGGTCTCAAAATCCCCGGCCCCGAGTTCCCAAGATTGGACCACATCGCCGATGCGCTGTTGCCACCCTTGGCCGTCAAAGGACAACGCAAACCGTTGGGGCCCCTCATCGTTCGTGTAGGCCTGCTCGGTGGACCAGCGGGTGGACAACAGGACCTCATGGTCGTCCATGGGTTGGTTCCACTGTCCGACCTGCACGTTGCGATCAACGTGAACGGGAGAGGACAATGCGGTCCCATCCACCGCCGTTAGGTTGACGCTGACGGAGACCAATTCGCCCCAGCTGAGGCTGTGGTCAAACGTGACCAGCGCCACCCGTCCAGCATCGTTGCTGTCCCACGACACCGCCGTGGGTTCCAGTGTGCCGTTGACAAGGTCACTCGAGAAGCGAGCGTCAAACGTGTAGGCGCCGTCCCCGTTGAACTGAAGCGTGTACTGGTTCAGCACACCGCCTTGACCGTCATCGACCCAGTGAACACCAACGGCAACGGTGTGAAGATCGTTCCCCTCGGCTTGCGTGGGAACGGTTGACAGCGCCATCAGGAAAACCACGCCCACGGCCAACGTGCGTCGAAGGTCCATGGTGTAAAAGAGGACACACTCCTCTTCAAGACTTTGGGGAGGGTGTGCAACTCAACGGTCAAGCACGTAACCGAAGAGCAAGGGCATCACGACGGTGGCATCGCTGTGAATGTTGAACCGTGGCGTATCGATGCTCAACTTCCCCCACGAAATTTTCTCGTTCGGGGGTGCACCCGAATACCCCCCGTACGAGGCCGTGGCGTCCGTCACCTGAGCGAACCACGACCACAATGGGGCATCGACCTGCAGGTCCTGGTTCAGCAGCGGAACGACACAAATGGGAAAATCCCCTGCGATGCCGCCACCCACCTGAAGGAACGCCAGGGGGTGGTGGTTGCGTTGGTAAAAATCCACGAGGTGATGCATGTAGTGCACCCCGCCCAACACGGCGTCGGTGTTCACTTCGCCTTCCAAGGACCGGGCGGCGAAGATGTTGCCCAGCGTGGAGTCCTCCCAGCCTGGCACGTACAGCGGAAGGTCCAGTTCTGCTGCGGCGAGCAGCCACGAATCGGCCGGTTTGGCTTGGTAAACATCGTCCAAGTCCCCCGACAACACCAAGTCGTAGAGGAAGCGGTGAGGGAGTTGAGGCTCGGGTGCAGCCTGCCAACGGGCCATCAGGTGGTGCTCAACGGCTCGGATGGCCTCCTCCTCGGGAATGCAGGTGTCCGTGACGCGGTTCAAATGGCGTTCAAGCAATCCTTGGTCATCGGCAGGTGCGAGGTCTTCGTGGGAATGGATGCGCACGTAGTGATTGTGGGCCACCAGGTTGAACAGGTCCTCCTCGAGGTTCGCACCCGTGCAACTGATGGCGGCGACGTGCCCCGCCCGGATCATCGGCGCCAGGCTTCGGCCCAATTCAGCCGTGCTCATGGCCCCAGCGAGGGTGAGAAACACCTTTCCGCCCGCATCGATGAACTCCGTGAGCGAACGGGCAGCACGCTGCAACGTCCCGGCGTTGAAGTGACGGTAATGTTCGTCCACAAAGGCTCGAACACTCACGGCATCACCCCGCATGCAAAAATCGGTTCACGCGCTCACGGCGCTCCAACACAAGTTCGGGAAAGGCCTTCGTCAGGGCAGCGTGCACATGGTCGGCGACGGCGTCGGGGTTGGTGGCACCGCAGGTGAAACAATCCAATGCCAGTAACCCTCGGTCGGCGTAGCTGTGAGCCGAAAGGTGACTTTCATCGATGAGCACCACGGCAGCGAACCCCGGCGGCGACACCGTGCCGTCAAACGACTCAACATGAGCGTGCACTTCGCGAGCGGGTGTGGCAGCAACGGCCTCGCGCATGCGCTCGAGCATCCACGCACCATCGGTTTCATTTTGGAAAAACGCGCCCGTGTAGTCAAGGAAGACGTGGGCGCCTTGGGCTTTGATGCTCATCAAATCAACCACCTTGCGCTCGCCAAGTCATTTTACCTAAGAACTTGCCGAAGTTTTGCCACCGAAGGTGGTTTGGAAAAAATGCCCTGGAGCAGGTTCTGAAACGTGTTGTGCATCGATTGGCGTCCAGCGACCTTCCCGTCGTGCCAAGACATGGTGAGCGAGAATCCGGGTGGCCAAGGAGGCAGCGGTGAACTGCGTGAGGGGGCTATCGGTCTGAACGGCGATTTCGTTGACGTCTGCGCTGATCACCACCGCCTTGGGGTTGGCGAACAGCACCTCAATCGTCTCAACGACCTGCCAGAACGACAGCCCTCCGGGGACGGGGGTGCCGGTGGCGGGCACCAACGTGCCGTCCAACCCATCAATGTCCAGCGTCAAGTGAACGGGTCCTTCGACCGAACGAAGTTCATCCAGCCACGCCGACCACGCCGCAGCACCATGGTGGGGATGCTGAGTGGATTTGGCCAGGAACGAGGTGATGCGCTCGTCAGCCTTCATCCGCTCAGCCTCCTCTTTGGCGTACGCACGAATGCCCGCTTGCAACAATCGGCCCGCCCCCACGTCAAGAGCTCGAGCAGCCGCACAGGCGTGGGAGAACGGTTCGCCATCGAGGGACGACCGGAGGTCGGCGTGCGCGTCGAGCTGCACCAGCGTGAGTTGGCTGAGGTCGCCATTGACCCGTGGATGGTCCCGAGCAGCGTGCACCAGCGGTGGCAGAATCCCGTGTTCACCGCCCAAAAAAAGGGGAAACACGTCACCTTTCATGAAGCCCCTGGCATGGTTGGCCATGTCGTCCAGTTGCGCCAGCAACGTTGGCATGGAACTCTCCCACACGGGGGCGGTGTGAAGGGACAACCCCGCAGGGAGGTCCTCGCCAAGTTCCGCATCGTACAGTTCGACCTGCCCGCTGGCTTCGATGCATGCTGCCGGACCGTCGGCCGTGCCATGGCCGTAGGAGGTGGTGAGCTCATAGGCCAGAGGAACCACGATCATGTCCGGTGCATCGGCGGTTGGACCGACGCCCAGAAAGGCGCCTTCGGCGAAGGGCGGTTCCACAACCTCTGGTCGGACGCGCCCTTCTTCATTCTGCCGATGGGACGCTGCCCCTCCAACCGCTGCAAAAGGTGCGTGGGAGGAACTGGCGTAGAACATTTAATATGGGTCGGTGACCAATATAATACAGCAACAGCGACGCAAAAGTGGCCGCTGGGGCGTTTTCGAGGCGATGGTATGGGAATGACATTGGGGGAATTGACGCGTGCCATTCAGCAGCACATCGACCTGGACATGGACACTGAAGTGGCGCAAGGCATGGCCGAACATGCCCTCGGGTTTTTCGGATTTTACAACCGCATCATCGACAACGCCCTTGAACCAACCGACCGTAACTTGTTCTACATGTTCCAGGATTACGACCTGTTGACCACAGAATCAGAGGAAACCACGCTCTGGGACGGACGTGAATGGCGCATTCACTACTGGAAGTTCAAACCCGACCTTCGGGAGCGTGTTGAAGCCTACATGCAACGCAACCTTCAGGAGGAAGATGTCGATCCGTTCGCCGACATCTACAGCAGCGACGGTGCAGGCATCTGGGTTCGCGAAGACGAGAAGGTCACCAACCCCAACGCCTTCACGTCCGATTGGTGAGTCGACTCGGTAAGCAAGCGTTTTTGATTCGCTTCACCCACGCCCAGCCATGCGAACAGCCGTGGGTTTGGTGGTTTGCCTGCTCCTTGCAGGCTTGCCCACGGCCGCTGCACAATACGACCCAGCCCGCACCCATGCTTGGCCGGGGGAACCCATCGACAACCACGTTCACCTCACCTGGGCGTCGCTGACGCTCGACGTCAACAACTGGGCGGAAGACCACCCCGATGTGGTCAGCCTCACCAGTGCAGGCACCTCCGAACTCGGGAAGACGCTCTGGGTGGTTCGCCTCTCGGACTGGTCCATGGAAACCAAACCCAACGGCAGCGCCAAGGAAATCGTCTACATCGACGGCGGCCACCACGGCAACGAATACCTCGGTACGGCGCTGGCCTACTTGACGGCGAAGACCTACATCAACGGCTGGAACGCCGGCGACGCCGCCATCGTGGAGACGCTTCAGAACACGGAGCTCCACATTCTCATCATGCTCAACCCTGACGGCAACGACATCGACACCCGTTGGAACATCAACCAGGTTGACCTAAACCGAAACTACGACCATTATTGGAACACGTGCCCCACCACACAACCCGGCAGCAGTGCCTTCAGCGAATCCGAAACGGCCTCCAATTCAGCCTACATGAACACCCACGTGACGGACGCTGACCTGTACGTCACCATGCACACTGGCGTCTGGATCATGCTTTACCCTTGGGGCAAATGGCCCGAACAACCGCCCGATTGGGAGCTGTTCCATTTCATTCGCGATGACGTCCACGAGCAGGTGTCGCCCATTCCCATTCAGAACGCCAACCAAGGCCTGTACCCCAACTGCGGCACCAGCCGTGACTACGGGTATGGGGTCATGGGTTTCCCCACGTTCACCTTTGAAACCGACGATGAGCAATTTGTTCCCGGGTCGTTTGAAGCCCTTGAGGACCGCCTTGGCGAAGAAATGGACGTGATGCACCACCTCATTGAAAACGTCTGGTACTGGCGAGCCCGGTTGTCCGTCGAGACCTTGGAGGTGAGCGATGACCGGGTTTCGCTCACCGTCCACAACCTCGGTCACGCCAGCACCGCCAACGCCACGCTTCAGCACCTCGATGAGGAAGGCAACGTACGCTGGACATCCCCCCTGTTCAACGTGAACGCGACGAACACCACGGCGTTGAGCTTCGATGCCAACCCAACATGGTTGGACACGGAGGGTACGTGGAATTTGAACTACCAGAAGCGCGTGATCAACGCCGCCACATGGGTGAACGAAACCGTCGACGACGACCGGGTGGTGCTGGTCGAAGCGGAGGAACCCGGTTTGCTGTTGGGGACCGGCTTGTTCCACCCCTTCACAACGCTGATCGGTTTTGTCCTCATCGGATGGGGCCGAGGGCGTCGCGAAGAGGGCATCGTGTGAACGGATGGAACGCGTCCTACCGTTGAACATTCAGCGGACGAGGTTTGAAGAACACCGCCGCATTCGGTGGCGTTGAGTCACATGCAAGTCACGGTCAGTTCAGGAAACAACATCTACGGCACCCTTGTGTTGCCCATCTTCGAAGGTACGGACACCATCGGTGCCACCAACGAGGGCATCCCCAATTCGCTCAATGCACAAATCAACCGTGTGCTTTCGGAAGGGGACTTCAAGGGCAAAGCCAACAGCACGATGACCTTGCTCGGGACGGACGGCGGCAAAGCCATGCTCGTCGGTTTGGGTAAGGAAGCCGATGCCACCGTCCACACCTACCGCGATGCTGGCGCCTCCGCCGTGGCCGCTCGAAAGAAGGTTCACGGGTCTGAATTCACCGTGAATATCTCCACCAAGGACACCGCAGCCATCGCTGCCTTCGCCGAGGGCATGATGCTTCGCGACTACGACTACGACGAGTACAAAAGCAAGGACGACGACGACGATGATGCCGACCTGTCCACCCGCATCAACTGCAACGAATCCGATGTGGAAACCTTGGGAGCCGCTGTCGAGCGAGCCGCTGCCATTGCGGGCGGCGTTCACCTGTCCCGCGACTTGGGCAACTGCCCACCCAACGACATGTACCCGATGGCCTTCGCTGAGAAAGCCGAGGCATGGGCCAAGCAGTACAGCAACGTGACGGTTGAAGTCATCGAGTACGAAGCAGCCAAGCGACTTGGCATGGGCGGCCTCGTGGCCGTTGGTATGGGGTCGGCCCGAAAACCGTGCATGGTGATCTTCACCCTCAACGGCGACCAAAGCGGCCCGCACCCCGTCCTCGTGGGCAAGGGCATCACCTTTGACACCGGTGGCATTTCCATCAAGCCCAGCCCCAGCATGGACGAAATGAAGTACGACATGGGCGGGTCGGCCACGGTGTTCGGCACCATGGAAGCCCTCGCTGCCATCGGCTACGACAAGAAGGTCGTCGGCATCACCTGCATGGCTGAAAACATGCCTTCCTCCAACGCCCAGCGACCCGGAGACGTCATCACCACTCTGTCTGGCAAGACCATCGAGGTGCTGAACACCGACGCTGAAGGGCGGCTGGTGCTTTCGGACGGATTGTGGAAGGCCGGCACGGACTTTGACGCTGAATACATCGTGGACTTTGCCACCCTCACCGGTGCGTGCGTCGTGGCCCTGGGCCACGAAGCCACCGGCCTGTGGTCCAACGACGACGATTTCCGCACCCGCATCCACGATGCAGGCAACGACGTCGGTGAATTGGCTTGGCCCATGCCGCTGCTTCCCGCCTTTGAGAAGGAAATGACGGATTCCAAGATCGCCGACACCCGAAACCTTGGTGCTGGTCGATGGGGCGGTGCCAACACCGCTGCTGCCTTCCTC
Source organism: Methanobacteriota archaeon (assembly GCA_038104845.1). GTDB lineage: Archaea > Thermoplasmatota > Poseidoniia > Poseidoniales > Poseidoniaceae > Poseidonia. Next base: position 40,754 of record JAYOBJ010000005.1, read on the forward strand.
AAGCAGTTCGTTCCAGAAAAAGGCGAAGGCGACGACGCCAAGCAGGTGACCTGGGCCCACATGGACATCGCCGGCACCTACTGGGGTGCCAAGACCAACAAGACCGTTGGCAACGGAGCGACCGGCGTTCACGTTCGCACCATGGTTCGCCTGATCACCGGCGAGTGAAACCAAACGCAACGGTGGCCAAGACCCTGTTGGGGCACTCAGTCCACCCAGCCTCGCGCCCAGCGCTGAATCCTGGGGTTGGGGGGCCACATCAGTTGGGGTCGTAATCGATGACCGACGCCAGCCAGTACTCCACTTCACGCCGAGCACATCCTCGACGCTGCGCAAGGTCCATCACTTGACCCTCGTCCACGCGATTGACCGCGAAGTAGGTGGCTTCAGGGTGAGCGAAGTACATGCCTGAAACACTGGCAGCAGGACGGGTGGCGCAGGATTCGGTCAACTCGAACCCGTGTTCTTCAGCCCCCAGCAAATCAAACAACGCTCGCTTGTCGCTGTGGTCAGGGCAAGCGGGATAACCGAACGCAGGACGGATGGAACGGTAATCGGCGTTCATCAGGCGCTGGTGGGTCATCGTATCGTCATCGGGGAAGCCCCACATCTCACGGATGCGTTGATGCAGCGCTTCGGCAGAAGCTTCCGCAAGTCGGTCGGCGATGGCTTTGACCATGATGGCGTTGTAATCGTCGTGGTCGGCTTCGTAGCGTTCAGCCAGGGCCTCTGCACCGTGAACCGCCACGGCGAAGGTGCCAACGTGATCGCTGTGTTCGTGGTCTTCGGGAGCGATGAAGTCGGCCAAACAGCGGTTGTGAACACCGGCATCGCGCTGCTGCCGGAGGAAACAGAACGTGTGTTCCCGTTCCCCGGTGACGATGAGGTCCTCGCCTCGGGACCGTGCCGGCCAAAATCCAGCGATGGCCTTGATGCGCAAGTCTCCCGAGGCGATGATCTCGTTGAGCATCCGTTGACCGTTCTCAAAGACATCCCGAGCGGCTTCACCTTTCTCTGGGTGTTCGAGGATGCTGGGGTAGGTGCCCTTCATGTCCCACGCCGTGAAGAAGAAATTCCAATCGATGAACGGCACGAGCTCCTCAAGGTCCAACGCGAACGCCCGTACACCCAAAAACGGTGGAGCGGGCGATGTGGTGGCGTCAAACATCAGCTGGGGTTGCTTCCCTCTCGCCTTCTCCAGCGTGAGCAGGGGCTGGGCCATTTTCCGCTCAAACAGCGCCGTCAGTCGCCGGTGTTCCTCCTGCAAGTTTGCCCTGAACACCGTGCGTCGCTCATCGTCCAACAGGGCGTTCAAAACCCCAGAAACCAGCGACGCATCCTTCACGTGAACCACCTCAGAGGCGTATGCGGGAGCGATGCGGACCGCTGTGTGTTGACGCGAGGTCGTGGCCCCGCCGATGAGCAGCGGCATCGCCATCTCGCGCCGTTCCATCTCCCTGGCCACGCCGATCATTTCATCCAGGGACGGGGTGATCAACCCGGAAAGACCCACAATGTCAGCGTCCACGGCTTGGGCTTTGTCCAAGATGGTTGACATCGGCACCATCACCCCGAGGTCGTGAACGGCGTAGTTGTTGCACTGGAGCACGATGCTCACGATGTTTTTCCCAATGTCGTGGACGTCGCCTTTCACGGTCGCCAAGACGACCGTGCCTCGTGTCTTCTTTTCCGAAGCCCCATCGTGCATGTAGGGTTCGAGCCATGCCACGGCTTTTTTCATCACACGGGCACTCTTCACCACCTGGGGAAGGAACATTTTGCCGGAGCCAAACAGGTCCCCCACCACGTTCATGCCGTCCATCAGCGGGCCCTCAATGATGGACAGCGCGTCGCCGTTCAAGGCGAACGCGGCTTCGACATCGGCCTCGATGTGCTCCGTGATGCCGTGGACCAAGGCATGCCCCAACCGTTCGTGAACGGTGAGGTCGCGCCAAGCTTCCGATTCCACGACGGCGGTGGCGTTCGTGGCGAAGTTCGCTGCGTTGGCCACCAGACGTTCGGTGGCGTCCGAACGACGGTCGAAAAGAACGTCTTCCACCAAGGTGAGCAGCGCGGCGTCGATGTCCCGGTAGAGCGTCAAGTGGGAGGGGTTTACGATGCCCATGGTCAGGCCGGCTTTGATGGCGTGATGGAGGAACGAAGCGTGCATGGCTTGTCGGACGGGGTCGTTCCCTCGGAAGGAAAAGGATAGGTTGCTGATGCCACCGCTGACCATCGTGGTTGGGCACGCGGCTCGAATTCGGCGGGTGGCCTCGATGAAGTTGATGGCGAACGCGTTGTGTTCCTCCATCCCGGTGGCCACGGCAAGCACGTTGGGGTCGTGCACGATGTCCGATGGGTCGAAACCCACCACGTCCACGAGAAGGTGTTGAGCGCGAAGGGCGATCTCGACCTTCCGTTCAACCGTTTCGGCTTGGCCTTGCTCATCGAAGCCCATGACAATCACGGCGGCCCCGTGGCGGTGAATCGCCTTCGCCTGCTCGATGAACACGGCTTCACCTTCTTTGAGGGAGATGGAATTGACCACGGGTTTGCCCTGAATGCACTTCAGACCCGCCTCCAGCACGCTCCACTTTGACGAATCGATCATGATCGGGACCGAGGCGATCTCGGGTTCCGTGGCCACGATGTTGAGGAAGTTGGTCATCACTGCCTCGCTGTCGATGAGGCCTTCATCCATGTTGACATCAATGAGGTTGGCGCCGTTGCGAACCTGTTCGCGGGCCACATCCACCGCGCCTTCGAGATCGTTGGCGGCGATCAGGCGACGGAATTTGGCCGACCCCGTCACATTGGTGCGCTCCCCCACCATGACCAAGTTGGATGAAGGGAGAACGGTGAACGCATCCAGCCCCGCATAGGTCGTCGTTCTCGGCACCTCGTCCGGAACCCGTGGCTCCATGCCCTCCACAGCGCTTCGAATCGCAGCGATGTGCTCGGGCGTGGTGCCGCAACACCCACCGACGAGGTTCAACAAGCCGTCACGCACCAAAGCGGCGACATGAGCGGCGGTGATGGCAGGTGTTTCGTCAAAGCCCGAGGGGGAGAGCGGGTTGGGCAGCCCTGCGTTGGGGTACAGATGGGTCTTGATGTCCGAAATCGAGGCGAGCGTGGTCAATTTGCTTCGCAATCCGGTCGCTCCAAGACCGCAGTTCAATCCCACGCTGAACGGTTTGGCGTGCCGAACGGAGGCCCAAAACGCCTCCACGCTTTGACCGAACACGGTCCGGTCGCCCTCCTCTTGGATGAACGTCACGGAAATCATGATCGGCAACGTCACATCCAGTTGGTCAAACGCATCCAACGTGGCTTTGATGGCAGCCTTTGCATTGAGCACATCGAAGATGGTCTCGATGAGCACGATGTCGCACCCTCCTTCAATCAACGCCAACACCTGTTCAAGATAGGCCCCGTAGACCTCATCCCAAGATGCATCCCGGGCCGATGGGTCATCGACGTTGGACGAGGCGGAGAGGGTGACGTTGGTCGGGCCCACAGCGCCCGCCACCCAAGCCGGTTGACCGGTGGACCGACGGTGAGCGTCGACGGCCTCCCGGGCCAGTCGGGCCGATGCAAGGTTCATCTCGCGGGCACGGTGGCTCAAGCCGTACTCCGCTTGGGCGATGGCGGTGGCGCCGAAGGTGTTGGTTTCCACAATGTCCGCACCCGCTGCGAGGTACTGGGCGTGGATGTCGCGGATGACATCTGGACGGGAGAGGGAAAGCATCTCGTTGTTGCCTTTGAGGTCGGTTGGGTGGTCGCTGAGCGCCGCATCTCTGAAGTCCGATTCGTCCAACCCGACGTGTTGAATCATGGTGCCCATGGCCCCGTCGATGATGACGATGCGTTGGTCCGCTAACGCCATCAAGTCGGTGACCGTGTCCATGCCCTCATCCTCGCATGCGGCCAATCAGCCGGTTGAACACCCGGCTGTTGTTCATGGTGAAGAAATGAACACCGGGCACACCGTAAGCCAGCAATGCTCGGGTTTGGGCTTCAGCGTGGTTCAACCCAACCTCCACCACTTCTTCGTCGCTCGAGCACGCCTCAACGGCCTTGACCAAGGCACCCGGCATCACCGTGTGAAAGATGGCAGGGAGGACCTCGAGCTGCCGTTTGGACGTCAGAACCTTGATCCCTGGAACGATGGGAACGTCGATGCCCGCACTTCGGCAGGCGTCAACGAACCGGAAGAAGGCGGTGTTGTCGAAGAACATCTGGGTGATGATGAACGATGCGCCGGCGTCAACCTTACGTTTGAGGTTAGCCACGTCGCTGGCCAAGTCGGTCGCCTCGGCATGGACCTCGGGATACCCCGCCACACCGATGTGAAAATCGGTGGGCCGAGAATCGTTCACGCCTTCCAAATACTCGCCGCGGTTCAGACGAACGATGTGCTCAACGAGTTGATTGGCATGTGCGTATCCTTGGGGGTGCGCAACGAACTGGGTGTCGTTTTTGTCTGCGTCACCTCGGAGGGCGAGCACGTGCTTGAGGCCCAAGTAATCGAGATCGACCAAGTAATCCTCCGAATCGAATTTGGAAAAACCGCCACAGATGACGTGGGGGACAACGTTGAGCCCGTATCGAAACTTGAGCATAGCGCAGACCCCGAGCGTGCCCGGGTTCTTGCGGTTCCACACCCATTCACGTCCGTCCTCACCCTCGATTTCAACCCGATGTGCACGGTGGTACGTCACGCTCACAAACGCCGGTTTCCAGCCGTCCAAGGCATCGAAGAACTCGTGGATGTTGCGCAGACCAAGGCCTCGGTTGGGCGGCAGGATCTCCACGGAAAACGGCAAGCCTGCTTCGCAGGCGTTGAACATCTCCACGAGGTCCATGGCCTCGCGAAGTCCGGGTCGTCTTTAAGCCTGTGACTCCGGGCAGGGGACCTCAACCGCTCCAAACGGCTGGTGGCCCATCGTTTGAAGCATCAGCCCATCTTCCAAAGGAATCAACGCCCACCCAATGGATTCGCTGCGGTCGTTTCAATGGGTTTATAGTGGGAGGCGTTGACGCCACTATACAACTGATGGTTCAGTAGTGGTGAATGCGATGGACGACGATGCATGGGAAGACGACCTTCTGGACAAGTTGGAACAAGCCATGCGAAGCATGGGCATGCCCATCACCCGGGACCAACTGCGCCCCTTCCTACGCATGATCAAAGACCAACTCGACAACTCCGGCATCGACCTGAACAAAATCGCCGGCATGCCCAACCTGAACCTGGATTTGGACAACTTGTTCAAGAGCCTGAGTTCGGGCGAATCCATCGAGGACGTTCTGAAGAATTTGGGTGTGGCCGTCCAAGTGGACATGGCGCCGGTGGACCTTGATGAATCGGCGCTCGAAACGGACGACGAGGAAACCATTTCCCTGCCGTCCGACGATGTCTACCTCGATGGTTGGAACATGGCGATCACCTTGGATTTCGCCTTGAAGGGGGACATTCCCTCTGAACAACTCGAGATTGAACTGGTCAAGGAAGGATCGCAGGTTGAAATCATGCGAAGCACGCAACCCAAACCGCTCGCCTTGGTCGCTCTGCCCCATCCGTGCGAAGATGTGGTGGAATGGACGTTGAACAACGGCGTCCTTGACATCACCCTCAAGCTCACCCCCCAAGGCAAAGCACTCGAGATGGAGAACGACGATGTCCCTGCCACCGGGGACGTTCACATCGACGTGGCCAACAGCGACGACGATGATGAAGACGACGGTGGCATCCCCATTTTTTGAACAAAACAGGAAGTGAAACAATGAGCAAAGTGATAGGAATTGACCTTGGAACAACAAACAGCTGCGTCGCCACGATCGAAAACGGTGAACCGGTGGTGATCCCCAACGCCGAAGGTGCCCGAACCACACCCTCCGTGGTGGCCTTCGCCAAAGGCGACAGCGAACGGCTCATCGGCGTGACCGCCAAGCGGCAAGCCGTGACCAACCCCGACCGTACGATGATCTCCGTGAAACGTCACATGGGCACCAAGTGGACCACGAACGTGGACGACACGGATTACACGCCGCAAGAAATCTCGGCCTTCATCCTTCAGAAGTTGAAGGCCGATGCCGAGGCCTACCTCGGTCACGAAGTGAAACAGGCGGTCATCACCTGCCCTGCATACTTCACGGACGCTCAGCGGAAAGCCACCAAGGACGCTGGACGCATCGCCGGCCTGGACGTCCTCCGCATCATCAACGAGCCCACGGCTGCGGCCCTCGCCTACGGCGTGGACAAATCACAGGACCAAACCATCCTGGTCTACGACCTGGGTGGCGGAACGTTCGACGTTTCGGTGTTGGAAATCTACGAAGTGGACGGCCAACCGCAAATCGAGGTGAAAGCCACGGCCGGCAACAACAAACTCGGTGGTGACGACTTCGATGAGAAGATCATCGACTGGCTCGCATCTGAATTCAAGAAGGACACTGGCATCGACCTTTCCAAGGACCCACAGGCCATGTCAAGGTTGAAGGAAGCAGCCGAGAAGGCCAAAATCGAACTCTCTGGCACCCAATCCACGCAGATCAACCTGCCGTTCATCTCCATGGCCGACGGCCAACCCGTGCACCTCGATCTGACGCTCAGTCGAGCCAAGTTTGAGGACCTCATCGCCAAGCTCGTGGAGAAGACCATGGTCCCCACCCGACAAGCCATGAAGGACGCTGGCCTGAAAAAGGGCGATGTGGACAAGGTCATCCTGGTGGGCGGTTCGACCCGTGTGCCTGCCGTCCAAGAAGCGGTGGAGAAGGAAGCCGGAAAACCTCCCTTCAAGGGCATCAACCCCGATGAAGCCGTGGCCATGGGCGCTGCACTTCAAGCCGGCATCATTGCCGGTGACGAAGGCGTCTCGGACATTCTCTTGCTTGACGTGACACCCCTGACCCTCGGCATCGAGACCCTCGGCGGTGTGATGACGACGATGATTGAGCGCAACACCACCATCCCCTCTCGCCGCTCCGAGGTCTACTCGACCGCTACCGACAACCAACCCGCTGTGGAGATTCACGTGCTGCAAGGCGAGCGTGAGTTCGCCAAAGACAACGTGACCTTGGGCCAATTCCAACTCGTTGGCATCCCACCCGCACCCCGCGGCGTGCCTCAAATCGAGGTGACCTTCGACATCGACGCCAACGGCATCGTCAACGTCAGCGCCAAGGACATGGGCACCGGAAAGGAACAATCGATCAAGATTGAATCGGCGACCTCGCTCTCCGAAGACGAGATTCAAGCCAAGATCGCTGAAGCCGAGAAATTCGCCGAGGAAGACCAGCGGCGCAAAGCCAAGGTGGACCTCCGAAACATGGCCGACCAGGTCGTCTATCAAACCCGTCGCACCCTCGAGGAATCGGCGGACAAGCTCGACGACAGCGACGTCGACCCTGTCAAGGCCCATCTCGATGAGTTGGAAGCCATGGTTCAGGACGACGATGGGAAACCGATCGACGTGGAAGCCATGGATGACGCAGCCATCCAGGCCAAGGTCAAGGAAATCGAAGAGGCCATGCATGCCGTTTCCACCAAGTTGTACGAAGCCGCTGCGGCCGAAATGGCCGAACAAGAGAGCGGCGAGGACGGCGCCATCAACGTGGACGACGGTGTCGTTGACGCTGACTTTGAAGTCGTCGAAGACGAAGATTGAGCCAAGCGTCCGGCCCACCAACCGGGGGCGTCGGCCTTATGGGGAAGTTGGAGTTGGCGAACGCATGAGCGATGTCCCCATCCTCAAGGAGACCACGCGGTCGACGGGACGGGAAGCGCTTCGCAACAACATCACGGCGGCGATGGCCCTCGCAGGCGCGGTTCGCAGCACGCTTGGCCCTCGGGGCATGGACAAGTTGCTCATCGATGACGAAGGGCGGACGATGGTCACCAACGACGGCGTGACCGTCCTTGAATCCGCCAAGGTGGAACACCCCGTCGCGAAGATGCTGATCAACGCCTCCACGACCCAAGACCGCATCGCCCGTGACGGCACCACCAGTGCCGTGCTGTTCAGTGCTGAACTGCTCCAGAACGCATGGGAACTGGTGCTGCAGGGCGTCCACCCCTCTGCGATCGGACGTGGCTACCGCATGGCCGAGTCGGCGTGCCGCGAACGCTTGACCACCCTCCTCATCGAAGCGACGCCTGAGCGCCAACGCCGAGCAACCGAAACCTCGCTTGCTGGAAAGATTCACCGTGCCATGCAAATCCACTTGGCTGAAGTTGCCCACGAAGCTGCCAAGGCCGTGGTTGAGGAACGAAACGGCGACATCGTCGCTGATCCGACCCGAGTGAAGGTGCTCACCAACGTGGGCGGTCAAATGACGGATTCGCACCTCGTCACCGGACTGGCCTTACCAAAAAAGCGTGTCACTCGCTCCATGCCTCGCCGACTGAACGCGGGCAAGGTGGCGCTGATCGACGGCGGACTGGAGCGAAAGGGATTGATGAGCGAAGTCAAGCTGAACGTGACCAACCCAGGGGTGCTCGAAGCCTTCCGGGCGAAGGAACGCACCATGCTGCTCGAGCAAATCGACCATCTCAAAACGCTGGGTGTCACGCTGCTGGCGTGCAAGGAAGGCATCGATGACGACGTTCACGGAGCGTTGGCCGATGCTGGCATCCAGGCGTTCAGGCGGGTGGCACGTGCCGACCTCGACCTGCTCGCACGTGGTTGCGGAGCACGGCTCAACCTCGACGTGAACGCGCTGACGGCTGACGACATCGGTGCCTTCATCGAAAGCCGCAACGAACGGATCAACGGCAAGGACCGATGGACCGTTGACACGGAGGAGGGGGGCGCCACGTTCATCGCCACCGGTTCAACCACCGACACCGTCGGCGAAGTTGAGCGGTGTTTTGCGGATGCGTTGGGTGTGGCCTGCCAGTTGCTGGAAGAACCGGCGTTGCTCGCCGGAGGTGGTGCGACACAAATCGCCCTCGCACGCCACCTCCGCCGCCACGCGGAGGCCATCCCAGGCCGGGAACAACTGGCGGTTGAAGCGTACGCTGATGCGCTCGAAGTGATCCCACGGACCCTTGCCGAAAACGCCGGTTTGGATCCTTTGGACACCTTGCTGCGCGTGGTGTCTCAGCAAGCACAAGGCGGCGAACAGGCCCACCTCATCGGACTGAATGTTCTCGAGAAGCAACCCGCCAACATGCTTGATTTGGGCATCGTTGAGCCGCTGCGCATCACACAACAAGTGCTTGCAGGCGCCACCGAAGCGGCGTTGTCCGTGCTCCGCATCGACGACGTGCTCTGGGCCAAGCAGGACCCCACCGAACCCACCTTGGGCGACGAAGACGATTGAGCCAAATGGAACATGTCGTCGGAACGTGACGCCGTTTGACGGTGTCGTCCTAAGCCTCAAAGTCGAGCACCACTTTGCCGCAGTCACCCGACATGGCGAGTTCAACGGCCTCGTTGAATGCCTGAATGGGCATGCGGTGGGTCAGCACCGTATCGACATCGATGGCCCCACGCTCAAGCAGGTCGTGCATCACGTCCCACGTGGACCACATCTTGCGACCGTTGATGCCTTTGAGGTGAAGGTAGCGGAAGACCACCTCGTTCATGGGCACGTTGGGCATGCCGTTGCCGTACACGGAGAGGATGTTCACGTACCCGCCCATGCGCGTGGACCGGATGCAGTTGGCCAGTGCAGCGGGGGACCCTGAGAATTCGCAAGCGTTGTCCACCCCTCGACCATCGGTGGCCTCGAAGATGGAAGCCACCACATCATCGTCCTTGCCCAGCACCACATCGGCGCCAAGGGAGCGAGCCAAATCCATCCGGTAGGTGTTGTCCCAATCCACAGCGATGACCTTCGTCGCCCCCATGGCTTTGGCGGCGTTGACGGCAAACAACCCGATGGGCCCCAGACCGTGAACAGCGACGGTCGCACCCTCCACCGGACCGCCGGTGAGGGTGTGAATGGCGTTGCCAAGCGGGTCTTGGATGGAGGCGTGGGCTGGGTCCAATCCTGCGGGGACATGACGGGCGTTCACGGCTGGTATCACAAAGTAGGGGGCAAAGGCACCGTGTCGATGAACACCGAAAATGGATCCGTTTTCGCACACGTGCGCGTTGCCTTCCTCGCATCGCGGGCAGGACCAGCACGCCAAATGGCACTCGATGGCCACCAGATCACCCAATGCATGGGACGTGACGCCATCACCCAGCGCGACCACTTCACCGCAGGTTTCGTGACCGGTGACGGTTCCCAACGGAACGTTCTCTCGGCTCCAATCGTCCCATTTCCAAATGTGAAGGTCGGTGCCGCACACCGAAGTGGCTTTGGTTTTGACCAACACTTCCCCGGGGCCGGGTGTAGGCACCGGATGGGTCGTCAACGAAAACCCACCTTCTTCATCCCGGACCTTGGTCCAGGCTTGCATGGTGGACGGTCGTTCGGTCATGGTTCGCCCCGGTTGTCCCACCTGCTCGGACGCCTTTTCATCCTTCGCTCATGCTGACTTGAACGCATTCGCTCAACCGACATCGCCGTGGGTCAACGGAGAGTTGATTAGGTAGGCGCGACGGCCTCAAAGCCCGTTGATGGCGCATGAAGTACGTGGTCGTGAGTGGGGGCGTGCTGTCGGGATTGGGCAAAGGGGTCACCGCCAGCAGCATCGGTGTCCTCCTGAAAGCGGCAGGATTGCGCGTGACCTCGATCAAAATTGACCCGTACCTCAACAGCGATGCGGGCACCATGTCCCCCTTTGAGCACGGTGAAGTGTTCGTCCTCGACGACGGTGGTGAAGTGGACCTTGACCTCGGCAACTACGAACGCTTCCTCGACATCAACCTCTCCAAAGACAACAACCTGACCACCGGCAAGGTCTACGCCAAGGTCATCGAGGCGGAACGCCGAGGCGATTACTTGGGCAAGACGGTTCAGGTGATCCCTCACATCACCGATGCCATTCAGGACTGGTTGGAAGACGTGGCGCACCGACCTGCAGACGGAAGCGACGAAACCCCGGATGCCTGCATCATCGAACTCGGTGGCACCGTTGGGGACATCGAATCGTCACCGTACGTCGAAGCCTTGCGGCAATTCCAATTCCGGGTGGGCCGAGAAAATGTCACCTTCGTCCACGTCTCCTTGGTGCCGGTCATGGGTCCGGTGGGTGAACAGAAAACCAAACCCACGCAGCACACGGTCAAGGAATTGAGAGGCCTCGGCATCACCCCAGACATCCTCGTGTGCCGCTCTTCGAAACCGCTGAACGAAGAAACCCGAGCGAAACTCGCTGCGTTCTGCCATGTCCAACCGCAGGCGGTGATGTCAACGCACGATGTCCCCAACATCTACCACGTCCCGTTGATGCTCCATGAACAGGGCATGTGCGACATCTTGGGGGTGGATTGCACCGCCACCAACCTCCTCGACGAATGGCGCACAATGGCCCATCATGTGGACACCTTGACCGACGAAGTGCACATCGCCATGGTTGGGAAGTACACCGATTTGACCGACGCATATCTTTCGGTCATCAAAAGCCTGCAGCATGCGGCCATGGCCGTCGATCGGAAGTTGGTCATCGACTGGATCGAAGCGGGTCACCTTGAGAAGGCGTGGGCCGATGAGGACGCAGACGAACACCAGCAAGCGTGGACCCTGCTTCGGCAGGCCCACGGCATCTTGGTGCCCGGCGGGTTTGGCGACCGAGGGGTGGAAGGGAAAATTCTGGCCGCCCATCATGCACGAACACAAGCCGTCCCTTACCTTGGCATTTGTTTGGGCTTGCAAGTCGCCACCATCGAGTTCTGTCGAAACGTCCTGGGGCTCGAAAGCGCCAATTCCACTGAATTTGCTGAAAACCCTGAACACGCTGCGGTGGTGTTCATGCCTGAAATTTCGAAAACACACCTCGGTGGAACGATGCGGCTTGGCAGCCGTCCAACCCTTTGGCAGGTCGACGACTGCGCGATTCGGCGGCTGTACGGCGAAGGGGAGGCCGTGGATGAACGCCATCGGCACCGCTACGAGGTCAATCCCGACCTCATCGAAGCCATCGAAGCCGCCGGATTGATGTTCGTTGGCAAGGACGAATCCGGGCAACGCTGTGAGATTTTTGAGCTCAAGGACCACCCCTATTACGTCGGTGTTCAGTACCATCCTGAATTCAAATCTCGACCCAATCGACCGAGTCCACCCTTCCTCGGACTGCTTCGTGCTGCATCGGGGAACAGCGACTGAACACGGCATGATGCCCAGCAGCGTGCCATCATTGGTGAAGCCAAGCCGTGACGAGTTCGGGCAGAAGTTCACCCGCAGGCCCCAGGTGAATCTCATCAAACCGATCCGCATTCTGCGGCCGGTCAAGGTTGACCAGGACCGTTGTTGCCCCCCCTGAGCGCGCCACATCGACAAGACCGGCCGCAGGGTAAACGTGACCCGACGAACCAACCACGACAAACACATCGCACGCTTCAACCGCATCGTAGATTTGGTTCATGCCAAGCGGCATCTCCCCAAACCAAACGATGTGAGGGCGCATGGGTGCTGGTTCAGCACAGCACCGGCACATGAGGTAACCGTCCATGAGGTCCTCTTCCTCCATGCGGCGTTCAATTTGTCCACTTGATTCGCAACGCATAAGTGGCAATTCACCATGCATGTGAAGCACGTTGCTGCTTCCTGCACGCTCGTGAAGGTCGTCGACGTTCTGTGTCACGAGCATGAAGTCGGCCAACCCCTGTTCCAATTGAGCCAGGGCTTCGTGCGCTGCATTTGGCGCCACCTCCTTCAATTGGCGCCGGCGGGCCTGGTAAAACCGCCACACCAATTCGGGGTTGGCGGCCCACGCTTCGGGTGTTGCCACCTCCTCCACGCGATGGTTTTCCCACAACCCGCCGTTGTCCCGAAACGTTCGAACCCCTGATTCAGCTGAAATTCCTGCACCCGTCAACACCACAACACGCTTTGCTCGCATGGTTCATGAAATGCGGCGAGGTTATTTCAGCGCTCGTTGCACTTGAAGCAACACGCCCAGCCCCTTTTGAAATGGAGCGGCGCATCAAACGTCCAACACACGCAACAGGCGAGTGGTGCGGAAGCCTTGCAGCACCTTGACGAATCGCTTGGATTGAAACGCCTCGTCCAGCGATTCATCGCCGGTGTCGATGCGCACACCTTCAAGGCCCAGCAGTTTGGACGGTGTGGCCACGCCAAGCACGTTGGTTTGACCGATGGCACGCAGCACATCGGGCGAGAGTTGGAGGTTGCCCCGGCCGATCAAGAACCCCTGACCGCCCATCGGCGAAAGAAGCAACACGGTGGGGCGCGCACCACCGTCCTCGTCGACGTGTTCCTCAACAACGCTCAGCAGATCGCGCTCGTTGAGGTCAGCGTGGAGGGTGGAGCCGTGTTGGACGTCGATGCCCAGCAGTGTGAGGTCCTGCCCAAGGTGTTCGCCCATCCTTCGCAGCGTTCCGCCGCTGCCCCACACGACCATCAGGTCCGGCTCATCGTCCAACAGGGTTTGGATGTGGTCGGCCAATCCCTCGATGGTGTCCTCTTCGCTGGCTCGTTCCACCTGCTCCTTGGCACCTTGCATGAACCGTGGTGAGGACGGTGTCCACGCCTCGCCGTACATCCGAACGCGCCACTCACCCTGCAGGTAGACGTCTTCGTCGAGGTCCATCACTTCGGTGATGGCGCACCGAAGATCGCCCAGACCAAAGGACAGCACGACTTCTGCTGCGGCTTTGGGCGTGGTTGCAAAGCACCCAGAATGCATTTTCACGCCCCCCGGAACACCCACCAGCGGAATGCGTTGAGCTTCAGGTCCGAGCGCCTCAAGCGCATTGACAATGTCCCGAGTGGTGCCGTCGCCACCAGCGTAGAGGATGGCATCCACGCCGGCGTGAACCAAACCGTTCACCAGTTCGGTCGTGTCACGGTCCGATGTGGCCGTGGGTGTCGCATCAAGCCAGTGGGCCGTCATCGCCTCCATGGCACCGGTGCACCAGGTGCTGCCCATGCGACCGGACCACCCCCACAGTTCGATCGACAGACCCGCCCGGTTCAGCGAGCCTCGTAGAAGCGTCGCAAGGTGATCAAGGCATTGTGCCATGCGTGGACCGGCGCGATCCTCTGCACCAGCGGCTCGGGCTTCCTCGGCCCTGCCATCGCTGCCCTTGAACCCCAACTTGCCCCCGAGGCCAGCATCGGGGTTCACCACCAGACCCAGGCGCATGGACCGACGATGCGGTGGCGATTCAAATAGCCGTGCATCGAAACTTGCCCCCCACAAGCGCAGCAAGGCAAAGGCTTCATTCGTCCGACCCCAACTGACCGCTCATGAACCCCACGCGCCGCGGACAACCAAGCCTCGACGACGTGCTAGCACGCGACTTTGCTGAATTGGGAGCCGGCGAAACTGAAGCGACCAACCCTGCGGAGGCTGCCTCCGATGGCGAGACAAGCCCCAAGTCGACCCCGGTCCAACCCATTGCCTACAACCAACGCATCGACGCCGTGGAAGACCGGGAGGCCTTCGTGGTGAAACCCCCCACTCCGTCCGTGGAGAAGGATTCGCCCAACGCGCCATCGCCATCGGCCAGCTCGAAGCCCGTGGCCGCACCGGGGGACGACTTTGATGTGGATTGGTAGGAACCGATGGGTGGCCCGTCGCCTTCAGCGCGCCCTTGATAGCGAGGGTCAACCCCGAAGGGGTTGCCGGAGGCACCCCCATGTCCATGATTGACGTCACCCTCCCCGATGGAACCGTCAACGAATACGTTGCAGGCATCACCTGTGGCGAGGTCATCACCGATGCACTGGGACGAAAACACGGTTGCTTGGCGGCGAAGGTGAACGGCGTGGAGCACGACATGTCCCATGTGTTGGATTCGAACTGCTCGGTGGAAGGCATCCTCGCCTCGTCCGACGATGGCATGCACATCCTGCGTCACTCCGCCTCGCACCTGTTGGCGCAAGCCGTGACGGCCTTGTATCCTGGAGCACTGCCCACCATCGGCCCTGCCATTGACCGGGGTTTCTACTACGATTTCGCCATGGACCCCATTGCGGAAAGCGACTTGAAAGCGATCGAGAAAAAAATGCACGAATTGGCTCGCAAAAACTTGACCGTGGAACGGGTGGAATTGGACGACACCGCCCTGCGTGAGCGGTTCGAACACAACCCGTACAAGCTGGAAATCATCAACGACAAACTGGAAGCGGGCGACGGATCCACCGTTTACACCCAAGGCGACTGGTACGACCTCTGCTTGGGACCGCACGTGCCCAACACCTCCCGGTTGATGTTCGTCCGGCTGACCTCCGTCTCCTCAGCGTATTGGCGTGGGGACCAGGACCGAGAACAGCTGGTCCGAATCTACGGCATCGTTGAACCCACGAAGGAGGACCTCAAAGCCACCCTCCACCGGATGGAGGAAGCGAAAAAGCGCGACCACCGTAAACTGGGCAAGGACCTCCAACTCTTCCATGTGGACGAAGATGTCGGCCAAGGACTCATCCTGTGGACCCCTCGCGGGGCGACCGTTCGCCAAGAATTGCAATCCTTCATCGCCCACCATCTCCAACGCCAGGGTTACCAACAGGTGTTCACGCCCCACATCGGGAAGCTCGATCTTTACCGCACTTCAGGCCATTTCCCCTACTACCAGGATTCGCAATACCCACCGTTGGTGGAGCGAGAACTCATGAAGAAACTCGCTGACGAGGGTTGCACCTGCGGCGAACTGTCGAACATGATGAAAACCGGTGACATCGACGGGTACATGCTCAAGCCGATGAACTGCCCCCACCACGTGAAGATCTACGCAAGCCAACCACGGTCCTACCGCAACTTGCCGTTGCGGCTGGCGGAGTTTGGCACCGTTTACCGATGGGAGCAATCCGGTGAAATTTCAGGCATGACCCGTGTTCGTGGCTTCACCCAAGACGACGCCCACCTCTTCGTGACCGAAGACCAAATCGCTGAAGAAGTTCAAGGCTGCATTGAGTTGGTGCAAATCATCTTTGAGAAACTCGGCATGACGGATTATCGCGTTCGTGTTGGCCTTCGCGACCCCGATTCCTCCAAGTACGTCGGTGACCCGGAACGCTGGACCAAAGCCGAAGAGGCGTGCCGATCCGCTGCAGCATCGCTGGGCGTGGCTTGGACCGAGGAGGAAGGGGAAGCCGCCTTTTACGGTCCAAAAATTGACTTTGTTGTGCGCGATGTGATTGGGCGTGAATGGCAACTGGGCACCGTTCAAGTGGATTACAACCTCCCCGAGCGTTTTAATTTGACCTACAAAGGCAGCGATGGCGCCCTTCACCGCCCCGTGATGATTCATCGCGCGCCCTTCGGCTCCATGGAGCGCTTCTGCGGCGTGCTCATCGAACATTTTGCCGGGAAGTTTCCCACCTGGCTGACCCCGACCCAATGCCACATCATCACGATTTCAGAGAAGCACCGTGCCTACGCCGAGGAGGTCGCCAACCTCCTCAAGCAACACGGTGTGCGCGTGGAAGTCGATGACGGCGACGACACCATCGGAAAGAAAATTCGCACGCACCGGAAATTGCAACCCGCCTACATGGTGATTTTGGGCGACGGTGAGATGGAACAACGAAGCGTCAGTCTGCGTGCTCGTAACGGCGATCAAATCGCCGATGTGCCACTCGAGCGATTCCTTGAACAACTCACGGAAGAAATTAGCGAGAAGGTCAGCGAGCCGTCGCTCGTCCCCCCACAAACCTGAGGCAACAGCATGGTCGCCCCCTCCATCGTCCACGAACCGAGCGGAGCGATGGTGGTGCCGCTGGCCTTGGCCATGTTGACAGCTTGGCTGTTTTGGGATCGCATCGTTCCCCGACAACTGCGCGGCCTCCAGGTGGCGTTCAAGACCTCCAGCACCCATTACGAAGTTCATCGCGTGACCCATTCGGTCGACGATGTCAAACACCTGCTCCGACGTCGCGGCACCCGCTTCGGTGTGGCGTCGTACCTCATGGCGTTGGCTGGCATCTTGGTGCTTCTGTTCGACTTTTTGATGTATGCCAACGGAGGATCTGAGGGGATGCATGCGTCCGTGGTGGCGCTCGGCATTGTGTTCGTCGTGCTGCCTGCACTCGTGTCGAGCGGCACCTCACTCGGGGCCCAGGTGATCCGTCCATTGGGGACCAGCAAAGCCACCCTTCAGAACAACACGCAGGCGCGGAACGGCGCCTACGTGGCCATGATGCTGGCATGGTTGGGGTTGGCCCTCGCTCTGGAAGCGCTGCTCAAGACCCAAGGCGTCCAAACGCAACGACGCTACAGTTTGGTCGCTCTGTTCGCCTTCAGTCCGGCGGTCTTGGCCTACGGCCGAATCTTGGGTTCGTCGTGGAACGCCCTGAAGGAGTCCTCCTCCCACATGGCCAACGGCCGGGCTTCGCCGTTTCACAACCATGTGCCTTCGGCCCGGCAGCAATTCGTGGCGCAGCTTGTGCACCTCAACCTCATCGTGATGCCGTTTGTGGCGATCAACACCCTGCTGTCCGTGCTGTTGTTGCTGTACAACCCCGACCTCTTCACCCACAGCGATCGCGTGCTGGCGCTGCCCGAATATCGCCTGCAAAGCACCTACATGGAGGAGGGCGGTTTGCTTGGCTTCTGGTTGATCGAACTCTTTGCCCACATACCTGAGGAAGGCATTCGGGTGCCCATGGTGACGGCCGTGCTGTTGTTTTTGCTGATGAACGTCGCCATCGTGGGTTTCCTGTTCGTGTACGAAGTGGCCCGCATTCTGTTTCTTGATGTACAGGATTTCGCCGGCCGAGGTGGCATTCGCTTGGCGGACAGCCGTCTGCTGCGTGCCGAACCTGTTCAACAAGCCACGGTCTTGAATTTCTGCTTCACCGGATTTGCCGGTCAATCCATGCTTCTGCTCGCCTTGGCGATGGTCACCTTCTGGGATTCCACCTACCTGCCCCAAGGGGCAGCCTGCGGCACCTGGGAGACCAGCTTGTGTGCTGTGCTCGAAAAGAACATGCTTGAAGAATTGACGTGGATGCTGGCTGCAGGCGGTCAAATCGCATTCCTGGCGGTGTGGTCGGTGTCGCGCAGTCGTTCACGAACCTTGAGCGAATTCACGTTCGATGCGTCCATGGACGAGGACCGTACCCGACTGCGCAGCATGAGCGACATGATCTACCTCAAGCAGCGACCCATCAACGACCTCATCGGCGAGGGCGACTGGCAGAAGGCCCTCAGTCGGTTTGATGAAGTGAGTCAAGGAAACATCGACACCCTGGTCGGCTTGGACATGATCCGACGCGCCCATGCAGGGATGGTGCTGAACGCAGGGTTGGGTCGCTGGGATGAGGCGGAAGAATTGGCCATCGATCTGTTGGCCATACAGGGCGGACGGGGCGCCGAAGCAACGCGCATGTTCCTGTGCGCCGCCAGCCTGGCCCAGCGCGACCTTCGAGAAGCTGAGCCAAGGTTGGATCTGTTGCCCGAGCACGACGTGGAGGGTGCGAGGTTGCGCTGGTTCGCCAGCCTCATGAACCCCAAACGTCGGCTGGAAGAGCACGCATCCTCCATGCTCGCCATCGACCCCATCAGCCGAGAAAACAAGGCGCTCTTGGAGGCGTACGCCACCCAGCAACTTCGCCAACCCAACCTCGTCATGAACAAACCCGTCAACCGGATGTTTTTCTTGGGCCACCTTGCTCGCCTTCGGCTGGACGGGCAATCCGAACATGCCCTCGACCTGCTGGAATCGGCCATGAAAACCGTGGACCACGATTGGGTCCAAGCCAAGGTGGTTCAATGCCTGCTGAACATGGATGCGGGAAGGGTGAACACAGCGGTGCGCCAAATCGACGATTTGGCCACCAAGCACCCGCGTCACCCCCATGTTCGAGCGGCGCTCAACTTGATGGCCACATTGGGCCACACCAAAATGCCACCGCGGGAGGACACCAACATGCAGTGGGCAACCGAAGGCGACACGGACTGGCGACACGCGTGGTCGGTTCACAACGTGAGCGTTCCCCCCGCCTTGGACCAGCAACACCTGCGCGAACACGCATGGCAAGCCAACGCATGGGTGGGATGGGGAAGCAAAGCCATCAGCGTATCGACCTACAAAAAAGCGCAAAAGCACCTGCCGAATCAACTTCCGCTCGGCCTCCACCTCCACCTTTCCGGCGTGGTTACCACCGTTCAAGGCCAACCCGTCGACCTTGGTTTCCCCGGGTTCATGGACCTCAAGAAAGCCAAGGACCGGGGCCTCATGGACTGATCAAACGCGTCGACGCAAGCGCTCCATGCAGGCATCGGCCTCGGCGAGGTGGCCCAAGCACGCCTCGATGTCGCTGACGCCCAGTGCTTCCCCCGCCAACGCCACGGCTTGCTCGCATGCACGACGGTCGTCGTCCTCCACGCCGATGTTGGAGGCATCGCATTGGTTGCGCAGGATTCGCCAACCGTCGTTGACGAAATCGTAGAGTTCCAAAGCCTCGTCTGTGTCTTGACCGGCCTTGTCAAGGGTGGTGGTCATGCGCTCCAAGAGGGTGGCAGCGTGCGACCATTGTTGCGCTTGTGCGGCCGATTCAATCTCGGCCAAGCGCTGATGCCAATCCGCTTCATCGCTTCGTCCCTCGAAACGTTGGACGAGTTGCTTCTTCTGCTTCATGGCTCGACGAACATCGTCCATGGCCCGGCGCTCGCGCTCCAAGGTCCGAACCACACCATCGGCCAAACCGATGGCTTGAGCGGCATTCCCTTGGTCCAACGCTTCATCCGCCTGAACGAGCCGGTCCGTCAATTCGACCACATCAAGGCCGTCGGTGGCGTTCAGTTGGCGCCGGGCCTCCTTGACCGAGGCAGCAGCGCGATCCAGCGCCTCACCGTCCGCTTCGAGTTGTGGCGGAATCACGACGGCAAACTCGAAGGCCTCCTTGGGTTGCTCGGCGTTGAGTTTCGTACGTGCATCGCTCAGCAGTTCGTGCAAATGCGCCACCCCCGCTCCACGCTGACCGTCCAGCGCGCGTGCCGCTGCTGCGATGGCTTGCTCGGCACGCGCCCACCATTCAATGACATCGTGGGCCCGACGTTTGGCCTGACGGAAGAGCTGTTCACCTTCACGAAGCGCACCCAATTCCACCTCCCGGACACCCATGGCGTAGGCTTTGCGAGGGCGCTTGACGATGGGAGCAAGGGCTTCGGCGGCCTCCACAGCCTCCAGGGACGCAAGGCGAACAGCATCCACATCGCCCGCCAGCGAAACGGCTCGGTTCATGTCCTCTTCGCATTCATCCAAGACCCGCATGCCGTACTGGACATCGAGGTGCCCCTCTTCCTTGGCCGTCGTCAGGAGGCTCGATGCCTGTGCGACGGCATCACCGTTGGCCTTCATCGCCAACAAGCGAAGTTCGAGGTCGTTCAAGCGTCGTCGGAACACCTTGCGAAGTTCACGGTCCTCGTCCCCAGCAAACCAATGGTGCACGGTTTCGGCCACGGCCAACACGAGCACGGCAAGACCGAGCGCACCCGCAGCGGTGTCCATGCGTTCGCCGGTGAGCACCAGCACACCACCGGAAAGGCACCCAACACCGGTCATCAAGGACCGAAACCTCAGCACCCCGAACGAACCCCGAAGGACAGTGGTGGACGTGCGGCGGCAGGCAAGGGCTGCGGACATCACCAAGGCGCTTCCAACCAAACCCACCGCATCCGTGCTGTTGAGGCCAGTGACGCTGAGCACGGCAAGGACCGGCCACGCCACCGAAGCCGCCGCTCCAAGCCGCGAACGAGCGGAAGGAGCGTCGACCGCGAGATCTTGGAGGAAGATGCCCCACAGCAGCAGCAGCAAAGGGGCCCCGAAACTCGTCAAATCAACCGAGCGGCCCGACATCAAATCGTCAATGGACGGCCAGGCCAGCCAAGCAGCCGATGCGAGCATCAACAAAGCGGTCAGCATTGTCATGGACTCGACCGACCGTTCACGACGCGCACGTTCGGCTTCGATGGCCGAATCCGTGTCCGCCCACGTCACCATGGTTCCGCTTCACCTCATCACCCCCATAATCCATGCGCTGACCCGTGACCGTCTCAACGGCTGTCCCCCCAAGGTTCAAGGGTGGGTTTCAACGGTGATGAACAAGCGAGGGGACCACATGACCGGGCTCATCACCATGGACGATTTAACCAATGAGGCGATTCTTGAGATCCTCGACGATGCGGAGCGCTTGTTGCCCGTCGCTCGGGGCGACACCTACCTGCCGTTGCTTCAAGGCAAAATCCTCGGCAACCTGTTCTTTGAGCCAAGCACGCGCACCCGGATGTCGTTTGAGACCGCCATGAAGCGCTTGGGCGGCGATGTGGTGAACCTTGGCGACGTCAAGACCTCATCGGTCGTGAAAGGCGAGACCCTGTACGACACCATCCAGATGGTCGACGGTTACACCGACATCATCGCCATGCGGCACCCTCGGCAAGGCGCAGCCCAATACGCACAGGATTCGGCGCGTGTCCCGGTGCTCAACGGCGGCGACGGTGCTGGGCATCACCCCACGCAAACCATGCTTGACCTGTTCACCATTCGCCAAGCCCACGGTGCGCTCGAGGGCCTCAAGGTGGTGCTGGCCGGTGATTTGAGGTATGGACGCACCGTCCACTCGTTGAGCCACGCGCTGACTCGCTTCGGGTGTGAACTCGTGCTCGCCAGCCCCAGCCTTTTGCGGATGCCGCGAGAAATCGTCGACGATTTGACGGCTCACGGCGCCACCGTCACGGAAACCGAAGACCTGTTGGGTTCCATCAACGAGGCGGACGTGGTCTACATGACCCGCATCCAAAAGGAGCGGTTCGCTGATGAGGACGAATACACCAAGGTGGCCGGTGCGTACAAACTGCATGCGAACAACCTCGATGGCGCCAAGGCATCGATGATCATCATGCACCCACTCCCAAGGGTGGACGAAATCCATCCTTCGGTCGATGGGACACGCCACGCTCGCTACTTTGAACAGGCCTTCAACGGGGTTGTCGCACGCATGGCCCTGCTGTGTCGGCTGCTGGGCGTTTCAGTTCCAGCCGATGTGCCGCAAGGGGGTGAAGCCCGATGAGTCAAGAGCACAACATGCGAAGGGTCACGGCGATCCGCAACGGCACGGTGATCGACCACATCCCCTCGGGCCAAGGCATGAAAGTGCTGGAAATGTTGGGCGTCCAATCCTCCACCACCGTGCCGGTGTCGATGGTGATGAACGTCCCATCGAAGAAAATGGGCACCAAGGACATCATCAAAGTCGAAGACCGGGAATTGAATCAGGACGAGTTGAACCGCCTCGCCTTGGTCGCTCCCGAAGCGCACGTGGCCATCATTCGAGCCTACAGCGTCGCCGAGAAACTGACCATCAACTTGGGTGATGAGGTCGTCAATGTCGCCCGATGCACGTTCTCAAACTGCATCACCACCAACCCTCGGGAGCCGTTGCCCCATCGTTTGAAGGTCAGGGGAACCGAACCTTTGGACCTTCGATGCCACTACTGCGGCCGACCCCAAGATTTGGACGATTTGGTTCACAATCTGCTGTGACGGCCGAACTGAACAGAGGTTGATTCAGACCGCTTTGTCATCAATACCAAGCAAATCGCGCATGTCGCATGCCTTGCACTGCGAACCTGAGGTGATGCTGCCACACCGGGGGCACGAGACGGGTGGAGGCGTTTGGTGACCCACACCGCCCGAAGCCACCGCTCGGTCGCGCAGCGCCTTGACTTGGTCAGCCATTTTCACCAAACCGTGCCGAGTGCCGGGCACGTCCGCTTCCATGTTGGCCACCATTTCCCTGTGACGCCACCGCAGGGCGCCGCGGGCGTTGGGGCATTCTTCGTGGTGCAACGGTAACGTTCGATGAAGTGCATAGAGGTGGATTTCCTGCTCGGGAACCCAACGAAGCGGTACGATGCGGGGGGCCAACCCCTCGACCGGTGTCGACGTGTGTGGGGCAAGGCGCAACGTGCGTTCCAGATCGCCGTTGGTCACGTTCATCAGAACGGTTTGCGCCATGTCATCGAGGTTGTGACCCAGCGCCACCACATCGGCACCGACCCGTTGGGCGAGGTGATTGATGCCTTGACGCCGGAAGACGCCGCAATAGGCGCACGCCATGCGCGGCGCATTCTTGTCCTTCGCCAGGACGGTTGGCAAACGCTCGACGACACGATCCATTTCGACGAAGGACAACTCGGGGTAAGTCACCACCTCGTGACGCACCCCCAACCGGTCGCAAAGCTCCTTGGCGCACTGGATGGACGGGGGGCGATAACCTTCGATGCCCTCGTCCACGGTACCGGCAACGATGGTCACGTCCCTGCGCTGACCCAACAATTCCACAAGGACGTCCAGCAGCACAGCGGAGTCCTTGCCTCCAGAAACGGCCACCAGCACGGTCGTATGAGCGCCTTTTTCCAACGGCAGCTGCTGTCGCAACTCCTTGCTGATCTTCTTACGAACCGACTTGGCAAGGTGCTTGCCGCACAGGATTCGGCCCGAATAGGCTTGTTCAACCACGGCAGGGCGGTCACAAGCATCGCAGGTTGGGACGGAGAAAGCGACGCCTTCGCTGTCGCCCACCATGGTGATGCGAGCGAGGAGAAGGGTTTGAAACCACCCCCTTTCCCATGAATGTTCTTGATGAATTTTACAATTACAAAATCAAATTTTGTATTGAAAATTTTGATGTGATGCGTGAAGGAATGAATCGCTTGGAAATCTGGCTTGGCGGTGGCTTGACAGTGAGCGATTTCAAGGGCAGGCCCGCGTGAATTTCAGTTGGAATTTCCACACGACCCTGCAAATCGCCTGATTTGGCCAACCAAGCGGTAAACTTCTTGAAGCCTACAGCAGTGTGGTGACTCTTGAGCCACCATGCTGAACCGTGTGTTGACCGCCCTCATGGATCGTGAATCGCTTCGGCAAGTGGCGATGATCGACGACATGGGTCGGTTGCTGGCCGGCGTGACCGAACCCGGCCAGGCACCCGAGGCGCTTGATCAGATACCGCTGCTCGTCACCGCACTCGAAGCGCAGCAACACCTTGGCTTGGGCGAGCTCCATGAAATCTGGACCGAAGGTGAGGAGCGAACCTTGCTCGACCTGATCACGCCCTACAGGGTGCTGATTCTCCAAGGCCAACAGGGTCGTTTGGGTCGATGGCGACACACCGTCGATCACCTTCGCTCAGCGCTCGCACACGCCCGAATCTCAGAGGTGAATCAGCATGTTTGAACTCCCGCAAGGTCAACCGTTTGAAGACGACGTTACGCTTGAAGATGGCACCTTGTTGCCGTTCGCTCACGGGGCCATCACCACCACGGTGGGTCGACGGAAAACCCCCAGCGGCCACCGTTTGGTGCGAGGTGGCAAGCCCGTGGCCTGGATGGCGAAGGATGCCAACGGTGACCTGTTGGGGGGCCTCGAAGCGCGGCTCGAACTGGAACGTCTTGAGCGCGAATCCAACACCAAGTGGGCGGCCACCGTCTACACCATCCGAGGATTGGGTGAAGTGGCGGATGCCGTTCCGGAAGCGTTTGAGCACCAAGCAGACCGCCAAGGGCTGGGAGCACGCGTCAACCACGTTGAACGCTTGCTCGCAAGAGACCTCTCATCGGTGGTCGAGCAGTTGGCCGCTCACGTCACGGTCCGCGGTGCACTGGCCATGGACGGAGGCTTGCTCATCGATCATGCCGGCGACCTGCCCGGTCTCGGAGAGGCTGAAGCCGTGTGCGCCCACCTCCACGATTTGCTCAGCGGCATGAACGCCGAATCCCTGACCAACGAATTGGGGCTGCACGGCCAGGGCCACATCACGTTGCACAGCGACAAAGGCTCCCTGCTGTTGGCCCAAAGCGGTACGATAGCGCTGGCAGCATGGACCGAGAAGGACGCCAACCACGCTCGACTCCTCTCCGGGGCATCCTTGGCGTTGGAAGGTGAGTTGGGTGCGGCCGGGCATGGGGGGGCCGCGTTGCCCGAGGGGTTCACGCTGCGCGAGGGCAAGGGCGGTCCGGATGCTGTGATCTCCATGCTCAAAGCTGCCATGGACGAATCCGTCACCGGCCACGTCCAAG
This sequence comes from Methanobacteriota archaeon, assembly GCA_038104845.1. Classification (GTDB taxonomy): domain Archaea; phylum Thermoplasmatota; class Poseidoniia; order Poseidoniales; family Poseidoniaceae; genus Poseidonia. The sequence continues at coordinate 65,862 of JAYOBJ010000005.1, forward strand.
CAGGCGCATCGAGCAAGGCCGTTTCCATGGTGCTCGATCGGGGCGTACCCGTCGCGTGCTGGGCGACGTCCACCGAAAGCATGGACGAGGCCATGCGGATGTTCACCGACCCAAAACGGAAGCTCAAGTTGATTCGTTTCCCCTCCGGAACCATCGTTTCGCCTCAATCCGGCACCGTGGAGGGGTTCACATTGGCGGGTTTCTGCAAGGACCTGGCCACCGTCCGCACCCGTTCAGAGGCGAGGCAAACCACCCTCACGGCGATGTTGAACGAGGCGTTTGGATTCGAAATGGGCCTTCAAGAACTCAAATCAGCCCGAGCCAAAATGGCCTTCGTTTCGTCGGGCGCTGATGTGGCAGAACCCCTTCCCGTGATGAAGGACCAGGCCGTTGCGGCCATGGACGCTGGGTTGCGTCGACGGCTCGAACAGTCACAGCAACGCGAAGATGCCCTCACCCGGGAGAAGGCCAAACTTGAACGGAAGGTGGCTCAACTTGACCAGCAACGACACGCAGCCGACATCGTGGCAAGGGAAGCCACGGAAACCCGGCAAGAACACACCCTCGCCCTCGAAGAAGCCAACGCATCCCTCAACCGCATGCAGGTTGACTTGGCACAGGCTCGAGCCGTGGCTGAAGAAGCCGATGCCCGCGCCGAGCGGCTGATGCGACGGGTCAACGAACTCGAGCACCAAGTCAGCGAACGAGCAGCAGAACTGGCCAAGGCCCTCGGCGAATCCTCGTCGAGTGCAGCCCTTCACAACACCATCACCGACCTGTCCTTGAAGGAAGCCGAGTTGAAAGCCAACCTCGACGAGGGGAGCCAGCGCCTGGCCAATGTCCGGCAGCAAAGCGACGACGAAGAGCGTCGTTTGCGTGTGCTGACCGAGCAGGTGAGCACGGCCCGGGAGCGACATGCCCGGGTGCAGGCCGACCTTCTGTCGTTGCAGGAACAAGTCCATCTTCAACAGGTGGAACTTGAGGCATCGAAGTCGGAGGTCAAGATGGCGCAAACCCGCTTGGACGAGGACCGTGAACGCCGATCGGAAGAGGAGGCTCGTCGCGCCCACGTGCAGGCTGAACTTCGTGAATTGATGGACGAACGTCGTGTGCTGCTTCGGGAATTGGGCGACTTGGGCGCCCGTCGAGGGCATGCTGAGGCTGAGTTGTCGTCCTTGGTGAACAAAGCCACCGTTCTCGCCGAAGCGCATGAGGAAGCCTTGGCGGACATCAAAGAGGCCGAGCGCCTTCGTGCTCGATTGGCAGAAGAACCCTTGGCCCAAGCCTTGCTCAACGACAACGCCACCTTCGAGGGGCTGGGTCCTGTGCTCAACCGCCTGGAACACGCCCGAACCTTGGGCTATTCGGTGACGATGCTCGACCGCGCCGTTGAACGTTCGCTGCAGGTCATCCAGTCCACGGTGGACCATGTTGCCTCGACACCTCGCCACCTTCTTTCCAGTGAGGTCATGACCCTGTTGGAACGTCAAGTCCCCCAAACTGCGGGTGCGGTAAGGGGCTTGGCACGGTGGTCCGTCCAGCAACGGCTTGAACACCAACTCGGTGAAACGGTCAATCACGTGGTTCTGGACCTCGAGCATTTGCTGGAGGATTTCGATCGCTCGATCACGATGCTTCGGCGGATCCGGCACGTGTTGGAACAAGTGCAACGACTTGGCGCTCCCGAGCATGAGGTTCGCGCCCTGCTGGCGAACTGCCAGCGGCCCGAAGCACTGCCATCGTTGGCGCAAGGCACCCGCCGCCTGATTCAAGTGGCCCTCGACGACATTTACCTCGAAGCCGACCAGCGCAACGCTGGCGAAGCCATGGCGCTGGAGGAAACCGCCAAGGTTCTCGAAGAATTGATCTCGCAAATCGACGCCTCAGGTTTGGCCGACGGCATCCCGCAAGGCCACCTTTGGGACTTCCAGCGGGATGGATTGTTGCCCTTTGAACGGGAATCCATTCCCGAGACCCAACGGTTACCGGTCACAGCAAGCATGCTGGAGGATTTGGAGCCGCACCTGTTGGCTGAAGATCACCTTGAGGTGGCCGCAACGGTGACATCGTCCGACGTTGACGATGAGGGTTGGTCTTCACTTCCGCCACCGCCGTTGGACGAAAGCCCGGCCACATCACCTTCACCAACACCTCTCGAACCCACCCCCGAAGTCTTGGCGAGCCCCGAAGACGAACGGGCATCGTTGGAAGCCGAGTTGGCAAGGATCGACGCAGCATGGAGCCACCGCGAAGCCAAACCCTCACCGTTGACCAACGCCAAGGATGTTGCCTTGACCGACCTCGAAGCTCGCTTGTCAGAACTTGAATTCTGAGCGTGGTTCCCATGGCCACCCCTGAGACCTTGATGGGACGTGAAGAACGGCTCGGTCCCGCAGCACCGCTGTGGCGGGAACGCATCTTGTTGGCGCTCGTGGTGACCGGGGTCGTCTTGGCTGGTCCAACGGTGCACAACGCCCTCGGCACCGGCTGGGGGTGGGGCATCGTGGCCTATGTCAGCCTTGCGCTGGGGCTGTTGGGCGTGTCCGAATCGATCGGGCGTTGGCTCCAACGTCGCCTCAAAGCTGACTGAAATCCTTCGACGGCGGTTCGACTTGAACCGGAGCCAAACGGGATTGGACAAAACCAATCACTCGCTGCCATGGGATGAAAAAGCGGAGCAGGGCCATCATCCCAAGGAACAGCAGCGCGGAGATCACAAGGCCGTAGGTGAGGGTCAATTCGATCGATTCCGATACTTGACTCGCCCATTGGCTTCCGGTCGTGTCCGAGACCAGGGTCAGCAGCACCTTGTGGAACCCGAGTGCCATCATGGTAGCGGCTCCAGTGAACCCGAGGAACAGGAAGGTATGGCGAAGGTGGGTGTTGAGCACGTTGTCCATTTGTCGAACGTATTCAGGGTCACGCTTGCATGACTCGGGAAGACGGAACGCGTATTCCAGGTTTCGAATCACGCCGTAGGCTGCTTCCTGGAACACCATGATGAGGATGGCGATCATGATGAGACTGAACTGCTCCTGGGTCACCAGTTTGAGCCCGAGGAACCCAATGGTCGGGTTGGACGATTGACTTTCGAGCGTGGTCAAGGCGCCACCGTAGTCACCCAATTGGCCTCGAATCAGCGGGAAGGTCAGGAGCGCATGGATGCCCAGGAACAACAGCGTGAACCCGATGGACCAAGCGATGGAACGGCGGGACAGTCCCCAAATGCCGCGTGTCCCCATGATCACCGGCAGGAGGTAGATGAAGAGAATCATCAGCGAGAGAATCATCAACAACGGCCACTGCAAGGTCTCAAGTTCGGAATCCGTCGGCAAACGGAGGTCAAACGTGAACAGCATGCCCGCCAACCAGGACACCACGAGCCGTCCGATGAGCAGCACCATCAAGCCAACGATGAAGCCCAACTTCAGTCGCTGTTGGACTTTCGGCGATTGGAAGGCGATGAAGGCCATGACACCGCCCAGCCCAACGCCCAGCACCAGCGGAACCACAAATCGACCCATTCCCGAACGGCCCTCGCCCGTGAGCCAATCGCCGATGGGCAGTTGGTCGGCGATGAGCAATTCGATGGTGTCAAACACGATGGTGTGGTCGATGGATTCAACCACGTAGGTGGACACAACTTCGAGGTACATGGCAACGAGCGCCACGGTGGCAAGCACCTGAAGCGCCAAAATTTGCCATTGACGGCGCAGATTCTTCAGATGCAAGGTTCGCGGCCGAGCGCTGCCTTCCAACAGCACATCGGATTGCAAACCAACCTCGCCTGCCATCTCAGTACCCCCTCACTTGCATCAATGCCTGGGACAAATCCATGTCGGGCATCCAATCGATGACCTGCGCCCCCGATCCGGCCAGGGTGGTCAGACGGTTTTGTCGCTCGAGCTTCAACACCTCATACGACATCCGAGGAATGCGACTGACCAGCCGCTCAAAGTCCACACTGGATGGCGACAGCACGGTGACTTCATGGCCTCGTCCAACGAGGTCGCGTACCGCTGCCGGGACCGTCCCGTCCCCTTCACAGGAGGAAATGATGAACACCGGGCTGCCGCGACTGAACCGGCCGCTGAGGGAATTGGTCACGGCTTGCAGAGGCATGGCGCCCTTGGGTGTCACGCCAGCAAGGGCGCTGAGGATCTTGAAGTACTGCTTGTCACCGGTGTCCGGCGGCAGATAGGCGAGTTTTTCGTCATAGATGGCCAGCGCCACCGAATCGCGCCGCTTGAGGAAGAACGCCGCAAGACTGGCGGCCGATACCGTTCCCATCTCAAGCGGGTTCTTGAGGACCGTACCGATGCGAGCCAGATCTCGGCTGTCAAGAATGAGGTACAGATCGGTGACAGCGTCTCGGCACTTTTCGTTGACCATCAAATCGCCCGTTCGAGCGTAGGCCTTCCAATTGATGTTTTTGAACGGGTCACCGGGGACATACTCTCGAAGCGAGTAAAATTCCGACCCTTGACCGGGTGTTCGCAAGGTGGTGGCACCGGTGTACATCTTCGGCGTGCGGCTGCGCAAAATCGCTTCCTCCACGTTCTTGATTTGGGGGAAGATGACGATGTCGCTGTGGTGGTTGACGAACATTTCCTCCACACCGAGGTTGAACGTGTTGCGGGCACGCAACGATACGGGACCGATGGAATAGTGGCCCCGCAAGGGGCAGCGGAGCACGTAGCGGATGCGAGCGCTCTCACCGGGCTTGAGGTTCAACTGCATTTGATTGAGCCCGCTGCGCAACTTCATTTCGTGGGGGATGTTGTCGTAGACGTCCAGCATCTGAGTCTTTCGATTGCTTCGGTTCGTCACCAACAACTCGACATACAAATCGTCGCCTTTGTAGAGGTTATCAGCCGAGAGGGTGCGTTGGACTTCGACTTCACCGTGGCCTGAAATCCACGAGTTGACGACGATGAAGGCCACCAGCGTGAGCCCCAAGATCATCATCTGCTGGTTGGAGATCATCATCCCGATGAGCACCAGCGCAATCCCGCCGGTGAAGGTGAAAGCTGCCTTACGCGTCCACACGGTACCACCTCAGCTGCGCCCCCACGCTTTGATGCGTTTTACAAGGGCCACGGTTTGCTCCAAACTGTAGCGTCCGCTGGTGTCCACAGCGAACTTGGAGAGCACGGGGTCGTTGATCATCGAGACGAGTTCGTTGGCCCGCATGTTCTGGAATTCTTCGCGCGTCAACCCGTTTTGATTGCGGACCTTGGACAGGAAGACCTGCCGGATTTTGTCCACCTTGGCGTAGTAAGCATACCGATTGGCGTCGCCAAAACCGTAGTAGATGATGCTGAAGACGTGCCGCCAAGGTTCGGGGTCGCGCTTTCGAATGAGGACCGCTTCAAAGACGATGAAGAGGATGAGGAACAGCAGCAACATGGCCAACCCTTCACCGGTGAAGTACACCAGCAGGAAGTACACCGTGTTGTAGGAATCGGCGGCCAGAGCGCTCTGCGGGTGCCGTGATTCGTCAAAAATCACCATGGCATTTACAGCGGGTTGTCCCGCCTCCTCCGGAACCTCGCTCATCAACGCCTCTGCAATGAAATCGAGGGCCCATTTCCGGTTGTCGTTGGCGGGCATTTGGGTGTCGGTTGGTCCGTATTCACCATCGTTGAACCCTTCGTAGTCGTACATGGCGTTGATCAATGCCGACCCGTCGGAGATGAACACAACACGCCCGCCGTCGGTTGGCGAGCAGCTGGCGCGAGCGCAGACCTCGATGCTGAGGTTGAATTGACCCCAACGGTCGGGTGTTTCCGGTGTGATTTCATTGCCAACCCAAATTTCACCGTCACCGTTGACGTCGACCGTCGCTTCGTTGCTCGTGATGGCACGCACCGACACCTCTGGAAGGGGGCCACGGACTCCGGGTATGACCTCTAGACCGGTGATGTTGTTGACCAACATTTGGTAGCTGGCGTTGAACGCCAGCGTGCCCGCCTCCAGGTGGTGCGCACACAACCCTGCTTCCTGTTCAGTCAGTTGTTGGCCGTTCAAAGCTGCGCACGGGTGGCTTCCGGCTCTGTTGGTGTTCGCCCATCGCTCGTGCGAGGTCAGTGTGGTCGGGTCAAGTTCCGTGCCGTTCATCCCGCACGGGCTGGCTTGCATGCACATCCAGATGTAGTTGTAATCCAGGCTGGCCGCATACGTGGTGTCGAACACCTGTTCACCGGTGTAGCGGATCCCAAACGCTTCGGCAATCGTGCTCGCAAACCCGTAATCCTCGAGCACCAAAGCGGTACCACCTGCCTCGACGAATTCGACAATGGCGTTGATCTCGGAGGGGGAGAATCCCTTGCCGGATGCCACGCTGATGAAGCCGTCGTCATCAAACTGCGGCAGCGTGAGCGTGTCCCGTTCCACCCCGGCAAGGACGTACGTGGTGTTGCGGGGGTCGTCAATGTCGGCCAACAACAACGGGCTGCTCACCAACGAGTGGGTTTCAATGCCCATGGCTTTGATGTCGGACCGGAACGCCGACATGTCGTTCCAATCGTCGTCGTAAGCAGAAAGCTGATTGGTGGCGCTCAGGTTGATAAAATTGGACAACACGGTCAACAGCAAAACGCCCAGCACAGCCCAAAATGCCACCTGCAAGGCGACCCTTCGGGCGTTGATGGAAGCGAACGGGCCAGACATGAGCATCACGTGGACTGAATCCTATCATTTCACGGGCTCACTTGCCTTTAGAAGGTTGTCCACAACGGTTGGGAAAATGCTCACCGTCATCGGTTGGTTCAGCGGTTGAGATGAACGCTCGTCGCCACACGAGCCACGGACGCTGCTGGAATCATGACGGAAGAACCGTGGCTGGCAAAGGGCAGCGCCGACGCGTCGATCCCTTCGGCCACTTCAACCAACAATTCGCTCACGCTCCCCGTGTTGAGATCGATGTGAAGGTCAATCAGCCGACCAAGACGGGCGCCGGTTCGGTCCAACACGTCCCGCCCGAGCATTTCCCGTCCAAAGATGGCCATTCAACGCCCCCGTTTGGATGACTGCCAGCGCCGGCCATTCAACCCATCGGTTGAACCGGTTTCACATCGTTTCCATGCCGCGGCTGAAGTCACGGTTGCGCTTGATGTTTGTCAAGCCGGAGGTGAGCCGTGTTTCCATTTTCTGGTAGTACTCCAGCATGTCCGGCGTAACGGTGGGTCGAACGCGAGAAATGGCTTCTTCGAAGTGGCTTTTGGTGACCTTCTTCTTCTCTGCACGCATGCAGATGAGCGCTGCTTCCCGACAAACGGCCTCGATGTCAGCACCGGTGAACCCGTCCATGCCGGAGAGGAGATCTTTGAAGGAAAACTTCCCCAGCGGCATGCCCTGCGTGTGGATGTTGAAGATCGATTCCCGTGCGCCAGCATCGGGCGGTGGCACGTGAAGCACCCGCTCGAAGCGACCGCTTCGAAGAAGCGCAGGGTCAATCATCTCGGGACGGTTGGTCGCTGCAACGATGATGACACCGTCCAACGATTCAACGCCGTCCATGCTGGCCAACAGCTGGTTGACCACACGGTTGCCCACATCGCTGCCCTCGGAGGCAGAGCCGCCGCTGCGCATGCTCGCAATGGACTCGAACTCATCGAGGAAGATGATCGAAGGCGATGACTGCTTGGCCTTCTTGAAGATCTCTCGGATGGCACGCTCGGATTCACCCACCCACTTGGAAATCAACTCGGGACCCTTGATGCTGATGAAGTTCGCTTGGGCCTCGTTGGCGATGGCTTTGGCCAAGAGGGTCTTTCCGGTTCCAGGCGCACCGAACAGGACGATGCCTCGGGGTGGTTTGATGCCGAAGTGCTCGAAGAGTTCGGGTTTGGTCAGCGGCCATTCCACCGATTCTTTCAAGCGATCCTTGACCTCGAGCAGACCCCCGACTTCATCCCAAGAAACCTCGGGAACTTCAACGTAAATCTCGCGCAGTGCAGAGGGTTCAACGTCCTTGATGGCCTCCTTGAAGTCGTCCATGCAGACCTCCATTTTCTCGAGGACTTCAGGGGGGATGGTGTCCTCGTCAAGGTCGATTTCGGGAAGGTAGCGACGCAGGGCTTTCATCGCAGCTTCTCGCACCAAAGCAGCGAGGTCGGCACCAACGAAGCCGTAGGTGTTGTCGAGCACCCAGGTGATGTCAAAGTCCTCAGCGATGGGCATTTGACGGGTGTGGACGTCCATGATTTCACTCCGTCCTTCCCGGTCGGGCACACCGATCTCGATTTCACGGTCAAAACGCCCGGGGCGTCGGAGGGCTGGATCGAGGGCGTCGCGCCGATTGGTGGCACCGATCACGACGACGTTGTCCCGACCTTGCATCCCATCCATCAACGTCAGCATTTGCGCCACGACCCGTCGCTCGACCTCGCCCGTCACGTCCTCTCGCTTGGGGCAGATGGAGTCGATTTCGTCGATGAAGACGATGGCAGGCGAATTTTCTGCGGCCTCGTCGAAGATTTCGCGGAGTTGCTTCTCCGACTCACCGTAGTACTTGGAGATGATTTCCGGGCCGTTGATGCTCTTGAAGTGGGCGTTGACCTCGGTGGCCACCGCTTTGGCGATCATCGTTTTCCCGGTGCCGGGCGGTCCGTGCAGCAGCACGCCCTTGGGCGGGTCGATCCCCAGCCTACGGAACAACTCGGGATGCTTGAGGGGGAGTTCGATCATTTCTCGAACCTTCTGAAGTTGCTGACCGATGCCGCCCACGTCCTCGTAGGTGATGCCCTCGGCTTGGCCGACGTCTTCGTCTGGAACCGCTTCGTCCTTGATGACGATCTCGGTGTCGGTGGTCACCTTGACGATGCCCTTGGGAACGGTGTTGACCACGGCGAAGGGCAGTGCTTCAGCGAACAGGGTCATGCCCGGGATGAAAATCCGGTCACCGGTCACCACGGGCCGCTTGGCCAGTCCACGCTTGGCAAAGCCCTCGATGCCTGGCCCGAACTTCACTTTCTGCTTGTTGGCCATGACCGGCGAGATGGTCAACTTGGTGCAGTCCTTGGCGTCCACCTTGGTGACCGTCACGCGGTCGCCCAAACTCACGCCGGCGTTTTTGCGGATGATACCGTCGATGCGGATGATGTCCATCTTGGCGTCCTCGGGTCGACTTCGCCAGTAGATGGCGGCCGTGGACCTCGATTCGCTGCTGATTTTCACGATGTCGCCGGGCTTCAGGTCGAGGCCCATCTCGGCCGATATGCGGGCACGGCCGTGACCGACGTCGGACGGGATGGCTTTGGACACGCGAACTTCAATGGAACCATCCTCGTTTGACATTCTTCTCCCTCATTGTTTGTTCGGTGTGACGGTATATGAACGCTTCATCGCCCCATTCACCGGCTCGCAATGGTGGACAAAGCGCGACCAACATAAAGGCCGCCATCGCTGACCAACTTGCCCGTCCATCACATTCAAGAGATGGTCGAAATTGGTCGTTGCATGGTTCACATCCTTGAAACCGGCCTCGAGCACCTCGACCACACCAACCCCACCGGCAAGCCCGCCATCAAAGGCTACAACATCATCAACGGCCAGTTGACGTCCGCCAGCGACGGTGCAACCTTTCGTTCAACCAACCCTGCCCATTTCGCCGACGTGTTGGGCGAGTTCCCTCTGTCGACCAAAGGCGACGTCCACGATGCACTGAACGCTGCCCGTGCCGCCTTCCCAGCGTGGTCCGCCACGCCAGCGCCCACCCGAGGCCAAGTCATCGGCAACATGGGGCGCTTGCTCATGGAGCACAAGGACGCCCTTGTGGCCCTCGAAACGCGCGAGATCGGCAAGACCCTGAAGGAGTCTGGAGGCGAGATTCAAGAAGCCATCGACACCTGTCTCTTCTTCCAGTCCGAGGGCCGCCGACTCTACGGGCAAACCGTGAACTCCGAACTGCCCGACAAGGAGTTGTTCACCTACCGTCGACCGTTGGGCGTGTGTGGCATCATCAATGCCTGCAACTTCCCCTCCGCCGTGCCGTTTTGGAAGATGATCCCCGCCATCATGTGCGGCAACACCTGCGTGTGGAAAAGCCCCCAAGATGCCCCGCTTCTGTCGTTTGCGTTGGCTCGCATCATGCACCAAGCCGGTTTGCCCGACGGGGTCATCAACCTCGTGCACGGCAAGGGCTCCGGTGCAGGCCAACACCTGGTTGATGCCGTGGACGAAGGCATGGTCGACAAGATCTCCTTCACCGGTTCGACCGAAGTCGGCAAGATGATCGGTGAAGTGTGCGGTCGCAACTTGGTCTCCTGTTCGCTGGAACTGGGCGGAAAGAACCCGCTCGTCGTGATGCCTTCTGCCAACCTCGACAACGCCGTCGAAGGCGCCTACTGGGGCGCCTTCGGAACCGCCGGCCAGCGATGCACCAGCCTGGGCAACCTCATCGTTCACGAATCCGTTTACGCCGCCTTCATGGAGAAATTCATGGCGAAGGTGAAGACGACGCGAATCGGAAATTCCTTGATCCACAAGGACGTGCTGTACGGCCCAATGCTGTCCGAAAAGTACGCCAAGGATTTCTTGGCCGGTGTCGAGATGGCCAAGGCCAGCGGGGCCACACAGCTTTGGGGACAGGGCGCCATCACCGCCGACAACGCTCCCGAGAACTTCCTTGGCGACGCCAGTGAAGGCGTGTTCATGTGGCCGCACGTGTTTGCTGACGTGACCGAAGACATGGCCTGCTTCCACGAGGAAATTTTCGGGCCTGCGGTCACCGTGGTGAAGGCGAAAGATTTCGATCACGCCCTTCACCTCGCCAACGCCAGCCCCTACGGGCTGTCCTCGGCGATTTACACCAACGACCGGTTGGAAGCGTACCGCTACAAGACGGGCATCAAGGCGGGCATGACCGGCATCAACAACTCGACCACCGGCGCTGAGGCTCACCTGCCGTTCGGTGGCGTGAAGGGCTCCGGCAACGGCACCCGTGAATCGGGGATTTGGGTCCTCGAAGCCTACTCCTACTGGCACGCCGTCAACGACGAGTTGTCGGGCAAACTGCAGCTCGCTCAAATGGACGTGGATGAAGTGGACCTTGTCGAAGCGGAAGTCGATTGGACGGAATTGGCCTGATTTACTAACAAAAACGGCGCACGGCTCAACGGTGAACCTCAAAGACCCTGCGCTCCTCGGGACAATTATCCCACCCGGTGGGACGAGGGTTTTGCATGGGCGAAGGCATCAAACTCCCAGTCATCAACGGATTGGGACGAACGAACCGCATCGACAACTGGTGGAGTCAACCGTTGACCATGGGCGTCGGCCTGACCGCGGCGCTGGTGTACACCTTCTGGCGGCTGTTCCTCTACGGAACGGAAACCGAGAACGGGACGTCGCTGATCTCCTATGAGCTGGAAGGCAGCACCGTGATGTCGCCCATCTTCTCACCCAACGTCCTTGAGTGGAACCTGTTTGGCCTCAACGAGTGGAACCACCCCGAATGGGTCAACGCCGCCATATTGGTCCTTTGGATTCCCTTCGGCTTCCGAGGCACCTGCTACTACATGCGCCGAGTCTACTACCGCACCTTCTTCGCCAGCCCGGTCGCCTGTTGGGTCGACGAGCCCGACATCAACAAGAAGATCGGGTACGGCGGTGAAAAGCGGCTGTTCATCTTCAACAACCTCCACCGCTACTTCCTTTACGCCGCCATGATCATCCTGGTCATCAAGTGGTGGGACGTCACCCACACCATGCATTTCGATTCGGCCACCCACCACGGCTACGGTGTGTCGCTTGGCACCTTCGTGATGGGCATTGAGGCTTTCCTGCTGACGATGTACGTCACGTCCTGCCACGCCCTGCGCCACCTTGCCGGTGGCATGTTGGACCGCTGGACCACCGGCATCAGCCGGATTCGAGGCCAGTTGTTCGGCAAGATCAGCGTGCTGAACCGCTCTCACGGGTTTTGGTTCTGGACCTCATTGACGTTTGTGTTCCTTGGCGACCTTTGGGTCCTGGCTGTGGCAGAAGGCCACCTGAGCGATGCGGTGCTCTTTGTGATTTGAGGTGATGATGATGAGTGAGCCCGTTGCCTACCACGAATACGATGTCATCGTCATCGGTGCCGGCGGTGCCGGTCTCCGAGCCGCCATTGAGGCCGCCCGAACCGGTGCAAAAACCGCCATCATCACCAAATCTTTGCTCGGCAAGGCACACACGGTGATGGCCGAAGGTGGTTGCGCCGCCGCCCTCCAGAACGCCGACCCACGGGACGGCTGGAAGGTGCACTTCCACGACACCATGAAGGGCAGCAAATGGCTGGCCGACTGGCAGATGGCCGAGCACCACGCCAAGGAGGCCCCCGACCGCGTTCGCGAGCTGGAGCAATGGGGTGCGGTGTTTGACCGAACGCCAAAGAACCTCATCAACCAACGCAACTTTGGCGGCCACACCTTCCCTCGTTTGGCCCACGTCGGCGACGCCACCGGGCTCGAGATCATCCGAACGCTGCAGGAGCGTGGCATTCACGAAGGCATTGACATCTTCATGGAATACACCGTTCGGCACCTGCTGAAAGAAGGCGATCGCGTGACGGGGTGCGTCGCCTACACCCGTGTGGACGGTGATTTCCATGCCTTCTCGGCCAAGTCGGTCGTTCTGGCCACGGGCGGCATCACCCGCTGCTGGTCGGTGTGTTCCGGTTCGTGGGAATACACCGGCGACGGCCATGCGCTGGCCATGTGGGCCGGTGCCGAGTTGCGCGACATGGAATTTGTCCAGTTCCACCCCACCGGCATGGTCTGGCCCCCCTCGGTTCGCGGCATCCTCGTCACCGAAGGTGTCCGTGGTGAAGGCGGTCGTTTGACCAACAGCGAAGGCAAGCGATTCATGTTCGACTATGTGCCCGAAATGTTCGCTGGCGACCACGCCGACACCATCGAAGAAGCCGACCAATGGGTCGAAGAGGTCGTGGCCGGGAAACTGGCGACCGTCCGCCGACCGCCCGAGTTGTTGACCCGCGACGTGGTCGCCAAAGCCATCAACGCCGAGGTCAAAGCGGGGCGTGGTTCACCGCACGGCGGCGCCTTCCTCAACATCGCGCATCGCGGTGAAGAAGCCATCCTCAAGAAACTCCCTTCCATGCACCACCAGTTCAAGGAATTGGCCGGTGTTGACATCTCGAAGGAACCCATGGAGGTGGGTCCGACCGCCCACTACGTCATGGGTGGTGTGCGCGTCAACGCCGAGACCCAAGAGAGCACCGTCCCCGGTCTGTTCGCTTGCGGCGAAGTGGCATCGGGCCTTCACGGCGCCAACCGGTTGGGTGGCAACTCCCTCTCCGACTTGATCGTGTTCGGCAAGCGAGCCGGCGAGCACGCTGCCAAGCGAGCCAAGGACCTCGCACAGCCCACCATCGACGAGGCACAGGTCCAATCGGCCATCGCTGACATGCTTGCCCCGCTTCAGCGAGAAGGCGAAAACCCCGGCGGCATCTACGACGCCATGCGCGACATGATGCAGGCCAAGGTGGGCATCATTCGCACCAAGAGCGAACTTGAGGAGGCGATTGAAGAACTCAAGGCGTTCAAGGGACGAGCCATGGCCTGTTCCTCTGGAACCTCCCGCAAGTACAACTCCGGGTGGCACCAAGCGCTTGACCTCATCAACATGGCCGACGTGTCGATGGCAGCCGCTTTGGCGGCCATCACCCGCGAAGAAAGCCGTGGCGGTCACACCCGGGACGATTTCCCCACGCCAGAAGACGAGCATTGGGGCAAGACCCTCAACATCGTGTGGATGGAAGACGGCGAAGTGAAGATCCGCCAAGAGCCTGTGGTGGAGATGCGGGCCGACCTCAAAGAGGCACTGACCGAAGTGAAAACCATGATCAAAGAACGCGCTGCTGAAGCCGGAGGTGGTCAATGATGTCGTTGAAGGGAAAGAAGCAGGCGTTCAAAATCCTCCGCGGCGAAGGCGAAGCGGCCTCCCTCACGGATTACGAACTCGAACTTGACGAAGGCATGGTGGTGCTGGATTGCGTCCACCGCATCCAGTACGAACAGGAACCCGACATGGCCGTTCGGTGGAACTGCAAGGCCGGCAAGTGCGGCTCGTGCTCCGCTGAGATCAACGGCCGACCCCGCTTGATGTGCATGACTCGCATGTCCGATGTTGTCGCCGAAACGCCACCCGGCCAACCCATTGAAATCCGGCCGATGAAGACCTTCCCGCACGTCAAGGACCTGGTCACGGACGTGAGTTGGAACTACGATGTGGCTCAGCGCATCAAACCCATCAACGGTCCTCAAGAAATGAACTGGGAGTTCAACCAAATGGAAGCCGACCGTGTGCAGCATTTCCGTGAATGCATCGAGTGCTTCCTGTGCGTGAACACCTGCCACGTGCTGCGCGACCATGCGATGTTCGACGACTTCGCCGGCCCACGCAACCTCGTCCGCTTGGCCCAGTATGAAATGCACCCCCTTGACTTGGAAGACCGCATTCCCGAGATCAAGAAGGAATTCGGCGTTGAGTACTGCAACATCACCCGTTGCTGCACCGAGGTGTGCCCCGCAGGGATTCAAATCACCGACGATGCCATCATCCAACTCAAGGAACGTGTGGTTGACCGATACTACGACCCCTTGCAGCGCATCTGGCGCACCCTCACCCGACAAAAGGTCCGGTACTGACCGTCGATCAACCCGCTCGGGCGTTCAACCAGGCTCCGGTGTACACATCGGCGAAAGCGTCCGTGCTGAGCGTGGGGTGGGCCACCGGCCGGACCACCACCAAGAGGTCCAATTGCCCACCCCAATCTGCCTTAGCAGCGATGACCACCTCACCCACCTTGGTGCCCGAAGCGTCCGTGCCAAACGCCGTGGAGCGAACGTCGTACCGGCGCAATTCCACCGAGACCGTGTCACCCCCTGCCAGTCGAACGTCGCGGTCCTTGGGCGATGCCACGTCGACAAGCAACACATCGTCGGCCGAGAGGCGCACAAAAGGCACCTCTTCATCCAACAACTGGATGGCTTGGTGCATGCGTTCCACTTCGAGGTCAAAGGCGGAGGCCAACGTCATAGCGCTGCGTTCTGCACCCCACGCACCGGTTTGATGGGGAAGACGCATCGCAATGGATTGCAAAATCACCACGTCGGTGGTCACCCACGTGTACTGTTCACTGGCTGGATACGCCGGTGCATTGGGGTTCTCGGTGAACAAGGGAGCACCCCATTCATCCGGAGCAACCGGTTCCGTGACGGGAAGCGCACCCGACGACAAGAGGCACAACAGTGCCATCCCCAAGGCAGCGGTGCGTGGACGAGCGTGTTCACGCCAGGCGGCCCGGGCTGCCGGACTTGCTGCGGACAACAAGAGCAGGAAGGGCAAGCCCAACAAGGCGCCACCGGGCACACACCACATCACCACCGTCAAGACGACGGCGGACACCAATCCGGCCTTGTCCGCTGGCGCCCACCAAGCGGGGGCATCGATGGACGTTTCATCCGCGGTCAGCACCCAACGGTGCCATGCCCACAGGGTGGTTGCACCTCCGGCGAGTGGAGCCAAGCTTTGCACGACGCCCTGCCACACCATCGTCTGCGGTGCATCCTCAAGGTTCCAACAAGAACGTTCGGGTAACACCCAAGGTTGATGCGAGGGTTTGGGCCACCCAACATCATGGCGAAGGTGGTGTTGACGTTGGACCAGGTCCAGCACAGGCATCAGCAACCAGCACCGCGCTGGTTCAAACCGTGGGCGAGCCGACCGGGCCCGGGCGTCGTTCACCTGAGCCTGGACCTGCACGAAGGGGCCATCTTGGGCCTGGTCGGTCCAAACGGGGCGGGAAAAACCACGTTGCTTCGCGTGATGGCGGGCATCCTTCCCGTTCAACAAGGCACGGTGAAGGGGCGTTTTCAGAGCGAAACACTGCACGACGTCGAAGACCTCCGCCCGTGGGTCGGCCACATGCCTGAGCAAGTGCGCTGGCAAGGTCAGCGTTCCGTGGTGGAGGCGCTCACCGAACTTGCGGACATGCGCAACGTTCCCATGAAACGCGTGCTGTCGCTCGTGAGGTTGGTGGGGTTGAGCGACCGTGGCGATGAGCCCCTCAACAACCTCAGCCAGGGCATGCGGCAACGCCTGTCCATCGCAGCTGCTTTGTTGGGTTCGCCGAAGGTGCTCTTGCTCGATGAACCCTTCAACGGACTTGACCCTGTGGCAGCACGAGCGTTCAGCGATCTCGTGAAGCGACTGGCCTCCAAAGGGGTGAGCGTCGTCATTTCCTCTCACATGGTGGGTCACCTCAACGGTCTGATCGACCGAGTGGCCCTGCTCCACCAGGGGCAACTGCTGGACGAGGGGCCGTTGAAGGAGGTAGAACAGCGCCTGGGTTTGGCCGGCCGCTACCGTGCGGCAGGTTCAGGCATCCTCCCCGAAGACCTGCTCCGGAGTTCAGAGGTCGAGGTGCTTGAACACCGATCGGATGGGACGGGTTGGGAATTGACCTTCCGGGGCTTGGCATCCACCCTGGTCCAGAAGCTCATGGCTGACCGTGTGAGCATCGAACGCTGGGGTCCGGTGGAACCCGATTTGGTGGAATGGTTGTGTGCCGCCACCGGAATGGAGGTCGACGACATCTCGTTGGACGTTCAAGCGCCCACGATGGTCCCGCTGGCCGGTTTGGAGGTGAGCGAAGATGAGTGACGGCGCACGCATTTGGCGCATGGCCCGACGCATTCGGAACGAACGGCTGATGAGCGTTCGTCTCAAGATCATGGTGCCCATCCTGCTGCTGTTCATCCCGGGCATGGCGTGGGGTTTCGCCGACCCCAACATCCTGCTTCCCGGCGGCCACCGTCCCGACACAGCGATGGAAATTCTGTTCTACGCTTCGCTGGGGGTAGTGTTTGGCGCTACGATGTGCGCCGTGCTCTTGGCGTTCGATGGCGTGAGCAAGGACCGAGCCAGTGGCATGCTCGAACTGCGGTTGGCTCAACCGATGCCACGCACCCAGCAAGCCGACGCCTTGGTGTTGGGCTTCCTACAGGCCATCGTGCTTCCCGTGGTGGTGCTGATGGTCCTCTCGATTGGGCTGGTGGGTTGGCGAACGGGTCTGTGGACCACCGCCGTTGAGAGCGCCGTGTACATCGTGGCCACGGGGCTCATCCTGTTGTGGTACGTGTTGTTCGCTCTGTTGGCCTCCACCGCAGCCCGAGAACAGGGGACGGCCGTGGCCTTTGGGGTCGGCGTCTGGTTTCTGTTCACCTTCCTCTGGGCGCTGTTCACCACGATGGTCGCCTACGCCTCAGGTGTGGCGGTCGGCGAAGCCAACGACCCGGCATGGATTGCTTTGGAGGGACGGCTCGACCTGCTTTCACCCAACGGCGTGTACCACCACCTGTTGGAAACACAGCTGCCGACCGTGGACCGAGGCATCCCGGCTTGGCAGGTTTGGTTGGCTGCGTTGGGATGGACCGTGCTTCCTTGGTGGTGGTTGCGGCAACGCATGAACAACCTCGTTCCTTGACGAGGCGAGGCAACCCTTCATGAAGGCGAGAGCCCAGGAGAATCCATGACTTCACCCTCCATGAGTGGGCTGTTGACCCACGTGCTGGTCCTCATGCTGACCCTCAACGCTTGGACCGGCTTAGCCCACGAGGGGTTGCCGTTGGACGAGAACGTGGCCATGGCCGAAGGACGCCAAGCATCCATGGACGTCGATTGCACCGGGTATTCCTTTGAGGACCTCTTCGAGTACGATTTCGCCCTCTTCGGGTTGACCGTGCTTGACGACTGGGCCACCGGTGAAATGTTCGCAACCGCATGGGTGAACGAAAGCAACGCCGCCATTGTCCGTGACAACCTCGATGGGTTGTTCGAAGGCATCAGCGACAACGGCTACATCAGCACCGACGAGCGAGATGCGATCCGCAGCATCGGGCCTTCCTGCATCGCCGACATGGACACCCGATTGACCATGGACGAAGGGGCGCCTCACGACGGCGAGGGCGGTGTGAACCGATTCCAGTTCGTTCAGGAAGGCATCGGACTCGATGAAGTCAACTTGGTGCCGCTGGACCACGAGGGCGTCCGAACGTGTCAGACCTTCGGATCCACATCAAATTGCAAGGAAGTGCCCACCAGCGCCACCGACAGCCTCGAAATCGCGCTTGATGTTGCCGAGGGAGAAACCAACAACGTGCGTTGGGACCAACTGCCAAACGCCGGCGCGTCGAACTTCACGCTGGGCATGAACATCACCAACATGAGCAACGCAGCCTTGGTCGTGACGTTCCCCGCCTTGAGCGGCCTCCGTTTGGTCGGTTTCAGGGTCGTGGACAATGCGCCAGCGACTGGGGACACCTGCGACCACATCGCAGACCCGTCCTTCACCTACCTCGCCGATGGAAGGCTGACCATCACCCAGCTGGTCAATTTCGACCGCACGCTTTGGGATTTGGAATGCCACATGTTCATGGATTTCACCACGGAAGCACCGGTGAACAACGACGCCCCTGCATGGACCGAGGCGGCGCCTGAGAACGGAACCGTCATCGCCACGGCGGGTGCCGGGACCACACGCATGGTCGCAGGAGCCACTGCGTTCACTTGGGGCGAGGACGCAGACGGCTGGCAGTTGATGTGCGAGTTTGACCAACCCGATTGGACGGTCACAGCCAACATCTTGGGTGACCTGTTCGTCAACCAGCCCACGACCTCCTCCATTGCCAACGGGACCTGCCGACTGGTGGACCCGCTCGGAGCTGTGGACGACAACAACACACGCACGTGGACGTTCGGCACCTTGTTCAGCGCCACCGCGGACGTCGCCGAGGATGGCATGGGTGGTGTTGCTCACCTCACGGGCACGGGCTTGGTGGACCAAGCCACGGTGCGCCTGCAAGCCGTTCAAGATCAACGCACCGGTGAACTCAGTGATGCAACGGCACTCAACGGTGGTGAGACGGTGAACATCACGTTCAGCAACGCAGGTTTCCAACCCGGTGTGTTCACCATCAACCTCGTTGCAGAAGCCACCGGCATGCTCCCACTGATGGCAACACTTGACCTCGGACTGGTCAAACCCAACAGCCTCCCTGTTCTGGTGGTCCAACCCAATTTCTACGGTGAAAACGCCACCTGGAGCGAAAACCTGCAGCGCTTCACGCTGACGGGCACCGTGTCCGACGCCGACCTCGAACCGGTCAGCCTTCGGTTGTCGTTGTGCGGTGCAGACTACACCGATTTCACGGTTGAGGGCATCAACTGGGCGATCGATGTGTCCACCGCCATTTGCGTGGCCAACACGCTGGAGGTGACGCACGTCACCCTGACCGCCACCGACGATTCAGGCGGTGTGACCGAGCTGACCGCCATCGTCGATGCTCCGATCAGCGACGAGCCAAGCGGTGTTCCCGAGCCTGCGCCTGCGAGCGATGAGGACAGCCTTCCGTTCCTCTCCATCCACCTCGTGCTCGCTTGCCTTGGCGCTGCCTTGGTGCTTCGGCGGACCGACGAGGAATAAACCGACACAACCAAAAGGCAACGGCGGCGCGTGGGAAGCCATGTTCACCGGGACCGTGCAGTCCACCTCGCATGAAGGCGGTTTGATGGTGGCTTTTGATGGGTCGTCCCCGTCCCTCAACGCCATCATCGTGCTCAGCGACGATGGCACCTACATCGGAAAGGTGGACGGCGTCATCGGCTCGACCGAGCAACCGTTGGCCCATGTGGCCCACATCGACCGCTCCCTCAACATCGACGACCTGATGGGCCAAACCGTTACGATTCGTCCGAAGAAAAAGCGCGAGGAACGGGACCGTGATCGTCAACGCTCGGACCGCCGTGCGCGTGACGATGGCGGACGGCGGGCTTCCCGCGACGACCGAGGCAACGATCGACGCCAACGTTTTGATCGAAACGGTGGTGACCGAAGGGGGCAGGACCGAGGTCGTGGCCGCCAGAACAACTTCGAGAACAACGACTGGGACTGTCCAGCGTGCAACAACTCCAACTTTGCCCGCCGAACCGTGTGCAACCGATGCGAAGCGCCGCGTCCGGGCGCTGGTCAACCCGCCCGTGACCAGCGGCGGTTCAACGACCGTTCTTCGCGTGGTGGCGGACGCGATGACCGCAGGGAACGGCGCAACGACCGGTCCGGCACCTTCAACGACAACGACTGGGATTGTCCCGCATGCAACAATTCCAATTTCTCTTTCCGACAATCGTGCAACCGATGCGATGCCCCACGCCCCGGAGGCCGCTCCACCAACAACCGCTCGCAAGGTGGCCGAACGTACGGGGGTCGCTCGCGAGATGGAGACCGATCCTACGGTGGTCGGCGTGACGACCGCAACGGGGGCCG
>JAYOBJ010000005.1:86293-104770 GCA_038104845.1 Methanobacteriota archaeon
GGGGGCCGGTCCTACGGTGGTCGGCGTGACGACCGCAACGGGGGCCGTTCCACAGGTGGCCGGAGCAATGAACGGCAACACCGTGACGATGGAGAGCGACGCAACCGCGACAACGGCGACAATGGGGCCCGAGGCGGTGACCGCCGAGCCCGGAACCAACGCCCAGACGGTCAACAGTACCGCCGAGCCCGAGGCAAGAAACCGGGTCATGCACACAATCGCGAGCCGCGGGATTTCAGAGACGGACCCCGTCGATTCCAACGCAGCGACGACGATTGAACAAGGGGCCGCAGCATGAGCGCAGAAACCCACTATCTGAATGCGCTGGAGGCGCTGGATGAGGGCGACCGTGAGACGGCTCGTAGCGAGGCGAAATTGGCCACATCGCTCGACCCAGAGCACTTGGAAGCGTGGTCGGTGTACGTTGATGCGAGTTTACCGGCCAACGGGGCACCACCGTCCATGGTTCAAGCTGGTCAAGCCTTGGCCGGCATCAAGAAAATCGTGGCTTTGGAACCTCACCGGGTCGATATGTGGTTGCGTGGTGGTCGAATCATGGCCGACGACCTCGGCATGCTTCACGATGCCCTGCATTGGTGGCAGGCCTGCGCAGATGCCAACCCCGGTGACGTGACCCCCGTGGTGGAAACAGCATCCATTTTGGCCGACATGGGCGAGTACACCATGGCAAGTCAGCGCCTTCAATCCATTCTCGAGAACAACATGGACGTCGGGATGACACAATTTCGAAAGATCAACAGTTTGCTCCAACTTGTCAAACAGGCGGCAACCCAACAACCACGGGACATCTTCCGACCCGAGCAACGGCATCACGACGGTTGGGGGGCCATCCAGCAAAAGATGCGAAAGCCGCCCATGTCGGAGAATTTCCTCTTCTTGGTCTCCACCGTTCCGTTTTTGCTCCTCGTGTTTGTGTTCGCCCCAAGAATGGCACAAGGCGGTTGGTTTGCCTTTTGTTTGAACTCCATTGTGATCATGCTGATCGTGCTCATCGGTATGCGAAACGCCAAACGATGGTTCCAGATCGTGAATCGGCCAGCGTTCAACTTGCTTCGTGCCATGAATTTCGAAGCCTCCACCGGCTACACCGTGATTCCAGAGGAAGTACGCACCTCTGTTCTCTACATGTACATCATGCAGCGCAAGCCACTGGCATGGCAGGAACGGATGTTGAAAATCATCGACAAGGGAACCTCACTGCCCAAGAATTGGAAGGCACGCTACCCAGCGTTCACCGCACCGGTGTTCTGGGCCGAAGAGACCGTCTCGGCGGAGCTTCAACCCTACGAAGACGAGTGAGATTCTCGAAGCCGTGATGCATCAGCGGCCCTCGGCCATCGACCCGTAGCCCCCAGGACTGAGTCCCATCGTTGCAGGCGTTGCGGTTCTGCGCCTTGTCCGGAAGGCCACGATGGAGGCATGGGGAACGAATCCCGATTCAGAACAGGTTCGTCACGAGACGCATGGCCGTGATGAGACCGAGCATGAGCACGACGATGCCGCCAGCGTAATACAGCCACATGAGGAAGGCCACATCCTTGTCCATGTGCGCTTCCCGATGCCATGACCCGCAGGTGGTGCATTCCCAGGCCTTGTAGGGTGGAGCGATGGGATGGCGTGTGAGGGAGATCAGGTCGCGGAACACCATCGTCGGAGCATCACAGCGGATGCACGGACGCACCGATCCCGGAGCCGGCAACGGCTGGTTACCGAGGAAGAGGAGGATCAGCACCAACGCCACCGAGAGGAGGTTGATCACTGCGATGAACACGGCTTGCGTGAGCGTCGCACTGGGAAATGAGTCGGTCCCGATTCCAAGGGCGATCGCATCGAACACCCCGGTGGCGGCGAGCACGAAGAATGAGATCACGGCGTTCTGAACCCGATTCAACAGGTTGCTCATCTTGGTGCCTCCTCGTGGTAGAGCACGGGCATTCAGCACCGGAGCACAGTACGCGGATCACGTACCAACGGTGTAATCGTCCAAGTAGGCGAGCTGAGCATCGGTCAGGGTGTCGATCGACATGCCCATGGTCGCCAACTTCGTTTGAGCCAACGAAGCATCCTGCTCTCGGGAAATGTCGTACACGACGGGATCCATGGAGCCGCCTTCTTTGGCCAGACGAACGAGCGAAAGGTATTGGTTGGCGAAGGACATGTCCATCACTTCCGAGGGGTGCCCTTCTGCAGCAGCGAGGTTGACCAATCGACCGTCGGCCAAAATGTAGATCCGGCGACCATCGGCCATGGTGTACTCGATGTTGTTCTCTCGGATGGTGCGGGAGGAAGAGGCCATCCCGTCCATCTCTTCGATGTTGATTTCGCAGTCGTAGTGACCGGTGTTGCAGACGATGGCCCCGTCCTTCATGGAAGCGAAGTGACGCCCAACGATGACGTCCTTCATGCCGGTGGCGGTGCAGAAGATATCACCGAGCGCAGCGGCTTCGTCCATGGGCATGACACGGAACCCGTCCATCACGGCACGGAGTGCTGGGAGCGGATCCACCTCGGTGATGATCACGTTGGCGCCCATGCCCTGAGCGCGCATGGCCACGCCGCGGCTGCAGTGGCCGTAGCCTGCCACAACGAAGGTTTTGCCTGCGATGAGCACGGATGTGGCGCGCAGGATGCCGTCCAACGTGGATTGACCCGTGCCGTACACGTTGTCGAAGTCCCATTTGGTGATGGCGTCGTTCACAGCGATCACGGGGTACTTGAGGTCACCAGCACGGCCCATGGCGCGCAAGCGGTGAACACCGGTGGTGGTCTCCTCGGTCCCACCGATGACACCGGGAGCGTACTCGGACTTCTCACCGTGCACACGAACGATGAGGTCGGCACCGTCGTCGAGGGTGAGCGTGGGTTTGAACTCCAAGGTCCGGTCAATGCACCAGTAAAAGTCCTCCACGCTCTGACCGTGCCAGGCGTGGATGGAGTACCCCTCCGAGGCAAGCCATGCTGCGACGTCGTCCTGCGTTGACAAGGGGTTGCATCCGGACCAGGAAATCTCGGCACCGGCTGCAGCGATGGTCTCGATGAGCACCGCCGTCTCCTTGGTCACGTGAAGGCAACCGGCCACACGCATGCCTGCAAGGGGCTTGTCGACCAGGGCTTGCTCCTTCAGGGCTTTGAGCACGGGCATGCGGGCGCGAGCCCAGTCCACCCTCCGAGCACCTTCTTCAGCGAGCCCAATGTCAGCGACCGTGTACGTTTCCGTCTTGTCCATGCCAATCCCACCAAGGAGGGGGTTATGAACCATCGTATCGGCGGTTTCTTGGGCCTTCACTGCTGCGATTGCGCATACTGCACAGCGTACTGCTGGGCATAGGCTGCAGCGGTGGCTGCGTCGTACCCTTGGCCAACGAATTGCTGGTAGTATTGCTCGTAAATCGCTTGGTCGTAACCTGCAGCTGGCGCCGCAGCCGGTTGGGCTGCAGCGGGTTGTGCTGCGGTGGCTCCGCCTGCCACGTATTGTGCGGCAAAGGCACGGGCCGTTTCCTCGGGGTAGCCTTGGGCGATGAGTTGCTGGACATACTGCTCGGTTGGGTCGAGCGCTGCAGCGCCGAAGCCACCGTCCATACCCGCAAAGGCGTCTTCCTTCTCACCGCCACGACGGGTGAACAGGAGGGTCACGAAAATCAGCACCAACAAGCCAACAGCACCGGCGATGATCATCGTGGAATCCAGACCCTCACCGTCGCCTTGGGTGCCTTCGGTGTTGTCGGCGGGGGCCGACCACTCGCCCGTGACCGGGTCGTACGTCCATGCACCGCTCCACTGGCAGTTGCCGTTGGCGTCGAGGATGAACTCACCACCGGCGGCTTCCGCATCTGGATTGGCTTCCAAACCTTGACAGGCAGGGAGGTTGATCTCAATCCACTTGATGGTCACCCAACGCTCGTTGGGGAATTCACCTTCGTAGTACTTGATGAACACACGCTGAGCGTTCGACGTGTTGGTGTAGAGCGATTCGAGGGAGAGGGTGATCTCGAAGTTGTCGTTGTCACCCAGGGCCGTGCTCTTGCCCCACAGGTCAAGTTCACTGAGGTTGTACTTGGCCACCGAAGAGGCGCCAAAGTCGGCTTCATTGAAGGCGGCTTCCACGTAAACATCGCCGTTCTCAGCACCGGACAGGACCGTACCGGAGATGGTGATGGTGTCGGTGTCCACACGCGAGTTGTTCAGGTTCACCTGCTCCCACTGCAGCACCGGCTCTTCGTCGCCAAAGCCCTCGGGAACGACCACGAAGTACATCCGGTGGCGCTCAGAGAACTTTCCAGCGCTGTCGTAGACCACCAGTTCCACACGGATCTGGTTCTCCGTGGTGCCGGTTGAATCGACGGTCACGTTTTGGAACCGGTAGGACCAGGCACCGTTGCTGGCAGCTGACTGCGTGAACAAGTGACCGTCAAGGTCGAATGAATCGTCACCGTACGGGGCGTCGAACAACACCTTCCACTCGTAGCTCTCGATGCCGTTGCCTTCCAGCGAATCCTCGTCGGACGAGTTGCTGGCGTCGAAGTGAACGATGAGTTCAGCATCGTCGCCCTCGCCTTGGAGGATGACACGGTACACGTCCCAGTCCTCACCGGACACCGTCTTGGTCCCGGTGAATTCGACGTTGTCCTGATATTCGGGGCGAACATCAAGGGTGGCGTCGGCTTCAGGGCGGAATTCGTCTGCGTAAACGTCGTTGGTCTCCACGGTCACGTTGATCGTACGAGCATGGCCGTTCTCGTCGTGCAACAGCAGGGTGATGGACCATTGTTCGCCTTGTGCGCAACCCGTCTGTGAGGCGAGGTCAACTTCACAGAACATCATCGAAGGGTTGCCCTCTGTGCTGTGGTCTTGCTCGCCCAAAGCCAGGTCGTCGCCCATCCAACCGGTGGGGCCCTCGATGAGCCAGTTGGCGGTCAAGGGCACGGTAGCATCGGTGGTGTAACCGAATTCAAGCGTCGCATCGCTCTTCATGTACCGGAGGGCGTAATCGCCCGTGCTCGGGTCAATGTCCGGCGTCACGCCGTTGATGGTGAGGTCGAGACCGTTGCCCAACGTGCCGAAGCCTTCGGGGTAGGGGTTCACCTGGTATTCGAGCATGTTGCCCAGCAGTGGGAACTGCGTGCTGGTGGCCCGCTCGGAATGGGTGGCCACGTCAATGGTCGAGATGATCATCCCGCCCGAGTAGTAGCTGCACACACCGAGCATGGTGTCCTGAATGTCCTCGCTGTAGCGGATGAGCCGCTGGAAGAACCCGCCGTCCTCCATGTAGCCGTTGCATGCGTTGGGGACGTTGTCGGAGCTGACCGATTGGGTGTTCAACACCGCTTGAGCGACCGGGTTGATGCCGATGAACGGATTGGTCGTGGCGTCGGGGAGGAAGTCAAGCATGGGGTGGAACGGATCGGCCAAATCGGTGTTGGCGTACGTCACTTGGCTGGTTTCCGTGTTGCGGCTCTTGATGTCAAGACCGAAGGGCAGGCGACCGGGGAGGTTGTCGTTGAGCCCGTACACCTGCTCACCGAGCGGGCCCAAGTGGGCCTGAACGGTACCGCCAGCGGACATGAAGTTCTCGAGGATGGTGCGGCGCTCGGGTTCACCGATGTACTGGTAGTACCCGGCTCCGCCAAACTGGGTGTCACGGGCGGACAAAACATCCTGCCAAGGCAGAATGATCTTGTTGTAATGCGTGAACCATCCGGCGTCAAAGTAGGTGTTCCAGTCGTTGATTTCGTACTGGGTGTAGCTCATGTTGAGCAGCGCAAGGTCCTCCTTGATGGTCGTGGTTCGCACCGAGGTGTCGGAAAGGATGGCCACGTCGACCGTTTCGGCAAACGAGGCGTGGAAGTATCGAACGTTGCCGGTTTCCGAGCCGTCGGAAAGCTGGGCGTAGAAGCTGATGTTGTAGGTGTGACCGTCCATCCAGCCGTTCCATGGCGTGAACGACACTTCGGTTCGCTCCTGGCTTTCAAGGGCACGAGCGGGACCGGCCGTGACCTGGTGGGCCAGGCTGCCGTCGGCCATGTCGTGAACGTCCATGTAGAACACATAATCACCGCCCAGCACACCGTTCGTGGCGGAGAACTCCCACGAGTGCGTCAAGGCACTGTCGATGGGAAGGACGCAGGCCAAGGTCTGGTCGGAGTGACAGGCGAGGGTGTCGGGCTTGCCGATGGAAATGTCAACGGATTCAACGTTGAAAATCACACGCTCGATGTTGTTCGCCTCCGACAACTCGTTGTCGTTCAACCACGGCTTTCCAACCGTTGTGTTGTCAAAGATGGTCCTGACATCCAAGCGATACACACCCGAAACGAATTCGTGCGAGGCCACGGTCGAGATCATCGATTCCTCAGCGTCAACGTTCGTGCGGGACGTGGTGTAGCTGGCGTCCTCAACGAAGGTGTACTCCTGCAGGGTGATGTTGTTGAAACCGACACCCTTGAACCCGTCGTTGATGCCGTTGCGACCGTCTTCGTCGGACTGGAAGGTGAAGTTGACGTTCACCGTGGAGCCCTGAAGCGACATGCACTCCGTGGTCCACAGGGCGGAATCGGGCGAGGAGCGGTTCTGAATGTACAGGTGCGTCAGGTCAATGCTGGTTGTTTTCACCAAGTCATCGCTGTTGAAGAACACGTTGTAGTTACCGCCGGTGCCGTCCTGGGTGGATGGGTCACCGATGTAGTCCAGTTCAGTCACGTCAATGGATTCGGTGGCGTTGATGATGCCGTTGCCGTCATCGTCGTTCTGGCAGGTACCGTCCTCGTTGTAGTCGTTCCACTGGGCATAGACCAAGCCGTTGTAGTTCTGGCCGGCCTTGGCGTAGTCCACCGTCATGACCACGTAATCGCTGGGGTCCACGTTGCCGCCCGTGTCAATGGTGTAGAAGGTGTCAGCGAAGTATTCGAAGTTGAGGGAAACGAAGTCACCGTTTTGGCCCGTCAAATCGATGTCCGGGATGCTGAGGGTTTGGTTGGCCCAGGCGTCGTCGTACCCGTTGGTGGAGGTGTCACAGGGGTGGCCGAACCAGTAGGCGTTGTTGTTGAAGATCTTCGTGGAGCAGGAGTCCTCGTTGTAGATGGCGCCCAACGGGTTCTGGTTCTCTTGGTAGCGTGTACCTTGGGCACCGCCCTCAAAGGTCTCAACGCACACCGCCGAAGGTGTACCGCAGTACACGTCGGAGGGTGTGGCGGAGTACACGGTGGCCTCGATGTCAAAGTCGACCGGGGTGTTGCCCCAGTTGTTGGTCGTGACCTCAATGTCGAACAAGCCTTCAGCGTAGAGACCGCCTGCGTTGAAGTATTCAATGGATTCAACAGCAGGGTCGTACAGGTTGAACGGCGTCACGTAACCAATGGCGTCGTTGTTGATGGCCTGTTGGTCCCAAGCGTTGTTGGACAGGGTGGCCGAGATGCGGTAGGTCGTGTCGTTGAGCACGTCGGCCTGGATGGAAGTGGTGTACTCCTGTCCGGGCTCGAGGTTGCTCAGCGGGCCGATGGTGGTCGACTGGACCTGGGGGTTGGGGAAGAAGGCGGTGTTCTGTTTCCAGACGGTGAGGTTGTCGACAGCAAAGCCGTCGCGACCGGACCACTGGCTCTCGTTGTCGTTGGCCGTGGAGCCCTCGAAACCGGTGCGGAACCGGAAGCGGAGGTCCACCGTTTCACCGGCCCAAGGCGAGAGGTCGAAGGAACCCAAGTCCTCGTCGGTGAAGTTGTCCCAGCCGTAGAAGGTGCCGGAGGCAGCCAAGCCGTAGTAGACAATGTTCTCGGGTGCTGCGCCCCAGAAGTTCTGCTTGAACCCACGATCGGTGTCAAAGCCGCCCCACATGGAAACACCGTTGGGGCAAGCCCCTGCGAGCGCTGCTTCTTGTGGGCAGCCGATGACGCTCCATCCGCTTTCGGCACTGCCGACTTCAACGATGGCGAGGTCGTCCCAGAGGTCACCGACGATGAATCCCCCTTGTTGGTCGACGTTGCCCAAGGCACCGAGCCCGAGGTGACGGAACAATTCAACGCTCATGAAGGCCCGGTCGGCGCCGGTCAAATCCACGTTTTCGAGCACCATAGCATCGTCCCAGTTCTTGCCGTAGCCGGTCCAGTCGTCACCGGAGCTGTTGGTCTTGACGTTGCCAGCCCACATGAAGTCGGTGGGGTTGAGGTGGTTGGCGGACACGTTGGGGTCGTTGTTGCCGTCCGAGGAACCGGTTGAGTGGTTGGTTTCGAGGTGCCAGTTGGTGGCGCCGTCGACATACTCCTCGAACGCCCAGGTGCAGCCCGAGCCGCAGTTGCTGACCTCGGGGCTGTCCCAGTCGTTGGCGTAGACCGTGGTGTTGGTGGAGTTGACCTCATCGACGACCTTCAGTTCGACTTCAAGGTCCGCCGTTTGGCCGTTCAGGGTGTCCATGCCCGTGTTGGTGACGGTCACGTTGAACGTGCGGGTTCCCTCACCGACGATGCCGAAGAAGCGGTCCACTGGATCCACCGTGAGTCCGGTCACCGCCAAGTCACGGTTGTCCATTTCGACCACGGTGACAGTGTCGTACTGCCCCTGCCAGCCAAAGTTGTCGCGCCACCCACCGAAGTTGAACTGGGTGTGCCCGACCACGAGATCGGGAGCGGAGTTGGCCGCGCCTTGCAGTTGACCGACGGCCACCGCGGAGGGTCGCCGTCCGGCGGTGTAGGACAGCGGGCTGACGTGACCACCGTTGCCGTCGGACAGGGTGACCTGCACGGAGGTGGGGAAGGAGAGGAAGAAGTTGGAGGTGCTGCCACCGGCGGAGTCGGAGGTGTTGACCTGATAGGCGATGGTGGGGTTCACGAAGTCCGGTTCGTTGTCCCCGTTCAGGTCTTCAACAGCGATGGCCCACGAGATGTAGGGGCCGAAGTATGCCGTTTGCGTGCTGCCAAAAGTCCCTTGAGCCGTGGCCGTTTTGTAGGTCACGTTCTCGAGGTTGCCGTCCATCATGGCGATGGTGTCGATGTAACCAGACCCTGCCACGTCGGCGATGGAAAAGTCTTCGGAAAAGACAACACCGAATTGGATGACCGTGGGGTTGGAGGTCGTGATGTCAGCGGGGTACGAACCTGGGGTGCTGGGGACGCCGGTGCAGGAGAATTCAACCACGGTCACGTTGTCGCCGTTGCCGGGGTTGGTGACCTGGCCGGTGGCGTAGTCAAGTCCCTCGGTGCGCAGCAGGAAAATGTCGTCGTCGGTGCACGTGTTGCCGATGCCAACGCTTTGGGTTTCACCGAAATCCCCAACCTCGATGGAGCGGTAGGTGTTGCCCGTAGATAGGCCAAGGAAGGTGGAGAAGCCTTGGGTGGTGCTGGTGATGGGGCTGCGGTAGCTGACCACGTTTTGGCGGGTGATGTCGGCTTCGAGTTCGAGGATGTAGATGTCATCGTTGCCGTCCTGATCGGCGTCACCGACGGCCATGTCCCACACCCAAAAGTGGGTGAAGCGCTCGCCGATGGTCCAACCTTTGTTGTTGCAACCATCGTTTTCGATGATGGTCAGGTTACCGGGTTCACCAGCTGGTGCGCCTTGGTCGTTGGTCTTGAACGGGTTGTTCTTCTGATAGATGGCGATGTCAGGGGCGTCGTCGCCCGTGAATTCACCGACCTCGACCTGCTCGACGTTGGCGAACTCGTCCCAGTCGGCGTTTCGGCTCGTGTTGCCAGCGACCCAGATGTCCTGCCGCTCGCTGAAGTCGCCGTTTCCGTCGTTCCAGAGGATGGTGATGCTGTGCGTGCCGTCCGTGGCGATGGCCATGTCGTTGGCACCGTCGCAGTTGAAGTCGCCGATGGCGACATCGGTGGGGTCGCGGTTGGTGGTGTAGTTTCGTGCCACGGAGGCGCTGGCAGTTGTGGCCAAGGCGAGGGTGGTGCTGAACACCATCAGTGCAGCGAGGAAAACACTGCGAATTCGTGCTTTAGAGAGGTCGCTTTGAGTTTGCATGGACATCACTGACTCTTCCAAGTCTTGTTCCAATATAATGCCTTTGTCTTGCGGTTCCTTCGGAGTGCGGCGCAGCCACACGAAACCGCTCTGTTGCGGCCGGAAAAATTCCAGACGTTCCGTTCAAATCCGCCCGGCAAGCCATCTCGGCGAGGGACCCCAACCGGTGGCATCACCGCCGTGGATTTTAACGAGCTTTCCGGCAGCGAAGAGTGATTCCAACCAGACCTCCAACGTCGCACCTTCCCTGCCACCGAGTTTGGACGAGGCGATCTCCTCAATGTCCTCGGTCGACAAGCCGCTCATGCCGTGATCGCGCACCACGACTTCGAGCAATTCACGGAGCCATGCTTCGGCCATCGGATCGACGCTGGTCACGCTTTGAACGGGGTGGGGCGGGTCCATGTCCTCAAGCACATCCATCAAGCCAACGGCGTCGGGTCGCGTGGGGCCCTGCAACCCCGTGGCCTCAAGGCGTTCAGCCACGTTGAGTTGGCCGATCGGTCGGCGTACGATGGGGATTCGGCCCGGATCCGGCGTTGGACCCATGTCCCGAGGAGGAGCGGCCACGTCAGCCGTGGCGGGTTCGGTAGGGCTCGGTCCAGCGGTGCGCGAACCAGCGGGCTGCGGTGCAGTGCCGGCAGGCATGGTCCAACCCACGCCCTCCAGACCCAGTTCCTCGACTTTGGCAGCCACCCATCCGGCATCGCCTTCAATCACCACGTTGACATCGTGGTCGTCGGCTCGGAAACGGTACCGAACTTGCCCACGGAGTGCTGCCATGCTGTGCGACCTCTTCTTTCGCTGATTCTGTGCCGTTAAGAAGATTTCACTGCGCAAGTTGACGAAGCACCGTGTGGAGGATGCCCCCGTTTCGGTAGTATTCAACCTCAACCGGCGTGTCCAGGCGAACCTGGGCGTCAAACGTCGTGACCGCCCCGTCGGGCGATGTCGCTGTGACGGTCAGCCATTGCAGGGGTTGAACATCATCGGTGATCGGGATGTCAAACGATTCGTGACCGGTCAAACCCAGCGACGCATGGGACTCGCCGTCCTTGAAGGTCAAGGGCAGGACGCCCATGCCGACCAAGTTGGAACGGTGAATGCGTTCAAACGACGTGGCGATCACGGCTTTCACACCGAGCAAATAGGTCCCCTTGGCCGCCCAGTCGCGGGACGATCCGGTGCCGTATTGACTGCCCGCGAGCACCACCTTGGGCGCTGCGATCTGCGCCGCATCGTACACCGATTCCACCGAGCCGGATTCGTGGTTGAGGGCCCAACCTCCCTCGGTTCCGGGCGCCATCTGGTTGCGGATGCGAACGTTGGCGAACGTGCCGCGCATCATGATCTCGTGGTTGCCGCGGCGGCTTCCAAAGGAGTTGAAGTCACCCTGCGCAACCCCCCGCTCGGTCAACCAGCGGCCTGCAGGACCGTCGGCGGGGAAGGCCCCGGCCGGCGAGATGTGGTCGGTGGTGATGGAATCGCCCAACTTGAGCAGCACACGGGCTCCCTCAACGGGAGCGATGGGGTCGGCCACGGCCGCCAACCCCGTGAAGAACGAGGGCAACCGGATGTAGGTGGATGCTTCGGCCCAGGGGTAGAGCGGCGACGGTTCGGCAGGAATCGCATTCCATCGTGGCTCGTTCATGGCGTCGGCGTAGCGTTGGCGGAACATCTCGGGCGTGATGACGGCCATGGCCTCGGCCAGTTCCTCGTCGGAAGGCCACACCTCGGACAGCATCACCGGTTGGCCGCTGGCGTCGTAGCCCATCGGCTCGGTGGTCAAATCCATCTCGAGGTTGCCGGCAATCGCATAGGCCACCACCAACGGTGGACTGGCGAGGTAGGACGCTTTCACCTTGCCGTGCACGCGCCCCTCGAAGTTCCGGTTGCCGGAGATCACCGAACCAACGATCAGGCCTGCTTCATCGATGGCTTGTTCAACGGGTTCGGGCAGTGGGCCAGAGTTGCCGATGCAGGTGGTGCAACCGTAGCCAACCACGTGGAAGCCCATGGCGTTGAGGTCGTCGTGAAGACCGGTCGCCTCGTAGTATTCGGTCACCACGCGGCTGCCAGGAGCAAGCGATGTTTTCACCCACGGTTTGACCGAGAGACCCCGCGCCCTTGCCTTGCGAGCGAGGAGACCGGCAGCCAGCATGACGCCAGGGTTGGAGGTATTCGTGCACGAGGTGATGGCGGCGATGACCACATCCCCGTGGTTGAGGTCGAAGGTTTGTCCGTCCATCTCCACGATGGCACCGTTGGAGAGCGCCTCGGGCGCCAAGCCGTGTCCGTGATGGCCCACCTCGTGGGTCAAACTCCCCACGAAGTGATCCTTCATGTCCTTCAGGTCAACACGGTCTTGGGGACGCTTGGGGCCGGCCAAGGCCGGGACCACATCGTCAAGGTTCAGCGTGAGCACGGCGGTGTAGGCCTTTTCAGCCTCATCGCCGTTGTACCAAAGCCCCTGGGCTTTGGCGTAGGCTTCCACGCCAGCCACATCAGCGTCCTCGCGTCCGGTCAAGCGCAGGTACTCCAGCGTTCGCTCGTCCACGGGGAAAAAGCCGCACGTTGCGCCGTACTCGGGCGCCATGTTGGCGATGGTCGCCCGGTCGGCGAGGGAGAGGGCCTTCATGCCCGAACCAAAGAATTCAACGAACTTACCGACCACACCGTGCTCACGCAGCATCTCGACGATGCGCAGCGTCATGTCGGTGGCGGTCACGCCGGGCTGAAGCTCGCCCGTCAAGCGAACCCCGATCACATCGGGGGCGAGCATGTAGATCGGCTGACCCAGCATCACGGCCTCGGCTTCAATGCCGCCGACGCCCCAACCGAGCACACCCAGTCCGTTGACCATGGTCGTGTGAGAATCCGTGCCAACCAACGTGTCGGCCAACCAAACGTTCGCTTCCTGTCGCGCCACGCTGGCGAGGAATTCGAGGTTCACCTGGTGGACGATGCCGCGCGAAGGTGGGACCGCTTGGAAGTTCGCCAGCGATTGTTGCCCCCACTTGAGGAAGGTGTAGCGTTCCATGTTGCGGTGGTATTCAATGTCGAGGTTGAGGTCCAGCGCATCGGCGTGAGCTCCGCTCACATCGACCTGCACGGAGTGATCGATCACCAAGTCCACAGGCACCTGAGGGTTCACCTTCTCGGGGTCACCACCCATTTCCACCATCGCATCTCTGAGCGCGGCTAAATCGACCACGGCGGGCACCCCGGTGAAGTCCTGGAGGATGACGCGGGAGGGACGGAACGGAATTTCCGCTCGCTCCCCGGTGGGGGTCCAACCGGCGATACGGCGCACGTCGTCTTCGGTGATGAGAAAGCCGTCGTGGTTGCGCAGGGCGCCTTCGAGAAGGATCCGGATGGAATACGGGAGTGAGGCGGTGGACAAGCCGTTGGCGTCCAGGGCTTCCAGCGCAAAATAATCGCCACCAACCGAGAGCGGGCGTCGGGCGTTAAATGGGTCCAGCGTCGTCATGATTTGCCGGACAAGTCCCCTGTCTATGAACACAACCCTTTGCTCGGTTCATGCCGGCAACGGCGTGCAGCGGTAAGGTTCACCAGAATTGGTACCACGGCGTGGTTTCGGAGCCCAAGAAGTCGGCGGACACCAAGGTCACCTCTTGGGAAGGCCGGTCGCCGCTGTCCGTTGACACGCTCGAGATGGCCGTCACGATGTCGCACCCCTCCGTCACGGTGCCGAACACCGTGTGAACGCCGTCCAACCAGTTCGGCGTGCTGTCGTCGGGGATGAGGAAGAACTGGCTCCCACCGGTGTTCTCGGCGCTGGTTTTGGCCATGGAAATCGTGCAAGGGAGGTGCAGACGGCCGTTGTCGGCCTCGTCAGGGATGGTCCACGCCGATTCGCCGGCGCCGCCGCAGGCCGGATCGGTGGTGGCTTGACCGTTGCAGTAGTCGTAGAAGTTGGCTGCGTGACCCCCGGTCCCGTCGCGGTTGGTGAAGTCGCCACCTTGAATCATGAAATCATCGATGATGCGATGGAAGATCGTGTTGTCGTAGTCTCCACCGCTGACGAGGGCTTTGAAATTCTCCACGTGAACGGGTGCGTCATCGGGGTAGAGTTCAATCACAACCGTGCCGGAGTCAGCGCCACCGTTCCAGCGGAGCTGAAGTTCCACCATGTCGGTGGTCGTGTCCGTGCGGTTGACCACGTTGATGCCTGCGAGGACGACCACCATCGCCATCAGGATGGCCATGACACCGGCTGGCGTCGGCGTGCCGTCGTTGAGGAGGCGCGGAAAGGCGGTTTCGCTGATGCCTTTGTTCTGCATTTCGTTGAGAACTTCGTTGTACAGTTTGTCGGACTTTTTGTCCCGTGGGTTGGCCTTTCGGGCGTCGCGAAGCAACCCGGCTGCCTTGCGGTATTCGCCTCGGTTGCCGCTGGCTTTGGCGTTCAGCCAGGTCGCATGCCCTGCCAAACGGAGGGTGGTGGGTTGAGCACCGTCAGCATCGGCATCGCGGAGAATGTTGAGGGCCGATTCACCCTTCCCTTTGGTGATGGCCTTCTCGGCTTTTTCCCAGGATGCCTGCAATGCGTCGTCGGCCATGAGCGACCCGACGGGCATTTCGGTTTTGAGCCTCACCCCCATCCGTCGGCCGACGAGGTGCGTGCGAGGGAATGGTGAGGCAACATGTTCAAAGGGTGAAAGCCAACGCAGACGACCATCAATGGCCGCTGATGGTGGCCTGCGTGGTGAGCCCCATGGACAGCATCGTGAACGACTTTACCATCAACATCGCCACCGCCAATGGAACCGGTTCCCAGTCGGCCAACCTTATTCTGCTTCAATCCCTGTTCGAGATGGGTGTGCCCGTCAGCGGTAAGAACCTCTTCCCTTCCAACATCTCCGGCCTGCCCACTTGGTACATCGTGCGGTTGTCCGACAGGGGCTACCAAGCGCCGGGGGACCGCGCCCACATTCAGGTTCTGGTAAACCCCGCCACGTGGGACGAGGACCTGGCAGCCTTGGAACCCGGCACGGTGGTGATTTGGAACAGCGACACCAAGGGGAAAACGGTGGAACGTGAGGACATCGTCTCCTACCCCGTCCCCATGAGCGCCTTGGCACGAAAAATCAACCCCAAGATCGCCAAATTGGTCACCAACATCGTCTACGTTGGCGTGCTTGCCGAATTGCTTGGCATCGACCAGGCCAAGCTTGAGAGCGCCGTCGCCAAGCAATTCAAGGGCAAGGCCTCCGCCATCGAGCTCAACATCACGGCCCTGGGCCTCGGTCGTGATTACTGCAAAGAACACTTGACCAAAGACGACCCCTACACGGTCGAGGCGCGCGACATCGACTCGCCTCAATTCTTCATCGAAGGCAACGAAGCTGCAGCGCTGGGCGCCCACTACGGTGGCGTGCAATTGCTGGCTTGGTACCCCATCACGCCTTCGTCCTCGATGGCCGAGGGCATCATCGCTTATGCGCCTCGGTTGCGCACCGACGAGAACGGAAAATCGACCGTCGCCGTCATTCAGGCAGAGGACGAACTGGCAGCGGCCGGCATGGTCCTTGGAGCGGGTTGGGCCGGCGGTCGCGGCATGACCGCCACCTCCGGGCCAGGCATCTCCCTCATGCAGGAATTCATTGGACTGGCTTACTTTGCCGAGATCCCCTCCGTGTTCTGGGACGTCACTCGGGTCGGGCCGTCCACCGGTTTGCCCACGCGAACCCAGCAATCCGACATCGCCATGCTCTACGAGGGCAGCCACGGCGACACCCAACACATCGTGCTGATCCCCGGGACCGTCGAGGAATGCTTCGAGTACGGCTGGCGGGCGTTCGATTATGCTGAACGCTTCCAAACTCCAGTGTTCGGGATGAGCGATCTTGACCTCGGCATGAACCGGTGGGCCTGCAGCGGGTTCACGTACCCCGACCAACCGATGGACCGTGGAAAAGTCGTTCGCGACAAGGACGTGTTCGAGGCCTTCGAAACCTTTGGCCGCTACCTTGACGTGGACGGTGATGGGATTCCCTACCGCACCCTCCCCGGTTCCGGCATGGACCCCATTCTGTACCGCGGTACCGGTCACAACCCCATGGGTGTGTACTCCGAGAAGCCGGAAGACTACTACAACCTCATGCAGCGCCTGCGAACCAAGATTGACAACGCTCGTGACCTGCTGCCAGCGCCCATCCTCCGCCAGGAGGAGGAATGCGAGGTCGGCATCGTGTTCCTCGGCAGCATGGAGAACTCCATCCGTGAAATCGATGATTTGCTCGAAGCCACGGGCCTGAAGGTCAGCACTTGTCGTGTTCGAGCCCTGCCCCTGCACTCCGAGGTGGAGGCCTTTGTTCGCCGACACGAGGTGAACATCGTGCTGGAGATCAACCGCGACGGACAGTTGTGGGGCATCTTCCGCCGAGAGTTGCCCGACGATTTGGTGGGCAAGGTCCACTCCGTGGCCTACAGCGACGGCATGCCCCCGCGAGCAAAAATCTACGCCGATTTGATCCACGCCAAACTCGAGGAGGTGAAGCAATGAGCGACAAACCCGCACGCGCCGTGAAGTTGAACGTCATCAATGAACCCAAGGACAGTTACACAGGCGGCCCCTCATCGCTGTGCCCGGGATGCGGTCACGACCAAATTTCGAGCGTCATCGTGGCTGCGGCTTGGGAGAACGGCCTCGAACCGCACCGCATCGCCAAGATGTCGGGCATCGGATGCTCCTCCAAAACCCCAGCTTACTACCTCGGTCAATCCCACGGGTTCAACACCGTCCACGGCCGCATGCCGTCGGTCACCACCGGTGCGTACGCCATCAACAAGGACTTGCTGTACCTCGGTGTCTCGGGCGACGGCGATTCGGCCTCCATCGGCATCGGCCAACTCATTCACGCCATTCGCCGCAACATGGACATGGTGTACATCGTCGAGAACAACGGCGTCTACGGCCTCACCAAGGGCCAGTACTCCGCCACCGCCGACATCGGCTCCAAGAAAAAGAAGGGAGCACCCAACGAAACACAACCCATCGACCTGTGCGCTTTGGCCATCAACCTTGGTTGCACCTTCGTGGCGCGATCGTTTTCGGGCTCAAAGAAGCAACTGACTTCCTTGCTCAAGGCTGCGATGTCGCACAAAGGCTTCGCCCTCATCGACGTCATCTCGCCCTGTGTGACGTTCAACAACAACGACGAATCCATGCGCTCATACGGTTACGTGAAGGAGAACGAAATCACCCTCCACATGGCCGATTACATCCCGCATTTCAACCCCATGGAAGAGGTGGAAGTCCCCGAAGGCCACTACACCGACATCACCCTTCACGACGGTTCGACCATTCGACTCGAGACCATCTCAGCCGAACACGACCCTGGCGACGCCATGGCAGCGCTCACCGCACTCCATGAAGCCGAACAGGCCAAAAAGCACGTCACTGGACTGCTGTACTTCGACGCTGACAAACCGTCGTTGGCCGAAGACCTTGGGATCGTTGACACCCCGTTGCTCGATGTGAGCGATGACGTCCTCCGCCCAAGTCAAGCGTCCTTGGACGCCCTGAACGCGGAATTCCTGGCTTGAACTGACCGAGCGTCGCGTCTTCTAAATAGGACGCGGAGCAACTCGTATGCTGGTGGATGTCGAAACCGTTGGACTCAGTGTGTTGCTCGGTGGAGCAGGGACGTACCTGCTTTGGCGTTCGTGGCAGCAACGCAAGCACCGACTCCGTCGGTTGGCACTGGCGGAAAAATACAGCACGTCGTTCCAATTGCACGCTGTTCGAGGCCGTCCCCGCCTTGTGGTGAACCGCCCGCAGGTCGCCGACCTGCCACAGGAAGAGCAAGCGGCGTACGAGGTTCGGCAGATTGAGCGTCAAAACCAGTACGAAGCCTTGGAACTCACCATCCCCCTGACGACTGAACCCAGCAAGGGACCGCCCAGCAAGAAGGAGCATGACGACGAATTGAACCTCAGGTTGGATTGGATCGATGAATACGGCCCCCCCCTGAATCAACACGCCGCCGTGGTGGCCGAGGAAGAGGTTGGGAGCGGTGTGGAGGTGGCCGAGGCCACCGAGGAAGATGAAACCGTGATTGAAACCCGTGTCGAGCGAGAAGGGGGCGACTCCGGGGCCGTTCAAATCTCGTTGGCTTGGGACGATTACAACGATTTGGACCTCCACGTGTTCTGCCCGTCGGGCGAACGCATCTACTTCAACAACCGAACCAGCGGCTGCGGCGGCGTCCTTGACGTGGACATGAACGTTCGACCCGTCTCGGACGAGCCGATTGAAAACGTCGTGTGGAAAGGCAACGCTCCCTTGGGAGCGTACAAAGTGGGCGTCCATTTCTACAAGCATCATCGGAAGCGTCGAACCAAGCGAACCACCGAATACACCCTGCGCGTTGTGACCCATGGCCGAGCCAAGACCTACAAGGGGAGCATCAAGTACGGGATGGCGATGCAAATGGTGACCGCCTTCACGCTCGCAGAATTGGAAAAATAGGACGAAAA
>JAYOBJ010000026.1:0-8047 GCA_038104845.1 Methanobacteriota archaeon
CGGCCCATTCAGTCCGCTGCGCCTCAATCATCGAAGCAATCGCATCCAGAATTGAGCGTCAATTGCACGCCTGTGCGACCCCCCAGCGTCCATGTAAAATGACTTGCAGTGTCGCAGTTCGCGATTTTGGAGTCCACACCCCTCATGGTTCAGACTCACAAGGATGAGGTCGTTCCCCTTGATTGGCGAACAACTATATCCATGAGGGATATAATTCAACCATGAACAAGCATGTTGCCTGTTCCCTCGTATTGTTGTTCTTTTTGAGCCTGTTTGCGGCGATGGTGTCACCGGCCGTGACGCCCGTGCTCGCTGACAATCCGAGCGCGCATCAAGCCTCGTCAAACAACGACCCAATGTGGTGTGGAACAAGCACAACCCCTTACGTGGAACTCAAAGGCGAACGTTGGTTCGAAATTGGCGAATTGGAATTCCATGACGACGTGTGGTACGAATACCAAAGCGTCGTTGACCGACTGCGTTCAGGTGAAGCCAAGCTGAATTTTGACCTGTTTACAGGCTGTGTTGTTGAGGCTGAGGCCTACTTGGTTGAATGGAACTTGAGTTCTGGCGATGGCGTCGCTGAATCCGGTGAGTTCAGGTGGGTCCAAAGCGATGAGCTGCAACAATTCCGTGTTGAAACCAACACCTCGTACATGCAGGCTCATGCGGTCGATTACACCTTCGCTGCCACCGTCCAAGTGTGGTCGAATTCATCCGCAGCATATGTCCAGGGCGAGGGATTTTCTGAAGTGATTGACATGCCCTACCCGCATGCCATGGATTCCACGGTTGACACGTCCGTCTGTGGCGTCGATCACAACGCCACGGCATATTACGAGGTCCTGCACGACCGTGTCTACGACGTTGGTGACGCTTTCAATGGCTCGGTTCAAATCATCTGTCCAGTGCCAGACACAGAATACGAGCTGTCGTATTCACTCTGTTCCGACGAATGTCAACATTACATTGGCGGGACAATACCGCTTAACATGACGTCATTGAACGGTACGGATGACGCTTTTCCACTGATCAGCATTGTGCCTGATGAGATGCTCAACATCAGCAGCACCTGGCATTTCTATGCGTCCTTGTGGAAGATGAACGAGACGACGGGTTTCTTTTCTGACCCGGTGGGGGTGGTCACGTCCATGGACATCCGCGATCTCCTTGTGGTGGGAACCAATTTCACGCTGTACGAGGATGACGACCCGGATACGGTACCTTCGTTCCTTGATGCATGCGTCAACACCCCGTCAGGGATGACCGTTGACGAGCGCGGATGTGCGTTTGACTACGATGAAGGAGACGCCGATCTCGACAGCGTCCTCGACCAAGACGACCACTGCCCCGGAACGATGGCAGGTGCGGTCGTCGATGACCAAGGGTGTGAGGTTCAAGATTTGACGACGTCTGAAGGCGACGATCAGTGGCTGTGCATCGGTTTGTCCGGTTCCTTCGCCATTGCCGCCTCCATGGCCTACTTCGGCCTTGAGTGGAAGCGGCGTGCCGTTCGGTTGGCGTTGGAAAAGAGTGCGAAACCTCGGTCAGCCGACCGGACCGATGAATTCGACGAACCGGACACGGAGGCGAAAGCCCCACCGTACGGATGGGATGTTGATGCAGCGGGTTCCCTGGTCCCCAATTGGGATGAACAGGCCATCGTTGACCGCATGGTATGGCGGAGGGACGAAGGCAACGAGCCCATCAACGAACTCACGGCGTGGCTCAACCGCAAAGGCACCAAAGATGAAGACGGACACGCTTGGACTTCAGTCCGTTTGGAAGCAACGCTCAACAACAGCATGCATGAACAACGGCTCGCCTTCGAGCCGCCTGATGGGTGGGGGTCAGAGGCATGGCATCGTACGAACGCTGATGATTGGATTTGAACGGCTCAGAACCGGCGAAAGCTGGTCAGCAGGTTGAAATGCGTATCAGATTGGCCAAGACCATGGCCTCAGACTCGGGTTCAATCACAACATGGATCGCCTTGCTCATCGTTGGGTTGCTCATCGGCGGCGCTGCGTTCACCGTCTTGAGTGGTGGCGATGACAGTGACCCTTCGCCGGTGACCGACACCACGGACGATGATGTCACGAGCCAAGACGGCAACCAAACCACCAATTCCACCGGAGGCGACACCACCCCGCCGACCAACCAGAGCACCACCACGTGCGAGGAAGGGTTCACGCTGGTGGGCGACGTTTGCGTCCAAGACGAGGACGACGACCACGAGGAGCCTGACGATGGCCACGACCACGACCACGGGACGGGCGACGGCACCAACGAGACCGTTACACCCGAGCCGGACCTCCCCTCCGTGGTGCTCCCCTCGGTGCCACCGGTCCACGAAATCAACGCGACCGGCCCCGTCAACCTTGAACCGTTCATGCATCTGGCCACGAACACCTCCGTTTCGATCGACTTGGGGGTGCCGCAAAGCGCCCTCACCGTGACGCCTTCGCTCCCTGCAGGGCTCTCCATCAGCTCGGAGGGCGTGTTGTCGGGAACGGTGGCCACACCTGCCCGAAACGTGATGGTGAACTTCACGACCGCCGAAACAACACAGAGCGTTGCGTTCACGTTCTACGATTTGACCGCTGACCACGACACTCTGACCAACGATGCTTCGGCCACGTTCGGTCAAGGACTGACCGGCAGTTTCGTTGCACCGCTGGTTGAAGCCGGTCTTGGCTACGCACAAGGGAAGAGCGGTGAAGGCATGATGGCGGTTGCTTACGTGCACGGTTCGAGGATCGTCGCCGTCCCCGGTGAGTGGATGCTGGTGAACGAGGAAGGCTACGCCAAGCATGCTGCCCTCGATGCGGCCATCGGCTGGGCATGCGACGACGGTGCCAGTGTCCACCTCCTCATTGACAACGAGACGCTGGCCAGCACCACCGCTTTGGAGACCGATTTGGTCGGCCTTGGCTACACCGTGAGCGACCAGCTTGCTGCGAACGATTGTCTGCTGGCAGCCGGCCTCGGTCCGCTTGAATCGCCTGATGTTCTCAACGCATGGCTCACCGGTACACGCGGTGCCGTGCTGGTCGGCCATCCAGCGTTCATCAATTCGGTGAACCACGGGGATGCGTTCCGTGCCTCTGCAGGAGGTGCCTCCCTCCAGTTCGATTTCACAGAGGAAGTGTACGCCCCGACCCTCAACGGTCTGTCCGCCATCGAGGAGGTCATCGCCGACCCCTCGCTGAGTGAGGAGGATCTGGCGGTGCTCACCGTGCGGCACATGTTGACGGTGTTCCGCACCGGATACACCTCGCAAATCGACGGTGATTCCTTTGGTCCATCGTTCATGGAACGCTTGGGAGCCATTGTTGAGGAGGCCACGTGGACCACGTTCCAGAGCAATTCCCCCATGTCTTCGGCTTCCGCAGGCCAAAACAGCCGTTTGCTCATCAAGTCGGCTTACCTCCAGAACCTCCCGTCCGATGCCGGTTACGTGGACGTCAACGCCGCCACCTATCCGGGCACCGCCACGGCCCCACCGGGTACGCAAACGGTGAGCGTCAACCTGTCGGACACGGTGATCGCCCACAACCGTGGCGGTCCCTCCGGTGCCTGCAGTTTGGGGCGCGTCAACAAAGTGCTCCCCGTCTGGGCCAATGCCGGCGCTGAAGTGGTGGTCACCGTGCCCGAAGCGCTGGTTGATGAGGGCCTCGCTGTGTTCATCGGCATCCATTGTTTTGATTCCGTGGTGGGAGGTTCGGCCCAGCACGGCTACGCTCGTTCCCCCAGCATGGTGGTCGCCCACGACATCGTTGAGGTTGAGACCCGCCTCACGAGCGGCTTGGGTGGCTTGATGATGATCGCCTTCCCGAACGGCGCCTCCTTGGGTGTTCACGACATCACCGTCCAGAACGTGTCCGCAGCGCCGCACTACCTGCTTGGGAGCACCACGGCCGAGCAGTGGGCCGCCCAGCGGGCCATTGACGTGCCTTGGACGGTGATGGAAACACCAGAGATCTTGCTGGCCCTCCCCAGCAGCATGGTCAGCAATTGGACGGACCCTTCGGCCACCTTGGGGTTCTTGGACAACGGAACGGCGTGGATGCATTGGTTCCACGGCGTGGAGTCCACGCATCACCGCCAAACCATCTGGTACACCGATTGGGACATGGACGCCACGCCCGGTGCCTGGATGTTCGGGGTGGATCCGATTCGTTCCTCGCACGGGCAAATCGTGCCTGACCTCGTCGGCAACAGCCTCACAACCGCCGTCCACTGGTCCATTTTGCACGAGGTGGCGCACCTTCACGAGCCCGCCTCCCCACTCGGCATGGTGGAGCCGTGGGCCGATTTCGCGGTCACGGCCTACTTCAAGATGGTGCACGACCTTGAGATTTGGGAGACCTACAAGGGCCCCCTCATGAACCGTTCAAACTTTGTGTTCTCCCTCGACAGTTACTTTGAGAACAACGGGGCCTCTGGACTCGGAGAATACTCCGGAAGCCCCGGTTATGTCTTGTTTTGGTTGATTGCGGAGGAACACGGGTACGAGGCCTTCCAGGAAGCCATTGTTTCAATGGGTGCGGCAGGCCAATTTACCAACTGGGACGGTTGGGCGATTCACCTTAGTCAAGTAACGAACCAGAACATGTGCACGCTGTTCCAGGCCATGTCCCTCGACCTGTCGCCCAACACGGTGACCGCCTGTGACGCCTACGCCGAGTGGGCGGACCATCCGATTCGCAACACCGGTTCGGCCGGTGAAGTCGAAAAGTGAAGCGTTGATGCATCCGCCACTTCCTCTCCATGAGGAACAACGGTGCCTTCAGCGTGCGACCAGCTCCCCTCCACTCATGGCTGTCCTGATGTGGGCCCATCGTGAACCTAAAGAAGCGACCTCCGGTGGGTCAAACATGGCCACAGTGGCGTACTTGACGGCGGAAATTGGCCTCCGTACCGACCTTCCCACCTATTCGGGTGGACTGGGTGTGTTGGCGGGGGACCACGTCAAAGCAGCCGCCGACCTTGGCCTTGATTTGACCACCGTGACCCTCCTGTATCGCAACGGTTACGCTCGTCAGCACATCACCGACGGCACCCAAACGGAGACGTTCCCTGCTTTCGAACCGTCGGACGTGCTCGAAGACACCGGTTTGGTCCTTCACGACGAATTGGAAGGCCGGCCGCTCGCCCTGCGTCTTTGGCGGTACAGGCACGTTGGGCACGGTGGCCAGCATGCGGATGTGATCTTTCTTGACCCGGCCGTGGAGGGCAACGACCCGAAGGACGTGGCGCTGGGCCACCGCTTGTACGGCGGACCTTACGGCACACGAATTCGCCAAGAGTACATCCTCGGCGTGTGCGGGTTGAAGGCTCTTGACCTGCTAGGAATCGGATTCACGACGCTTCACCTGAACGAAGGTCACTGCGCCTTTGCACCCCTCGAACTGGAGCACCGTGGGTGGTCGAGGGAGCGCATCGCCTCCTCCACCCTGTTCACCACCCACACCCCGGTGCCCGCCGGTCACGACCGGTTCACCTGGGACGAAGTGGACGCCGTTGTCGGGCATTTGATGCCGCAGGACGTCAAAGACGACCTGGGCGGCGACATGCTCTCCATGAGCCATTTGGCCGCTCACTACGCCGGCAGGATGAACGGTGTCAGTCAACTCAACGCCGAGGTCGCCCACACCATGTTTGAAG
Source organism: Methanobacteriota archaeon (assembly GCA_038104845.1). Taxonomy (GTDB): domain Archaea; phylum Thermoplasmatota; class Poseidoniia; order Poseidoniales; family Poseidoniaceae; genus Poseidonia. The sequence goes on from JAYOBJ010000026.1 coordinate 5,671, forward strand.
GCCGCACCATCGAAGGCATCACCAACGGTGTTCACCACCTCACGTGGACCTCCGACGCCATGAGCAACCTCTTCAATGCACATCTTCCCGAATGGCGGGCCACCCCTTCTTTGCTGGCACAGGCCGTCGACCGCCTTCCAGATGAGGCGTTGGACAGGGCACGTCAGCAAGCTCGTGCGGCCTTGTTTGCAGAGGTTGAAGCACAAACCGGTCAGCGGTTTGATGAAGCTCGGTTGACCGTAGGGTTTGCACGACGGTTTGCGACCTACAAACGAGCGGATTTGGTCTTCAGCGATCTTGACCGGTTGATGGAGGCCATGAAAGGCAAAGTTCAGTTTGTCTTCTCAGGGAAAGCCCATCCCGACGACATGGGCGGCAAAGCCCTCATCGAACGGGTGTTGGAAGCAGGCCAACGCCTTGGCCACGAAGTCCCCGTGGTCTTTTTGGAGAATTATTCCATGCACACGGGTGCGGTGATGACCTCCGGCGTCGACGTGTGGCTCAACACGCCGGTGAGGCCGATGGAAGCCAGCGGTACCAGTGGGATGAAAGCGGCCATGAACGGTGTGCCGAATTGTTCCATCCTCGACGGCTGGTGGCCCGAGGCATGTCAGCACGGCGTCAACGGATGGGGCATTGGGCACCAAGAGGACGACCGAGACGACGAACGGGACGCCAAAGCTGTGCTGGATGTGCTGATCGATGAGGTACTTCCGGCTTGGGAGGGCGAACGCAGCGTCTGGCGAGCCCTCATGCGTCATTCCATTGCTTCGTCGTCCCCCTTCACGGCGCAGAGGATGGTCGAAGATTACGTGGAGCGCTACAACGACCTCTGCTGAGGTCCGCTGTGCCACCTGCTCGCTTCAGGCCTCACGCTTGAGCCAGACACCCTGGTCCGGTTGGAGGTGTGTTGCAGTTGCCCCTATGTTGCTGGTGGACAGGGCAAGGGACCACCCTTCCATGTCGATCGGGATGTCCACCTCTCCCAAATTGATGATGATCCGGTGGACCTCTTGCTCGTGGGCGACATCGTAGGCCAACGCCTCGTCGTGCAGGTTCAGGAGCGTCACGTTGCCTCGTCCGTTCAACGAACCTCGCCTCAACGTGAGCGCAGCCCTGTAAAAATTGAGCATGGAGGCGGGGTCGTTGGTTTGCGCCTCAACCGACAGCGACGACCAGGCGGCCGGGATGGGCAACCAAGGTGTACCTGTGGAGAAACCAGCGTTTGGCTCGTCTTGCTTCCAAGGAAGCGGTACCCTGCAGCCGTCCCGCCCCTTGTAGGTGGATTCAGGCGGTTGTCGGAAGAAGGCGGGGTCCTGTCGCACCTCGTCGGGCAAATCTTGAACCTCTTCCAACCCAAGTTCTTCGCCGTTGTACAACGTGACGGTCCCCGGCAAGGAGAGCATCACCATCAGCAAGGAACGTCCGCGGTTTCGGCCCCGCTCCAGGTTCGGTTTCCCTTTGGGGCCCTCCGGAGCAAACCGTGTCACATGACGTGGTTCGTCGTGGTTTGACAGCACCCAAGACGCTGGTGAGTTTGAGGATGCGGCGAAGGCCAACGTTTCCTCAATCGTGTTTCGCAGGCTTTCAACCGTCCATTGGGCTTTGAGGAACGAGAATTGGAACGCCAGATGAAGGCCGTCGTTTCCGAGGTACTGCATCAACCGCTCCGTGGTCTCAACGTGAATTTCGCCAATGAACGCTCGCCGAGGTTGGTACGCGTCTGCAATGGCTCGCCAACGGCGGTAAATTTCGTGAACGCCCGGTTGGTCCCATCGTTCAATGAACGCGTCGTGCGGGTGCGTGGTGGCGGGGTAACCTTCGGCTTTGACGGGCCCATGGGCCACATCGATTCGAAAGCCGTCAACACCGCGGTCAAACCAGAACTGCAAGATGTCCTCCATGTCCGTCCACACCTCGGCGTTGTTCCAGTTCAATTCCGGCTGGCTCGGGTCAAACATGTGGAGGTACCACGGCCCCGGTGTCCCGTTGCGCTCGACAATGCGTGTCCATGCAGGTCCTCCGAAGATGCTCTGCCAGTCGTTGGGAGGCCGTTCACCGTCATCGCCCCGTCCGGGGACCAAATGGAAACGGTCACGCAGGGGATGGTCGGGTGAACTCAACGCTGCTTTGAACCAGGCGTGTTCGGATGAACAGTGATTGGGGACGATGTCGAGCAAGACGAACAACGCCCGGTCGTGGCAAGCCTTGACGATGCGTTCGATGGGGTCTTGGTGTGGTTTGTTGGGGTGTTGTTGTGGGTTGTGGGTGTTTTGGTGGGGTTGGTTGGGTGGTTGGGTGTGTCTGGTTTGTGTGTTGGGGTGGTTGGTGGTGGGGTTGCTTTTTTGGGTTATGCGGTCCAAGACCAGTACAAAGA
>JAYOBJ010000026.1:8057-17428 GCA_038104845.1 Methanobacteriota archaeon
CCTTGACGAAGCGTTCGAAGCGCTCAAGGTCACCAAACAACGGCTCAACATCACGGTAGTCGGCCACGTCGTAGCCGTGGTCCCGCTGAGGCGAGGGAAACATGGGGTTGAGCCAGATGCCGTCCACACCGAGTTCGGTGAGGTGGTCAAGGGCCTGATTCAGCCCTTCGAGATCCCCAACACCGTCACCGTTGCCATCGAGAAAGGAGCGCCAATACACCTGGTAGATGACCGGCGTTTCCCACCAGGAGGGGTTCATTCGTTCACAACCTCATGTTGCGCGGTGTCCACGTGAGGTGCCAAGGACTGGCCGTCGGGCCCGAACAGGTGGATGGCCTCGGTGGGGAAGGATACCTGGATGGAAGCGCCTCGTTCTTCGTGGGCCGCCTGCGCCTCCATGCCCGGTCGGTGCACTACGGCAGCCAGCATCACGCCGCCGCCTTGCAGATGCACGATGGTCTCCGCGCCGAGGCGCTCTGCATCCCTCACGTTCAGGGTGGAACCGCCCTCAGAAACGATGGCCACGTCTTCAGGGCGGATTCCGAACGTGACCTCGCCGGTCACGTCTCCAAAGATGGAAGGCAATTCGATGGCGAGCGTTTCGCATGCAGAATGGAACGTACCGTCCGTGCAGTGCCCCCCGATGAGGTTCATGGGCGGGCGTCCAAGGAACGAGGCCACGAACGTGTTGGCGGGTCGGTGGTAGGCTTCCATCGGCGTCGCATGCTGCTGCAGCACGCCTTGATCCATCACAGCGATGCGGTCCGCCAGCGTCATGGCTTCCACTTGGTCGTGCGTCACATAGACCGTGGTGGTGCCCAATTCATCGTGAATGCGGCGCAGTTCCACCCGCATTTGATTGCGCAATTTGGCGTCAAGGTTGGAGAGGGGTTCGTCCATCAAGAGCACTTTGGGCCGGCGCACGAGGGCGCGCCCCAACGCCACGCGCTGGCGCTGGCCCCCCGAAAGGTGCCGAGGCAAGCGTTCGAGGTAGGGCTCCAGCCCCAACACCGAGGCAGCTTCCTTCACGCGGGCTTCAATTTCCTTCGCAGGCAAACGGTCCTCACCGCGGGCCATGCGAAGGCCAAACGAGAGGTTCTTTTCCACCGTCATGTGAGGGTAGAGGGCGTAGGACTGGAACACCATGCCAACGCCACGAGCGCTGGGAGGCAAATCGTTCACCCGTGCACCGTCGATGCTGATGGAGCCGGAGGTGATGTCCTCCAAGCCGGCGAGCATGCGAAGGGTCGTGGATTTCCCGCAGCCCGAGGGTCCGACCAACACGAGGAATTCGCCTTCGTTCACATCGATGTTCAAGGCTTGAACCGCCGGTTCGTCCTCAGAGTTGTATCGCTTTTCAACGGCTTCAAATCGTACGTAACTCATTCACATCACCCCTTGACCGACCCTGCGGTCATGCCGTCCACCAAATAGCGTTGGAAGACGATGAACAACAGCACCACGGGGATGCTGACGAGAATGGAAATGGCGGCAAACGCCCCCCATTGGGGGGACTGACCGGTCGCCACCGAGGTCACGCCAATGGGCAGCGTGTACTTCGAATCCGTGGACAGGAAGGTCAAAGCCAGCAGGAATTCGTTCCAGGCCGCCAGGAACGAGAAGAGGGCGGTCACGGCCACCGCTGGCAACGAGAGCGGGAACATGATGCGAGTGAAGATCTGCAACTGGCTGCAACCGTCAACGATGGCGGCTTCCTCCAGTTCCTTCGGAATGGAATCGAAGAAGCCCTTCATCATCCAAACGCACAGCGGCAGGGCCGTCACGGTGTAAGCCAGCATGAGCCCAAACCACGAATCGAGCAAACCGAACCCCTTCATGACGAGGAAATAGGGGACGAGGATGAGGGCGCCGGGGAACATCTGAACCACCAAGAAGGCGAACAGACCCACGTTGCGCCCACGGAAACGGTAGCGGGAGAAACCGTAAGCGGCAGGGAAGGCGATGAACAGCCCGAGCAGGGTGGTCCCCACCGCCACGAGGATGGAGTTGCGCAACCAAAGGAAGAAATTGTCACCGCCCAAGTGGAATCGATAGTGTTCGAGGCTCCATTCGCCGGGTCCAACGAAATTGAGCCCGTTGCCTGGGCTCAGCGAAAGAAGCACCACCCAGAAGGGTGGGAGCAGGGCAAACGCAGCAAGGTGAACCATCAGCACCTGCTTGAGCAGCTGAAGGATGCGCGGCCATTTGCTGCGAACGTCAGCCAGACCTTGCTCGGAGCGTTCAAGGTCGTGCTCCGCCATGAACCAAGTGCGGTGGGCGAAGGTGGACCAAACGACCACGCCGGCGGTCAGCATGGACGGGAACAGAAACCACGCATCGATCATCAACACGCCGTTCTCGGAAGCCGATTGAGCCAGATACCCCCACACGGCGCCTGCCCCAAGCGTGCTGCCACCAACAAGCGCCTCTGCGTATCGCTGAGGCTGGGCGGTCACCGGTGGTCGGGTGGTGAGGGCGTGAAGGGCCAAGGCCGAGCCGATGACCAACATGGACAGCACGGTGGGGTACTCCCCGAGGTCGTCCCGCATCCAGTGCAAGCCGGTGTAGAGCACGGCCTGAATCAAACTCATCCAGAGCAACCAGCGGCTCAGCATCAGGGACAGGGGCGTGTACCACCTCGAGGCCAGGTCAATCGACAAGCGTTTCACCTCCCTTGGTCAACCAGAGGTAGAAACTCGACATCACGACGAGCATGACGAGGATGACAACGGACCAGGCCGCTGCCAACCCGTACAGGCCACCGTTGGGCCCGAAGGCGATGTCGAACACGAACGTGACCAAAATGTCGGTCACGCCGGGCTCACCGTAGTACAGGTCCGGCCCACCGCCCGTCAGGAGGTAGATGACGGAGAAGAGGTTGAACGTCCAAATGAAACCGAGCATGGTGACGGGGACGATGGTGGGCATCAGCATCGGCAAGGTCAGGTGTCGGAATTTGCTCCAGCCATTCACGCCATCCACGTCCGCTGCTTCGTAGATGTTTCTCGGGATGGATTGCAAGCCACCGGAGATGGTCATGGTCATGAAGGAAAAACCGAGCCAGATGTTGACGAAGATCACGCTGGTTTTCGCCCAACCGTTGGTGCCGAGGAAATTGATGCTGGTGCCCAGAAGCTCGTTGATCACCCCATACTGGTTGAGCATTCCCATCCACATGAGGGTGGAAATGTAAGCCGGCACCGCCCACGGAACGAGCAACACGGTGCGCCATGCCGTTTTACCGATGAGCCCACTTTCGAGCAGCATCGCAAAGGACAGGCCCAAAACGAGGTGGAAGAACACGCAGCCAAACGTCCACAGCAAGGTGAAGTTGAAGGCTCGCCAAAACCCGGGGTCTCCGTCACCGTCGTAATCGTAGTCGTCGGACTGAAGGGCCTCGTAGTTGTCCAAACCCACCCACTCGGCGTCCCCGTAATTGGAAGCGGTTTGGTCGGTGAAGGAGATGTAAATTCCGTACCCCACCGGATAGAACGTCAGGAGCGCCAGCATCAGCATGGCGGGCATGATCATGAGCGGGCCGGCTTTGTCCCCGCGACGTTTGGTCGTGGCACGGAGAATGAACAAGGTCAGGACCACCGAGAGGGAAATCGCAGCCAACCACCCAATGATGGGTGTCATGTCGATCTCACCCGGTCGTGCGGACTCAGCAAGCGTGATGGCAGAAACGACAAACAGGCCTTCCGTGACTTTGTTGCCTTCCTCGTCCACCGGCGTGATACCGAACCACACCTCCATCCCTCGAGCAACACCCGGCAGGTCGCACACGATGGCGGTGCTGCGCACCGGCACCTGCGGCGTTCCCTCAAAGTCTGGGTAGACGTAGGTGGCGTCGTCGCTGGTGTAGTCGGCTTCCGTCCAATTGGCGTTGTTTTCCACATTGGCAAGGTCGAGGACCGGGGGCATGGACTCGGTCCACCAGCACCGCATCAGCTCGGCCGCTCGGAAGTTGTCCGAAGCAGGATCGCCCGGTGCATCCGTCACGCGGACCCAAGCGTCGGCAAAGCCGGCGAAGCCGTTGCTCAGGAGGTTGGCATCGCGCTCGGCCAAACTGGTGAAGTTGGCCCCAGCGTAGTGCATCTCGTAGAGCGAGGCGTTGGGTGACGTGATGAATCCCACACGGATCAGGTTGTTCGCCGTGGCGTCGAAGTCACCCGAGGCGTCGAAGGATGCCAAGGGTTCGGGCGCTTCAGCGTGAACCGTAGGTGCGAAGAGCAGCACGGCGAGCACCACCAGGGAGGTCGCGATGACCCCCCCGGGACGCCGTGCGTGCTGCGCACGAAGCGTCATGGTGCTCCACTCGGGGTGCGTGCGGGGTTTCAAGCCTCAGCGGTGTCGTCAGCGACCATCCAGAAGATGACGCTCTCGGCGTCGCCCATGTACCACATCATCTCTTCAGCGTCGTAGGAGACGGTGACTTGACAGTTGCTGGACTTCTCCTCGGGGAGGGCGTCATCGGATTCAGGCTCCACGCAGCGGGTGCCGAACCAGGAGATGCTCTCGGTGCTGGCGCCCCACTCGTAGTGGTACTCCATGGCGGTGTTGTTGGCGATGGTCACGTTGAACATGGCCATGTACACACCTTCGACGGTGTAGTTCGTACCGTCGATGGTCATCATCGTGTCTTCGGAGGTCATCTCCAACTCTTCGGGGGTCATCCAGACGGCTTCGTACTGGTCGGACCAGTCGTCCACCCAGCTGCCCTTCACCATGACGGTGTCGTCGCCCACTGCGGCGTCCGTGCCGTTGGCGCTGGAGATCACCATGATGCCGAGGTACATCTCGACCATCACGTTGTCGAAGGGGTTGTCCTCGCCGTTGCAGTCGGTGTCGATGCCGTCACCGGCCATCTCGCCGGGAGCAGCGGGGTAGATGCTGGCGTTGTTGTCGTCGCAGTCGCCGTCGTTGATGCTCACGCCGTCCATGTCAACGTCGTCGTTGACCGTCAGGTCGAGGCCGTTGGCCTTCTCGATGGCGGCCTGGGCCTTGCGCACGGCGTCCTCGGGGGACAGGCCGTTGTCGAAGACGTCGGCGAGCATCGAGTCAGCGGGGCCCCAGACGGTGCCCATGGCTTCGTAAGCAGGTCCACCGAAGCCGAGGCCCATCTGGGCCCCGAAGCCGGTCACGACCATGTCGGAGGCCACGCGCTCGTCAGCGAGGGCAGCGGCGCTCACGGGGAGGCTCTTGGCGGTCACAGCAAACTCGACCTGTGCTTCCACACCGGTCAGGAACTTGGCGAGGTGAGCGGCGCCTTCCTTGTCCATGGAGGCAGAGGAGACGGACCAGCCCTTCAGGCCCACGAAGGGTGCCATGACGTTGCCGTTGGGCAGTGCGGGGAGGGTGGTCTGGCCGAAGTCTGCGTTGGAGTCTTCCACACCGGAGTAAGCCCATGGGCCTTGGATCATGAAGGCCGTGCGGTCGTCCTTGAAGTACTCCTCCATGTTGCCCCAGTCGCTGCCTTCGAGCATGATGCCGTCGGGGTTCTCGTCGGACACGATCAGGCTCTGGATGAGCTCGATGGCGTCGATCGTGGCTTCGGAGTTGAGGGTTGGCAGACCGTTTTCGTTGAAGATGGCACCGCCCATGCCTGCCATCCATGCCCAGAACTGGTAGGAGGACTTGTAGGGGAACATCAAGCCGTAGGTGTCGTTGTCGACATCCGTGGCGGCTCCGGCAGCGTCCATGAACTCGGTCCAGGTCCACTCACCGATGTTGGAGTAGTTGACGCCAGCGTCCATGAGGACGGCCTTGTTGTAGTACAGGGACACGGAGTCGCCGGACTGAGGCAGGCCGAGGATGTCGCCGTTGGCGGTCATGCCGCCGATGGCAGCGCCGTAGATGGCCTTCTCAGCGGGCGTGAGGTAGTTGTTGAGGGGCTCGATGATGGACACGTTGTCCAGAGCGTTGGCAGCGATGCCGCCCATGCGGTCGTTCTGCAAGCGAACGAGGTCAGGGGCCTCGCCGCCGAGGGAAGCCGTGACGAACGCATCGGGCATGTCGTCGAAGGGCTTGAACACCAAGGTGACGTTGTAGTTGGGGTTGGCTTCGGCGAAGTCGGCCATGACGTTGTCAAAGGCGGTCTTCTCCGTGTCGCCGTCGGCGTAGGAATGCCACACGACCAGGTCGTGGTAGCTCGTGTCAACGGTGGTGTTGTTCGTTCCGGCGTCGCCGCCGTCGTCAACGACCACGTCGTCAACCATTGGGTCTTCTTCAACACAGCCGGCAAGCAGCAGCATCGAAGTCATCAAAATTGCCATGAAACTCTTACGCATCATGGATGGGCGACTTGAATGGCACCTATATATTTAGTGGATTCAAAATCGCTTTTTTGCTACCAAAAACCAACTTCTGTGGCGTTGATTCTGTTGCCTTGGCTTCGAACGGCGTACGGCCTAAACAACGGCTGCCGTGAAGGCTCATGCCTTTCGCGACGATCGACGAGCGGCCAAACCAAGGATCAACGCCGTGGCGAGGAACGAGAACGGGCTGGGCAGCCCATCCTCCACGTCGTCGGCAGGATCGGCAGGGGCGGGTTCAATCACGAGGTCGTCGGCTTCACCGTACACACCCACCACAAACACCGCTTCGTTGCCGGCCACGTCCTCGACGAGCACGGTGACGGTGCGCTGGCCGGTGTCGGGGAGGTTCACAACAATGCGATGCACCTGCCGCAGCGTGGAGGCGCCCAAATCCGTTTCCTCGCATGCATCCTCTCCAGCACGGTCGGTGTCGCACACCTTGACCGCACCAAGAACCGGCTCGGTGGTGTAGAACCTGACCTCCAGCCCGCCTTCGTCCAGCACCGTCGCCTCCACGGCAAGGATGTCGGGAGCGTTGGTGTCCGCCGTCGATTCGGTTTCGAAGGTCATTGTCCCTTCCGCAAATTCAGTGGAAACCGTGACGGTGTACAGCGTGCCAGGGGTCAGGTTCGTCAGCAGCTGCTGATGCGAGGTGCCGGTACGGGCTTCGGGTCCATGGACGTCGTCGCCGTTCAAGGCCACGGTCATGTCCCCGCCGGTTGAACTGGACCAGGTCAGGAGCGCAGCTTCGCCGCTGATTTCGCTGACCTCAAGCCCGTAGATTTGCTGTGGGATTTCGCCCACGCCCACACCGCTCAGGGAGGCGTAGGTTCCTGCTTCGGTGTCGTAACTGCCCAGCATGGCCGCTTGGTCCATGCCCAGAGGCAGCACCACATCGAAGATGTTGGAATGGTACCATTGATTGTTAAGACCGCGCTCAGCGCCGCCACCGGCCACCCATTTGGCGGCAACATCGTCGACCTGTCGCACCTTTCCAGCACCGTAGCCATCCTGGCTGGCGACCACCATCAGGTAGCGATAATTGGCCAGGTCGCCGCCGATGAGGTCCTTGCTGACCGTCACCACGATTTGGTTGGTTTCGGTGTTGCCTTGCGACTCGATGCCCGTGGTGAAGCGGGTGTTGCTGTCGGCTTGTCGGGCGTAGGTGGGGGCGGCCTCACCGATCGCCATGAACGCGGATTCCCAAGCCCAGTCAGGCTCGGTTTGTGCACGAAGGCCGTCGAAGAGGGCGGTCTGGCCCCACGACGTGTCGCCTTGGTCCACGTACACCTGCAGGTTGGCGTGGGAGTAACCGTTCATCATGCCCCACCCGTTGGTGATTTCACCCATGGTGAAGGTGAAACGAGCGTTCCAAGCGCTTTGTTCCAGTTTCACGTGCGTGATGTCGAACAACCCGGCTCCCGGTGCGAAATCACCTGCCGTGGGGTAGACATAGTCGCCATCACCGGTTTCATCGCCCACAGCATCGCTGACCTCAAACACGGTCAACCAGGATTCGAGGTCGGGCATCTGCACCTCCACGGCATGGGCCGGTGCCAATTCGACATCGGCACCCCGACCTTGGCCTCGCAGTTGGTATTCGCTCACGACCAACCGAAGGCGGGTCACGTCCAGCGGTTCGAGGCCAAGGTCGCTCCATGTCAGGGAGAGTTCGATGGTTTCGTTGATGGCGATCACAGCGTTGCTTGAATCGGTCATCGTCCAGCGTTCTTCACCCAAAGCGGTGAAGGCGTTGTACGGCAGTTTACCGTCAGCGTCGGCGTCGTCGAGGTCAAACCACAGCATGGTGCGAGCAGGGAATCCAAGGTCGCTGGCGCCGTAGTAAGAACGGTAGTTGGCGCCGACCACGTTCGTGTCCACCGCGTTGGGCTCCATCAGGTACAGCTGGAGGTGCGGTGTGCCACCTGCGGACGTGCCGTCGAGGAAGGTACGTGCGTTCTCGGCGTCGATGCGGAGGTGTATGCCGTTGGTGTCGTGGCCAACAACGATGCGGTCCACATCGAGCGAACCGCCGTCTTGAGGGGCGGCGTGCACGGCTGCAGCCTCCCACTCGCCGTCGAAGACCAGCCCGTCGATGAGCGGTTCAATCATGCCCGTGGCGGCGGGCTCAGGCTCCGAGAGTTCGTAGGTCAACGCCTCAAGGTCGGGTGGAAGCGGCAGGTCCAAGCTCTGGTAAATGGTCTTCAGGTGATTCTTGTAAAGGGTGTCAAACCCAAGGTCGTCGCCGCTGTCCTGGTCAGCACCGTACCACCAGAACCAGTCGCTGCCCTCAGCGGCCATCAACGCCAACCGGGCAGCGGCAAGGCCGGGGTGGTCGGGCTGAGCGGCCTCCACATCAAGCAGGGCATCCCGGGCCACGACCAATCGACGCCAATTGAGGGTCTCTTCGGGTTCACCGGCCCAACGGGCGAGTTCTCCGTTGATCCACGAACCGGTGGCAAGGTTCGACAGGCGGGGGAGGTCCTCCGTGCCGTGGGCGTCGAGGAAGGCCCCGGGGGTGGTGGTGTGGACGGTCGGGGTGGAAGAGAGCCTGGAGAACAGCTCGTGCATGAACGCACGTCCGTTGTCGGTGTAACCGAAGCCGGACATGAACAGCCAGTTTTCGCCGTCCAGGGCGACCGTAAGGACGTGCTCGGCAGGGTCGTTGCCCGCCGCAACGATGGCGCTGCGGAATTCCTCGATGCCTTCGATGAAATCGTCGACAGCATCCACGGGGTCCATGTCACCGTAGGCAAAGCCGATGCGGTCCGAGAGTTCTTGGTGGCGGAAGAACATCGCCATCTCCCCTTCGTCGGATCCCACCATGTAGGGTTGGGTGAGTTCCACCAACGAGAAGCGGTTGGGGTTGCCGCCGTCTTCAAGCGTCGAAGCGCCGAGCACCTGTTCGTCCGAGACGGCCCAGCGAATGCCGTTGTTCACCATGGGGGCCACGACGTCTTGAGACACGGCTTGCTCGGAGGGCCACATCCCGGTGGGTCGCAGACCGGTGGCGTTCTCGAACACGTCCAAGCCGTCGTCGACCTGCCAGTCCAC
>JAYOBJ010000026.1:17528-20364 GCA_038104845.1 Methanobacteriota archaeon
CCCTGCACGTGAGGTGCGGACAGTTGGAAGAGGTGGAAGACCGTGGCCAAGTCGATCATGTCTTGAGCCATGAACGAGCCGTTGCCGTCCATGATGGTGCGGTCGTCGTCTTGCCAGGCGGTGAAGAGGCGATTGAAGGCGGCACTGGCGTTGGCCATCCAGCCGTAGGTCTCGTCGCTGGCCTCAACGCCGTAGACCCAGGGTTGGATGCGGAAATACTCGCCCTGCATGTCCCACTTTTGCCGCTGCGTGAGGTCCTCTGGGAAGCCGGTTGGCAGCCCGTTCTCATCCACGGGCCAGTTCATCACAGCGTATTGGGTGTGGTCGTCCAGCGTCTCGGGATCGGCATAATCCTCCAGTTGTTCGATGAGCGAGGGGACGATGTTGTACGTCACGTTGGTGTCGGGGTACTGTGAGAGGATGCCGGGGCTGTCCACGTATTCGTGGATGGCGTGCACGCGCACCCACGGCAATTCGTAGAAGTCCGTGGCAACGTTCCGGTAGTACGGTTGGTGTTGGTGGAGGATGAGCGCCACGTTGAGCGGGGCTTCGCCATCAGGTGCGTTGGCTTCGGCGGGTTCGGCCAGTGGCGTGGCCAAGGACATCAAAAACAACAACGTCAACAAAATCGGCATGCTTCGCATAATTTCCTCCAGCCGCCTCGTCATGAAAAGGCTCACCCTCGCTCAATTCCCCACGGGGAGAACGTTGAAGATTCGGCCCTCCATGTCACGCCGTGCGACGAGCAGGCATCCTGTTGGACGTGCGTTCGGTGGCGCATGCGGGTCAACCCGGCGACTTGCGACGGGCGTGCATGGCTTGGGTCACCACGCTGGCGGGCTCTGGCCTCAGCCTCTGGCAAATCCTGCCGCTCAATCCCGTGGACGGTGTCGGGTCCCCGTACGCCAGTCGGGCTGCGAACGCCATCGACCCCAGCCTCCACCCCGACTTGGCAGGCGACATCACGGTCACCGCGTCGGAGGTGACGGCTGCTTTGGAATCCCATCCTTGGTTGCGGCGCTTTGCCGTGTTCGAAGCCCTTCGAGAGGTCCACGGAGCACCTTGGACCGTTTGGCCGCCTGCGATTCGAAACGCCGGCGTGGGCCTCGAGCTTGTGGTGGATGAGGCCCGGCTGCGCCACCACGCCGCCGTGCAAGTCGCCCTTGGCCGAGCGTGGCAGGCCGTCCAGGCAGCCGCCGCTGCAGCGCAGGTGTTGATCGTCGGGGACATGCCGCTCTACGTGGCCGAGGATTCCGTGGACGTGTGGTCCGCTCCCCACCTGTTTGAGTTGGATGAGCATGGCCGAGCCAAACAGCGGGCGGGCGTGCCCCCGGACATGTTCAGCGAGACGGGTCAACTTTGGGGCAATCCGGTGTATGCCTGGTCCGCCCATGTCGACGAGGGCTTTGCTTGGTGGCACCAGCGTGTCGGCCGTTTGGCTGAGTTGGTCGACGTGGTCCGCCTTGACCACTTCATCGGTCTCGTTCGGGCTTGGTCCATCCCCGGCGACGCACCCGACGCTCGTACGGGAGCATGGATTGACGTCCCCGGTGCTGCCCTCATGTCGGCGTTGGACGACATCGACGTGGCGTTCATCGCCGAGGACCTTGGCTTGGTGACGCCAGCCGTCAACCAACTGCGCAACGAGCGTCACTTGCTCGGCATGGCCATCCATCAGTTTGGGTTCGGCGACGACGCCTTCGCCCCCCACACGCCATCGCACACGCCCGAAGACGTCGTCGCCTACCCGGGCACCCACGACAACGATACGGTGGTGGGGTGGTGGGACGAAGCCGACGAGATCACGCAACAGCGAGCGGTTGCAGCGGGCGTTGAACCGAGCGCTCCGGTACGCTCGCTGCTTCGCATGGGTCTTGCTTGCTCGGCCCGATGGTACATCGCACCGCTTCAAGACGTGCTCGGCTTGGGAACCGAGGCGAGAATGAACGTGCCGTCCACGGTGGGTTCGCACAATTGGTCGTGGCGGGCCACCGATGATCACATGACCGGTGACGCCATCGCTTGGTTCGGCGAAGGGGCGGCTGCTTGTGGGAGGCGATAACATCGAAGGCATTGGGATTGACATCGGTGGCTCGGGCGTTCGAATCGGGCGCGTTGATCTGAACACAGGAGCCTTGCTCGCACCTCCCTTGCGCTTGGAGCACAGCACCGACACCCCTGCAACGACGATCCTTGAAGGCATGACCGCAGCGCTGGCATCGTTTGGCGCTGACCTGCCCATCGGGTTGGGGTTCCCCGGTGTGGTTCGTGGCTCGGTCGTGGAAACAGCACCGAACCTCGGCTCCACCTGGCCGGGAACCGACCTTGCCGTGGCGCTGAACCGTCCCGGCCTCGTGTTGCTCAACGACGCCGACGCTGCGGCCGTGGCCGAACACCGATGCGGTGCGTCCTTTGGCGAAACAGGAACGGTGATGACCATCACGGTGGGCACCGGCATCGGCACCGCCCTTCACCGGGACGGCGTGCTTGTGCCCAACCTCGAATTGGGTCTGCTGGCCCATCCGAGTCGTGGGGATGTCATCGAAGCGCACGCCAGCGGCCGGGCCCGTCGACAGGAGGGGCTCTCGTTGGAGGCGTGGGCTGAACGTTTTCAAGAAGCTCTGCACCTGTACGAGGGTTGGCTGAACCCGGACCTCATCGTGGTGGGGGGTGGCATCACCGAACGTTGGGAGGAATGGGCACCTCTCCTCACCACGAAGGCCGACTTGCGCCGAGCCGAGCACGGCCCCGACGCCGGGTTGGTCGGTGCGGCCCTCGCTGCCCGCCCGGTCGACGGCGTCCGCCGGTGATCGGTGCCAGCGTGGCTCAACAGCGG
>JAYOBJ010000026.1:20464-30503 GCA_038104845.1 Methanobacteriota archaeon
CGACGCCCTGTCTATGGAATGCTGTTGCTGTTGCTTTTGAGCAGCCTTACACCGATGATGAACCCGCTGAACCTCGATGCAGGTGAGGATGCCCTGACCACGGGTGGCGCTTCAACGGCCGACTTCGTTGTGCCAGCCGGGGCCGATTTGGCCATGTACCTCAACCTCGGTCCTTCTGAATTGAACAACGAAGCCGCCACCGCAGAGGTGGAGGGGCTGTTCGATGAGATCGCCTACGAACCCATCGGCTCCACCGTGGAGGACGTGGCGTTCGTCGACGGTTTCGGTTGTGCGTTGACGTTGGCCGATGAAATCCTCTGTTTCCAAGCCAGTTCCGGTGGCAGCCAGTCTTTGATGGGCCAAAACCGCTCGGACGTCTGGGGTATGTACTCCCAGGGTCACGCTCCACTGTCCGTGGCGCCCGAGGTCGGTCAATCGTGGTCGTCCCTCCACGCCGGTCGCGGCGGTGGCAGCGACTGGTTCTGCGCCGTGGACGATGCGGACGCCATCGCCTGTTGGGGCAACCTCGGGATGGGGTCCATGGGTCAGATGTCCTTCGCCACGGTGAGCGACGACGCTCGTGAGCCGGTGGTCCAACTCGAGTTGGGCAACGACTTTGCCTGTGCCCTCTTTGACAGCGGTCGCGTCGGCTGCTTTGGCAACGACGTTTACGCCGCTGGGTCAGACGCCGGCTGGGGCAGTGGCTTCAACGCCAGCTTGCGCACCATCGACATCCCTTCCAACGTGACGGTCGCCGAACTCATCGTCGGTGGTTCCGATGTGTGCGCTCGGGGCACACAGGACGAATTCATGTGCTGGGGCAGTTTTGAGAGTTCCAATGAACCTGAATTCGACACCATGTTCAACACCCTCAACGACGCTTCGTCGGTTGAGGTGATGATCACCCCCATGTCATATTCAAGCTACAGCGGTCGATGTTACCTCTTCGGAAACGGTTCCGTGGGTTGCCACCAACTCAACACCGACAGCGGTGTGCGCGGCACCACCTCCCCCGTGGCCGACAACGACGACATGAGTTTCGTTGACCTTCCGACCGGCACCACGGCCACCGACTTGTGGATGGCACCCCACCACTGGGGCCAGGACACCATCGTCTGCGCTGACCTCGACGACGGCACCTTTGCCTGCTGGGGCTCCGCCTACAACCGCTCGATGATGTCGTGGTCCACCGCCCATACGCCATACTTGCTTGACGTGCCATCGGGCACGGAACAGGTGTTCGTCGCTGCCTCCTACGACGGAGCAGGGCCAGTGCTCGCTCTCGACGGCGGGGACCACCGCCTGTTCCAGCACATGATCAGCGACTGGGCCTCGCCCACCAACCGCACCAGCGGCACCACCAACAACGGTCCCGGTGGCGGCCCACCTGCGCCAACCACGGGTTGGATTGGCGTGGATTTCGCCGGCAACAACATCGTCGGTCAAGCCACCACCCTCGGCGTCCACAACCTCACGCTGTGGATCAACGGCACGGACGGTGACGATGGCGCTCACGATTTCTCCATCGAAGTGGTTGACCCCTTCGCGAACGTTGACCCCATCTATGAATACGAAATCGGCCGCCGCGTTTCACAGAAACTCAACGTTGACGAACTCTGCAACCCAACCGCCGGCATGAATTGTGAATTCTTCTTTTGGCCAGCCGCTCCCGATGGCATTCGCATCAACACCTGGGACATGCCCGATGACCCCTGGATGATGAACGGTCCCGTGGATTACGAACCCTCGGTGGCGGGCACGGCCAAGGGCAACAAGATCAACACCGCTTACACCATTGTGGTCCAGCAGTGGGCCAACACCTACGGTCACCACGCATCTCCTTGGGACAGCGGTCCCAACGGTGGGGAAATGGAGTTGAACACCATGACCGTCAACATCACGCTTCGACCCAGCACCCAATCCGCAGGCTCCGTCAAGGTCGCCTCCGGCTTCCCGTTCTCGGCCACGGCGGACAACCTGCTGCCGTTCATGGCGACCTCCGAAACCTTCGAACTTGAGGGCGATGTCCCCAACTTCAACCTCGACATTGAGACGGAGGACCGTTCGTTCGACGAGGTCAGCACCTACCAAAGCGCGGTCTGCGCCTCCGGTGATGACGGGATGTCGTGTCTTGGCAGCGCTTGGGTGTTCAACGAGGGCTACAGCTACAGCGTGGTCGACACCACCGCCAACGTCGGTTTCGGCAACGGGGCGCTCACCAGCCCGGTGGACGCCACCATGCTCGTCAACGCCAGCCTCAGCGACGTGTCGAGCAACGGTCCCTTCGCTTGCTGGCTCAACACCGACGATCAAATTGAATGCGCCACCACCCAAGAGGCCATGGGCGACACCTTCGCCCTCATCACGGACGACCAAGCCCTGCGGATGAACGGAGGCGCCATGGCGCCCACCGCTCTGTGGAACGGCGCTGAATTGTCCATGAGCGTGATTGAATTGGATTACGAGGGCGCGATTTGTGGCGTGTTGGCCTCCAACGGTTCACTGGTCTGTCGGGTCAGCAACAACGGTCCTATCCTGAACGCACCTCAGGGCTCCAACGAGGTCTGGGTTGACGATGCCTCCAACATCTCCTCGATGGCCATGATGGGTGACCTGCTCTGCATCGTTCACGGCAACAATGGATTGGGTGAGGGCCTCCACTGCGCTTCGCGATACAGCGGGAATTACCGCTACCAAGTGGATCAAGACAACAGCATGACCGGCGAATTCCAACAATTCATTCAGCCCAACCGCTCGGGCAGCACCGCACCCGACCTGCTCACCGGCTTGGTTGAACTGGCCGGCAACGCGTGCGCTCAGGTGCACAACGATTCGCTTTACTGCTTTGACGGTCAATTTGGCAGCCTGAATGCCTCCCGGAATTACGGCGCTCACTTGACGCCGCTGTTCACCGTCCCCGGCCTCGACACCATCGTGGAATCGGGGCTCACCAGCTACACCGACGACATCACCTGTGTGCTGGACGAGGACGGCGATGTGTTCTGCATGGAGTATAGCACGCCCTATCAGCCGATGGGCGGCATGGAGATGCCCGATTGGTGGTCCGACCTGGGCACGCTCGTCTACAACGAAACGGTCGCCGAACAATGGAACCCCAGCGACGAATACGCCTTCAAGGTCTACCAAATGAACCTCGGTGGCACCGTTGTTGACATTGCACAAACCTACGAGAACCTCTTCGCCGTCCTTGACGACGGCAGTTTGGTGGCCTTGGGCGCTCGTCCCTCGCAGATGGGCATCGGCCAGGGCGAATTCACCTTCGGTGTGGATTCGAATCCCGTTTACGTGTCCACGGCCGTCACCGATGTCAACCCCACCCTCATTGGGTTGACCATCAGCGGTACACCACCCGCAGGGTACGGCACCAGCCCCGAACTTCGGATTTGGGGCAACAGTTCCTACGGGACCCAAACCGAACCCGGCACCCAGTCCACCTGGGACGGTGAAAGCGACAACGTCTACCCGTTCGTGCTGGACTATGTTCACGCCGTTGCCTTCGAACACGAGTACCTTGAGGTCCTCACCACGGGCAACGTCTCGATCCCTGTCGACGTGACCTGCACCTGGTGCACTTCGTTCACGTTCCAGCCCGAGTTGCCCGGCGACTGGTCCTTCGACGCTGCATCCGGCACCATCTCCGGCACGCCGGGTTCGGCAGGTGCCGCCGTGCAGTACACCGTGACGGCCTCGGCGTCCAACGGCTCGGACACCACCGATGTCCGCATCCGCGTTGTGGACCAATACACCGTGCCGTCCCTTGACGGCATGGCCGTGGCGTCCTCCAGCGAATCCGCACCGGTCGAATTGCTGGTGAACAGCGCCATGACGCCCATCCAACTCGTGGACGCAGAATCGGTCACATCGCACTGGACGGTCACGCCCGACCTCCCCGTTGGCGTTCACATGGACGAGGAAACCGGTGAGATCTTCGGCACCCCAGCCTTCCTTGGCAACGGGCCCGTGGCCTACGTGTTCAACGCCTCCACCCCGATGGGCACCTCCGCTGAGGTGACCGTTTGGATGAGCGTGGTGGACCAACTCACCTCCCTGCCCGACTTTGACCAAGACGGCACCCCTGACGAATCCGATCCGGACGACGACAACGATGGCGTGGACGACGTGGACGATGCCTTCCCGTACGACGCCAATGAATGGTCCGACCTCGACGAGGACGGCATCGGTGACAACGCCGACACCGACGCCGACGGCGACGGTGTGCCCGCTGAGGACGACCTTGATGATTTGGACCCCAGTGTTGGGGCCGAACCTGAACCGGACATGGACCAGGACGGCATCCCCGATGACCAGGACGACGACATCGACGGTGACGGTGTGCTCAACGACGCCGACGCCTTCCCCATGGACAGCAGCGAGTGGGCCGACCTCGACCAGGACGGCACCGGTGACAACGGCGACGACGACGTTGACGGTGACGGTGTGCTCAACGACGCCGACGCCTTCCCCATGGACAGCAGCGAATGGGCCGACCTTGACGACGATGGATTGGGCGACAACAGCGACCCCGATGCCGACGGCGATGGGGTCCTGAACGACGTCGACGAGGACGACATGGACGCCAGTGTTGGTGCGGTCGATGACGGTGGCAACACCAGCAACGGCACGGACACGAACACGACCGTGGACGACCTTGACGGCGACGGCACCCCCGATGCCAACGACGATGACATCGACGGGGATGGCATTCCCAACAGCGAAGACGCGTTCCCTGAGGACAGCGGTGAAGATGCGGACCTCGATGGCGATGGCGTGGGCGACAACGCTGATGACGACGCCGACGGTGACGGCATTCCGGCCAGCGAAGACAAGGACGATTTCGATGCGACGGTGGGGCGCCTCTCCACGGCGTCCGGCTCGGACAGCGAGGGTGGCTTCTCCTTCGTTTGGATCGTCCTCTTGCTGCTTCTTGTGCCGCTGGTGCTCTTCTTCGTTCGCTCAAACGACGAGGACGAAGGTGCGATGGCCTACGAGCAGAAGGACGTCGTTTCCCTCTCCGATGAAGAAGAGTGAGCCGCAGCCATCGGCCCCCATCGGTGCTTCAGCACCGGTTGCGTCCGTTCACGTCGTGAAGCGCAGCGTGGGTTTCGGGCAGCACAGTTGATCGCCGGTTGCAGCGTTTGACAATGCGTGGCGCTGTTGTGGGTTGAGGCTTGCCGTTCATCGCTGGTTACGGCGGTTGGCACCGCCTTGCCTGCTGCCTGAGGAACCGGAGGACCGGTTCTGCTGACGCTTGTTGCCCTGCCCACCCGGTCCGTTTCGGCGGCGATTGGAGCGATGTTGGCCTTGCGATGGCTTCGACCCGCCGTCGCTTGACCGCCCCTTTTGGCCGGTGCTTGAGCGGCCTTGACGGCCCGAGTTGGAGCGACCTTGGCCGCCCTGGTTCGAACGGCTGTTGTTGTTGCTTCGGCTGTTGCCTCGGCTGGTGTTTTGACGTCGGCCTTCGTTTGATCTCCGGTTTTGTTGCTTTTTCTTGGCGTTGGGGTCCTTGATCTTCCCCGGTCGCTGACCGGGTTTGGGTCGGGCGCTGTCGTCGTGGTAGGGATGGTCCCTCAGCACCGGGATGGTTTGACCAATGAGGCGTTCAATGCCCACCAGGTATCCCGCTTCGGTGGCTTCGCAGAAGGCAAAGGCCTTGCCGGTCCGCCCGGCTCGAGCGGTTCGGCCGATGCGGTGTACGTAGGATTCTGGTTCGTTGGGCAAGTCGTAATTGAAAACGTGCGTGATGCCGTCCACATCGATGCCACGGCTGGCGATGTCGGTGGCGACAAGAATCGGGATGTCACCTGACTTGAACCCATCAAGCGCTCGGGTTCGAGCACCTTGCGATTTGTTGCCGTGGATGGCAGCAGCATCGATGCCAGCTTGACCGAGTTGTTTGACCAGCCGATTGGCCCCGTGCTTCGTGCGGGTGAACACGATGCCGCAGTGCACCTGCTCGCTGATGATGACGTCGACGAGGGCGCGCCGTTTGTCGGCTTTTTTCATGAACATCACGTGCTGCTCAATCCGGTCCACGGTGACGGTTTCGGGCGTGACCTCCACCGTGACCACATCACGAAGGAAGCTGTTGGCCAAGGTGGCGATGGATTCGGGCATGGTGGCGCTGAACAGCAGGTTTTGGCGTTGGTCGGGGAGGAGTTTCAGGACTTTTTTGATGTCGTGAATGAACCCCATGTCCAGCATCCTGTCCGCTTCATCCAGCACGAAGAATTCGACCTTCGCCAGATCAATGTGACCTTGCCCCACGAGGTCCAGCAACCGACCGGGTGTGGCCACGAGGATGTCGATGCCGCGCTGGAGGGATCGGACCTGCGGGTTTTGGTTGACGCCTCCGAAGATCACCTGATGCCTGAGGTTCATGCTGCGGCCGTAGGCGGCGAAACGCTCACCGATTTGGGCGGCCAACTCTCGGGTGGGCGAGAGGATCAAGGCCCTGATGGTACGTGGGTTCCGTGGGTGCCCGTTGGCCATGATGTGCAACACGGGCAATGCAAACGCTGCGGTTTTGCCCGTACCGGTTTGGGCGATGCCCAGCACGTCCCTGCCCTCCAGCAACGGCGGAATCGCACGAGCCTGCACCGGCGAGGGCGTGGTGTACCCCTCACGTTTCACAGCCTGCAAGAGGTCGCTGCTCAGGCCCAGGTCGTCGAAGGTTGTCATGGAGGTGTCCTCGTGGGTCGCGTGCCCACGGTGAGGACGCCATCCGGTCCTCCAACCTCTTGGCTATAACCGCATGGTCGGTCAATCGGGTCGACCACCCGTTTGCAGCGTCGGTCGTCCAAAAGGGTTCATCGTCGCTGCACCCCTGTCCATCATGTTGATAAGAAGCCGACCGGGCAATTTTGGGCATGGTGTCCAACCGCAGGTCGCTGGTGTTGGTGGCGTTGACCCTTCAGATGCTCATGGTGGGCGTGACCGCCAGTCCGCTCGCCGATGCGGTCAACCCGATGGGCGACGCGTCAAAAATGAACGCAGATCTTGAGGTGGCGGTGACCAACAACGACGATTCAACCGTGATTCCGGTGATTTACCAGCTTCACTCGCCGGTGACGGACGACGACCGACGCCACTTCGACGCGCTGGGTTTCACCCTCCTCGGCGATGCCCCGCTGGTGGACGGTGGACTGGTTGAAGGCTCGGTTCAGGCGGTGCGTCACCTCTCAAACTGGGACCGCGTCGAATACTTGGAACTCGACAAACCGCTCGAATTTTTCTACCTGCCACCGGAATGGGGCGGTGAGCCGACGACCGACCCCGGCATCATGATGCACGAAACCACCCACGTGGTCACGGCCACGGATTCATGGAGCCGGGCCATCATTTCCCCCTCGGGCGAGGTGGAGTATGAAGTTGATCTGTCCTTCACCGAATGGGACGGCGACGGCACGGCCATCGTGGACCTCGACACCGGCGTGGACGCCGGTCACCCCGACTACGACTACCTCGAGCCTTGGACCGGCGAGAAAGCGATTTACTCGGCGAAATTCGACGGCATCGGATGGACCGAAACCCGCAACTCGGACACTTCTTCCGGTCACGGCACCCACGTCGGCGGGACCATCGCCGGCAACGGTGATGCTTCCGGTGGCCGCCGGGCAGGCGTGGCCAAGGGCGGGCAACTGGTGGCGCTTGGCACGGGCGACGGGGCGTCAATTTTCGCAGCCGAGCAAGGCTTGGAGTGGACCTATGCGCACTCCGTGCCCGGCCAAAACAACCACCACATCCGTGTGGTCTCCAACTCCTGGGGCACCGACGGCGATTACGATCCCAACGGGGTGATCGCAGCGCTCACGGACCGGCTGACGTTTGAGAACGGTGTGGCGGTGATTTTTGCCGCCTCCAATTCGGGTGGTTCCGGTGCAGAATGCTCCGGCGGACTGCGCACCAACGTGTACGCCAACACCCCCTCGGCCATCTCCGTCGCTGCCCTCACCCACGACGGCACCGCCGTGACCTCGTTTTCCTCCCGTGGCTGCATGAACCAGCAGCACACCTGGCCTGATGTGGGTGCTCCCGGGCGGGACATTTGGGCGACCGCTCCTCGCGGCACCGCCATTGATGCCTCCACCCGCACCCAAGGCGACCTGTACTACATGGCCATCTCTGGCACTTCCATGGCCACGCCTCACGTCGGTGGCATCGCCGGTTTGGTGCTGAACGTGGCCCCATCGCTGGGTGTGGCGGACTACCACCGGGACGACCACGATTTCGGGGACAGTTTGGTTGGCGGTGACGGCACGGCAGCCTATGGCCAGTTTGAAAACTGGGGCAACGAGAACTTCAGCCGTGTGCACGAGCTGGAACTGATCCTCGAATTGACGGCCAACTACGAAGGCTTGGCCAACTCCTGCGAAGCGGGCAACGACGAGGACAGCTGCAACGACATCCCTGCTGAATGCTACCAGAGCGTCACGGGCCGCTGTCACGACTGGCGTGTCGGCCACGGACTCACCGATACCGACGCCGCCGTGGCGCTCGCTCGCACCCTGCAACTGATGCGGGACCAGGACGGCGACGGCATTGTCGACCACCCTGAGTACGACGTGTGGGACGCTTACGAAATCTACGAAGCCATGATGACCACCGCCACCATTCCCGCCAACACCGACCGTGTGCGCCATCAGTGGAAGGGTGACTGGAACCACTTCAACAACGGCGCCACCGGTGCCGTGTACTACACGGAAGATTCCCATTACGTTTGGATTCCCAACGGAACCCAGCGACTGGAAGCCACCTTCTCGGCGACGGAATTTGAATTGGAATCCGTCCAGGCCGGTCAACTCCAACTCGAGATCGACCTCAGTGAAGACGGCAGCAACGACGCTCAGGGTGCCGGTGTGCGTCAAGCCGATACCTGGTACTACGACCTCGATGTGGACAGCTCCGCATGGGGGCAATGGGCCCACTTCGATGTGACTGGCCAGGCGTTCACGTTGCTCGGTGTCATCGAAGACCCCGAATTCTTCGAGACACGCATCCCCTACACGGTCGACGTGATGTTGACCCTTGACCTGGGTGCACCGGTGGACATCGCCTTTGAACAACGTCCCGACTTTTACTCCGACTTGGACCCCGCCTCGCCGTCCGAGTTTTACGACAACGACATGGACGGTCAACTGACCTTCACCCGTCTAGCGTACGACCAAGCGGCCGTTGTGGCGCTGATTCAGCCCAAAACCATGGACGGCGATGAGAGCAGCGATGGCTTCTTTGCGTCCATCGGCGATCTGTTCAGCAATCACCCCGTGGCCATGCTGTTCCTGATGTTGCTCATGTTGGGCGGCGCCATTGGTGCGGGCTTTGCCCTGAACCAGCGGGTGCGGTACGAGAACGTCTTCCTCGAACCTAAGGACGACGTCGTGGAAGCCGAATTGATGGACGATTGAAGCCCTCGCTTGCTTTCCAATCCGTCCCGCCTGTGGGTGCAGGGGTACATCCACAACTCGCCGCTCCCAAGCGCTTCGAGCCATGAGGCATGCCTTGATGTGCGCTTGATTCAAATCCGACATCGAGCAGTTAGTTACTAAAACCAAAAACTGGGCTTGCCAAATCATGCGACAAGCTGTGAGCGAGAGCCATGTCCAAAAAGTGCTCTTTTTGTCACTCTTGATGGTGCTTCAAACAGCCGTTTACCCGATGCTGGTGCAACCCGGTTGGTCGCTGGCGGGTTCATCCGGCGCCAGCGGTGTCATTGCTGACGGCTCCGATGCCTCATCGGCCGTAGGGAGCACCGACGAGTACACCTTTGACGCCGTGGATTTGTCGGCCAACATCACCGACTTCGACGACGACGGCATTCCCGATTACATGGAGGATGTGAACGGCGACGGCGACTACACCAACGACGACACCGACGGTGACGGTTTGCCCAACTACAACGACACCGACGACGACAACGACGGTTGGTTGACGGCGTTTGAATGCCCCGATGCGGCCAACGGCACCTGTCCCACCACGATGGGCCGTGCCGACTACCTCGACGCCAACCTCTACAACTGCG
>JAYOBJ010000006.1:0-101895 GCA_038104845.1 Methanobacteriota archaeon
CTGCACTTTGGAGAGGGGACTTTCCTCAGAGTCGAACTCTGTCAGCGGTCCTCCTGCTCCCTCCACCCAACCGCGGTCGTGAGGAACCTATCAAGCCGTCGCCCTCAGCCGTAGGGGTTCTCCCCGGGAGACAGGGCCTCAGCGGAAGCATCACTGTAAGGGCCAATCGAATCCTGGACGGGCATCTG
This sequence comes from Methanobacteriota archaeon, assembly GCA_038104845.1. GTDB lineage: Archaea > Thermoplasmatota > Poseidoniia > Poseidoniales > Poseidoniaceae > Poseidonia. The sequence goes on from JAYOBJ010000006.1 coordinate 189, forward strand.
GGCAGCTGAAGCCAGTGAAGGCGGAGCTTTGGGTTGAAGCGGCTCATCCACCGTTCGTCCGCCGATGGCGATGAAGGCCACCAAACCCAGAACAAGGACACCAAACAATCCCAGCATCATGCTGTTCATGCCGGAAACGGCCCCCAACACACCGGTAGGCCGTGCCTCGTCGACCAAAACCGTCGGCGATTGTGTGACCGGGCCACCAACAACGCTCGCCTCAAGCCACATCGTTCCGTCCCGTGCCGGAACCCAGACGAACTGATAGAGGGACGTTTCACCCGATTGAACGCCCATGACGCGAGCGTCCAATCGAGTCCGAGCCCCCGTGGATTCAACCAGTTCGAGGACCACGTTGGCCTCGCCGTCGGCGAGCCCCGTGTTGGACAGGGACAAGCCAACCGTGACGGCATCCCCTTGGTGAAGATCGTCCATTGGCTTCAATTCAATGGCCGACATCGTGTATTCCGGCACACGCTGCTCCAGCGCCCACACACGCAGCGGTGCGTCCACATCGTTGAACACAGCGTCGATGGGATGACCCGCTCGGTCCTCACCCGTCACCCAAATGCGAAGTTCAACGTCTTCGGTGCGGAAGGCAGGGAGCATGATTTCGTTCAAGTCCAGTGTTGAACGCAAGGGGATGGAGGGGCCGTTGGTCCGTTCACCGACGATGGACAACGGAACGGATCCGTTGTCGTAGACGTAGGAGTTCAAACCCAACCCTGCTTCGTTCAAGGACCAATGAAGCATCAATGAACCAGCGTTCATCTGTGCCGCCTCATGCATACGAAGTTCGAAGGTCAACCCTTCCCACATCGATTCAGTGAGCAACGTGCCGGAGGCAGGTCGGTCAACGTCCGTGATGCGAGGTGCCGCTTGGTCAACGATGAACCAGACCAGCGCTGAACCATCACCACGGTAAACCGCTCCGCTGGGCTCATCAAAGAGCGACGCGGTGAGACCGTAACTGTCCTCAAGCAAGGGGGCGATGAGTGATGCCGTGAATGAACCGTTGACCGTTTCCACCGTCGCGTCCTGCTCACCGACTTCGAGATTGAAACTCAACGGCGTCGTGGCCAAACGACCGGTGCGGAACCAAACCACATCGCCTTGAAGGCCAAACGGTGTGCGAGGCTGCAACCAATAGCCTGCACGATCATCCGGTTCACCATCGATCGAGGTGCGAATCGAATCGGTGTCGATGAGCACCTCGCCGCTGTACCTCCAGGTTAAATCAGTGAGGATGTATTGATTGGATTGTCCGGTTTGGTCCATCAGCACCACGTGGGGGATACGTTCCAAAGAAACATCCGGATCGTAACCCCACTCAATCGAGAAGGTGGCCTCAAAGTAGCCGTTGCGTGAGAACAAGTCGTCGGCATCGTCCGCTCGCAAACCGCATTCGATCACGTCGATGTACACGTTGGACGATGTGCACGCCCCAGAGGACTGATTCCACGAAAGGACCGTCGGCGTCGGCGTGTTCGACGCCAGCGCCAAATCGACCTCAGCGAGATCAAAAATGCCGTTTTGCTCCCACACCGGCACGGAGACGGTGTGCGTTTCCCCTGGATGCAACCAAGGCAGCGTCCCTCCACCCCAACGCATGGGGCTGGCACCGAGTGAAGGAGCACCGTTGTTGTTGATTTGAACGTGGAACAAGGGGGTTTCAAAGGACCCAGCGTCGGGCATCAAGTGTCCTGCACTGTCGCCCACTTCCAGCCAGCCCGTGAAGTGGTCGCCGTGCTCAACGTCAGAGGTGTCCAACCGGAAACCGTACGCACCAACCACGTCCTCAAGGTTCGATGGGAGGGACAAAGGCTGCTCCACGGTTTCCTCGGCATCCATTTGACCGTCCCCATCTGCATCGTCGATCCATGATCGCCACACATGGGCGATGGCGTGCTCAGGGAGGTGAGGTCGATCAGCAATGGAGAAACCCAGTTCCGTGACCGGTGATGCCGGGCGGTTGTCAAACCGCTCAACATCCATGCCCACCAGGGTGGGAACCGTGTTGTCGAACAGGAAGGATAACGACGCCGGGACCTCGTACACGACATCTTGTCCGCTCATCGGCAGCACCTCAACGGCGAGATCCAACGAGGTGCGCCCCGAGGGGATGTTGTATGGGAAGAGAACGACACCGTCCTCAAAAATGGAGGTGGAAGCATACTCACTCCCGTCCACCATCAAGCGCACCAAGGCCTGACCGGAGCGTGGAGTGCCGAAGTTGGTGCCTTCAAAGCCCAGCACCACCTCGATGTTGACCAATTCACCGCTGTTGAGGTAGGGGTAATTCGAGGATGAACGCAGACCGTTTTCACTGAGCACCGACCATCCGTTCACCGAAAGGTCGTTTTCCACACCCAACGCACTGCCCCAACCAAACGAGGTGGTGAGCGGGAGCATGGGCCCACTTGGCGACACCAAAGAGACACTCAGTTGCATCGCGGCTTCGTCGTCCCAGCCGTCTGGGAATTGGAAGCGGTGACGCACCTCGAGCACCGAGCCTGAACCAGCCACCGTGACACCGCCTTGTTCACCCCCGTTGGACCACAACAGCCCGGGACCGTTCGTGGCGCATCCGTTCATGCCAGAAGCAGCTAGGGGGAGTGAAGCGATGGAACACGTCACCGAGGAGGAGCGTTCACCACCTTGAAGCACGAGCATCGTATTCCAGTTGGATTGCACGGCATGTGTTACCGCGGTGGACACACCAAGCGGTGCAAGGTCAAACGTGGACAGCGTTTCAATCCACTCGGTTCCAGGAACAAGGGTTTCGGTGACGTTGGTGACGGATTGGGCCACGGGGCGGGCCGATGCGGTCGTTGAAATGGCGTCAACGCTCAGCACCACCGAGCCAGTGCTTTCCATGCGGACCGGAAGCGGGACCGTGCGCTGACCACCGACGGAAACGGCATCCGTAAGCGCATCGTTCAGCCCGACAACCACAGGATGGTTCCCCAACAGGTCCAACGAGATCGGACCTGAGAACGGGGCAAACACCCCGCCCACGAGAACATCCGTCGAGGTAAGCGAGGAGCCAAGACGAACCTCCACGATGGCGGTGGGCAAATCGGAAGTTCCCGAATTAGAGGTACCTGCCAGCGCGTTGTTCAGCGTCTGGAGTTCTGAATCGGTGAGAATCACCGTGACCAGGTCACCAACATTGGCCAAATCACGGTTGAGGATGTCCTGGCCGTTGACCGCTAGGGCCATGAACGCGTTGGCAAGAATGTTCTCGGGTGAGGCTAGGCCAAACCCGAAGGCGCTCACCCCGGACAGCGGAAGTTGAACCTCAAACTGGGCCGATGAAGAGGGCGTGGTCGGCAGGACGGACCATGGATCGCCGCCCCGGAGCATCGATTGGAGGCCAAGGGTTTCGAAACCGCTTTGCCGAATGGACCACTCGTTGAAGCCGTCGAGACCAAAATCGATCGAAGCCCCTCGAGCAGGTGCGTTGCGAACGAGTTCAGCCTCAAACCCATCCCAGGTGTAGGACGAGGTCCCGGCCATTCGGAATTGCGCCATGTAGGCAGGTGCCTCCAATTGAAGTTGGCCAACATGATCCAGTGGCAACCAGTCCAGCCCTCCGTCAACGCTGACAGAGAGGCTGGGTGAGCCCGTGACGCTCATGGCTGTGTTGATGGCAGCAAAGCCACTGCGAACGTGGTATGTGTCTGAATACACCAACCCGTTGCTGGTGATGGAACCACCCGACCAGCTACCGCTTTGCAACGCCCAACCTGCATCGGTTGGGTCGCTGTTGAAGCCGTGTTCCAAATGGCCGTTGTGCCCGATGCTGTGGATCGCCACTTCACCGCCGCCACTGCCGAGTTTCATGTGCACCTTCAAGCGCACCAGCGGATGGGTGTGCCAGTCCACCATGCCCAAATCGACGTGCGGTGCCGTCATGTGTTCAAAGCCCGGCACAGGCAGAAGGGTCAGGGCGTCGAGCAATTGCCACTCAAACAACGCACCACCGGTCACGGAGACATCCATGTGAAGGTACCCAAACCTCATCGCTTCACCCCGCCCGTCAAGCTCAGGGCCGAACGGTGCAGAGGTCCAGTTCCCTTCGCCGGACGAAACGCCCAAAGCGGCTGGAAGAACCGACACATCGTCGATGTTCCATCCGGAATACGTAATGGAGCCGTCGGTGGTCCCGATACCAAAACGCACCTGGAAGTTGGCATTGTTGGCGATGTGAGTGGACACGTCCAAGACCTGTTGGGAGAAGCTGCCTTCGTTGATCGTCCCGCTGTTGGACCAAACGTTCACCCAGTTGCCTTGGCTGTTTTTGACGCTGACATAGGCATGGTCCCACGAACTGCTTTCCACGCCAAGTTGACGCATGAATTCGAGGTTCCATGTGCCTGAGCATGAGGCGCAATTCATCACCGGAGAGGTCGCCCAGTACGTGGTCGACATCCTGTTGGGGTAATCGCCGTTGTGCGAGTATAACGTGGTCGTGCCGCTCGGCACGGTCGAGGTGGTGGGGCGAGATGACGTGGTGTCCTTGCCGAGGAACCAGTCCGTACCCAGAGTCCAAGAATTGGTTCCCTCAAAATCATAGGTCCAACCTTGGGGCAAAATCGTCAACGACGTGTCGTTGACATTCATACCGTCGTAGACGGTGTTGAGGGCATATTCGGAGGGTGAATCCCAAGCAAAGGCCGTGGAAAGCGGCAACACGCCGGGCTCGATGGTGAGGTCCATCCCATTCACGGCATGCCCGTCCGGAACCTGCACCTCAACCTGCTGCGATGCGCCGTTTGGCCAGGAGCCGATGTTCACTGTGGTGGCCTGTCCCAACGGAGCCAACGATGGCTGCGATGTGCTCAATGAAGCATTTGATGGCTGGATGTTGGCGGTCCACACACCGAGAACCAGAACCGCCACCATCGCCAAGGCGAAAGCGGTGGACGAGCGGTCGCTGACCATGAAATTCCACGGTTCGTCCAAGGTCTAAACCCTTCCCTCCTGGCGTTTCCCTAGTGGGGAAAAAACACCATAGGTCCGGTGGGCTTGGCGAAAGCGTGAACATCGAGGCGTTGAAAGAACAGGCCGGCATTGAAGCCTGCAGATTCGTCAAAACCGGCATGGCTGTCGGCCTTGGTACGGGCTCGACGGTGAAATACACGATTTTGGAGCTGGGGCGACGCGTTCGGGATGAAGGGTTGGACATCGTCGGCGTCCCAACATCCGTCGCAACGGCAACATTGGCCGAAGGTCAAGGCATCACGTTGGTGGCCTTGGACGACGTCGACGGCCTCGACGTCGTGATCGATGGCACCGATGAATTCGACCCCTCGTTCCACCTGATCAAGGGTGGAGGTGCAGCTTTGCTGCGCGAAAAAATTGTCGCCCAAGCGTCCAAACGCATGGTAGTTGTGGCCGACAGCAAGAAGGAAGTGGACACCCTTGGTGCCTTTCCGCTCCCCATCGAAGTCACGCCTTTTGCTTCAGGAACCACGGTTCGTGCCCTGGCCGAGTTGCTGGGATGCACGGTGACCGTTCGTCAGAACGACGGGCAGGATGTCGTGACGGACAACGGGAACCTCATTGTCGACGCCCATACGGGTCCGACCTTGAACGACCCTGTCGCTGTCGAGCAGGCCGTCCTGTCCATCGCCGGTGTCGTCCAAGTCGGCCTTTTCACCGACATGTGCGATGTTGTGGTGATGGCCTCCCCAGAAGGCGTTGCTACCCTCGTCAACTCATCGTGAGCCATCGGCGACACCGCTTGAGTTGTGAAGCATTAAATACACGCGGCAAGAGCGGGATGTGGGCCTGTAGCTTAGTCAGGTAGAGCGACGGACTCTTAATCCGTCGGTCGCGGGTTCGAACCCCGTCAGGCCCGCCATCTTCACGGCTTCATGTCACCTTGGGTTGGACCCAAACTCCGACCACATGTCGGCTTAGAACGGGTCCAAAGTTGTGGGAATCTTCGCTGGCCAGTGGGTCAGGATGATCGCCCTGAAGGAACACCCTGTCCAGCACCACTCGGGCAATGCGCTTGACGATGAGGACGTCCGATTTCAAGGGATGGTGGGCCACCACAACATCGCCCACTCGAAGCGCTTCTCCGGAGGTGTGAGGGCGGAAGGTTAGCCGGTCACCGTGATTGAACGTGGGCCACATGCTGTCGCCTTGGATGTCGACGCAAAAGGCGTCGCCCATCGTGGTCCCTCAGGAGGCGCGAATCCAGGGGACGTCGCGTCCCTTGACGGACCAAAACATGTTGTGAATGGCCTCGCAGGCATCCATGAGTTCTTGAGCGTGATCGGCCGAAACTTCAACTTTGCAAGCCGAGCAAAGTTTGGCAGCGTGCCAAAACGTGTCGTGAAGGTCGGGGTTGGCCTCGAGGTGCTGAGGCTTGAAGAAATCCGTCCACAGAACGAGAAGTTCCTCCTTGCACTTGTGCGCTTCCTCCTCCTTGATGGATGCATAGCGGGACATGGTGTTGAGGTATGCCGCCATGGCGGGGCCATCGGCTGGGTCAGGGCAGGTCAAGCTCAACATCTTCTTGGTCATCGATTGAACGGCTTCCGCAGCGATACGGGCGCTGGCGGGGTCGTAAACACCGCACGGTCCATCGCAGTGGGCTTCGGCTTGCAACACAGGGGCTTCCATGGACCGACCAACCGGTGCTACCCTAAGAAGGTGATTCTTTGTCCATCAGGTCCGCATGTTGGAAGGTCGTCCCTGCCTCGCCCCGGAGCGCTGCCAAGGCTCGACCGGGACGGCACAGCACTGAACGTCCTGAGGTGCGTTGCTCCACAAAAGCGGCAAGCGCTCGGACCTTTGGACGCATGGAACCGTTCGGGAAGTGACCCTCTGCGTCCAATTCAACGGCTTGCGCAGGAGTGAGGGTCCGCCGTGCTTTGGCCCGTTCCGTGCCAAAGTCCGTGAACACCGCATCGGCATCCGTGCCGATCACCAACAGATCGGCCTCCAAATCAAGTGCCAAACGGCACGAGAGGAGGTCCTTGTCAACGACGGCCGGCACCCCAATTCGGTGGTCCTCGTACCACCCAACGGGAACGCCACCGCCTCCGCCGCACACCACCACAGCCCCGAGTTGCACAAGATGACGGATGGCTTCGATTTCAACCACCTTAAGTGGTTTGGGACTCGCAACCACGCGGCGCGGTCCATGAACGGTCTCAGCAATGTCCCAATCGGCCGACATCACCGTTTCCGCATCCAAGACGGGCCCGATGGGTTTGGTGGGTCGTTGAAAGGCGGCATCGTTCACGTCAACCTCCACATGCGTGGTCATGACCACCGTGCGCTCGGGCCGTTCCCGACGCTCCAAAACAGCGTGGAGGTTCATGGAGAGTTCGTGACCGATCAGGCCTTGTGTGGCCGCCACCCAAGCACTGAGGCTGTGGACCCTCGTGCGGTCCATCGCCATCAGTTCCCCGACCTGTGGACCGTTGCCGTGGGTGATGACAACCGACCATCCCGCTTCAAGGAGGTCGACCACATCGCTCATCACCCCGGCCAGCACGACGGCCGCATCGTGGTCGTCACCGTTTGGCGAACGCAGGGCGTTGCCGCCGAGCGCATAGACGGCGATGCGATTCATGGTTCGGTATGGTCGCCGATTCCGGTAAAGGGTTTCTTGTCCTTGCTTCCGTTGCACTCCGGTTCAGCCCCCTCATGGGTGACATTCAAGATGGTCCCATCGGTCGCTTGAACGAGCACCATGGGCAAGGAGATTTGGATTGGCGACGTGCAAAGCGGCGTGTACGACGGCCAGCACGTGACGCTCAAAGGCTGGGTCAAGCGAACCCGAGGCTCGAACAAAATTCGGTTCCTCGTCCTTCGTGACTCCACAGGAACGATTCAGTGCGTTGGCAAACGCGAAGTCCTCGGCGACGAGATGTTTGACGCGCTGAAGGAGGCGTTGATCGAGTCCAGTGTCCACGTAAGCGGAACCGTGCGAGCGGACGAACGAGCAGAAGGGGGTCATGAACTCGACGTCGAGGGCTTTGCGCTCATTGGAGGGGTCGACCCTGAGCGTCCCTTCCCGGTGACGGAGTCAGCCATGCTCACGGAGGACGAAGAGGGCAACATGGTCTGGGGCGGCTCAGAATTCTTGCTGGACCAGCGTCACCTCTACCTGCGCACGTCGCGAGCAACCACCATGCTGAAGCTGCGGAGTTCGGCTTTTGGCGCCATCCACCAATACTTCAGGTCCCATGATTTCATTGAATACCAAGCACCCAATTTTGTGGCTGGTGCTGTCGAGGGGGGTTCAACCTTGTTCGAAGTGCCCTATTTCGGTCGGAAAGCCTACCTCACGCAGTCGTGGCAGTTGTATGCAGAGGCCGCCATGCCGGCGCTTGAGCGGCTGTACACCATTGCCCCTTCATTCCGTGCCGAAAAGTCAAGGACGCGTCGCCATTTGACCGAGTTTTGGCATGCAGAAATGGAGATGGCATGGTCGAGCAACGACGAGATCATGCACCACGGCGAGGGCGTGGTCAGGCACATCGCTCGAACCTTGCTGGATGAACGTGAGGCAGAATTGAATTCGTTGGACCGTGATCTTGACCTGCTGGCCCGATACGCTGACTCGTCGTACCCTCGAATGCGCTACGACGAAGCGATTGAGACCTTGCAAGGCATGGGCGTGGACGTCACGTGGGGCCAGGACCTCGACTACTCCAAAGAAAAAGTGCTGACTCAAGATTTTGAGGTCCCTCACTTCTTGACGCACTACCCCAAGGTGGCCAAACCCTTCTATCACCGCGTGGACCCGACCGATGAACAGTACGTGCTTTGTCACGACTTGCTCGCACCCGAAGGCTACGGGGAGATCATCGGCGGTGGTGAGCGCACATGGTCCGAAGCGGAGATTCTCAAGCGGATCGACGAGGAAGGCACACCCCGAGAACCGTACCAGTTCTACATCGATGTGCGCTCCTACGGAGGCGTGCCTCACGGCGGGTTTGGCCTGGGCGTGGATCGTGTGGTGAGTTGGCTGGCAGGAGCCACACACATTCGCGAGGTCATCCCGTTCCCACGCACGTCTCGCCGTGTGACGCCCTGATCAAAGCAGAGGCTCACCGCACGATGGGCACGGCATGCCTGGAACAAAGGCACCCAACAAAAAGCCGCAGTGTGGACACATCGACATCAGGTCGTCAATCATGCCGTGGACCGATTGGAAGACTCGCATCAAGGTTTGCTCCAACCGAAATGCGAACAAAGGAGGTCGAGCACAACACGGAGGTCCTTTTCGTGGACCACGTGGTCGGCATACGGCACCGGTCGCTCGTCCCAAGGGTTGAACAAAACGGCACATCCAGAGGCCTCAAACATGCCGATGTCACCCGCCGAGTCACCGACAGCAGCGGTGCACTCAGGTGCGACGCCCAACCGACGTTGGAGCATCTTCACCAGCGCGCCCTTACCGTTCATCTCAACCTGGTAGCGCCCAAAGGCCTGAACCGTGTGATGGCCGTCTTCGGTTGGACCACCCATCAACCACCCGTTGGTGAACACGTGAAGCCGGGTGTCCAGACCACCCGCCTGTTGGGCGGCCGTGTGACGGTCAATCCCGCCCCAGCGTTTGACCCACGGGCGGTCGGATGGAAATTGAGCAGCGATGTCCCTCGCCGTTTTTTGGAGACCACCGCTGACAATGGCCACGTGAACGCCGAGGTCGAGCAGATGGCCGATGAGGGAGTCCCACCCTTCCATCATCGGCATGCCCTCCATCATCGCCCTCAGTTCTCCGTCATGAACTGGGGCGGAGGGGGCGGATTGAATCAGGGCCAAGTCGCGTTTGATCCACTCCCACTCGTCGAGCAGACCCTGGTTGTACAATGCAAAGGATTCATCGTTGGAAATACCCAATCGGTCGTAGACGAATTGCCACGTTGACAGATGATCCACCAACACCCGGTCCATGTCAAGGCACACCAAATGTTGGGCCACAGGCAACAAAACCTCAGCCTCCCCTAATGTTGTTTGGGCCAGTTGTACTGATGCTGAACACGCTCGACCTGCTTGCCCATGATGTAGAGGATCAACGCCACCATCATGGCGAACAAACCGATGAGCGTCATCGCCACGGTCACCAAGGTGACGCCGATGGACGTGGAGTTGACCTCAAGAAGAAGCGTACCAATGTCACCGGACAGGCGGTAACCCAACACAAACAGGACCAAACCGGGGATGCCGAACAACAGCAAGGGGTGTTTGCTTTCCAACATCCAGTAAAACAATTGAGCGAAACGCGAGGCCGTGGCCAAGGATTCCCGTTGCGACAGCACAATGGGGGCTTCCAGTTGCACGAAACGGACACGCAAATCGGACGGGATGTCCGCCACGTCTGCTGATTCTGGGAGTTGAGCCAGCGTTCGGCATCCGGTGGCGCTCATGACCACGTGGCGAATCGCCAACTCCCCCAGTGGAGCATTGTCCAATTCGAAGGCGTCGCTCGTTGGCTTGAGATACGCGATGTGAAGGTCCCATTGACCGCGGGAACGGTTCACGCTCAGCCCCAATTCAGCGAGTTTCCAAGCGTCATCGACCTTCACGACCAACATGCTGTCCGCTTCCAAGGCGTGGTCCTGTACGCACCTCGCAAGCTCCTGTGGGGACAACCCTGCCTGCACGGGTTGAACGGTTGCGCCCACCTCTTGAGCCAGTTTCACGGTTTCATCCGTGGACCCTTCGTCGAGAACAACCACGTCCTCGGCAAGTTCGCGCCCCCTCACGATCAACGAAACGATGCGAAGTTCAACATCCTTGACGAGGAGAAACAACCGATTGAGGGAAGAGCCCACACTTCACCGACTTGACTGAGCCTCTATGAAGACTCTTCTCGAGGCAGCGTCTAAGAACAGGGATTGGGATAGATTGATGGCGAGCGAGCATGGGGGGAAACCATGCACGGTGACCATCTCGTGGGCGTGGTCATCCCAGCACGCAACGAGCACCGATTCATCCAAGTTGTCCTCGAACGGCTCCCCACGTTCGTGGACCTCGCTGTCGTGGTGGACGACGGGTCGACCGATGGCACGGCTGACCGGGCCCGGGCAGCAGCAGCATCCGTGAACATCGAGGTGATTCAACTCGGCGGAGAGGGCGTGGGTGCGGCGATCGACGCCGGCCATCGCCTTCTGCTTGAGATCTGGGATGAACCCTTTGTCAGTGCGGTGATGGCAGGCGACGGTCAGATGGACCCCGATGATTTGCTCAGGGTCATTGAACCCGTCATCACCGGACGAGTGGATCACGTGAAAGGCGACCGCACTTCGGATGGCTTTCGGGGGATGCCGGCCAACCGTCGGTGGGCCACAGCCGTGTTGTCGTTTTTTACCACGCTGGCGTGCGGTCAGCGGATTCATGACCCCCAGTGTGGATTCACAGCAACACACCAAAGGGTGTTGGCGAGTTGGGATTGGGGGCGTTCCTGGCGTGGGTACGGCTACCCCAATCACTGGCTCATACATCTCGCAAGTCAAGGCTATCGAATCGGTCACGTTCCGGTAAAATCGGTGTACGGCGATGAAGTTTCAGGCATCGTCAAGCGTCGTTTTTTTCTCAGTGTTGGCTGGATGATGGCGGTTGAACACCATCGCCGCAACCTGAAATGGCTCATCCCACACCGAGCAGCTTGGGCGTCGTACCTTGCGCTGACGGCATACATCTCGGGTTGGTTCGCATGGGCAACGTTGCCTTCGGCAGGATGGGCGGCGTCGGTTGTGGCCGTCGCGAGTTGGACCACCGCACACCTCTTTGACCGGTGGGCCGTGGTGATGCGCAGAAAGGGGGCTCGAGATGCGGCGATTTGACCGACGGCGCCAACCAAGAACCGCCCACGCACGCCATATTTTGGTCAAGTCAAAGCCCCAAGCCTTGACACTGCTTGAGGAAATCCAAACCGCGAAACGCCCGTTTCGAAGGTTCAAACGCCTGGCGAAAAAGCACTCGACCTGCACCTCTGCCCGAAAAGGCGGTGACCTCGGTGAGTTTCGGGAAGGACAGATGGTGCAAGCCTTCGAGGACGCTGTGTGGGCCACGCCACCGGAATCGGTTCCGACATCCTTCGTCAAAACCCAATTTGGGTACCACATTGTGTGGGTCCACAGCGTGACTGTACCTGAATGATGGTGGGCGTACCAAGATTTGAACTTGGGTCCAAGCGTCCCAAACGCCCGAGTATAGGCCAAACTAACCCATACGCCCTTGAGTCGTCCCATGGCGTTCAGCATTTGAACTTCACTCAATGAACCGCCAGCGACCGTGGCCCAAGCGGAGGACCAAGCCCTCACCCTCAACCATCGCCATGACATCATCCACCGTCTCATCGACCTCCATGGTCCTCAACACCCCATCAACAGCGGAACGAACGAGTACCTCCGAAGCATCGGCGGCCTCGCGAAGCGCCTCAAGCAGGGAAGCGGGTGACGCAGCATCGGCATCGGGTCGCCCAGATTCGCCCATCCGACGTGCCAGTTCTTCCCGCAGTTCGTCGGGCGTGTTCGCCAAAGCAACGGCCCGCTGCAGGTCGCCTGCATTGGCTGCATACGCCACCACTTCGGCATCGCGAGGAAACGCCTGACCGCACCGTGAGCAGGTTCGCGGAGCTTGGCGATGGCCAGTGCACCGGCCACAAGCGGCGCACCTCACCACCATCCAGCGAGATTCAGCCACGGCCATGCACCTCACAGGGTGAAATCGGTGCCTTTGTTGGGTTGACCGGGTCGGCGGGCCGGTGCTGCTGGCGCTTTGGTGTCCACCCGCTTGGGAGGTTCGGAAGCGGTGCGTGTCAAGCCGCCACGTATTGGGCCGGTTCGGGTCCGTGCACCAAGGGCAAGTGAATCGGGGAGGATCAGTGCAGCCATCGCAACACCGTGGTGGTCTTGCCCCGCTGTGACCTCGTCAACCGCCATGTCAAACCGAACCACTTCCAAATCCCGACTGGCCAGCCGCCGTTGCAGGTTGCGTCGCAGAAGGATGGTGGTTTCCTCGTAATCCAGCGTGGTGGTGATGGTGGCGACGATGGCGCATTCATCGCCTTCTGGTGTCACGCACTCGGCCCAAGCCACGCCTGCAGAAGCGGATGAACCGTTCCAAGCGTAGGCGGTGGCAAGGTGGCACTCCACAAGTGAACCCATGGGCAACGGACGTGGGGCTGCAGCACCAAACCCGAGTGGCAACATGGCCCCTTGGGCTTGGATCAAACGGACGTCACCCAGCCCAAGTTCCACCAAGCCTTGGTCAAATGCGTCCTCGGCGTTTTCGCCCCATGGAGCGACGGCGGTCATCAACCACCCTGGGCATGCAGGGCCAGCGTTGCTTTGCATGACGACGCATGCCCGCATGAGGTTCATGAACACCGTGGTGGACCGCCTTGCATGCGCGTTGGGCCACGTCACCTGCTCATCGTGGCTTCCCTCGCCTTGGCCGGCATCATCGGCACAGCAGCCTTGCAACGGGGTGCGTGGGGGCTGACGCTCGCTTCAGGTTCAACCACCCTTGGCCTGCTGGCCGTGTTGCTCCTGTCAAGTCGAGGACGGGCCATCGACCGTCGAACAGGTCTCAGCACCACATCATCGCCCGTGATGGGTCCCGTCGAAACGGTTCAAGAAGACCTGCCGGACCCGCTGAACCACGGGTTCGACATACCGTTTTAGAGCAACCGAACGGTTTCCAAATTCTTCGGCGCATAGGTGCGACACTTGTAGCGCTCGCGGAGCGTGTGACCCAATTCGTTGCACTTCTGGTAGTCCCCATGGTGGCAGATGATGTTGCGCGGTGGTGGGTTGAGTTGATCGACAAACTCCAGCAGTTGCCGGCGGTCGGAGTGCCCTGAAAAGCCGTCGATGGTGACCATTTCGCAACCGATTTTCACGATTTCCGTCTTGCCATTGATCAGCATCGGCACCTCACCAAAGCCCTTCTGAAGGCGGCGACCCAGTGTCCCCTCAGCTTGGTAGCCCACAAAGCACAACGAGTTGCGCTCCTCATGGGCCCAGTTCTTGAAGTACTCCATGACAGGGCCGCCGTTGAGCATACCCGAGGTGGCAAGCACGATGCAAGGAGAACTGTCCATGATGATGCTCTCTCGCAACTCGCGACCTTTGACCGGCCGGAACCACTCGCTGGTGAAGGGGTTCTCCCCGTCATCCTTCAACAACGATCGGCTCAAGGACTTCGTGAGGTATTTTGGATGCGAGGCATGAATGGCCGTGGCCTCCTGAATCATCCCATCAAGCCACACCGGCACCGGCTTCACAGCACCCGAACGGAACAGTTCATCGATGGCGATCATCACCTCTTGACTGCGTCCGACGGCAAAGACAGGGCAAATCATTTTGCCACCTCGAAGGAGGGTCCGCTGAACGATGTCCTGGAGTTCTTGGTTGGCTTCTTGGCGCGATGGCTGGTAGTCGCCCGAGGCTCCGTATGTGGATTCAATCACCAACGTCTCAACACGTGGGAAGCGGGTGTTGGCTGCGTCAAACAACCAAGATTTCTCGTATTTCTGGTCGCCGCTGAAGACGATGTTGTGCTTCCCATCGGCCACGTTCAAGTGGACCGCTGAGGAGCCGAGGATGTGACCGGCGTTGGAAAACGTCAATTTCACATCGGGTGCGATGTCGGTTGTCTCACCCCAATCCACGTCAACCACGTGCTTCATGCACATGCGAATGTCTTCCATGTCGTAGGCAGCGCGCTTGCCTTCCGCACCGCCGACCTTGATGTAATCGGTTTGGAGCAACAACATCAGGTCACGCGTGGGCGGTGTGCAGTACACCGGCCCACGGTAACCGTACTTGAACAACACAGGGAGCATGCCCGCATGGTCAAGGTGGGAGTGCGTCAAAACGACCGCATCGATTTTCTCCAACGGCAACGCTTCGGGAGCGGTGAAGTACGGCATGGGGTCGGTGTCTGAAGCGATGTTGACACCCACATCGATCATGATGCGGGATTCGTTGGTGGTCACGAAGTGGCAGGCACGGCCCACTTCTCGATAAGAGCCCAATGCGGTCACACGGGCCCAGGTTGCACCGGGCCGGGTGGGGCGGTGGATGTTGAGGCCGAAGTCCTTGAGCAACTTCCGTCGTTCTTCGGCGTTGTGCTGCCGGTAGGTCCGGATGTCGTGCACGGTTCGGGAAAACAAGGGAGGCGTCCGCTCAACGTTCACGCTCCAACCCGTCGCATCCCGAATGGCCTTGAGGTGCTCGCCGCGACGGCCCACGGCCGTGCTGGGTTGCTTGCACTGGATGATGACTTCACCGAAACAACCGTCGAAGTACATCTCGGTGATTTCAGCGTCATCGGGGATCAATTCCTCGATGAAGGCTTTGGTGTCGTCCATGCTCTTCATTCGGTCTTGAGGTGTTCGAAGGACAATTTTTCGCTTGATGCGCTTGGCAATCTTTCCGATCAGGCCGTCGCTGCCGCTGAATGTGTTCATGTCGGTTGTCAAGATGGCGATGTTTCCACCTTCCAAATCGACAGTGTATTCAACGCCGCGTGGGACCATCTTGGCGATTTCATCCTTCAGTTCTTTGTAGGTCATGCGCATGGTGTTCACCGTTTCTCCCGCGTGGCATCACCGATGGAGGCTGCAGCGAGGTGCTGCAACGCGGGAACGGTCATGCTCACTTGAGCAGTTTGTCAATCTCGTCCTGCGAGACTTGTTGATAGCCCGAACCGGGCGTGATGACGGCGAGGTCCATGCCGTTGCCGGAGGCCGCATCACGCTGTCCTGACGCTCGGAGTGCCCGGGCTGCAAGATTTAAGGCCTCCGCTTGTGTCATGTTTTCCTTGAATCCGTCTTCCAACACACCGTACATGTAAGGAGAGCCGGAACCGGTGGCGCAGTAAGTGTCGGGAATGGAACCACCAGCGGAGTCGATTGAATACACGTGGCCCCCGTCTGCATCAACACCAACGATGAGCAGCTGGACCCAGTGCGGGCGGCCTGAGAGAATGTTGGCCGTGAGCGTGGCCGCACCCTTGACGGTCATGGGCTGTTGGCGACGCAGCTCGAACAGAGCGACTTCCGCAGCGAGCGTCCTGGAGAGGGATTGTGCGTGGCCCACCAAACCGGCGGTGGTGAGGGCAAGGTTGTCGCCGATCTTGAACAACTTCTGCACGCTCTTGTTGGCGATGAAATGGCCCATTGTTGCACGGTGGTCTGCACCAACCACCACGCCACCCTTGAAGGTGATGCCAACGGTGCTGGTACCGGTCTTGAGGACGCCTTGTTGCTCGGTCATGGTGTCCACTCCACCGTGACACTCTTTGAACCTTGAGGCCACACCTCCTGCCCTTCGGCGTAGGGCTTCGGGTGGGAGCGTTGATGTACGGTGGCTCTCATGCCAAAACCGTGCGACGCCGACGGAACGCAAAACGGGACGAAGGCCAAGCTTCGTTGGATGCGTTTTCAGCCGAGGCGCACGACGCAACACCGAGTTCAACGACCGCTGCCATCCCACCGATGGTCGACCTCGACCGACTTGAGGCAGCGCAACATCAACTCGAGGGCGAGGCCAACGTCCAACATGGGTCCGTTGAGGGCGATGGACCGCGAGAGTTTGCCATGCCAAGCCTCAGCGGCGAGGGGCGGCCCAATGTACCGGTCACATCCACCATCACCTTTCACGACCTTGAACGCCAGTACCCTTCGGCACCGGTTCCAGCCATGGCATCGGGGACCGTCATCCACTACGCCACGCTGAGCGACCTGACGGGGTGCGACACCGTCATGAATTGGGTGGCGGACGGCCATGCGGTGCTCATCGACATGCAGCGGTTGATGGCTCGGCACACCGAATTCACCCAGACCTTGAAGCGGCTTCAGGAGTTTGTTGAGGGCGACCTCAACGGAACCATCCTCAAAATGAACGAAACGAGGGTGATGTGTTTGCCGGAGCAATGTCGCGGTGTACGCGGCACCGAAATGGAGGCCTTCGCTGGTGAACAACACGATGATGTTGGGGTGTTTGAATGAACGAACAGGACATTGACCTGCCTTGCCCAGTTTGCGGTGGTGTGGGTGAGGTCAAAATGTTGACACACATCGACGAAATCCCTTACTTTGGTGAACACACCCAAGTGACCCTGATGTGCGATGCATGCTCGTGGAGGCAGACGGATTTCATCCCTGCCGAGGGCAAGAAGGCCGGCGCATGGTCCCTGCTCATCGACCGACCCGAGAAACTCACGTCCCGCGTGGTCAGGGCGTCGTCGTGCACCGTCCGAATACCGGAACTCGACCTTGCCGTGAACCCCGGCAGCAACGCCACCGGTTACGTTTCCAACGTTGAGGGGGTCCTGAAGCGGTTCCTTGACATCATCAACATGGTTCAACGCGACCTCATGGCTGCCGAAGACTCGGAAGACGCCAACACACAACAGCAACTGGCTCAATTGATCAACATGTCCGCCATCCTGACACAATTGAACGAACCGGATGCCGCACCCATCACCGTTGAGTTGCTGGACCCTCACGGCCATTCGATGATCATCCATGAAGACGCGACCCAGCGCGACCTCACCGATGAGGAGTTGCGTGAATTGCCGGTTGGCCCCGACCCGGCCGTGTTTTCGAGCGACGATCTTGAGCCATCAGCGTGAGTCTGGGGCGAGGAACGACGGCACGAGGTGCGCTGTTTGGTCGCGCATCTCATCGAGGTGCGACAACCAAGCCACCGCTCGGTCAATGCATGCTTGCTTCATCTCACCGGCGAGGAGGGTTCCTGCTCGATAAGCTGCGTTCAATTCAGCGAGGTAAGCGTCGTCCTCCTCAAAGAAGTACATCATGTACTGGTACGCCACGTCGATATCGGGATTGCCGCCCAGGCGTCGATGCTCCTCGATCGTGGCTTGGCTCCCCGAAAACGCTCGCTTGATCTTTTTCTCAACCGATGCAAGGTCGTCGCGAAGAAACAAGGTCGTCTTTGGTTGGCTGCTGCTCATTTTGCTTCCCGTCAACCCGACCGCGAAGTGGTGGTAGGTGGAGGAGGGTGCGAGCAATCCCATCCCGCCCAAATCACGCTCCAACCTGAGCAACGCCATTCGTAGGCCATGACGGTCCCGTTGTGTGGCGGACGGGACATGAACATGCCCTTGTTTCGGGCTGGAGATGATGTCCGAGAAACCAAGCGATTGGACGCATTCGACGATGCGGTCGTACACCACCGCCACCTTGGCCTTGTCAAGTCGCCCGTTGGGTTGGCGACCAAACACATGGGCGTTCTCATCGTGAATCGATGTGCTGATCAACACCCCTGATGAGGAGGCGGAACGGAGGTTGAACCAGTTGGTTTTCGACGCCAGTCCCCGCGTGAGGCGAAGGTGAGGGTCCTGATCAACGCCGACGGGCACGACAACGGGGCGCAAGCCACCAAATTCATCCAATTGAGGATGCAGGATGTCACCCACTTGGACCATGGGTGCTTGGACGTGAGCCAAGTTGGTCTCACCGCTGAAGCCGTAGATGGCTTCAAATTCACTCAGATTCGTTCGTGTGCCCAATCGAAAACCCAGCCGCTGAACAGCGTGCCGCGTGGATTGGAAGTACACCTGGGTTCGCTCGGGATCCAAGCCGAGTGCTGCGTAATGGGCGATGTATTCCTCCATGGCAACCGACCGACCCTTGGCCAGATCAATGCCGCGTGTGGCTTGACTCTCAAGATCGGCCACGGCGATGGACACATCAGCACCCTGTTGTTGGAACCATTTGACCTGCTCCACCACCATGGAGTGACCCATGTGCATTTGGCCGCTTGGCATCAATCCGGTCAACACGCCGACCGCACCGCCGGTCCGCTGCGCTTCCTGAACGGCTCCCATGTCTCGATGAGCAAACACGATACCGCGGCGGTGGAGTTTGGTTGGGTTGGCCATCTCAACGCCGGTCATCGGTGACAAACCAAATTGCTCAATGATTCGGTCGTAATCGGTGGATTGGGCACTCCCCCACGGGTCGATGGTGATGTTCTCCTCGCCCATGGTGGTCCCTGTCCTCGGTCACTCGTCCTCGCCATGAAGCCTTCGCTCATCGGCGGGGGAGGTGCTGCGAATCTCCAACGGGTCAACCTTCGTCGGCCAACGGCCCGCCAAGGGCCCCACACCCTCCCGAGCCAAGACCCCCAGCATCCCAACGAACGTGACGAGGGTGATGCCAACAACGGCATAGGTCATCCATACCCCGTCCCCTTCACCGGGTTTGGGTTCCACCAACCACGTGAAACGAAGGGAGGGGTCGTCGATAAAACGCTTGGACCACCTGAAGAGGTCCGTTGTCGCATGCCCCGCCACCGTGACAGCGGCCGAGTGGTTGTTCCAGAAGGCCGATTGACCGAGAACGTCGTGATCGATGCCAGAAGCATTCAGGTGAATCTCAACGGTTCGGTTGTTTTGAACCGAGAGCAGCACCGTGCCGTGTTCATCCTGCCGCCAACCTTCCATCGTGTTTTGTTCACCCTCAATGTTTGGAAGTTCGCCGTCCGGTCCAAGGACACGGGCCACGGCTTCGCCCTCGACATCAAGCATCCACGTCACAGGCAAGTTCCACACCATGCCGTCCTGGACCGCAGTGCATTGTTCGGTCAACAGAGGGCGAAACCTCAGGACGCTCGTGTTGTTTCCATCGACATAGTCGTGTTGAAATTCAAAACACCGCTTGACCGCCCATGTGGACCATGCTTCACCCCAGGTGGTGAGCCAAACATTCTCTGCAGAGGTGAGCATCGCCACAACATCGCGATCGTGCCGAACGGTGGCATCGTTGATGCGACCCACCCAGTACATGTTGACCAAGCCCCCTGCTTCAACAGCGTTCCGTACGGTGTCAACATCAGCGATGCCCAGTTCGAGGCTCCCGCCACGCCGACCGAGGTTGAACCAGTCCCAAACATCGTGGGGTTCGTCGTCAGCATCGTGCCATGCCGACACCGACAATCCCGTTTGATCGCCATGGACGGCGAACCCTTGCCCTTGGACCGTCGTGTGTTGAGCCATGGTCAGCCCGCTGGGCGTGAAGGTTGAAATCGGTGCATCGCCCCATTTGCTTGCAGGCAACCGATCCTCGATGTAGCGACGGCAGGACGCAGCCACCGCACCGGGGTCGTTGTACCAGGAGAGATGGGGCATACCGTAGCAGCCGATTTCGTCACCCAGCATGACGCGGTCCAGACCGATGTTGTTGCTGAGCCAACCGTCTTCCACCCACGCCGCTTGGGCGAGTGCCACCGGTTGTGCTGAAACACTGACAAGACAGGCCAACAGGAAGACGGGCAACGCACGCCCCATCCGTGGGTGACCCATGGTGAACTCGCAGGTACCCTCCGCTTTCACGGTTGTCATCGGTCTGCGGCAAAATCCACCCGCATCGGCTACAAAGGGAAGAAGGCTGAAAACATCCTCTCCCGAGCAAGGGTTGTGAAGACGGACGCTGAATTTGATGAAGCGTGGCAACAACTGGCGCCACATTGGTCCATCCAAGCGGCGGATGAAGGCATCCCCTCAACGCCGTTGTACAGCGGTTTGCGTCGGTTCCTCTCACCGGCTTTGCGACCCTTGCTTCGATGGCGAATTTCCGGTGCGGGGCGTGTCCCACGCCACGGGCCCGTGATCCTCGCAGCCAATCACCTCTCCCACGTGGACCCTGTCGCCGTGATCGCCGCAGCCCGTCGGACCACGTATTACTTGGCGAAAGAGGGGCACTTCGAAAAACGGTTCACGCGGCTGGTCATGAACGCCACGGGCCAAATCGAAACCAAACGAGCCGAGGGCGGCACCGATGCGTTGGCCAGTGCCGCCACCGTCCTCGAGCAGGGGCAGGCCTTGGGCATCTTCCCCGAAGGCACGCGCTCACGAAGGACGGAACCACCGTTCATGCTGCCGGGGAAAACCGGGGTTGCTCGCCTCGCTGCAGCTTACCCTCAAGCCAAAGTGGTGCCCATCGCATTGAACGGCACCCGCAGCATCATGGCGCCCAAAACGCACAAATTCCCTCGGCTATGGAAACGCTTCGAAGTGAACATCGGCCATCCAGTGAGCTGGTTGGAATGGTTGCAGCACCCGCAAGGCGGCAACATCAACACGCAGCAATTGAAGGAACTCGGTGCACAGGACGAACACGAGGTACGCGCAGCATTGGCCCAACTTTACCGCTCGTTCACCGACCAAATGATGGGGTCCTTGCAGGCCCTTGGCGCACCCTGAACGTTGAAATAACCTCGAACAACGAGGCCATTGTGGCTTTGGTGGACACCCCATTTGGAACCCTCAATCTTGACGGCGAACTCAATCACATCAACCCTCAGCGGTTGCAGGCAGAACAACGCGGTATGGTGCTGCTCAAGGGCATTGTCGACAAGACGTCAACGTGGACACAACGCCGCACCCGCGCTTCGGGTAACGTGATTCTCGTTTCACAGGCAGGGGGCTATGAATTGAGGCTGGATGTGATTGGAACCGTGGAACGGTACCTCCTGCACAACGACCCTCACCTTCGTCTTTCGTTGTTTCGAGGGAAGAACCGCACGGTGGGGTACTGCGAAGAAATATGCGTCCTGTTCAATCAGCAACATCCGGGTTGTGCCATCGCTGACGGCATCGTCTCGCTCGTCTTGCTCGGCGAAGCGGAATGGCCTCATCAGGCGACGCCACATCCGTTGCGCCGGTTCACCGAATGGGCCGAGCGGGAGCGCATCGCCCGCCGCTGGAAATTGGGCATCATTGAACTGACCGCAGAGGACATGGACGAGATCAACGACGTGCGCGAAGCCTTGGAACTCGGCGTCCCTCATGCCGCTTTGGACATGCTGTGCGCCTTCGCACGGCGCTGCTACACCTGCAAAGGCATGGACATTGAGGACGTGAGCCTTCATTTGAGGGGCCTGTTTGAGGAAATCGATCCCAAGGACATCGCTGCGTACGCCGCTTCGCCAAGCACGCCCAGCGACCGGTTGTTCTTACCCCTCGGCGGTGACGGTACCGCTGAACAACCATGAAGTGCTGCCCTGCGAACCACACGGCGGTGAAGCCATGCGCACCTACCTCGACCTGATGCAACACGTGCTCGACAACGGCGTGGAAAAGGGCGACAGGACCGGAACGGGAACCTTGTCTGTGTTTGGTCACCAGATGAGGTTTGACCTTTCGGAAGGGTTTCCAATGGTCACCACAAAAAAGCTCCATCTCCCATCCATTGTCCACGAGTTGCTGTGGTTTCTCAAGGGCGACACCAACGTGAAGTACCTCCAAGACAACGGTGTCCGAATTTGGAACGAATGGGCCGATGAACACGGTGATTTGGGGCCAGTGTACGGGAAACAGTGGCGTGCTTGGGAAACCAAAGACGGTGCCATCATCGACCAGGTCAAGCAAGCGATCGACACCATCCAATCCAACCCCAACAGCCGCCGAATCATCGTTTCCGCTTGGAACGTTGGCGAACTGGACGAGATGGCGCTGATGCCCTGCCATGCCTTCTTCCAATTCCATGTGGCCGATGGCAAGCTGAATTGTCAACTGTACCAGCGCAGCGCCGATGTTTTCCTCGGCGTCCCCTTCAACATCGCATCCTATGCGCTGCTCACGCACATGATGGCCCAGGTTTGCGGCTTGGAGGCCGGTGAGTTCGTTCACACATTGGGTGATGCCCATCTTTACCTGAACCATCTTGAGCAAGCTCGCCTGCAAATCACGCGAACGCCTTTCCAGCTGCCGACTTTGAAACTCAACCCTTCCATCACCGACATTGACGACTTCACCCATGAAGACATCGAAGTCATCGGTTATGAGCACCACCCGCACATCAAGGCCCCCATCGCTGTTTGAGGTGTCGCCATGCTCGTGATGATTTTCGCTTGTGACGAACAGAACGCCATTGGAAAGGACGGGCGGCTCCCCTGGCGGCAGTCAAGCGACCTTCAACACTTCAAACGAACCACCCTGCACCGGACCGTTGTCATGGGTCGAAAAACCTGGGACAGCCTCGGCCAACCACTCCCCAACCGTCGCAATGTGGTGATGTCGAGAACGAACGTGCACGGCGACGTGGAACAGATGGATGAAGCGGCCGTGTTGGCGTTGGCCGAAGAAGAGGACGTGTACATCATCGGCGGCGGCGAAATTTACGCTTTGTTCATGGAGCATTGCAAGGAACTCTACCGAACCGTTGTTCACACAACGGTGGAAGGGGCCGATGCGTTTGCTCCATCCTTGGAGGGCGAAGGGTTTCACTTGGTGGGTGAACGGCATGCACCATCCGGTCCAAGAGACGACCACGCCATGACGTTCCAGCACTGGATTCGCTGATCAGTCCGGTCGATACGCCGTGACACGAACGCCCAACCTGCCCTGCAGTGCCTCGCGTTGCATGATGCGTTCGTACTTGGCTTCAAAGGCCGCCTTGAGGTCGATTTCCATCGCCAAACTGTGGCCCATCAAGAGGATGAGAACATCGGCCATTTCTTCGGCGCACGCCTCCAGCGGTTTTCCTTTGGTCACGGCGGCGGACAATTCACCCAATTCTTCGATGGTGAGCGCGAGCCGGTACCCCATATCGTGACCGTTTTGACCAGCAAAATCGTGTTTTTTGTGGAACAACGCCACGTTTCGCATCATGGATTCCCATTCGTTTTGAGGCTCGTGGGCCAGCCATGCTTCAACATCCTTCCCGTGCATGAGCGTTCTGCATGCGGCCAGAGCATCATCTTTTCTTGAGCAGCGCTTCAATGCAGGCCATGACCGGCTCAAGCCGCTGGTTGGCCTGGGCGGACACAGCACGATGGTCGAGCGCTTTGTCGGCTTGACCTGGCTCCCGACCCGCCGCCCAGTTGGACGCAATGCAGACGGCGGCATAAGGCAGGTTCAGCTCCAACGCCAGTTTGGCCTCCCGCGGCATGGTCATTCCCACCATGTCGCCACCGAGCCGCTGAATGGCATCGATTTCGCTTGGGGTTTCAAACTGGGGTCCTTGGGTCAACCAGTAAGTGAACCTCAGCGGTGCATCGTCCGCTGTGGCTTGTTCCCGGCGGAGGACCCGCTCCAGCTGGTCGTTGAGGGGGGTGGAGAACGGGGTGGTCGCCGATGTGAACACGGAGGCGTCATCGTGGAACGTGGTGGCCACACCGGTGAAATCGATGTACTGGTCGGCCAGCCCCACCGCACCGGGCGGAAATCCAGGATGAAGGGTGCCCACCGAACACACCGCCAGAATTACATCCACGTTGGCGTCTGCCATGGCACGGATGTTGGCGCGATGGTTGATGCTGTGAGGGGGGCGCCCGGCGTCGCCGCCTCCGTGGTGCCGTTGAAGAAACACCAGGGTGTGTTCGCCTTCATCGATGCTGATGACTCGGAGCGGCACCTCGCCGTAGGGCGTGTCAACACGAACGGTGTCGTCGCGTGAGGGGTTGCCGATAAACGCGTCACTGAGGGTCAAGTTCACCAAACCCGTGCCACCGATCAACCCGAGCCGGACCATGAAGCGCCATCAAGACGCGCCATGTCAATTCTGCGGCGCCGAAGCAGGGGCTTCACTCGTTGAGCCGGGCGATGAGGTCCGCCTTCTTGCCCGAAACCGGCTTGCCGGCGGCCTTCAGGAGTTCCTTCAGTTCCGACACCGTCATGCTGTCGTAATCGAGGGCATCCTCCTGTGCAGAGGGAGCGTCTTCGGCCGGTGCAGGTGCTTCGACCTCGGCCTCCACTTCAGCGGCGGGGGCTGGCTCAGCTGCTGCCTCAGCCTCGCCCTCAACTTCGCCGGATTCAGCGGCCTCTTCGGCCATGGCGGCGGCGAGGGCTGCTGCTTTCTTGGCCTTCAATTCAGCCTCTTCACGCTGCTCTTTGGCGTGGATCTCGTCCAGCGTGGGACCCGATTGCACCACGACACCTTCCTGCAGGAGCTGGCTCTTGCGGATGGCGACCGAGCGGACGGGGTAGATGGGCTTGACACCCTTGCGGATCTCTTCCTCAAGCGTTCCATCAAGAATGGCGGTTTGGACTTGAGCGTAGGTGCTCTTGGCAGCGGAGGCGATGATGATTTCCCTGCATCGGGTCCGCATGTCCTGCTTCACCGAGGTTTGCACGCGCTGGGCCGTGATGATGAGCGGCTTGACGCGAACGAGGTAACCGTCGGTGGTGACCACATCGACCACGTCGTCGACCTTGCCGCGGTAGCGGCGGATTTGGCGACGGGTGTGGTCGGTCTGGTGGTGGTGACCAATGAATATGGTCAAGGCATCCTGACCAACGCATTCGTGGACACGGAACCGGAGGATCACGTGCATTTTGGAGAAGTCGCCGTTGAATTCTTGCTGGGTCATTTCGTAGACACGGCCGACGATGTGCTCGTCGGATTCACCGAGTGTCTCACCAATTTTCTGGAAATTCCATGGATGACGAGGGGCACGAATCGTGTACCATCGCTTCATCTTCCACTTGTCACGTTGCTTACGTGCTGCTGCACGTGCCTTTGCACTGATTTTCTTTGCCATGGTGATCAACTCGGTTCGTGTCTTGCGGGGGCTACCCCACTTGCAAGCCTGCGACCAACCTCCCCTATTTGAAGAAGCCTGCACCGAACTCAAATTCGGCGATCTCGTCCAACGACAACCTCATGTCGGTTGCTTCCCTCGCCGCGCTGTGCCCTTTCATCACGTGACATGGCGGACGACGGGGAGTGCCGTTTCCGATCCGGCCGTCATCGTTGAAGCGATGGCTTGGCTCGCAGGTGGAAACGACCGTATCGCTGAGGAGCGAAGCACGTCCTACCACGGATCACCGCTTTGGTTGGTGACGGCCACCCTTCGCAGCAAGCGAACCACGGTCGCCACGCTGGCTCGCCTCGGTGCTGACAACCTGCGCACCCTGATGGAGGAACGGGCGATGCGAACGGACGAGCACAACGTCCTGCACCTGCGATTGGACCTTCACGAACTCGTGGCAGGGCAAGCAGTCCTGGCCAAACCCAGCGATGTGCCGACCGTCAAAGGCCAAGCCAAATTGGCCCTCTACCCCGGTCAAGATCCCGATGAGGAATGGGGGAAGGCGCTGGAGCAAGCCCTGAAAGCAGCGGAGGAAATGGTTTGAAGCGTCTGGCAGCCTTGTTGATGCTCTCGCTCCTCCTCTCGGGGCTTTCTGCACCCGCATCGGGAGAAGCCCACAGCGGTGAGGCGCCCATAGGGTGTGCAGCGGACCGTGCAAACTGGACCATTGGCTTGGTTCAGTGCACCAGCGAGGCATCGGTGGATTACGTGCTGTTTTCACCCATTCCTTCCAACACCACATACCTCATTGACCAAGAGGGGCGGCTGATCAACGCCTGGACCTCGCCGGGGGCTTACCGCCCCGCCCTCTCTGCCTATTTGTTGCCGGACGGCAGCCTGCTCCGCAGTTCAAACATTGGAACGGAGGCCGTCGGTAATTTCACCGGCGGTGGCATCGGTGGCAACATCGAACGCATTGCATGGAACGGGACGCTGCTGTGGTCGTGGAACTACACGTCCGAAACGAGCATCTTGCACCACGACATTGAGCCCATGCCCAACGGCAACATCCTTGCCATCGCGTGGGAGGACATCCCTGAAGAAGACGCCGTTTCAGCCGGACGCAACCCCGCCATCGTCAGCGATTCACCGAACGGTGGCAACAACGTTTGGCCCGACCGGGTCATCGAAATTGAACCGGTGGGGACCAACGATGCCAACATCGTGTGGACGTGGCGCGCTTGGGACCACCTCGTCCAGGACCACAACGCGTCCCTGCCGAACTACGGCGCCATCGCCGACCACCCGCGTCGGTTGAACCTGAACCACATCGGTGGCACCGGTGACCAACAAGGGCGAGCGGATTGGATGCACTGCAACGGTTTGGACTACAACCCCACCCTTGACCAGATCGCACTTTCCTGCCGAAGCATGAACGAAGTCTACATCATCGACCACAGCACGACCACCGAAGAAGCTTCGACGGGAATGGGAGGCAACGCCGGTCACGGTGGTGATTTCTTGTTCCGTTGGGGCAACCCGCAGGTGTACGGGCAAGGCACAAGCGATGACCAACGTCTCTTCGCCCAGCACGATGTTCAGTGGGTGGCTGACGGCCATCCTGAAGCAGGGGGTCTTTCCGTGTTCAACAACGGCAACGGTCGCGCCGTGCCCTTCTCCTCGGTTGACATCATCCAACCCAACCTCGACAACGGGACGTACGAATTGAACGCAAGCGGCATGTTCGGACCGGATGAACCGGCTTGGTCTTGGGACATCGGCGAGGCCATGTATTCGGGTTCAATCTCGGGGGCTCAGGCCCTTCCCAACGGCCACATGTTGGTGACACACGGCACGGTCGGCACCCTCTACGAAGTGGATGAAGCCGGCGAGATTGTCTGGACGTACATCGACCCTGTTGGTCGCACCGGTGCGCACAACCAAGGTGAACCGGTGCCACCCGGCAACCGTGCGGGCACGACCTTGAATCAAATTTTCAAAGCGGTTCACTACGACCGTATGTTCCTCCTGGAAACAGGCATGGATCTCACACCGCAAGGCTACATTGAAGCGTGGGTGGACGCTTGCCCGACGGTTGAAGCGTGGGGTTTGGACATCGACGGAGACGGTTGCGTGGACGACGGAGACGGGGACGGTGTGCCCGATTACCTCGACCTTTGCCTTGCTGGCGACGACAGCGTTGACAACGACATGGACGGCGTGCCGGATGCATGCGACACACTGGTTGACAGCGACGGCGATGGTGTGGCCAACGAAGTGGACCGATGCGAAGGGCACGACGACGCTGTGGACGTGGACGACGATGACACGCCCGATGCATGCGATGACCTGATCGACAACGACGGCGATGGCGTTGCGAATGGTGACGATCGGTGCGAGGGGCACGACGACGGCGTCGACCTCGACGATGACGGCATACCGGATGGATGCGACGGCCTCATGGACAGCGACAACGACGGTGTGGCCGATGACGTGGACGCATGCGCAGGCCACGACGACGGTGTGGACACCGATGCCGATGGCGTGCCTGACATGTGCGACGAGACACCCACTGGCAACCTGACCGAGCAAGATGAAAACCCGACCAACGCCAACGGTTCGACCTCGTCAACCACCACTCAAGCATCGAGGGGAAGCTTTGACCTCACGGATGGTGTCACTGCGGCGTCGTTGGTCATCATCGGGTTGTTGGGCCTCCTCAGTTGGCGACGTTTCGGTGGCGCAGGGCCACGATGAGCGATTTCGCATGTACGAAACTCAAAATCCATCCTAACAAGCCATTAAGTAGAGCACCACGGCTCGTAAACACGAGGAAACACCATGCCACACATCGTCACCTCCGCCTGCGTTGACCACAAATACCAGGAATGCGTTGCAGTCTGCCCCGTCGAGGCCTTCCGTGAGGCCGATACCTACTTGATCATCGACCCAGATGAGTGCATTGACTGCGGTGCTTGCGTGCCCGAGTGCCCCGTGGACGCCATTTTCGCCGACACCGATGTTCCTGCTGAAGAAGAAGCATGGATTGAGCGGAACGCCGAAGAAGCCGTGGACGCCGACATCGCCGAAGGCGATTCACCTGTCCTCGCTGACTGAGAACCGCCAGCGTGCGGACCTGACGAAACGGTGTGAGCGAAAGCCAGACGCCCCGTTTTGCGGGACACAGCAAGCAAAGAACCAACCTTCTTGAAGGAACGGCGACAGCCGACACCATGAGCAGGGACCCTGTGGATTTGGAACAACTTCGTCACGGCAGCAGCCTCGTCAAGCGTGGCTTTGCTCGCATGCAACAGGGCGGTGTCATCATGGACGTCGTCAACCCTGAGCAAGCCGCTGTGGCCGAAGACGCTGGAGCCGTCGCCGTCATGGCGCTGGAACGGGTTCCCGCCGACATCCGCAAAGCCGGTGGTGTGGCTCGAATGAGCCACCCTGACATGATCCAAGGCATCTTGGATTGCACGTCCATCCCGGTCATGGCCAAATCACGCATCGGACACGAGGGCGAAGCCAGGATTCTCGAGGCAATGGGCGTTGACATGGTGGACGAGAGCGAAGTGCTCACGCCTGCCGACCCTTACTTCCACATCAACAAACACACTTACGACATCCCCTTTGTGTGCGGAGCGACCGGACTCGCCGAGGCCGTTCGCAGAATTTGGGAAGGAGCCGCCATGATTCGGACCAAGGGTGAGGCTGGTACGGGCAACGTCGTCGCTGCCGTGACCCACGCTCGGTTGATCGACCAAGAAATTCAGCAAATCCAATCCTTGGACGATCACGGTTTGAACGCATGCACCGAACAAATCATCGATCGGTACAAGGTGCTTGCATCACAGTCCACGTTGCCTGGCACCCACCTGCACACGCCCTTTGGCCCGGTGGACGACACCATGCACGCCGGCGTCCGGGCCGTGTTGGATGAGGTTCACAAACTCGGTCGATTGCCCGTCGTGACCTTCTCCGCCGGTGGTATTGCGACCCCCGCTGATGCCTCGTTGATGATGCGCATGGGGATGGACGGTATCTTCGTCGGTTCGGGAATTTTCAAGTCAAGCGATCCCAAAACCATGGCTGACGCCATCGTGATGGCAACCGCCCACTACGACGATGCATCGAAGGTCGCCGAGGCCATGGCGATGATGGCCGGTGAACCCATGAAGGGCGACGAGCTGGAAACCCTCGAAATCCGATTGGACCAACGGGGATGGTGAACGCTCAGTTGAGCGGATCGGCAATTCCTTTCTCACCCAAGGTCCACTTGAGCGTTTTCACGACGCCTTGAAGCGCTTTGTGATTCCGTGCTGCTTCCTTCATGCCCTTCTGATCGTCTTCGCTCTTGCACGTTTCGTACCAAGCTTTCCATTCCTTCATTTTGACTTCTGCCCGTTCAAGCATTGCCTCAATTTCCTCCCAAGTGCGGTCGTACGACCGCTCAGGTGCCTCGTTGTGAACCATGGTCCTCAAATTCCGCCGACTCGGCAGGGTATTTATGCTCTTGTCCGGGATGCCCAAGTTCAGGCTGGGATTCGCTGACCGTCGAATTCAGCAGGTCCAAGGCGTTCTCCGTCACCCACCACACAAGCGTTCAACACCGTTCCGGTGGCCAGCGCCACGTTGGTTCCGATGACAGAATCGGTGATGATGCATCCGGCGGGTACCGTGGTGCCACCCATCAGCAACGACCCATTGACGTGAGCACCGGCGGCCACCCGGCATCCAGTGCCAAGATAACTCCGCTCGACTTCGCCTTCCACCTCAACGCCGTTGGCCAGTACACTGTCCGCATGAACAATGGCGCCCTCTTGCAAAGAAAATGGGAGATCTTCACGTTGTTCCAACAACATCGCCTGTGCGTTCAGCAACTCGTTTGGCTGGCCAACATCAAACCAGACACCGTCGATGGTTTGGGCGAACATCGGCCATCCCATGGCCAACAGGTGCGGAAACAATTGTTTGCTGAAATCAAATTTCTGACCGACCGGCACATGCTCAAACACATCGGGTTCCAGGATGTACAGACCTGCGTTGATGATGTTGGAGAAGGCTTCCTCGGGGGTTGGCTTTTCGAGAAACCGTCGAATGAAGCCCGAACGCAGGCCACCGTCCACCTCACCGTCGCGCGTCGATGACAGACCAACGATGCCAAATTCGGAGGGGTCGTCCACGGCCCACAACGCCATCGTGACCTTGGCACCGCTGGTGCGATGTGCATCCACCAGTGCCAGGATGTCAAACGAGGCGACGGCATCCCCCGAGCCAACGATGATGGTGTCGTTGATGCGGTCACGGAGCAATCCCACACTTCCCGCTGTCCCCATGGGCGTGGCTTCCTGATTCACCGAAGCGTTGAGTCCTGGACGGTTCCACGACGCCACGTGTTGTTCCAATTGGCTCCCCTGGTACCCGGTGGTCACGATGATGTCAGAAACGCCAGCTTGCACCATGGCGTCTTTGACGTAGTCAATCACGGGCCGGCCCAGCAGTTCCACCATTGGCTTGGGGCGGCTTCGTGTCAATGGCATCAAGCGAGAACCTTGACCTCCGGCCATGATAATGCCCAGCACAGCAAGACCTCAGCGTCGACGAACGGGATTCAGTCGGCGCATGTTTTTCTTTTTGGGGTTGGATGCGCCGCGCATGTCTTTCTTCACGGGCTCGTTGCTTCCGATGCCACCGAAAACAAGTTGCCCCTCGCTCAACAACGAGGCGACCATTTGGTCGGCCACTTCATCGGATTCAGCACCGGTTTTCATCTCGGCCTTCACGGCGTTGTTGTGGTCAACCATCCATGATTTGCGTTCCTCGACCGCCATGTTGAGTTGCTCACGCACCTTGTTGACATCCACCATCAATTCGGTGATCTTCTCGTGGACGCCGTTGGCCTTCTCATGGTATTCCACGGACTCCAGGTGGTGCCGATCGCCTTCGGCCTTCAGGAAATCCCGGTGATCGAGGCCTTCCTTGTATTCAGCCCACTTCTCATCGGCCCGCTTCAGCGCTTCAACGAAGAGGTTGTGGGCATCGTCGGATTCAGCCTTGAGGGTCGCAATGGCTTCGTCGAGGTTCGACAGGTCAACGCTCACGAGTTCGAATTTTTCCACTTCAGGCGCCAATTCCTCTGCACGACGCTTCATGCGCTTGATGCGCTCCATCGTCTCTTTTTCCTTCTTGGTGCTGGATGAAGTGGTCTGAAACTGCTCGTCAAGGTTCTTGATTTCATTCATCAATTGAGAGTACTCAGCGGTGGCTGATTTTTTTGAACCCGCTTCTGACCTTCGACCTTTCGCTTGGCCAAAGAGTTCCTTCAATTGAGCGTTCACGGCGTCGCGCTTGGCTTTGTGGAGGTTGCGCTCGGCGTGGATGGCGTCCAACTCGGACTTCACAAGTTTGAGTTTGTCACGATGTTCGCGATACTGTTCCTGCACTCCATCCCGCTTTTTGGCCAGGGCTTTGCCTTGTTCTCGCAAGGAATTGCGCGTCTCGCGCATCTTGCGAACCTTGGCTTCCATGGTTTGAAGTTCTTCACGAAGCCCTGCATCGGGTTTCTTTTCATCGTCGCCCCTGAGGCCGCGCATGATTCATTCCACGGCCAACCACCTATCAAGCCTGCGGATGCTGCGCGAAACACGTGCAACGGTCACCCGGTGATCCCAAAGACCTGAAGCGAAATCAAAACGGATGAGACCAGCACACCACAACCGCCCAAGACATAGGCCATGATCGCTCCAGTTCGACGAAGCCACTGACTGAATTCAGCTCGCACGCGAACGTTGATCTGGCGACCCAAGAGGAGTTCTCCGTTCGTCTCCTCCAAACGGACGGAAACGGTGGCGTCCCCGTTGGAGATGGGGACCAAGGTCTGCCACGACACCGTGCTGTCCATCAACAATCCCGACATTTTCCCGAGGACATCGTCGTTGCCCTTTTGCGCCAACGGGAGGGCCTTGGAGGACCACCAGTATCGCTCGCCGGGTTCGAGTCGATACGTCAACGCCACGTCCTTGGGGAGGAAGTTGGGCGTTTGCACACGGAACACCACCGTGCGTGGCTGGTCGGACAGGTTGTGAAAGAGGGTGAATAAGTTGGCGCGGTCGGTCACGACGTTTTCCATGTCAACCTCAAACACGAGATCGTCCATTGCTGGGTCATCGCCCGACTCCAAGTTCTGTTTCAACCGATCCACCATTCGGAAAAAGGCGGGGCTCCGCTTGGAGATGGTCCCCATCAGCACCAACCAAACCTCGAGGGTGAACACGGGGTGGGTGAACACGTACTCCATGCCCTTGAGGGTCAAAATTTCCTTGAGTTCGTCCTCCATGGTGGAGCGGTCGAGCCCAGTGGCGTGGCGGTACAAGGTCATCAGAAATTTTTCGTGAGCGAACGCTCGTTTCACCGTTTTTCTGAAACCGTCTTCAAGCCCCTTGCAATATTCGTCGTATTCCGAGCGGAGCAACGGGTCCATGTGGGTCTTGAGCAAGTCGTTGAAGACCATCGACAAGGTTGATGGATGAACTGGAGGGGAATACGCCGCCATGAGTCCGGTTCGGTCCACCATGTTGAACGGGGTTGAGCGCGTGGGGAGGTGGGAGCCCACAGAAAGCACCAAAAACGCCGCAGCCCCCAACAGCGAAAGCGTGCCCATTTCATCGGCCGGCCCGACGTAAAGCACAACCAGCAACATGAACGACGACAGGACGGCGAACACCAAACTGCGGTTGTGGTGATGACCGGCCTGCTTCATGGAGTAAACCAAGCCGTCGAAACCGTGCAACGAAGCGACCGAGCGGTGGTCGTCGTTCGAATCGTCAATGCGTTGCTCAAACGCTCGCATGGACATCGCAACACGGTACCGGTGAAACCCAACCGCAAGGGTGTAGCCCAGAAGGACAACAAAGGAGATCGATGCCAAAAACACGGAAAATGTCATGTTCAAGTTGGGTTCAATGTTGTCCGCCCACCACTCCGGCGATGCCGAGGAAAACGCCCATGTAACAAAAAACGTGAACGCAGTGAATGCTGGGAGGAACAGGACCAACCGGAGGCCAGAACTGATGATTTGTGAATCGATGGCGTGAAGGACCGATTCCGACAGCCGGAAGCCGACGTCGGGCGGTGAGCTACCGACCTTGGACTCGGGCGCTGAAACACTTGTGGTTTCATCCGAGGGTTGGCCGGCCCCCTCTGCGGTATCGTCACCCGCAGCGTCGTCCGCCATGTTCGCAGGAGGAGCGAGGTGTTCTAAAGCGTTCAGCCTAAGGACGAACCCGCTCAACCAAAATTCCGTTCACCCACGCATCGTCAAGGTTGAGCACCATCTGGGTTTCGGTGAACCAGATGGAATTGTCCAGCGTCAACACGGATTGAATGCCGATGCCCTGTTGCGCCAGCCATTCAGTGACCTGCCCAGGAAGCAGCATGAGGCGGACCGTGTATTGTCCGGAGGCGTGAGCCGAAGCGAGTGGTTCAATCGAAGCCACCGCGTTGAGTCGGGCTTGAATACGCTCACTGGGTGCTGGGATGGGGCGGCCGCTGGGATCGGTGGTTTGGCCGCTCAGCATGGTGGACAGCGCCACCTCGAGGTCATCGTCGATGGCGTGTTCAAGCCTGCAGGCGGTTTCGTGGGGGTTGCCGTCGTACGGTAGAAGATCGAGCAACACCTCTGCCAAACGATGACGTCGCTTCATCTGCTGACCGTGCACCAATCCGTCTGCCGTGAGTTTGGCACCCTTGTAGGGTACGTATTCGAGGTAGCCTCTTGCAGCGAGACGCTGGACCATCTCCGTGGCGGAAGCCGGTTTCACGCCAAGCTTTGCTGCCAGGTCACCCGTGCGCACCCTTGCGTGAGGATGTTGCTCATGAAACTCGTACATCATCTCAAGATATTCGTCCTCGAACTCTTGAAAGTGGCCGACCACGGTGAATCACGACGGGCGAATTACGGCAGGTCTGCTTTGAATACCTTTGTGCAGGCGGGACATCGTACCGAGCCCTCGTGGTTTGAAGGAACCCGAAGTTGTTGGCTGCAATCGGGGCACGAAACGGTGATCTTCTCGGGTGTGGGTGAGATGGCTGGTTTCGAAACGGCTGCAAGTGCGGCTGAGGCATCGAACCGGTGCGAGCAATCCGGACAGCCAACCGAGCCTTCGTACGTGGCCGGAAGCCGAAGCCGTCGCTCACACGATGGACAGGCCACTTCCACCTTGACATCCTCCTCCTGCTTGGGAGAGGCATCAAGCGAGGGGGGTTTTGTGGTTCGGTCGGGCCGATTGGTCATGACCCTCGCAACGGCGATGATGACGCCACCCAACACGGCACCCCAAAGGATGGAAGCCCACGGAAGACCGGCAGACGGTTCTTCGGGTGGCGAACCGGCGAGGTAGGTGGCTTGGGCATCGATTCGCTGTCCATCAACGTCCCAAACTGCGTGAATCAACACGTTGGTGCCGCTGGGCCAATCCACCATGATGCGCTGCGTGGAAATGGATCCGGACCATGCATCCACCGGCTCTTCAGCGAGCAAGGCACCGTAAGCATCGAGGAGGCGAACGGTTCCTGCAGGAGCCTGAAGAGCCCCGGTTTGCTCAAACTGAAGCTCAAGGCTGACCTCATCACCCACCACAGGGCGAATGGGTGAAACCACTGGATTGAGCGTCAACCGGTACGTCGTCGTTTCTTCGGGAAGGGTCGTTGACACCGAGAGCGGTCCCGGCCCGATGGACCAGCCCATCGGCGTGATGCGCACCACAGCCCGATCACCGACGGCTTGACCCAGGTCAAATTCATGCACCAGATATCCGGGTTCAAACAAACGCTCCTGTTCAAGAACATAGGTCGGCCCGTCACCAGCATCCACACCGACCTGCAACAAGGCCGTGCGGTCAGGCCCATCCTCCAATTGCGTGGACACCGTTAACACCGTGCGTCCGTTGATGGTTTCAACACCAACAATGCCGATGCCAATTGACTGTGGAGGCGATACCGTGAGGGTCAACGCACCGGAAGAGACACCTTCAAACCCGCCATCGTCGGAATCCAAGCGCCAGGTCATGGCATGCTCCCCTGTGGTGGCGTGCAGGTGCTCGACCCTCACTTCGCCCGCTGCACCTGCTTCCAGGGTCGCCCAATCGCCAGCGGTCTCGATGGACCCGTCCGTCAGCACCAATCGCAACCGCCCCTGACGATCGCCGGTGTTGCGAACGAGCAAATGCGCACCCATCGCATCGCCTTGGTGCCACGGGCCGCCCTCCAGCGAGAGCGAAGTGGTTCCGGCGATGCTGAAACTCGCAGATTCGAGATCAAAAACCTTCACCGCCGGCCAAGCGTCGCCGGCCTCAGTCCGGGGACCCGCATGTGAACAGGAGAGTGACATCGGCCTGGCAAGCACGGAGAGGTTCACCTCGACGTGCTGCCCCTGAGCAAGGGACAGTGTTTCGTTGTGAAGCGTTTGATTTCCATCGCCGCAGACCAGGTGTCCGTTGAATGCAGCCGTCCCGTTGTTCCAGACCGTGAGCATCAGCGACACCGGGTCCCCGGCCACCAAGGTTGCCTGGTCCACCTCATCGAACAAACCGTTCAGCAACGGCAACGGCGGTGGTGCGACGGTAAGGATGCCTTCACGCTCCCGTTCCGATTCGTCCTCGCCGATGTCCCCAAGGAGCCTCAACGACCATGACAGATTTCCCTCGGCCACCGTCGCCGTTCGATCGACCGTTTGCACAATGGATGACATGGCCGGCACCGAGATGTTGCTCAAGTTGTGAAACAACGTGGTGTTCATCTGTGTGGTCGACACGTGCAAACTCCCGTTCCAATCAACATCGCCGTCGTTGATGATCGGGACGAGGAAGCGCAGACCGTCGCCATCGTGCACGCTGGTGTTTCCTGTTTCAGACCCGTTCCCGCTCAATCCGGTGATGGTGGGTGACCCCAAACCGACATCGAGGGGCCGCAGCCGTTGCAACGGGCGTGTGAAGGCACTCAGGTGTGTTGAGGTGTTGGCACCCACGTCACCCTCAAGGGAAACGTACAGCGTGGTCAATCCAAACGGAACGTCGTTCAGCGTGAGATTGTACACACGAGAAGCCCCGCTTCCAAGCGTCTGGTTGGGCAACACCGTCTCGTTCAGCATGTCGCCCTCAACGGATTGAAGTCCATAACGCAGGGAATAATTCGCCGTGCCGCTCGCGAGTTCCTCCACGGTCACGGACCAGTCCACCGTGGAGGCATTGACGGTCAAGGTGGTGTTGCTCGTGCTTTCCGTCGTTGCCAATCCTGCCGCGCCGGCGGTGGCTGCGACCGGTGGTAGCGTGAGAACCGAAGCGAGGAGGAGCATCACAAGAATGCCCGCTCGAACCGAATCGCTCCGCATGGCACTTGCTGTGTGTGGGGGTTCTTCACCTTCACGCCACAAGGCATGCCGAGGGATTCCTTCTTGTAGATTGGAAGCCCAGCGGGGCTCCATGCACACGAAGGCGTTGGTGGACCTAACGCCTGTTGCACTGGTCGAGCTGATCAAAGCCAAACACCACCAACTCCTCAACGAACTGCCAGGTTTGTTGGAGGTTCGTGAACAGGAACTGTCGCGTGCCTTTGCGGCTGCAAAGGTGGCACGAACCGCTTTGGCTGAGGACCCAACGCCGTCCAACACCCATGAACACGACGAGCGGGAAGCGTTTCGCCGTGCAGCGGAATCTCGGGTGTACCGCTTGAGGGAGGCCTGTGCCAATGCCGAACGCTGCATGACGTACTGGAACGACGAAACGGAACCTTGGCGGGACCTGCTTGAAGCCAGGGACCGTGTGGATGCGGGGCACCCACCGCGCTTCAAATCAAAGAACAACCGCGGTGGTGAACGTGCGTGAAAAGGTCATCAGGACACACCAATTCGGGCCATAACGAGGCACAATTAGCGTCCCTGGTCGAGGCCATCACCGACCTCAAGCAACGACGCACCGCCGTTCGCCAACGTCGTCACATCAACGGCCTTGCCATCGCTTATGGAAAGCGCGACAACCGCACCCTCACACTTCCAGGACAACTTGAGTCCTCCGATGACCCGATCATCCGTGAGGTGCTTGACGCCAAAGCCACCTTTTTGAACGCACACGCCGAACGGGAAGCCATCTCCAGCACCGTGCCCATTCCACGAGCCACGATTGAAAAACGGTTGAGGCACCTGATGAAATCCCTCACCAGCAACACGGGCGTTGACGGCGTCAAACCGGTTGACGTTGAGCGAGACGCCTTTGCAGAATTCTTTGAAATCCAAGCGCTCCACCGCCGGGTCGGCTCACTGGAAGCGGCCAATGCAGCGATGATCCTCGCTCGCGAGCGGCTGCAACAAGGTCTGGCTGCACTCAACAAGCACAACCGCAGCGCCCATCGAGAAGAACAAGGCATCCAACGGCGGTTGGACGAAGCCTTCAGCGCCGCACGGGCGATGCGTCGTGAAGTGGGCCGCTCCAATTCGCCATCCCGCCCCACCGTTTCCGTGGCCGCATCCGAATCGCTGATGGAACGGTTCCGTGCAGGTCAACCCATCTCCATGGATGAGATGCATGCCATGTTGGAGCACAGCAGTTTGTTCAAAGATCCCGACCCAACGGATTTAACGGAACCGACGGAGGCGTGATACCTTGCCATCGATGGCTTGGGTGCCTTGCGAAGAACCGCGTCACTTATCCCAACAGCACTGTCAAGATGTCCTGACGTTGTTTCTGGAAGAAACCGGTGAACAGTACGCTGAAACATCGGTTCGACACCTCCCGATCCCAGCATGGGGCGGGAACATGAAACTCGTCGACCTTGATGTGAAACAGCCCCCCATCGAGGGTGTGTTTTGGGCCACGCCGTTCATGGACGACATCGTGCGCGTGGCAGCGTTCGTGGTTCATCGCCGCCACCAGGGCAAGGGGTACGGCACCTTGGCTTGGTCCCGCTTCGTACGGCACGCCATCGAGGCTGGGTTCGACCGTGTCCAGCTCGAGGTGAAAGCAGCGAACACACGGGCTCAATCGTTCTACACCCAACGTGGGTTAGCTGTTCATGATTCGCTGATCGGCTACTATGCATCGGGCCCAGGCTACATGATGCGAGGACCCTTGCGCATTGATCATGGAAAAGACCATGATGCGCAGTGCGGGGGTGAACACCGTGTTTGACCGCCTGCTCCGACCTCTCGCCGAAATGCGAGCGGTTCGCTCGGTCACGTTGTTGGACACCGATGGGTTTCTGATTCACACCACGTCATCGGACGCCACCAACAGCGAGGCACAGCGGTTGCGATGGTCCCGCTTGTGCAAGGAGCGAGGGGGTGAACGCATCACCATGGTGTTTGAACGCGGCGTGGTGGTGGTGGGCACCGCACCGCTGGGTGTGCTGCTCGTCCATGCGGCGCACGAGGTCAACCTTGGTGCTCTTTACACCCTCTACGAGACGACACTTGAATCGATTCGGGACACCGGCCGCCGCCGAGACCCCCCATGAGGGTTAAATGGGGGTGGTCGTTGGCCTGCGTTGCGGGAGGAAGGGATTCCTCCCCGAACAGGTGCGATGTACGATGACGGAACTCAAAGGTCTTCTCGAAGAACGACGTAAAATGGTGGACAAGAAGGCCACGCATCACCGTGAAATCCGAGACGACTGGAACGCCAAAACCAAGGAGTACACCACCACACGAAACGACCTCAACAACGAGGTCCGTGAACTCATCGTCCAGGTCCGTGAACAACGCGACCTCCGTGACCAAATGAACGAAATGGTTCGTGAAAAGAAGAAGGTGCGTGAAGAAGCCAATCAGCGCGTCCGAGACGCCAAAGATGCCTCTCGCACCAACCAACCCGAGCAACCTCAGCAATTTGACCGACGCGGCCGCCCCATTCGCCCCGACACCGTTCAATCCGTGACCCGAACCATGCAGCGCTTGGAACGGGAATTCGAACAAGGCAAGCACACCGGAAAAAACGAAACGAAGTACTTCAAGCGGATGAAAGAACTCAGTGCGAAGCTGAAGAAACTCAAGGAAGAGCAATCCTCCATGACCGAGGGCGAGGGCAACGAAGCCCTTCGTCAAGCCATGGCCGACCAAGA
The DNA here is from genome assembly GCA_038104845.1 of Methanobacteriota archaeon. Taxonomy (GTDB): domain Archaea; phylum Thermoplasmatota; class Poseidoniia; order Poseidoniales; family Poseidoniaceae; genus Poseidonia. Next base: position 39,788 of record JAYOBJ010000006.1, read on the forward strand.
AGCCGCCCACACGGCCGTGAAGGAAGCTGCCGATGCTGCTCAAAGCGCACACGATTTGATGATCGAGTGGAACACTGAGGTTGACAAGCAGCGTGAGAAGGCCGAGGCCGCTCACCGCCGGTTGCGTACCTCCAAGAAAGAAGCTGACAAAGAGCACAGCCTCTACATCGTCTCGCTTCGATGCCTGCACTCCATTCAAGACATCCTCCGTGCCATGCGTGGCGCCAGCGAGGGCGGTGGTCAGCGCCAATCCTCCAGCGAAGAAACGCAGGACTTGATGGCTAAATTGCTCTCCGGCGGCACCCTGTCCACCGAGGAACTGATGCAGCTCCAGCGGTTTGACTGAATGGAACCGAGGGAACACATCAAGAACCTCAACGCACAGCCAGTATTGGACGTGAGTTTCCATGATTGGGCAAGACGACATCGCCGCCTTGGTTGAAGAATACGACCGTCTGAAACTTCGCATCGGCATGACGGCCTCGCACTCGGCCTTGGACATCTGCGATGGCGCCATTGAGGAGGGCTTTCCCACCGTGGCGTACTGCAAGGAAGGTCGTCACAAAACCTATGCGAATTACTTCAAAACCCACCGAAGCCACTCCGGCCGTGTTCGCCGTGGGATGGTGGACAAGGCCATCGTGATGAAGGAATTCAACGATGTCATGGCCCCAAGCATGCAGGAAGAGATGCGGAAGCGCAACGTCATTTACATCCCCAACCGATCGTTCACCTCCTACTCCAACATCACGGACATTGAGGAACATTTTCACATTCCCATGTTCGGATCCCGCAACATGCTCCGCATGGAAGAGCGCACCGAAGAACAGGATTACTATTGGATTCTCGAAAAGGCCGGCCTCCCCTACCCCGAGAAGATCGACCGGCCCGAAGACATCGATTGTTTGGTCATCGTGAAGTTGCACCACGCTCAGAAAAAACTGGAACGTGGGTTCTTCACCTGCGCCTCGTTCAAAGAATATCAGGACAAATCCGCCGCGTTGTTGGCAGAAGGTGTCATTGACCAAGCCTCCCTCGACGGCGCCCGCATCGAACGCTACGTCATTGGCCCCGTGTTCAACCTGAACTTCTTCTACAGCCCGCTGGCCGAAGAAGGCGAGCGCCTGGAGTTGCTCGGCGTGGATTGGCGCTTTGAATCCTCCTTGGATGGCCATGTTCGCCTTCCTGCACCGCAACAGATGACCATGCCCATTCATCAGCAAATCCCTGAGATGACCGTCGTGGGCCACAACACCGCCACGATCCGTGAATCCCTGCTGGAAAAAGCGTTTGAGTTGGGCGAACGCTTCATCAAGGCCAGCAAAGAGCATTACGATCCTGGTATCATCGGCCCCTTCTGCTTGCAAACCTGCATTGACAAGGACATGAACTACTACATTTACGACGTCGCTCCTCGCCTCGGTGGAGGCACCAACGTCCACGTGAGTGTAGGCCACCCTTACGGAAATGCGCTGTGGCGAAAACCGATGTCAAGTGGCCGGCGAATTGCCATGGAATTGCGAATGGCAGCAGAGCAGGACCGTCTGCTCGAAGTGTTGACGTGAGTGCCACGCAGCCCACTTCGCCATCCACGGAGAACCACCAGCTCGCCTGGTGCAACTCAATCCAATTGTGCGCTGTACCCAGAGACAGGTGATTCTGCCCCCATCCATGCTTGAATGGACTCGGGGTCGTCCCACAAACCGATGCGGACCGCCAACACGGTGCCGTTCTCGACCAGGACCACGTGCGGTATGCCTTGCACCTGCATCGCCGATCCAAGCCAAGGTGCGTGGATGAACGGACGGTTGATGGTGCGGTTGAGTTCATCCTCCATGTGATCCTTCCAAGCGGTCATGTTGTCGTCCGACTCGTCCTTGTTGAACACCAGAAGTTGACCACCGGGCACCGCAACGTCCAACGCATCCAAGGTGGGTTTGCAATGGGTGCACCAGTACGCTGAAAGGTAAGCCACCCAACGGCCAGTGCCGTTGGAGGAGGACAAGTTGTGTGCCACCCCGGTGTCGTCGGTCAGGTTGAACGACGGGAAGGCACAGGACAGGTTCCATTCAGGGTAGTCCGGGCCGTCGCATGAAACGGTTTCCACCTCTGGAGGATCCTCAAGCGCAGAGTGGTCGGAGGATGACGTCAAACACCCTGCAAAGGGAGCCAACACACACAGCAACACCATGAGGAGCGATCGGTGCAGGGTTGTCATGATGTCGCGGTTGAAACCGGAGCATTTGAAGGCTCGGCACACAGGTTCAGTCCACCAATCCATGGCCGATCAAAAGCAAAACGACGGCGACGATGGACAACGACCGTGAGATGTGGAGCAAGCGTGCATTGCGCTTGACAAAACGCGGTGACTTGCTCCAGGTCATCGCAGAACCGGACAGCACCACGACCCACATCGCTCCCGTACCGACCCACAAGGTCCAATGCCATTCCAACACCCAGCCGTGGACGGTACCCAGCAAGGCAGCACCAAAACCCACCCAATTGTGGGCCCGCATGTACCACCGGTTCACCTTGCTCAAGCGCTGTTTGAAGGGGCGAGGTTCCTGATTGAACAATTCAGCACCGTTTTTCCTCAACCATTTGAACGCTGGCCGCCACACCACGATGGCGAGGGTGGCGATGAGCAACACCTTCGCTGCCTCACCCAACCCCTCGGCATCAACGCCCAACACCGTGGCGTCATCGTCATCCTCCTCCTCGTCGTCCCCGTCCGCATAGGCGGTTGGCAACAGCAACATCAGCAAGATGAGCCAGAGGACCGGACGACGTGAAATCACATACAGATGGAGGGGGACGAAGTTCTTGAAACCAACCCAGAAAGCCCCGCCGCATGTTCAACACTCTCACAGCCGACAGGCTGCTCAACCGCACAACACGTTCGGATGAACCGAGGCCCCTTGCCTTACGTGCAGGAATCGATCGACGAACAAGCCATGCTGTTCTGTGTTCAACGCGCAGAATTCACTGTTCAAACGGCATCCAAGCTTGGGAACCGCTGTCGAAGTAGGACAGGTTGCCCTCGGCGTCCTTGGACCAGTGCACTCCGTTCTCCTCCCATTGCAGGGGCTGTTGCGTGGCAGCTTCGAGCGAGGGCAACGCCTTGTCCGACGCCGCCATGTGCATCTCGGTGACGGCATCCATGGTGTTGGTGGCTTCGGCGAAGGCCGACATGGGGTCGGTGTTCTGCTTCCGCATCACCGTGAAGCCTGCACCACCAATGAGGGCCATGACGACCAAAGCGATGAGCCCGTACATCATGCCGCTGCCGCCTTCCTCCACCACCGCCAGGGATTGTGTGGGGTCTTCAGGGAACGCATCGTAGCGGTCGGCCACGCCGTCACCGTCAGTGTCCACCGATTCGTTGGCATCGAACTTGAAGGCGTCCTCTGCGTCGTTGACACCGTCGCCGTCGGAATCCTTCTGCGACAGTGCACATCCTTCGTCGTCGACCAGCTCGCCTTCAGCCGTGTTGATGCAGGTGTCCAAGTGATCCTTGACGCCGTCGCCATCGGTGTCCTTTTGCCGGTCAGCACAGCCGTCGAGGTCCACCGAGTCACCGGCGAGCGTATCGGGGCACAGGTCACGTGCATTGTCAATGTCGTCGTTGTCCTCGTCCTTTTGCGAGGCGGAACAGCCGACTTGATCGGCTTGTTCGCCGGCCGGCGTGATGCGGCACAGGTCGTCGCTGTTGGGAATCCCGTCATTGTCGTCATCCAGTTGCGTATTGGCGCAACCGGTCAGGTCCACTTCGGCACCGTTAGCGGTGCCGGGGCACTGATCGAGCAAATCGTTCACCAAATCACCGTCGGTGTCCTTCTGCGAGGGCGAGCATCCAACGGCGTCGGGTGTCTCGCTCATCGAGGTCCCGTCGCAGACGTCGTTCGCATCGTTGACCCCATCACCGTCGGTGTCCCGTTCGTTGGCAGCGCAGCCCACGCCGTTGACGATGCTTCCAGCGGTGGTGGTGGGGCACTGGTCGATGTTGTCCGTGATGGTGTCACCGTCGGTGTCCAATTGATAGAGCGCACAACCAGCAGCGTCAACGGTGCTCCCCAACGTGGTGCTGGGACAGGCATCGAACGCGTCCATCACGCCGTCGTTGTCGGCGTCTTCCTGACTTCCCGAGCATCCAACGGCGTCCACCGTTTCACCGGCCGGTGTGTCGGGGCAGGCATCGTTGCGATCGCTGACACCGTCCATGTCGGCATCGAGTTGGGAGGCGGAGCACCCTTCGCTGTCCACGGCTTCACCGGGCGGCGTGTTGAGGCAGCGGTCGGGGGCATTGCCATTGGCGTTGTCGCCGTACCCGTCGCCATCGGCGTCAAACCATTGGGTCGGGTCGGCCGGGAATGCATCGGCGTTCAGGCCTGCGGCGTTGTCGCCGTAACCGTCGCCGTCACCGTCGGCCCACTGGGTGGAATCGTTGGGAAACGCATCGGGGTCCGTGCCGGCTTGGTTGTCACCGTAGCCGTCGCCGTCGGCGTCGAACCACTGGCTGACGTCGTTGGGGAACTTGTCACCGTTGTTACCGTTGGGGTTGTCGCCGTAGCCATCGCCGTCCGTGTCGTGCCACTGGGTGTTGTCGTTGGGGAAGGCATCGGAATCCGTGCCGGTGGCGTTGTCACCGTACCCATCGCCGTCGACATCGCTCCATTGCGTGGCGTCCGTGGGGAAGGCATCCCCGTTGGTTCCAGCAGGGTTGTCACCGTAGCCGTCCCCGTCCATGTCCTCCCATTGGGTGCTGTCAGCCGGCCAAAGGTCGGGGTAGTTGCCGTTGGGGTTGTCGCCGTAGCCGTCACCGTCGGTGTCCGACCATTGCGTGGCGTCCTGTGGGAAAGCGTCGGGGGCGTTGCCGGTGGCGTTGTCGCCGTACCCGTCACCGTCTGCGTCGCTCCACTGCGAGCTGTCGGTGGGGAAGGCGTCGGCCATGTTGCCCGATGCATTGTCGCCGTAGCCGTCACCGTCCATGTCCGACCATTGGGTGCTGTCGTTGGGGAAATCGTCGACTGCATCGTTGTACCCATCGCCGTCGGTGTCTTTCTGCGAGAGCGCACAGCCGTTGGCATCGACCGGAGTCGAGGGTGCGGTGTTGTTGCAGAGGTCGACCTCGTTGGCAACACCGTCGTTGTCGTCGTCAAACACCAATTGGAAGCAGGCATCGTCACCCGGGAGCTGTTGCATGCTGTTGGTGTAGAGGTCAATGACCACGCAGTAGGTACCGGAGGTGGTGGGGGTCGTGTAGTTGAACATCGGCAGGGACATGTTTTGCGAGGTGGCCGTGAAGGCGGTCACCGAGGACGAAGCGAGGACCGCTCCACCGGCGTCGGTGACGGCGTACTGGTAGCGGTACGTGTCGCTCACGACCAGGTCAAGGCCTTTCGCACGCACGTTGTTGGAGGCTGCGGTTGAACTGGCCGAATACGAATCGATCAGCAAACTGGGCAGCTGCGGGAAGAAGGCGTCGAAATGGCCGCCGGTCACGTTTTCGTTGGTGACCACGTCGACCATCGTTCCGTTGACGGACAGACTTGCGAACAGCAGGTGTTCATCCAACGACAGGGGGTTGGACCAGTTGATTTGGTAGGTGGCCGAGGATGCTGTTGGTGCGAGCGTCCACATGTCGCTGTCGTGCATGGAGGCGTTGATGGCGTCGTAGGGATTGTTCGACACCGTCACGTTGTCGAGGAACGTGTCGTAATTGAGGACCATCCACCGCACGTCGTAGGTGGTGGATGTGGACAGATTGGTCAGCTCAATCGCCCCTGTGGTCGAAGAGGTGCTCATCGCCTCGACGTTTTCGATGTACAGTTCAGCCGTGTCGCTGTTTTGAGGTGCACCCCCCGGGCCAAACAGCGTGGCAGCGACGGTCAGCGTGGACTCGTCCATGTCCGGCATGAACGAGATGTTGACGCTGTGCGTGGTGTTGGCTGCAGTGAAGGACCCCGTGGTTGATGTGGCCCAACTCGTCGAATCATCGTAGAACACTTGACCGTAGGTGTGGTTGTAACCGTAGTTCGATCCTGCGGTCAGACCGGCGAACTCGAGCGTGGCGTGTGTGGCGTTGTGCAGGACAACCTCGACGATTTCTGCGGTCTGGCCGCCACCGGGGTTGTCGGTGGTGATTTCAATGTCGTAGGTGTTGGCGAACGTGGTTCCACCAAATCCGGTGTAACCGTACACGTCGACGTAGGTGGTTTGGTTGACGGCCGCCGTGTGCGACATGGATTCAATGTTGGACGTGCTGGTGGAACTGTCGATGAAATTGCCCCCTGCATCGTCCCATCCGACATCGATGTCCCCGTTGGCGTCGATGAACGTGATGTTGACGTAATAGGTGACGCCCGCGATGGTGTCGATCTCGAAGAAGTCAACATCGGTGGCTGAATCGATGGAAAGCCCCGTGCAGATCATGGGCAGCAAGGAGGCAGAGGTCGCCGTTGCCGTGGTGTCGTTGGGCTCCAACACATCGGGGAGCACGCTGTTGTTGCCTGAGCAGTTCACCACGGAAGTGAAGTTTCCACCACCGCCACCGGTGCCGCCCGTACCGTTCGACACGGTGAATTTGTACAGCGTGAGGGACCAACTCCCCGAACCGGAATACCTCGATATGTCGATGTAAACCATCGCACCTGCGCCGCCGGTGGTGTTGGTTGAAAGGGTCTCCGGGTTGCCAAACAACGACTCGCCCAAGAAATTTTGATTGCTGTCCAAGAAGGTGAGGTCAAAGTCGTTCGTGACGGTGGTGCTGTTGTTGAACGTGGTCGTGGAAGGGAACGAAAGGCTGGCCGACAAACCCTGGTTTGAATTCAACGACACGCGGATGATGTCGTTGTCGTCACCCCACGTCAGTTCACCGGTGCCTGAATAGGAGCCCGAGAAGATGTAGTTCGTGATGCTCACGCTGGTGTTGTCGGGCAGGTCGCCGCCAGAGTTCAAGTCGTTTTGGTTCGCCCCAACCGCACTCACGGAAGGCGTCATGGCCGTGGCCAACAACGACAACAAGAGCATGAAGGTCAAGGACAGGCTGTGGATACGGGAAGAGGCTTCGCCGCTCATGGTGTCAAGGGTTTTCCGATGGTATATGATACCTCTCGCTAAATGGCGGTGGGTGCGACATGGCCGTCCCCCTTGTCGTCGGGTTGACGGACACGGGACCAGACGCCTCCCATGAGTTCATCGTGGTGCGCTTGGCAATAGTGGAACCGTCGGTAGGCTTCACGGAAGGAATAAGCCTTCTTTCCGGTGGCAACGAGAAAACCTTCGGGGGACAAACGAGAGACGATGGTCCCCTCAGCATCGCATCCGGGAAGGTCGCAGGCTGGGCCGTCGCTCATGTTCAACACTCGGGTCCACAACTAATGAACTCTTGCTCAAGCGTCATCGTCGGGCGAAGGCTCGGGCTCAATGACCACCAAAGGCACATTGGCTTCAATGGCTTCGCCTTCCGAGCATTGGACGGAGATCACCGTACCGGTCACGGGTGCTTGGATCTCGTTCTGCATCTTCATGGCCTCAAGAATGAGTACGACTTGCCCTTCCGTGACCTGTTGACCTTCCTCCACCTCGACGGTGACCACCTTGCCGGGGATGTTGGCCGAAACGGTGCCGGACTTCTTCTTCTTTCGCCCACCCGAGCGTTTCGCCTTGGCAGCGGGTGCAGCATTGGGCACTTCGATCTCGAAGACCTGACCGTCCACGGTCGCCTTCCAGATCGTCCCGTCGGTTTCAAGCTCCACCGTGTATTCCGTGCCGTTGACCTTCACCGTGTGTGTTTCCGTCATTCGTTCACCTCCAAGGCGAGCGCGAAGCTCGAGCATGCATCAGCGATGCTTGACCAACCATCGTGCGACGGTGGTCCTGCGACCAGGGCGCCCCGGGTTGGCGGGCGCGAGCCGATTCATCTTCGCTGTGAGAGCGCATCTGCATCAACACGGCCACAATGGCCGCCGTTCGTCGTTCATCCTCCGCCGACATGCCCTCACCTCACAACGGAATGTTGCCGTGCTTTCGAGCAGGCCTCAATTCCTCTTTGTCCAACAGCATGTCCAAGGCACGGCACAACCGCTGGCGCGTTTGGTTGGGTTCGATCACATCGTCAAGGTAACCCATGGCCGCCGCCTTGTAGGGGTTAGCGAATTTCTCCTTGAAATCCTCTGTCAAACGAACACGCTCCTCCTCCGGGTTGCGCGCCGATGCGATGCGACGGCGGTGGATGATCTCGACTGCCCCGTCTGCGCCCATGACCGCCAACTCTGCCGAGGGCCAGGCGACGTTGTAATCGCCGCGAATGTGTTTGCTGGACATCACGTCGTAAGCACCGCCGTAGGCTTTCCGCATGACCACCGTAAGTTTGGGCACGGTGGCTTCGGCGAAGGCGTACAGCAGTTTGGCTCCGTGGCGAATGATGCCACCCCACTCCTGATTGGTCCCGGGAAGGAAGCCAGGAACGTCCTCAAACGTCAGCAGCGGGATGTTGAACGCATCGCAGAACCGAACAAAGCGAGCCGCTTTGTCGCTGGCGTCGATGTCGAGGCATCCAGCGAGCACCTTGGGTTGGTTGGCCACCACGCCCACGGTTTGCCCGCCCAGGTGGCCGAACCCGATGACGATGTTCTGCGCCCATTCCGATTGAACCTCGAGGAATCCACCGTCGTCGAGCACGTCGGTGATGACATCCACCACGTCGTAGGGTTTGGACGGGTCGTCAGGGATGACCGAATCGAGAGCGTCGCACGAGCGATCTTTGGTGTCGGAGGTGGGCTTGACAGGCGGTCGCTCGAGGTTGTTTTGCGGCAGCAAGTCCGTCAAATCCCGGGCCAACTGGATGGCGTGCTCATCGTCGGAGGCGGTGAAATGGGACACCCCGGACTTTGAACCGTGTGTGAAGGCGCCACCCAGGTCTTCAAAGCTCACCACTTCGTTGGTGACCGTTTTGATGACCTCAGGACCGGTGATGAACATGTGAGCGGTTTGGTCCACCATGATGACAAAGTCCGTGATCGCCGGCGAATACACCGCACCTCCGGCGCAGGGCCCCATAATGACGGAGATTTGAGGGACCACCCCGGACGCACGAACGTTTCGGAAGAAAATTTCAGCATAGGAACCCAACGAGGCAACACCCTCCTGGATACGCGCCCCCCCTGAGTCGTTCATCCCGATGACGGGACGACCGGTCTTGAGGGCCATATCGAGGACTTTGCAAATTTTGAGGCCGTGCATTTCGCCCAACGATCCACCGTACACCGTGAAATCTTGAGCGAAGGCAAAGACTTCGCGCCCGTTGATGGTCCCGTGGCCCGTGACCACGCCGTCGCCTGGAATCACGTTCTTGTCCATGTCGAAATCACGGCAACGGTGCTCCACCAGTGCGTCGATTTCCTGAAAAGTTCCGTCGTCGAGGAGCAGTTCCAACCGCTCTCGAGCCGTGAGTTTCCCGCGGTTGTGTTGAGCATCAACACGCGCCTGGCCACCGCCAGCCTCACTGCGGGACTTCCGGTTGCGCAGGTCTTTGAGGCGCTCCTCTGTGCTGGACATGGTGTTCCCCAGCACACCTTGTCTGCACGCCGCCCTTATGCGTTCCTATCCGCAGGACTGCGTTCAAGGCCGATTGAGCGCCCACATCGGGCGGCGAGGGGTGCGTTGATAGGGAGGCGCTTCATCCTGTGTCCATGGACCAACCGTTGCGCATCGTGGTGGCCAAGCCGGGACTCGACGGTCACGACCGAGGAGCAAAGGTCGTAGCACGCGCCCTTCGCGACGCAGGCCACGAAGTGATCTACACAGGCCTGCGTCGGACATCGCAGCAAATCGTCGACACGGTGCGGGACGAAGACGCACGGTTCCTGGGGCTCTCGTCTCTTTCTGGCGCTCATGCCCACCTCTTCCCTCAAGTCTGTCAGAAACTGATCGAAGCAGGTCTGGAGGATGTCGTCGTGTTCGGCGGCGGAATCATTCCCGAAGACGACCGCCCTGCCTTGCACGAGGCGGGTGTTCGCGCCATTTTCGGACCCGGGACACCCACCGCTGAGATCCTTGAATTCATGGCCATAGCCTCGTCCATGAACGACGTGGGCGTTGGCCAACCCAGTGACTGGTATTGGACGTCCAACGCATAGGTGGTGGCATGGACGACCTCCACCGTTTGGCCCAAGGCGGCGACCGACGTGCGCTTGCACGAATGTTGTCGGCGATCGAGTCGGGTGAGGTCGATGTTCATCCATTGCTCAGCACACCAGCTGCATCAAATGCATGGAAGGTGATGGCCATCACCGGCGCACCCGGCGTAGGCAAATCGGTGTTGGTGGATGCCATCCTGCAGCGTTGGGCCCGAGCAGGGCACACCACCGCCTTGCTGGCCGTTGATCCAAGCTCACCCCGAACGGGTGGGGCCCTGTTGGGGGACCGGGTTCGGATGACCACGGTTGATGACCCCGAACTGAGTCATCGCGTCTATGTTCGATCGGTGGCGACACGAAAGGCCATCGGCTCAGTACCCATGGTCGTGGAAGACATGGCGGCTTACCTGCTGAGTTGCGGTTGGAACCGAGTGCTCATCGAAACCGTCGGCGCAGGTCAGTCCGAACTGAGGTGCGCCGCCGTGGCGGACCGCATCGTGGTGGTGGAAGGGCCGGCACGTGGCGACGGCATTCAAGCGGAAAAGGCTGGATTGCTTGAACTCGCCGATCTGGTGTTGGTCAACAAATGCGACATTGAAGGAGCCGAGCGTCACGCTGCAGAGCTCAGCGAATCGTTCGCGCTGGGCGATGAGGTCCCTGATGTGATGCTGGTTTCTGGTTTGAAAAGCATCGGTGTTGACGAGGCGGCAACGGCCATGCTGAACTTGGCCCCCTCGAACCGCTCGCTCAAAGCAAAAATGCGAGAGCGGCTTCATGCGCTGCTCGAACGACGGCTCACCGGCCATCCGGACTACAATCGGACGCTGGACGACCTCTCCCAAGGGACAATTGATATTCATGAGGCAATGGTACACCTGATGAGTGAGCGCCATGAGTCACCAGGTCGAGATGACCAACCCCGTTGAAACCTCGGTCGGTGGGATGCGCGGCCATCTGCTCCGCCGCTCCATCCATTTGGGCATGGTCGCCATTCCCTTTGCGTATTTTGAATTCGGGGCCTCCGTCGCTGACACCCTTCAGGCGAGCGTTGACCAGCTCGTGGCCGGCTTTGTGCTCCTTTTGGTCGTCGTCGAAATGCTTCGCTTGCGCCTTGGCATCACCGTATTCGGCCAACGCGATTACGAAGCTAAACAGATCTCAGCCCTCGCCTGGGGCGGTTTTGCCATCGGCATGGTCCTGTTGCTGACCCCCGAACCCGGCTACGCGTGGCCGTTGATCGTTTCGTTGGCTTTGGGCGACCCGTTCATGGGTGAACTCCGCCGAAAGGGCATGAACGACCAAAGCGTCATGTTGTACGCCACCTTGCTCATTCTTGCCATCTGGCTCGTGTGCTGGTGGGCCGTGGGCACGCCCCTCCTCATCTGTTTCCTCCTGGCCCCCGTCTGCATGGCGGCAGAATGGCCGCGCCTCACCTACATCGACGACAACGCCACCATGGTGCTCATCCCGCTGGCGTTGGTCCTCCTGCTCGAGCCGTTTGTGGGGCTGATGGCGTAGACAAAACCTCCACCTGAGTGCAGCCCCCACCATACGTTGAAAGGGTGAGCGCGGGTCCATCAAACAGGCGAGAACCATGTCGGACGAAGGAACGGACAACGACCCCCCCCAAATGGCCTACCAAGTGGCTTTTGCCTTGGTGATCATCGCCCTCCTCGTGACCGTGTTCCGCTACCCACTTTGGTGATTTTTTCAGCACGAGAATGAACACCCCTTCAAAAGGTGCAGCCTCGAGGGCGGACCATGTGTGGGATTGCGGGTGTGTTGGGCCATCCCGACGCGACCGTCTTGAACCGCATGAATCGAATTCTCGGTCACCGTGGTCCAGATGAACAATCGACCTTCCTGGACGAACCGGTCGGTTTGGCTCACACACGGCTTGCCATCGTTGATGTCAACGGGAGCCAACAACCGATCCGCGGAGCAGACTCCACCGTCCTCATCGTGAACGGGGAGATCTACAACCACCAGGACCTTCGACGCACGGTGACCTACCCCTACCAAACCGTTGGGGACAGCGAGGTCATCCTCGCCCTGCACCAAGAAGGCGCCAACGGCCCCGTTCGTTCCGCTGCCGAACACGCCCGTTGGGTGCGACGACTCGACGGAATGTTCGCCTTCGCACTGTGGAACCCTGAAGAGCGAACCCTGCTGCTCGCTCGTGACACGCTGGGCATCAAACCCCTCTTTCGCACACGGGTGGAGGACAGTTTGCTGTTTGCCAGCGAAGCCAAAGCCTTCCAGGCCCACGACGCTTACCGGCCCACCCTGGACCGAACGGCGTTCGGTGCTCGCTTGGTGTGGGAGTACCCACTGGACAGCAGTTCCTTGCTCTCTGGCGTCCACCAAGTCCGGCCCGGAACCGTGGAAGTGTGGACCGTGGGTGAACAGGGTGCGCCCTTCTTGAAAGATGTCGCTGTGTTTGAACGATCCGTGGTCGAACCCCGAGCCACATGGGACCCGATGAGCGGCGCGCCCGAGCTCTTGGATTCCTTTGTGACGAGCGTGCAACAACGCCTGATGGCCGATGTCCCCGTCGGCATCGTCCTCTCCGGTGGTCTGGATTCGAGTTTGGTGGCTGCTGTGGCTCACGAAGCCGCTGAACGGGCAGGGCAGCCGGTTCCGGCGTGTTGGACGGTGGCGGAGAGCGAAGACAACCCCGATTGGATGGCGGCTGAGGACGTGGCGTCATCCTTTGACCTTGAACATCATCAACACGTGCTGGAACCGGATGCTTTTGAACGCACCCTCCCATCCCTCGCTTGGCACGGCGAGGACATTGATGTCACCGTGTTGTTTTTCCAACCCCTGTTCAAGCACATGCGCAACCACGTCACCGTGGGTTTGTGCGGCCAAGGAGCGGATGAACTCCACGCAGGCTACCCGAGGTACCGGTCCCTCGACCGCCACCGTCGCGAACTGATGGCACGGGAGCGCGCCCTGCCGTCGGATGTCCAAAACATGTTGTTGAACGGCAACCTCACGACCCAGAACGGATGGTTCCAGCCAACCCACACGGCCGCTGAACCGACCGGTGACCTCAACAGCATGCTTCAATTTGAATTCGACCACGGGCAGCTGAGCAATTTTCAACTTCGCTTGGTTGACCGCCACTCGATGGCCCATTCCCTCGAGGTGCGCGTGCCGTTTCTCGGACGTCCGCATCGTCAACTTGCCCAGAGTCTACCCATGAACTGGCGGCTACCGAACGATGACCTCGAAAAACTGGCGTTGCGTCGGGCGGCCGCGTTGACCAAACTGCCGAAACACATCGTTGATCGGCCGAAATTGCCAGCCGGCCGAGCCACCTCACCAACGATGATCGATGCTTTTCTCCACGGCTACGCCGCGCAAACCGAGGCGCTGCTGGCAAAATACACCGATTGGGCACCGGCCATGAAAGGCCAGGAAGAGTTGGCCCTCGGATTGGGGTTGTTCGAAGCGATGCATCTGAACGCCGAAGGTTGGCAACAACGTCACCGCAGCGTCGATGAATGGCTCAGCGAGGTGATATGACATGCACTTGAAAGATCTGAATCAGCAACTGGAAGCCCATCGTGCCGAACTTACCGCATGGATGGCGGAGAAACGTCGTAATGTGTCCATGCCGATTTACGGCAGCGTGGATGTCCGTGATGCGGGCTGGAAGGTGGGTGTGGTGGATGCCAACCATTTCCCTGCTGGCTTCAACAACGTCGCCCAAGACCAGCAAGAAGACCTGTCCATCCTCTTGAAGGACCATCTGCAGCGGACCCATCCGGACGCCACCTGGGTCCACGTGTACCCTGAGAGTCACACACGAAATCCCGCTTACGTCGAAAACATCGCCTCCATCCAACGCATGATCGAACGGGCCGGGTACCGCTGCACCGTGGGGTCGCCTGAGTTGGACGAATTCAAGACACTGAACGGGACGAGCGGCCCCCTCAACCTAGACCTCACCCATGTCGATGAGAACAACCGTCTTCTTGTGGAGGGGGACGAGCCCGATTTGATCCTCCTCAACAACGACCTCACGGACGGCGACATTCCCGGTATCGCATCGCCCAACGTCACTCCGCCGCCCCACATGGGTTGGTTTCGCCGAAGGAAATCGCAACATTACGAAGCGCTCCGCCCGTACGTGAACGAAGTGGCCGAGTTGCTGAACCTCGACCCTTGGCACCTCATGCCCGAATGGTTTGTTTCCGAGGACAAATGCCTGACTGAAGACGCCTGCAAGCAGCGTCTTGCGGAAGAAATCGACGACTTCCTCAAGCGGCTGAAGGCCAAATACGCCGAGCTCGGCATCAACCGCCAACCAAGCGTGGTGATGAAAAACGACAGCGGTACCTACGGCCTTGGCGTCATGGTCTTGACATCGGGCGACCAAATCCTCAACCTGTCCAACCGCAAGGCCAACCGCTTGCGTTACGCCAAAGGTGGAGCGACGGTTGAAAATTACCTCATCCAGGAAGGCATCCCCACAGCGCTTCAAACCGAAGCAGGCGAAGCACTTGAGCCGGTGGTCTATCTGGTGGATGGAGAAGCTGCTTCCTGGTTTTACCGAATCAACCCCAAGAAATCCGACATGGACAACCTCAACTCACCCAGTGCGCGGTTTGAAAATTACGCCGAAGGGGCCAACCCCTACGCCACCGAAGCCCACGGCTGGCACGCATTGGTCGCCGAACTGAGCATGTTGGCGATGGGCAAGGAAGCCGAGCGATACAGCGCTTGAGTCGCACACTCTCAGCTCAACCCAGAAAGCCATGCTGAGCGTATTCAGCGGCATGGCGCTGGGTGCCGCTGGCCTCGCTGTTTGGGTGAGCCGCCGGGAAGGGCGACGCATGCAAGAGGATGAATACGAAGACCGCCACGCCCGCTCATGAAGGGCAAGGCGTGGTGGTACGTGGCCACCATTGCCGTTGGCCTGTGGGTGTCCGCTACGGGCGCTCATGGCACCTTACCCGATCGCTGGGCTGAATGGCCCGTGAACCTCTGGTGTTGGGGACTGTTTTTCACCCTGTACGCGAAAGCAGAACGGAAAGAACGCATCGAAATGATCACCGTCCTTGCGTTCGCTACACCCATGGAATTGTTCTTTTCAGAGGTGTGGAAGGTGTACGAGTACCAACGGGGGTTGATGCCGATGTTTGTCCCGGTGGGTCATTACTTCCTGTTTGATTTGGGTCGGATTTGGGCCCAACGCATCCGAGTTTCGTGGGCGATGCCGCTTTTGCTGCCGTTCGTGCCGGCGGTCGCGTATGGGGTGTGGACCGGTGGCGACACCTCGGGCGTGTTGCTGCTCGTCTTGGTGGTGCTGTTCACTCGGTTTGGACCGCAACCCCGCCTGTACGCTGCGATGGTGTGGGCCGCCTTGGCCATGGAAATCGTTGGCACTCAACTCGGGAACTGGACTTGGGCGACCGAGGTGCCGTGGACGCCGTTGACGGCTTGGAACCCACCGTTGCTGGTGGGTGCGTTCTACTGCTTGGGTGACCTGTTGGTGAACCTCAGCGTTGCTAAGTTTGAAGGGGAACCTCCCAAGGAGGTCACTGCATGACGGGAGCCGACGAGTTGCGCCGGCGACGTCAAAACGAAGCCGTTCGCATCCGCACGGCGCTCAATCGGCAACGCGGTGAACAACGGGCCAACACCAAGGGAGGTGAAGGAACGGTGGCCTTCGTCGAGGAACGAAAGTGCATCGGCTGCGACCAGTGCACCATCGTTTGCGATGACGATGCGATTGAACTCTACCACGTGGCCATGAAGAGCCCCCTCATGTCGGTGGAAAGCAACCGAAAGGCGAAGGTCCTTCGTGACCCTTGCACGGGTTGTCGGCTTTGTGTGCTGGCGTGCCCCACCGACGCCATCACCATGATCGACCGATGAACGTGAACCGGAGGATGAAGCATGGCCAAGAAAGGAAAGGACCCCACTGCACAACGGTTTGGAGGCGAATTTGGCCCCTACAGGAAACCGGGCACCGCAGGTGTCAGTTTGTCGACGTTCAAGACCCTCGTCTGGGTGTCCAACCTTGGCGGTTTGTTGCTCGTCGCCCTCGCCCTCGAGCTGATGTTTGTCCAGCAGAACTTTGCATGGGGCTTGCTCTCGCTCATTCTCGGGGTCGCCGTTGGCTTGTTCCCTTCCAACTACGAAATCGTCGGAATGGAAGAGGACGACGACGGGACGAACGACCGCTGACGGTCAAGGTGCTGATGCGTAGACCCGACGCACGAACGGTCGCTCAACGCTCATGTAAAACACGTAGATGCTGACATGGAACACCGCCGCCACGGCCCATCCTTCCATGGATGCCGCCTCAAGGGCTGCGCCATGCATCGACACATTGCCGATGCCGTACATGGGGTTGGAGAACACGGCATACGGCCCTCCCGTGACCAGTTCAGCATCGCTTGCGCAATCATGGAACAAATCTCGGTAGTAGTACACGTCCATCCCGACAAGGTGGGTGGCCCACGCCTTGACGCCAACGCTGACGATGAACAGCACACCGCCCACGGCCATGGCGACGGAGGTCGCCACGGGGAGGCTGACCGTGCCGGTGTGCGCACGAAGGAACATGGCAAGGGACCAACCAAGGTTGAAGAACACGACACCGAGGACGGACTCGTAGATGGCCCAGGCTCGCTCATCACCCCACCACCGCCGAAGTCGGTGGTGCAGGTTGAACCTATAGAACAGGATGTGGCCGAGGTAGTACACGCTCCATTCGACCGCCACGTACACCAGCGCCAACCGCGGGGTGGTGATGTACACCCAACCCGCCAAGGCAGAGAGAAGGATGAACAAGGCCGTGATGAGGGTCTGCACCCGAGGGCGATCCAACCTCAGGCCGGACATCCCAAACACGAGGTAAAGTCCCCTCAACATGGGTGAGCCCGGGCTGGCCATGTTGCTGTTTGGTGAAACCGGCGCTTGAATCAACCGGCCCACGCAGCCCTGATGGGCAGACAAAGCGTGGCGCCTATTCCTTCACCGCACCACCGGCCCGAAAGCGGGCCGTTTCAGGTTCAAGCTTCAGCGGGTTGACCGGCTTGGACATCGCCACCAACGAGTGCTTTCTTCTCGTTGACTTGGCGTGCCAGGAAGGACACCACGTCCAGGATCTCGATGTCCTGGTAGGCTTCGTCACCTTCGAATTTCAGGCACTCAAAGTGCGACACACACTTGGGGCAGGAGGTCAGCATGGTCTCAGCACCGGTGGCCCGCACTTCTTCCATACGCGTCACGCGCAGTGAACGTGCGTTCTCGTTGCACGACATCATGCTCGACACGCCGCAACACATGGCGTCCTCGCCGTGGTGCTCCATCTCCACGAGTTCAACGCCCTCCACGGAGGTGATGAGGTCACGGGGTTCATCGTACACGCCCATTTGCCGACCCAATCGGCACGGGTCGTGGAAGGTCACCGTCGTGTCTTCGGTCTTGAGGTCCATGTCAAAGCCCTGCTCGAGCAGGAACTCGGTGGTGTGCATGACCTTGACATCCTCCAACTCGTAGTCACGAGCAAAGGTTCGGAAACACTCGGCGCAGGACGACACCAGCGTGTCAATGCCGGATTCGTTGATCTTCCGCTGGTTGTAGGCCTTGAGTTTCTCGAAGACTTCATCCAGACCCTGCCATTTTTGGTCGTGGCCACAGCACTTCAGGAAGTCACGACCGAGGTAGGCCACGTCCGTGCCCATTTCCTCAAACAGCGTGAATGCGGCCGTGGTGGTGTCACCGAGGTTCATGGTGCCTTCGTTCACATGGGAGAAGACCATCTCCTGATCGAGGTAGTCGACGCAGCCAGGGTAGTAACCCACGTTGGACGTGATTGGGTAGTCCTCCACGGCGATGAAGTCCTCATCAGCAGCTTCGTCGGCTTCGGCGTTGAGCACAGCTTGGAGCACCGTGTGAGGGATCTCGGCTTGAGGACCGCCCACGATCAAACTGCGACGGATGTCAACGTACGAGTCGTAATCCACGAGTTGGGGGCAGGCATTGGTGCACGCTGAACAGGTCAAACATGAATACAGCGGCACACCGTCGTCTTCGTTGTTCCACGAGTTGTAAATGATGTTGAGTTTGTCACCGCCGTTGAACAAACGGACAGGGCAGGCGTCGTCGCAGAGGTCACAACCGTAGCACTTGTTCATCTCAAATTCGTACCCACGAGCCATGTAGCGCAACAGAACAAAGACAAGGGCCCCAAAGGTCACGGAAGGAATGAACATAGCATACGTGAGTTTGGCGTCCAAGGATTTTGGATTTTGATGGAAACTGGGGTTCTCGATGACGCCGAAGGCCGTGCCGCCCAGCGCCATCTCATCGGCGTTGGAGAGGTTGACCGTGTGACCTGCGAGGGAGGCTGGAGCGTCGTCGTTCCAAATCAGCAAAGGTTGGTAGGCAGCGACCGTGAAGGCCGTCTCGGTGCTGATGCTGTTGTTCTCAGCGAGCGCACCGCTCACAACCACTTCATAGGTGTAGTCGTAGGTGCCGACCGACAATTCGGTGGTGTCGCCCGCACAGTTCTCGAACGAACTGACCACGTTGCCGTTGGCGTCGGTCACGGTGAGCGTGGTGGCGACCATGGCTTGGGTGTTGATGCCGTCGATCTTTCGCTCGCTCGAGCGGTATTCACAACCCAGGTCGGTCGTGATGCCGTCGTTGGTGACTTCCTCTGGGTGGCCCTCTGGGAAGTACGTGGTGTCCTCGGTCACGGTGAACTGTCCGGTTGCAGTCCATCCTTCACCACCAAAGAACGTGGTCGTCCCGTGGGCTCCGTTGACGCCGTTGTCAAGGTCTTGATGGCCGTTGGCATCGCTGAAGTCCGTGATGATGTAACGGGCCGGTTGGTAGATGTTCCAATCAAGCCATGCGGCTGTGGGAACGACACCCGATTCGGACCAACCGCGATCGTCCGTGAATTCGTTCACATCGTGGACGTGGACATCGCTGGGTTGGGTGCGCATGGCCTCGAGTTCGCCGTAATCCTTGATGGTCAGCAGACCTTTGGCGTCCCAGAACCCTTTGTCGTAGGTGTCGAAGGTGGCGACGGTCGCAGCTGAGGAGATGATGAGGGCGCCAACGAGAAGTTGACGGCTCTTGGCGACCGTAAAGCCAGCACCCAGGGCCCTTACCAAGAGGATTCGGCCGATGAAGTACACCACGATCCACATCAAGACCCCAGTCATGACCCACGGTATGGAGTTGAACACGTCCGCAATCCACGGGTCGCGTGTGCCGCACAACAGGTCGCCGTGCGAGTCCAACTTACAGAAATCGGACCGGTTTTTCCCGTACAATTCCAAGAAGATGTTGATGGAAAACACCGAAATGAACCAAATGTGGGCGAGGTAAACCGCTCCAGCGGCAGCGAACCATGGGTCCTCCACCGGTCGCTTCTCACGCCCGCCGAGGAAGGGTGGAAGGGCAAGGATGCCGACGGGAATGCCGGTCAGCGCAGCGCCCCACCATGCAGCGTTCCATGGGAACACCGGTTGACCCACAATGTCGCCGATGAATCCGGTGGGCACCACAAACTGGGGAAGGTATTCACCCCAGCGAAGGTAACCGTACGAAAACAGAACGTACCAATCGGGGAACACGAACCCTGCTTGTGCGTAGGGGTCAGCAGCACCGTGCAACGGTGGTGGAATCAACCATGCGTAAAACAGGAGGATGGAGATCATCGATGCGAAGATGATGGTGTCGCGCAGCACTTCGTGCGGCCAAAAACCGTGACCGGTGCGCGTGCGTTTACGCTTCTCTTCCGCTTTCTGCAGTTGTTCTTTTTCCTCCATGTACATGGAGGCAACTCGGCCAAAATTGTCAATCAGTCCCATGATTCATCCTCCAAGATCAGTGCGGCTCCGCGATGCCTTGCACCCAGACAATAAACAAGTGAATGATGATGAGCGTCGTCACGATGACGGGCAAGATGAACACGTGGATGAAGTACATACGCGTGACCGTCAAGGGCGTCAACTCCGAACCGGAGAAGAGCAAGGTGGCCACGTATTTGCCAACCAACGGACTCGAATTGGCCAAATTGATGCCGATGATGGCAGCACCGTAGGCGAGGCTGTCCCACGGCAAGAGGTAGCCCGAATATCCAAAGACGATGGTGAGGGCCATCAGGGCCACACCGATGAGCCAGTTCAACTCACGTGGGTTGCGGTATGCACCGGTGAAGTACACGCGACACATGTGCAAGAACACGCTGGCCACCATGAAGTGCGTCGTCCAGTGGTGAACCGCCCGCAGGATGTAGCCAAACGGCAACTGGGTCATGATGTACTCCATGCTGGCGTAGGCTGGCGAGGGGTCACCCTCGCCGCCGGGCACGTAGTAAATCCCCAGCACGGTCCCGGTGATCACGAGGATGATGAACGACAGGAAGGAGATGCCCCCCAAGCAGTACAGCGGGTACCAGTACCAGATGATGCGAAGTTTGTACTTCTCTGCGTGGGTCAACGGCATTTGACGGTGCATGTTGTAGTAGGCGCCTTTGGACATGTTCCAGTAGTCCTGCAGACGGAATCGGGTGTCCAACCACGAGAACACCCAGAGGAACGACCTTTCCGCCACGCCCATCTTGCCGGAGGATTCGACGGCACGAAGGATGTCGCGCCGAGGCATTTCTTCGCTCTCTTTGCGCAGCGTGAACGCCACCAAGACCACGAGGAAAACGATGAAGAACCAAAGCACCCAGAACATTGTTGTCAAACGATCACCTCAGTCACAGAACGTGTACCAATCCACGTAGTCGGTCAAGCCCTCAATGGTGTCACCGTTGAGTTGAATGGGGATGATGGGCAGACCCACAGGGGCAGGCCCGCCGGCACGGCGGATACCAGCGTACTTGAACGTGGCACCGGTTGAGCGGTTTCGGTTGGAGTTCATCTCAAGCACCGTGGGGTCAAAACGGGAGGAATGGCAAATGCAGAACAGCTTGGTACCACCGTCGTCACCGCCACCGGGCGTCCAGGAATCCTCAGTGAACGAATTGGACACCAGTTGCCAACCGGGGATGCAGCACAAATGCGTGCAGCGGCCGAACACCATGACGAGGTCGTCGCTTGGCATCAGGCGGGGGTCGGCTTCGGCCAAGTCTTCGAAGTGACCGACGTACTTGCCCGTCTCATCGTAGCCTTCGGTGAACTGGAACCGGGCTTTGCCGTTGCTTTCGGGCGTGCCAGCGTTGCGGCTGTGCTCGACGTACATCACCACGACAGGGACACCGTTCCATACACCCGAAGCACCGGCCGTCCCGGTGCTCGAGTTGGCGGCTTCAGCAACGAAGTCAGATTTGGTCATGGGTTGCAGGTGCTTGGCGCCGTACCAAGCCTCGTCTTCACGTCCCTTGGCCCAGAAGTTGACCGCAAGATCACCACCGCCGCCACCGCCGGGTGGAAGGAGAATGGCGGCGAAGCCCAACATGCCCAAGGAGGCCGTGAGCACACCGGCGGCGGTGTTGAATCCGTAACGAAGGAACTGCCGTCGGTTGATGGTGGTGTGCATGCCGGCACCTTCGGCATCGTCAAGTCCGGGTGCGGGTTTGAGTTCGTATTCACGTGCCATGTCCATCACCACTTGTATTCACGCCAGTCTTTCTGGTGTTCCGGAATGAATTTGTTTTGTGCGTGCTTGACGATGATGGTGTCGGGCAGGATGAACTTCAGGTAGATGACACCGACCATGATGAGGGTGGTGAACGTCATGGCCAAGTGGAACGAAAGTTGCTGCTGGTCCCATTTTTTGGCGAGCCCGTACACCATCGAGAAACTCCAGTAGCAGATCCAAAACAGACCCCAAGCGAGGAAGAACATGGCGAGGTACGACCCACCCGAGGGTGCAAGCGAAGCGGAAACGATGGTGCCCGGTTCAGCGACGTTGAACACACCGTGGTCAATGGCGTCCGACATCTGGTCCTCCGTCAACTCAGCGCCTTCGAGGGCGGTGCGGGCGTCCTCAACGCTCACCGAGCCGTCGGCCACCTTTCGCAGCAGTTGGGATACGGTGTCGTCCATCACTGGTCACCTCGACGCATGAGTTTGTAGCGCAGACGAAGCTGATTGCTTCGGCCTTTGTACGAAGTGGAGAAGCCGTACCTCAGCAGCAAGCCTGCGAAGGCAACAACGCCCAGGACGGCACCGAACCCGAGCAAACCGAGCCAATGGGCACGGAGTTTCGCACCCATGTGGTGCAGGTCAACACCGTGGGATTCGGGTTCGGGCGCTGACACTTCGCCATCGCCGGCGAAGAGGGTTCGCGTGCCCATGGCGGCGGACGTTTCGTCGCCCTCGTTGAGACCGAAATTGAACTGATTCCAACGGTCTTCGACACCGGGCACCTGATCCCCGTTCACCGAGTTGCCAGCGATGTAGAAGTAAGCCACACCTGCGCCGGCGTCAGCAGGAGCCGTCCAGACAAAGTCCCACGCACGGTCAGAGGTGGCGGAGGAGGCTTCCGTGTGGGTCAAGGCCTGAAGGTCAACGGCACCGTCGATCTCAGGGTTTTGGGCCATGTCGCTGGACAGTTCGCCCAAGGTCACTCGCATCGAGAAGCCAGCGGTGTAGGTGCCGGTGGCAGGCGGCCCGCCAATCAGTTGGAGGCGAAGGTCGTAGGTTTGGCCGGCTTCGTAAGCGTAGGGAACGTGGTCAACCACCACCTGGACCGAGTTGTCGGCGACCTCGTTGTGGCAGAGGCAGCCAGATTTGGCGACGTCGTCGATCTCCACCGTACCGGTGGAACCTTGATGGGTGTGGGAACCGGCGATGCCACCGTGGTACGAAGAGGCCAGCGTAGGGAAGAGGAGCAGCAGACCCACCAAGGTCAACAGCCCAATTCGCGATGTTTGAGTGGTTTTGAGCATGGCCTCACCCTCTGCTCTTTCCGACTTGGGTGGACTCCTTAAACATTGTCAGCAAAACACCCGCGAATCTGCGGCGCAGTGCACCGTTTTTTTGTGACTTTCCCGCCCCAACACCTATCATTCAAGCCAGCCTTGGCGGCAGGATTTTTTAGGGCCGAAGACAGGATGGGCCGGCCATCATGTCGAACCACGCATTTGAGAACACCTACGGGCTGTCAAACGAGCAACTTGAACGCTTGGATGAAGCCGAGGACCTGATGGTCAAAGGGGCCCTCGGTCGGGCAGAAACGACGTTGCTTGACATGCTCAACGCCGACCCCGAATGCATCCCCGTGCTGTCCAACCTCGGCCACCTGTACGGACGATACCTGTCCGAGTTTGAGAACGCTGTGAAGTATTACAACAAGGTCTTGGAGCTTGAACCGGACAATGCATGGGCCCGGGATGCGCGCCGACGGTACCTCCGCTATGTGGAATGAGCACACGCACTGGGCACAGCACTCAAATGAGATTGGAAGCCTACGCCAAAGTTCTTTGAGAACCACCCAACAACTTCGGCCATGGACCCCGCCACCATCCTCATCGCGGGCGTCGGCGGATTGGGGTGTGCTTGGGCCAAACAAGCCCATGAAAAGTCGGGTGGAGGTGTCCATTTAGCACTGATTGATGCCGACGAACGGAGCTTTGCTACCGGTGAAGGCATCCACGTGCTGCGACTCGGCCACACCCTTGACCAAGTTGGGTGTGCAGCCTTGCCTCCACTCGCCGAGCAGCGCATGCGTGGGTTAGCCTCACTTACAGCAAGCGTCCTTGAACCCACCGAATTGGTGGTGTTGTTGACCGCCTTGGGCGGCGGATGCGGCACGGGGGCCGCCCAGGAATTCGCACGCCAGGCTCGCCAGCGTGGCGCCATCGTGTTGGCCGTTGCGGCCTTGCCCTTCGAAGCCCAGCACACGCGACTGAAGATCGCCGAGGCGGGTTTGGCCCGATTGGAAGCGATGGCCCACATCACGGTTCGTCTCTCGCTCGATCGCTTGGCCCGACAGGCACGCGATCGAGGCCAGCAGTGGCACATGGGTTCGGAATGGATCGAAGATTTGGTTGACGGGCTGGTTCGGACCCTGATGCGCATGGGCCTCATCAACCTCGATCTGATGGACTTGAGGGCCGTTGTTGACCAGGACGGCGAAGCAACGATGCTCGTTGGCGTCGGCCGTCCCGACGACCCGCGCGGCATTCTTGAATCGGCGCTGAAGGCCCCCCTCGCCGCCATGGACGTGGGTGGTGCGACAGGATGCCTGATTCAAGTGGAGGGTGGGCCGGGCATGACCATCGGCCAGGTGGACGCCGTGGCGTCCTTGTTCACCAGCGCCCTCGACGAAGGAGCGCACGTCATCCTCGGTGCCCGCGTCAGCGATGACCTCGAGGACAGCATCCGCGTGGTGACCTTGCTGTCCGGGATACGACCGGATTAACCTTCGTTGGATGGCCCGCCCCAATCCACACCGTCGGCCAGCACCTCCACTGGGTCGTCGGCCCAATCCACGCTCACCGCAGTTGGGTCAGGTGGGCCCGTGCCTGCATCCCCTGCAGCAACCTCGCTTTCGGGTGGTGCAACTGATGAAGCGTGCGTTCCTTCAGCAGGGACAGGGGTTGACTCCGAAACGGTTGACATGGGGGTTGCTGCTTCGACGGTGCGTTGGATGGTGACTTCCGCATCGTGTTGCCCAAGGGCACGGCGCAGGACGCTGCGCTGCATCCACAGCAGCGTGCACAGCACCACAGCATGACCCGCCATCATGACGGTCCGAACGTCATCCAGCACCCCTGTCAACATCGCGACGCTTCCAGCATAAGCGTACCCGAACGCCAACCCCATCGGCAGCGCGTTTCCATCGTGCACCAAGCCCAAGGTGGATTTCACGGACTTTGAGGTCAAGCCCCAGATGGCCATGATGACCGTGAACACCATCAACATCAATTCCTCCATCAGCAACAACACAGGAGGGGGGGCCATCACCGTGTGTCGCCAAACCGTGAGTGCATGCCAGATCACAAAGAACTGCGACATCAGCAGCCAAACACCAGAAAACCGATGCAGTGAACGGTGGTTCGATGCCAACCGGCGTTCATCCCGCGTCAAGGCGAAGGACAACGCCATCAGGGCGGCGAACAACCCGAAGAACGCTGCGTTGGATTGAATCACCGCAGCCAACCCAGCATCGCCTCCGGCCAAGAGGGTGAACAGACTGAGCAAGCCAAGGGCGATCCCGCCGAGCACAAGGACGTGGAGGACAACGTGCCCTGCGATGCCACCCGAACGTGGCATCGGTTCGGGGAGGCGTTTCGCTGCGACGGACGACACCCAGGAGGACAAGCTCCGAGCTTGGACGACCGACCACAGCACAAAAAGCCCGCTCAACAGCACAGGGAGGTTGGCCAGTTGGTCGCCCAGCGCACCGTTTTCGCCCAACAGCACGAACAGGGCCAGCGCCCACACCATCGCAAGCAGGAGCGGAAACAAGCAGATCTTGGTCCAATGCATGAGCCGTCTTGCAAAGCCGAGGGGCGTCGCTTGATCCATTCCGCCCTCCTCCGGGGGATCCAACGCCATCCAGCGCCGGACAGTGTGCAGGGAGGACATCACACCCGCCGTGGCATACGCCAAGGCCATGCTGGTGAACGCCATGGCCGACGCATCGGTGAAGCCTCCTTGGGTGGCGAGGAACAGCAGCGAACTTGCCAACACCAAGAGCAGCACATGGGGAAGCGTGCGTGGGTGGAGCAGCGTGCGAATCAAGGTCAACAACGATGAGTCTTGTTTGGCCATGGCCGCCAAAGGATCGCTGGTTTCAACGGTCGCCGTTGCTGGTGCATCGGGCACATACAACCCTGGAAGACGGATGATTTGAGGTTACGCCATCCGAACTCAACGTTCATGACGGGTCACGCACACGAGGGATTGTGGGCCGGAAACTCACCAAGGCGCTGCGCGGCAAGCGTCGCTGGATTGGTGTGGCGTTTCGTCCTGGCATTGAGGAACGGTCGACTGCTGGACGCCTGCTTCGCCAACTTGATGAAGACCTCAACACCCAACAGCCGCTTCGACTCATGGATTTCGTTGAGCCGGAGGCCCATGGCATCGATGACGAGCGATGGCTTGGCATCCTTTGCGTACGGCTGGAGGATGCAGCGGCGCTTCGTGAAGTCCTGAGCAACGACGATGCCCTCACCCGAAGAGGGTTGCAAAGTCTGACGACCAGTGGAAAGATCAGACTGGTGAGGGAACGGTTGTGCCTCCCCAAACCCAAGCGCAGACGCTGAACACCCAAGATTGATGAGCAGGCCCATCAAGGACGGTCACCATGGGCGGGGCTGGGACAGCACCAAAAATGAAGATGAGCGATGCACTCATCTTGGTGGGTGCGACGGTGTTGCTCGGCGCATTGTTCATGCATGCGTGGGTCAATCCGTTGGCTCTCAACGGGGGGGACGATCCTTACGAGAAGCAGGTGAACCTCATGGCAGGGGACCGGTTGGTGATCGACATCACGGTGGCCGACGAAACCACCCTCCGAACGGTGGTTCGCGACGCCGACAACCGGGTGATGGATGCGTCCAATGTGGTGTTGGCAGCAGCTGGCACCGAGCGGTACACGTTTGAGGCGGACAACGGCGGTGCTTTTTTTGTGGAAATCGATACCAACGGCGTGGATGCCACCCTCGACTCGTTCTCCATTGAGCGCGGGTTCATGATCGACATGCTGCCGTTCCCCATTGGCACGGTGGTGCTGCTCTACGGGCTTTACCTCAGGCAATCCACCGAGAACGACGACAACAACGACCCGCTAGCCGCCATGGACGCCATTCTGGAGCCCGGCCCAGACGACGGCGTCTGAATCATTGATGCGAACAACCTCACCGTCGACCGACCCCAGGATGTCGCCCGAACTCAGCAGCCGAGGGTCCTCAACCGTTTGGCCCTCGAATTGAATGGGCCCCAATTCAACAAAACCATCCTGACATGAAGCAGCCAGGGTCGCAACATCTTCCACCCTCGGCCCTGCTCCGTGTGGAATTTGCTCGTGAAGGCTCGCCACGACCGCATGAACAGCGGACAACAGCAACGTGAGATCGGTGCTCACGCCCCCATCGACCACACCACCGAACGACGTGTTCTTTGGAGCCAGCGCATTGAGCCCAATGCCCACCACGAGACGGTGAAGCGGCCCACGGCTTCTCATTTCATACAAGATTCCACCGCATTTTCTGAACGCACCATCACCGCAGTGAACGTAGAGGTCGTTGGGCCACTTGAGCACGAACATCCCTTTGTTGTGGTGCGACAGTCGATGCATGCACTCCACCAGTGCATGGCCCAAACGAACTTGATCCAAAGGGCGGTGATGAACCGTTGAGCCAGCCTCCACGACCCACGATGCTTCGATGGCATCGGGTGACGACACCCATGGCCGTCCTTGACGGCCGTGACCCTCGCCTTGGCGATCCGCCGACAAACGATGGCCAACGGTGTCATCGGACACCAACAGGGACGCATTGGTGCTTTCGACCGTGGCAACGTGCGTCATGGGGGACCCTTCGTAAGGACGCCACAGAGCCAACACATCCAACACCTCTCCGTTATCAAACGTCTTCCGCACGACCGGTTGAGCGGCCAATCCCCAACCCCATGCTTGGGAACATGCACCGGGTTGCGCCCCCATGGAGGACACCACCAACAAGGCGACCCCCCCCTTGGCGAGCAAGGACGTGGTCGCCAACCTCTGTACAAAGTCGGCGTAGAGACCTAACGGCGACGTGTCCGTCAACGACGCTTCCTCAAAGGGACCGAGGTGTTGTTCGCCCATGTTGTCCGGCGGGGCGAGGTACGGCATGTTCCACACCACGAGATCGTACGATGCATCGCCGCCCCATTGTGCATCAACTCCGTCCGCAGCAGGACCTGGCCCCCCTTCATGAACGATCAAACGATGCCCGTGGCGCTGGGCGTTGCCCCGAGCAGCTGCCACCGCCATGGGATTCACATCGCACCCAGTGACGCGCCAGCCTTTGCTGGCAGCGAAGATCGACAGCGCACCGCTGCCACACCCCACGTCCAGAACCGATGCGCCTCCCGGAAGGCTGCATCGGTGCATGGCGGCGGCCAAGGCATCGGTGTCCTCTCGAGGAGGGTACACCGTGAACGGTAAACTGAGTTGCAAGGATTGCCCCAGTGGGGTGTTCCACACCACTTCCGTTGCATCCGTCGCCGTCCGCAAGGCCTCCCTTTTGGCATCGTCGGCAAGAAACCACGGCCCTTCTGCCATGCACTGAGAGGCTCGGCGACCGTCAAAGAACGTAACCCGTGCAAGCGGTCCAATGTGCATCTTGCCTCGTTAGCATAGGTTTTAGTAAACAAAGGCTGTTTTTGTCGATGAGGCAGAGGGAGGAGCGCATGCTGCCCCTCAGCAATCTATAAAAATACCATGCAAGTCGGGCAACAAGCCCAAGTTGCTACATTGGGCCTGTAGCTCAGTCAGGTAGAGCGTCGGACTTTTAATCCGATGGTCGCGGGTTCGAACCCCGTCGGGCCCGCCTGATTGTGCTGCAGGTCCGTGTGGGAGGGCCATCGCGGGGAAAAAACATGGTCGTAAAGAGTGCAACGAAAAAGCGATTGATGGAATTGGGCGTTTCCGAGGAATACGCCCACAAATTGGCCACCGACCGCAACATGACGGACATCAAGAACATGTCCCATGACGACGTCGCCACCACCCTTGGCGTCTCCAAGGACGCCGAGGCCTTCACCCAAACCATGAACATCATCGCAGAACAAGGCTCTCGCCGACGTGCTGCCAAGAAAAGCACCAAGATCACCATTCGTGCCAAAGCCATCGATGACTTCGACCGCCCGGAGATCACCTCCCGGTTCAACGTGCTCAACCACGAACTCGTGCCCCACCAGGAACTGGTCGGACCGGCCAACGTGTCCGAGGAAGAGCAACTTGCCATCGAGACCGCTGAACTGGCCCCCTGGCGCATGGTCCAACCCGACCCCGAAACCGGCGAACCTCGCCTCGCCAAGGAATTGCTTCCCAAGATCCTCATCACCGACCCTGCCGTGCAAGTGGTGAAAGAGGTGGCCGAAGCCGAGGACAACGCTCGCTTGGCTGCCGATCCGGACCACCGCCCCTTGGCGGCCGGCTGGATTGCCGACCGGGTCCTGAAGGTCATCCGCCGATCCCCGTCGGCGGGCAAATCCGTGGCATACCGACTGATTGTCGAGGGGAACTGAGGAGGAACACACCATGCAAGAAATCATTCAAGCTTTTTTCAAAGAACGCAGCCTTGTGAACCACCAACTGGCCTCCTACAACGACTGTATCCCCGCCTCAGAGACCTCGTTGTCCCGGATGGAGCGCATCATCCGCAACATCCGAGTTGGCACCGACGAGGATTTTGACGACGACGAAGGCGGCTACATCAAGCTGGACGTTGCCGACCAAGACATCGTCATTCGCCTCAAGAACGTCCGCCTTGGCAAGCCCACGGTCAAGGAAGCCAACGGCGCTCTGAACGACTCCACCCCGATGGAGTGCCGACTCCGCAAGTTGACCTACATGAGCCCCGTCTCCATCGACTTCACCATCCTGCGAAACGGCGTCCCTTCGCCCACGGAGGAAGGCGTCCAAGTGGGTTCCATGCCCATCATGGTCCGCTCGGAACGCTGCAACCTGCATCCCAAGCACATCGCTGGCGACCGCGTGCTGACCCCCGTGACCTCGGACGAGGATCGCTCGTCGTGGCACGAATTGCTTCGCAAGCGCGGTGAAGATCCGTTGGATCCCGGTGGCTACTTCATCATCAACGGCACCGAGCGTGTCCTCATTTCGATGGAAGACCTGGCACCCAACCGCGTGACCGTTGAAATCAACAAGCGCTACGCCAAGCAGACCGAAGTGGCAAAGATTTTCTCACAAAAAGACGGCATGCGCAAGCCCTTGACCGTCGAGAAGCGCCGTGACGGTATGCTGATGGTGAAGATCAGCACGGCCGGAACGACTGCCATCCCTGTCGTCCTCCTCATGCGTGCCCTTGGCGTCGAGAACGACCAAAACATCTTCCAGGCCATCGCCGGCAACACTGACTCGTTCAAGTTCATCGTTGCCAACATCAACGAGGTCAACGACAACGAAGAGTACAAAGTGGTCACCACCGAAGAAAGCCACCAGTGGCTTGAGAAGAAATTCGCCGCCGGACAACAAAAGGAATACCGTGAAGCGCGTGTGAACCAACTCCTCGACCGCGAGCTGCTCCCTCACCTTGGCGACCAAGTCAGTGACCGCGAAAAGAAGGCCATCTACCTCGGCCGCATTGTTCGCCAGGTCCTTGAAATGGCCATCGAAGGCCGTGACCCCAACGACAAGGACCACTACGCCAACAAGCGCGTCCGCCTCGCAGGCGACCTCATCGAGGACCTGTTCCGTGTGTCCGCGGGTCAATTGGCTCGTGACCTCAAGTACCAACTTGAGCGCCACCACAACCGCAAGCGTGAACTCAAGATCACCTCCTGCCTTCGCCCCGACGTGCTGACCTCCAAGATCATGCACGCCCTTGCCACCGGTAACTGGGTGGGCGGTCGATCCGGCGTCAGCCAACTGCTGGACCGCACGACCTACCTCGCAGCCCTTTCCCACATGCGCCGTGTCACCTCTCCGCTCGTGCGCAGCCAACCCCACTTCGAAGCCCGTGACCTTCACCCCACGCAATGGGGCCGGTTGTGCCCCAACGAAACCCCTGAAGGGCAGAACTGCGGTTTGGTGAAGAACGCCGCCCAGATGATCGACATCTCCGAGGACGTGAACGAAAAGGAAATCCACGAGCGCCTCGACGAGCTCGACGTCTACCAGCCCGACGATTGGACCGACGGCGACCGCATCCACGTCAACGGCGACATCTACGGCATTCACAAGAAGGGCACCCGCTTGGTGGACCACTTCAAATCGGCCCGCCGACGCGGAACCATCCCCTCGGAAGTGTCCATTCGCCACGACAAGGAAAACAAAGACATCTTCATCAACACCGACAAGGGACGAATCCTCCGCCCTGTGCTCATCCTGTACGACGGGGCACCGCGTCTGACCCAGGCTCACCTTGAGCGCTTGTCCAACGGCGAGATGGACTTCCGCTCCTTGGTGGTCGAGGGCATCGTCGAGTGGGTTGATGCAGAGGAAGAAGAAGACCTCTACATCGCACCTCGTCCCTTCGTCCTGCCGGAAACCGTCCCCGAAGGCGATTCCGGTGGTTTGGCCGGACGCGTGGTCAAGAACGAAGACGTCCAGTGGATGAACCTCGGTCAACACGGTGCCACCACGGCCCATCTGAAGGCCAACGTTCGGATGCCCAACGGCGAGTGGGCCACCACTGAATTCGAAGTGCCGCTCCTCTACACCCCGGAACACACGCACTGCGAAATCGACCCGCAACTCGTGTTGGGTGTGTGTGCATCGCTCATCCCCTACCCCGAGCACAACTCGACGCCCCGTGTTACGGGCGGTACGGCGATGGTCAAGCAATCGCTTGGCTTGCCAAGTGCCAACTACCGCATGCGCCCCGACACGCGAGCCCACATCTTGCACTACCCTCAACGTTCGATCACCAAGACCCGGGCCATGGCCACGACGAACTTCGATTCCCGCCCCGGCGGTCAGAACTTCGTCGTCGCCATCATGTCCTTGCACGGTTACAACATGCAAGACGCCGTCATCATGAACAAGGGGTCGGTGGACCGAGCTTTGGGTCGATCAACCTTCAACCGCACGTACAACGCTGAGCGCCGCCGTTTCCCTGGCGGCCAGGTCGAAGAGATCGAGAAGCCCGGCACCTCCAAGCAGGAAGTCAAGGGCCTCAAGACGCCCGAATCGTACTTCCACTTGGAAGCCGACGGCTTGCCCATGCCCGAGTCCTACCTCGAAGGTGGCAACGTGTTGGTCGGCAAGACCAGCCCGCCCCGCTTCCTTGAGGAATCCTCCGGCGGTGCCTTCTTGATGGCACAGGAGCGACGCGAATCCTCCATGCTCGTTCGCCACGGCGAAAAGGGCTGGGTGGACAACGTCTACGTGACCGAGTCCCTTGATTCCGGTCGCTTGGTTCGTGTGATGGTTCGCAGCCACAAGGTGCCGGAAGTTGGCGACAAGTTCGCGTCGCGCCACGGACAGAAGGGTGTCATCGGTCGACTCGTCGAACCCGAGGACATGCCGTTCACCCCCGACGGTGTCGTGCCCGACCTCATCATCAACCCTCACGCCATTCCATCCCGCATGACCGTGGCCCACGTCCTGGAAATGATCGGTGGGAAGGTCGGCTCCATGGAAGGTCGCCGCATCGACGGTACCGCCTTCCGTGGAGAGAAGGAGTCCAGCCTGCGCGACGGTTTGGTGCGCAACGGCTTGGCCCACACCGGTCGTGAAATGATGATCAACGGTGAAACCGGCGAGTCCTACCCCGCTGAAATCTTCGTTGGTTGCATCTTCTACCAGCGACTGCACCACCTCGTCAGTTCGAAGATTCACGCCCGCTCTCGCGGACGTGTGCAAATCCTGACCCGCCAGCCCACCGAAGGTCGTGCCCGGCAAGGTGGTCTGCGGTTCGGTGAGATGGAGCGTGACTGTTTGATCGCCCACGGTGCCTCGATGGTCATCAAGGACCGTTTGCTCGATGAATCGGACGGTATTGACATGTACGTCTGCGCTCAGTCCGGCCACATCGCCTGGTTCGACCCCAAGCGAAACACCTACGTCAGCCCGATCCACGGCGACGGTGCTGAGGTGTACAAGGTGCAAACCTCCTACGCTTTCAAGCTGCTCTTGGACGAAATGAAGAGTTTAGGTGTGGCCATGCGTCTTGAACTGGAGGACCGAAAATGAGCAGAAAGAGCACGATGATCCCCAAGCGAATCGCACAGATTCGTTTCGGTTTGATGGACCCCCTCGAAATCCGCAAGATGTCGGCTGTTGAAGTCAAGACGGCGGACACGTACAAGGACGACGGTCACGCCTACAAGCAGGGTCTGATGGACCCTCACATGGGTGTGATTGAGCCCGGTTTGGTGTGCCCAACGGACAACTGCCAGTACCAGGACTCGCCCGGTCACTTCGGCCACATTCAGCTCGAGCTGCCCGTCATCCACATCGGGTTCGTGAACCTGATCAAGACGGCCCTCAAAGCGACCTGCAACAGCTGCAGCCACATCTTGCTTCACGGCGAGGCCGGCTCCAGTCCATCGGCCAACCCCGAACAATCCGAGCAGGACTTCTACCGAAACCGTATCCGCGACGTCATCACCAAGCACGGCGTGGGTTCCACGGAATTCTCGAAGATCATCAAGGAAGTCGAGAAGGTCACCTCCGGCACCAAGCGAAAGGTGTGCATGCACTGCGGCGAATCGCAAGGCAAAATCATCCTTGACAAGCCTACCACCTTCAAGGAGAAGCACGAGAACAACAACACGGAACGTAAACTCAACCCTCGTGACGTTCGCGAATGGTTGAGCAGCATCCCTGCAGACCATCTGATTTTCATCGGTATGGACAAGCAAAACCGGCCGGAATGGGTCGTGCTCAAGGTGCTGCCCGTCCCACCCATCACCGTTCGACCGTCCATCACCTTGGACAGCGGTGACCGGTCAGAGGACGACCTGACCCACAAGCTGGTCGACGTGCTTCGCATCAACCAGCGGCTCCGTGAGAACCGTGACTCGGGTGCGCCTCAACTCATCGTTGAGGACCTGTGGGAATTGCTTCAGTACCACATCACCACGTACTTCGACAACCAAACCTCTGGCATCCCGCCCGCTCGCCACCGCTCCGGTCGCACCCTCAAGACGCTCACGCAGCGCCTGAAGGGCAAGGAAGGCCGTTTCCGAAGCAACCTCTCCGGGAAGCGTGTCAACTTCTGTGCTCGCTCGGTGATTTCGCCCGACCCCTACCTCAGCGTGAACGAGGTCGGCGTGCCAACCAAGATCGCCAAGGAACTGACCGTCCCCATCCGTGTGACGGCCCGAAACCGTGAGCAAATGCGGCAGATGATCCTGCGCGGTCCTGATGTCCACCCCGGTGTGAACTACATCATCCGAGGCGACGGTCGCCGTGTCAAGATCAACGCTCGAAGCCGTTTGATCAACGCCGGCTTCCGCTGCCACAACCCAGAGTGCAACGAGGAAACGACCACCCGTCACGACCTCCATTCCGTGCTCCCCGCACCCAACTTCCTGCCAGGCTTGGTCATCCAGAAGCAAATCTCGCTCAGCGGCATGGACCAGTCCCTTGAGGAAGTCACCTACACCGTGAACGACACGGCCACGCTGGCCAACCTGCAAGGTGTGGACGAGAACGGAAAGATGCTCGCTGAGGACGACCCACGTGCTGTGCTCCACTACCGTTGGATGCACGAACTGTCCCAGGCCGACAACCCCAACCCTGAACCCTACCCCGAACACCTCGAAGTGTCCTGCCCACACTGCGGCAGTCCCTTCGACGAGTGGACCGAGGAGCGAACGGGCGTGGAAGACCGCTTGGCGACCGTGGACCGCTACGGCAACCCCAAGCCCGGTCTCCAGGTCGAGCGCCACCTGATCGACGGCGACGTCGCGATCTTCAACCGACAGCCGTCGCTGCACCGCATGTCCATGATGGTGCACGAAGTGCGTGTCATGGAAGGTCACACGTTCCGGTTCAACTTGGCCGTGTGTACGCCCTACAACGCTGACTTTGACGGTGACGAGATGAACCTTCACGTTATCCAGTCCGAGGAAGCTCGAGCCGAAGCCAAGATTCTGATGCGTGTCCAAGAGCACATCCTGACGCCCCGCTACGGCGGAGCGGTCATCGGTGGCATCCACGACCACATCTCCGGCGCTTACCTGCTCTCCCGACCCGGCACCCTCATCCGCCAAGCCCACGGCTTGGAGATGCTGGGCAACATCGGTTACACCGGTGAACTGCCCGAGTTGGTGAAGGACGAGAACGGCCAACCCGCCTACCGTGGACAGGATTTGATTTCCCTCATCATTCCCGACAACATCTTCCTTCGGTTCCGCAGCCGAAGCAACGACGATGTCGTGGTGAAGGAAGGTCATGTGGACGGCACCCTCGACAAGCGTGCCATCGGTGCTGAAGACGGACGTCTGCTCGATGCGATCGTGCAAACCAACGGACCCGAGCAGGGCGCTCGCTTCCTTGACGAGTTCACGCGGCTCTCCATCGCCGCCTGCACTTCGCTCGGCTTCACGACCGGTATCGACGACGAGGACCTCTCCGAGGCCGCCGTCGCAGCCATCCACGCTGCCAACGAGAACGCCTCCCAACAGGTCAACGCTGAGCTCGAAAAGTTCGGTGCCAACGGCAAGGGCTACGAGACGCGACCTGGCCGCACCCCCCGTGAAACCCTTGAAGAGAACATCATGCAAATGCTGGACAAAGGAAAGCAAGAAGCCGGTGACGTCGCGAAGGACGCTTTGAACGAAAGCGGCTCCACCAACGCCGCGGTCAACATGGCCATCAGCGGTGCTCGCGGTTCCATGGACAACCTGACCATGATGGCAGCCTCGATTGGCCAAGCGAAGGTTCGCGGGAAGCGCCTTGAGCGTGGATACGACGAGCGCGTGCTGCCTCACTTCAAGCGAGGCGGCCGAGGTGCACCCGACCGAGGGTTCATCGCATCCTCGTTCAAGCGCGGTCTCGAGCCGACGGAGTTCTTCATGCTCTCCGTGTCGGGCCGAGAGTCCTTGGTCGACACCGCTGTTCGTACCGCCAAGTCCGGTTACATGCAGCGTCGGTTGATCAACGCCATGGACGACCTCAAGGTCTACGACGACGAGATGCTGTCGGTGCGCAACACCGCCAACCGCATCATCCAGTTCAGCTACGGCGAAGACGGCATCGACCCATCCCGTGGTGTGCACGGTTCCCCCTTCAACGTCGACGTCATCGTGGATTCGGCGTTGGGCACCGAAGGTGCCACGGAGATCGTCCGAGAATCCGTCGAACGCGAGGAGCGCGAGGAGGATTTCGGCGGCTGGGAATTCGACGGTGACGACACCGGAGGTGAAGCCTGATGGTGGTCAAGAGTGCAACGAAAAAGAAGCTGATGGACCTCGGTGTGGCCGAGAACTTTGCCCACCAACTTGCCGACGACCGCAAATGGGACGACGTCAAGACCATGTCCTCCAGCGACATCGCCAAGGCCTGCGAGACCGACTCCGAAACCGCAGGGAAGATCCACGCCACCATCATCGCTGCGACCCAAAAGGGGCGAGAGGGTGACGGTGACACGAGTGGGCCCATCACCAAGGTGCGGTTGGCCGGACGTCGCAGCCGACGGGCCCGCGCCAAAACCGTGGTGGACCTCGAAACCTACGACGAGGATCGCAAGGCCAAGTCCTTGGAACATGAACTCGCAGACGACCCCGTCTACAAGGCGCTCGAGGATGCCGCCGAGTCGTTGGGTTCCCGCCGGTTCACAAACCGAATCTTCGCCGATTTGACCCTTGCCTGCCACAGCCGCGGCAAGAAGAAACTGACCAAGCCGCAGGCAAAGAAGGTGATTGAAGAAGCCATCGAAGCCCTGGACAAAGCCAGCATTGACCCCTACGAAGCAGCGGGCATCATCACGGCGCAGTCCATCGGTGAACCGGGCACGCAGATGACCATGCGTACCTTCCACTACGCCGGTGTGGCCACGGTCAACGTGACCCAGGGTCTGCC
This sequence comes from Methanobacteriota archaeon, assembly GCA_038104845.1. GTDB lineage: Archaea > Thermoplasmatota > Poseidoniia > Poseidoniales > Poseidoniaceae > Poseidonia. The sequence continues at coordinate 76,573 of JAYOBJ010000006.1, forward strand.
CCGCATCATCGAGATCGTCGACGCACGCAAGGTGCCACAAACGCCAACGATGACCATTCGCATGACGCCTGGCAAGGTGCAGGACGGGAACGCCGCCAAGAAACTGGCCGCCGCCATCGAAGTGACGAACACGGTCAACATCGCTGCGTTGGAGACCGACGTTGCGCAACGCCGTTTGGTGCTGAAGCTCAACAAGGGCAACCTGAAGCAGAAGAACATGACACCCATGGAAGTCAAGGACAAGCTGGAACAAGCCACTCGATTGCTCGTTCAAGCAGACAAGGAGAAGAATCCCTCCACGTTGACGTTGATTCCCGGTGTTCACTCGGAAGATGACCTGTCGGATCTTGCTGAAAACCCTCCCTCCTACACCATGCTGTTGCAGCTTGAGGAAAAAATCCGTGACATGCGGTTGAAGGGCATCCCCGGCATCGAGCGAGCGAACGTGCAACTGGACGACAAGACCGGCGAGTACTACCTGTCGACCATTGGCAGCAACCTGCAGCGTGTCAGTGAGTTGGAAAGCATCGACCGGTCCCGCACCTACACCAACAACATCATCGAAATTTACGACTACCTCGGCATTGAGGCTGCTCGACAAGCCATCGTCAACGAACTGCAATTGACCTTGGACGGCGCTCGTCTGGAAGTCGATGTTCGCCACCTGCTGATGGTGGCCGACGTGATGACCTCCGAGGGTGAAGTGCGAGCCATTGGCCGACACGGTGTGTCCGGTACCAAGCACAGCATCCTTGCTCGTGCTGCGTTCGAAGTGACGGTGAACCACCTGCTCAAGGCAGGGATCATCGGCGAGAAGGATTACCTGACGGGCGTGGCCGAGAACATCATCGTTGGCCAACCCATTTCGCTGGGTACGGGCAGCGTTGCGCTGTACTACATCCCTGAGGAGTGATGTTCCAACCATGAGAAACACTGGTGGAGAATGGAGGAAGACAAATGGATTTGAGCCGACAACTGAAAAACGCAATCGCAACAGGTTCCCTGTTGTTTGGACAACGACAAGCCAAAGACGCCTGTGCCCGAGGGGATGCCAAGCTGGTCCTCGTGGCGGCGAACTGCCCTGAAGGGTACGTGACCGACTTGCGCGCCGCGCACCCTGAAGTCACGCTCCACCGCTCGGGGTTGGTGAACCGAGAACTTGGGATTGCCTGCGGTAAGCCCTTCTCGGTGTCGACGTTGACCGTGCTGGATGCGGGCAACAGCGACCTGCTTTCGTTGGAAACCAACATCGAGTGAGCAGCACCGTCCAACAAAGGCTTGATGGCCTACGGGCACAGCCTTTGCGTCATGCGAAGCCCTTGCTTGGCCGCTGCGGCCATCACCGTCCTGTTGATGCTGAGCGTCGCCACACCGCTCATGACCGAAGCCGAGCGATTGGAAGCGGTGAATGTCCAACCAACGTCGGGACGTTCGTCATCCGCTGAAGTGTTTCTGGCCACAGGGGGCGGCGCCAACGGGAACGACTTTCCGACCAGCATCGTGACCACTGCATCCGGCTTTGCCGTGTTGGGCGACTACAACCGAAGCGTCAACTTCGGCACGCACTCGTTGGCCCCGACCTCGCCGTTTTCAAACGGCAACGAGGTCTTCCTCGCCCACATGGACAGCAACGGTGCATGGACCGCCGCGCTGGGTGCCGACCACTCCACCGGCGGCTATTCCTTCGCGACCGCCCTCACCGCATCCCAAGGTGCGGCGGTGGCCACGGGTTACATGATCGGCGTCGGTGTCTTCGGGTCCACCACGCTCCAGTCCTCCGTGCTCGACGGTTTCGTCGCTAAGGCCAACGCCAACGGCAACGGATGGGCTTGGGCCAAGGCCTTCCAGACCGTGGCCAACCAAAGCAGCGACAACAGCATCCCAACCGCCATTTCGGTGGACGCCAACGGGGACGTCATTGTCGCCGGTACGTTTTCCGGAGAGACCGATTTCGGAGGGACGAGTTTCAACGTGAGCAACACCGAGGTTTTCGTGGCCAAACTGGACGGCACCAACGGGAACCTCCTCTGGGCGGTCAACGGCGGTGGCCTCGGCGACCAAGGCGTGACGGACGTCGTCGTGGACGGCAACGGCAACATCCACCTGGCCGGCGTGACCCAGTCCGCCGTTTACTTCGGTGCCAACAGCTACACGCCCGTGGGCACGCAAGATGCCTTTCTGTTGACCCTGTCGAGCAACGGCGCGTTCCAGAGCATCGACGGATACGGGGTGGCCAACGAGGTCGTGGTGATCCGAAACCTGGGCGTTGATGCGAACAACCAGCTGTTCCTCGGCGGGACGTTTTCGGGAACGCTTGCCAAAGCCGGCTGGTCCATCACCGCCAACAAAGGTGGCTCGGACATCTTCATCGTGAAACAAGGTGCAACCCCCAGTCAGCAATGGGCCAGGATCGGTGGCAGCAACGCCAACGACGCGCTGACCGGCATGGCGATCGACTCCCGTGGTGAAGTCGTGTTCTCGGCCTACATACAGGGCACCTTCAGCGCCGGTACGAAGGCCATCACCCCCAGTGGAAACTTCGACGGATTGGTCGGCGGGTTGAGCGCCACTGGCAGTTGGACCTGGCTCGACGTCACCCGCAGCCCCGACTACGAGGCCCACTACGGTGTGGCGATCGACGGCAACGACATCGCCGCGGTGGTCGGTGCCTACGCCAATCAAAACCCTGCACAAATTTCCAAGGGAACGACCACCATCACCGCAGCCGGTGCTTGGGACACGTTTGTGTGGGCCTTCGACCCTGCCATGAAAAAGGACAGCGACACGGACGGCGTGCCTGACGTGAGCGACAACTGCCCCACGGTGTCCAACCCCTTGCAGGACAACACCGACCTCGACGCACAAGGCGATGCCTGCGATGCCGACGACGACAACGACGGCATCACCGACAACTCGGGCGACGATTGCCCTCGAAACGGACAGTTCAACTGGACCTCCACCCAAGATTTCGATGTCCCCGACAACTCGTCGGATTGGGACCGTGATGGATGCAAGGACGATGCAGAGGACAACGACATCGACAACGACGGTGTGCTGAACAACGACGACGTGTGCCCCCGCTCACCGTACCAACCGCCCCGCCCCACGTGGGAGTCCAACGCTTCCACCGACATCGACGGCGACGGTTGCCGGGATGTGGATGAAGATGTCAACGACGATGGGGATGCCTTTGACGACGTGTTCGACGACTGCCCTTCGGTGTTCGGCAATTCCACTCAAGGACAAACCGGCTGCCCCGACAACGACGGCGACGGCTGGTCCAACGCACTCGATGATTGCCCCGATGAGGCAGGCAATTCCACACTGGGCGGAAAGAACGCATGTTTTGACCAAGACGGCGACGGGTGGGCCAACGTGGACGATGCGTTTGTCGACGATCCCTCGCAATGGTCCGACGGCGACGGTGACGGCTTCGGCGACAACCCCACCGGAACCCACGCCGATGCGTGCCCGGATGTCGCCGGTGATTCCTCCACCGACCGCATCGGCTGCCTCGATACCGACGGTGACGGTGTGTCGGACGGTGATGAAACCTGGAGCACCGAGGACGGTGCCGACGCCTTCCCCGAGGACGCCAGCCAATGGTCCGATTTCGACGGCGACGGGTTGGGTGACAACTGGGCCAACGCCAGCTGGGAGGACCGGAATCCATCGTGGCCCGGCGTGCACCACCCCGAAGCCACGGCTCAGGATGCGTGCCCCACACAGGCCGGCACGGCCACTGCCAACGGCATGACGGGATGCCCTGACACTGATGGCGATGGATGGTACAACCTCCAGGATGCCTTCCCCGGCGAAGCCAGCCAGTGGGCCGACCTAGACGCTGACGGTTTTGGTGACAACCCGGCCGGCGTGCAACCCGACGCCTGCCCCCTCGAGGCAGGTACGTCCAACATGGACCGGTTTGGTTGCATTGACAACGACGGCGATGGCTATTCCGCCCCGGTGCCCGATTGGACACCGTGGGAGAACGGGGCAGATTACGACGACGCCGACGCCACACAATGGGCCAACGCCGACCGCGACGCCTACGGCGACAACCCCGACGGCGAACAGCCGGACGAATGCCCTGAGGTCTTTGGCACCTCCAACATCGACCGGCTCGGTTGCTTGGACAGCGACGCAGACGGGTTGTCGGATGCCACCGATGCTTGGGGGGCCGAGAACGGTGCCGATGCTTGTCCGTTGGCCTATGGCAACTCGACCGCCGACCGCATCGGATGCCTCGACAGCGATGGTGATGGTTACTCCGACCCCACCGGTGGCTGGGACATCGAGCAGGGTGCCGATGCGTACCCCAACGACCCGAACCGATGGATCTACGAACCCCCCTCCGACGATTTAGTCTTCGCTTCGACCGAGGTCGTTGTGGGTGGCGGCGCTGGCGTTGTGGTCATTCTTGCCCTTTTGGGCATGATCATGAGGCGACGGGGACGCACCGACGTGCCGCTCGCGAAGGCACCGGTGATGCTTCCCGACTTCACGGCACAACCGATGACCTACACGGCGCCACCCACAACCGCCCCAGCCTACGGTGGAGCACCGGTCGCAACCGCTCCTGCGAGCGTGGCACCACCACCTGGCTTCGAGCCCGACCCCGCTCGCGAGTATTACAACGGGCTCATCGCCCAAGGCTACCCACCGCACGATGCCATGCAGTACACGCAACAGTACTACAATCACTTCCGGGGCTGATGTGGATGAGCCTCACCCCCGCCGCCGATGAGCGGCGATGGCGGGACCGCCCCCTCGTGCGCGCCGTGTTGATGTTCTCGTTGTTTCGTGCCGTGTACGGGATGGGCATCGTGGCGGTCACCTACGTCTTGGCAACAGGTGAATCGGTTCCGGCATGGACGCCATGGGCCTTTCTGGCCGCCTCCATGGTGTTCAGTCGAATCCTGTTTCGTTGGATGAAACGAACATGGCCATCGTGGTTTGACCCAGCCTCGCCAGGACCATGAGGGCGCCGCTTGGCATCGGAAACGTTCGGAGCGGCTGTTGAAGGGATGGATGGACTTCGGACCATGAAGGATTCAACGCACTTCGGACCGGTCAGCCAACTGGCGTTTGACAGACCCACTGCAATATGTACCTCGCCGGCCGAGAACGGGCCGACCGTCCGCTCGCCATCACCTGTGATGGATCAGACGATGCCCTGGGCGATCATCGCTTCAGCGACCTTCAGGAACCCAGCGACGTTGGCGCCGAACACATAATCGCCTTCGCGACCGTACTTCTTGGCCGTCTCGGCGGCGTTCTTGTGAATGTTCACCATGATGCCCTCAAGGCGCTGGTCAACTTCTTCGCGGCTCCAGGCCAACCGAAGGGAGTTTTGGGACATTTCGAGACCGGAGGTGGCGACACCGCCAGCGTTGCTCGCTTTACCGGGTGCAAACAGCACGCCGGCAGCCTGGAAGACCTCAACGGCTTCAGGCGTGCAGGGCATGTTGGCGCCTTCGCCCACGGCGATGACTTTGTTGGCGACCAGCATCTTGGCTTCCTCACCGTTCAATTCGTTTTGCGTGGCGCAAGGCAAGGCCACGTCCACATCAACACCCCATAGACCGTTGGCAGCTGGTTCAGGAGCGCTGGCGGTGAACGTGGCGGAAGCGAATTGCTTAGCGTATTCCGAAATACGACCGCGGCGGTTGTTTTTGAGGTCCATGATCCAAGCGAGTTTCTCTCGGTTGATGCCCTCTGGGTCATGGATGAAACCGGAGGAATCGGACATGGTCACGGGCTTGCCGCCAAGGTCGAGGACCTTTTCACAAGCGAATTGAGCCACGTTACCGGACCCCGAAATGGACACGACAGCACCCTCGAACGACTTGCCCTTGGTGGCCAGCATTTCGCGGGCGAAGTACACCAAGCCGTACCCGGTTGCTTCAGGGCGAATCAGCGAACCGCCATAGGCCAGGCCTTTGCCCGTCAAGACGCCGCCTTGGAACTCGTTCTGCAAGCGCTTGTACATACCGAACATGTAGCCGATTTCACGACCACCAACGCCGATGTCACCGGCGGGAACGTCGCAGTCCTGACCGATGTGTCGCCACAATTCCATCATGAACGACTGGCAGAAGCGCATGACTTCGGCATCGGATTTGCCCTTGGGGTCGAAATCGGAGCCACCCTTGCCACCGCCCATGGGCAGGCCGGTCAAGGAATTCTTGAAGATCTGCTCAAAAGCAAGGAACTTCAGAATGGAAGCGTTGACCGAGGGGTGGAAGCGAAGCCCGCCTTTGTAAGGACCAATGGCGCCGTTGAATTGGATGCGGAAACCACGGTTCACCTGAACATTGCCGCTGTCGTCCACCCATGGGACGCGGAAGTGAATCAGTCGCTCAGGCTCGACGACGCGCTCAACGACGGAGATGTATCCAGGGTTGGCTTCAAGGACCGGCTCAAGGGACTCCAACACTTCCTTCACCGCCTGGTGAAATTCAGGTTGGTTTGGGTCGCGGGCGACAACTTTGGCGTAGATTGCATCACTGGGGCTCATGGATATACCTTCTCGCACCTGTGGTGCTGGGTGCGCCTTACACAGACCCTTTCTAATGGTTGCCCCTTAACGCGTTCCGGCCCCAAGGTTCACGCGCCTCACCGGTAGGGGTGAAGGGTGAGGAAGCGCTCCAAACGCTCCAAACGTCGCTCCCCCTGAGCATCCACCTCAGCGGTCATCATCACGGCTTGAGCAATCATCGCGTGCTGGTCGGGTTGCAATCCCATCAACCCACGAAGCACGTCCAGCATGGCCCACTCATCCTCCGTGATCACCTCATCGTCCAAGGCGGCGATGAGCGCCGATTGATACGTGGCCACATCGCCAGTGCGGTGGCCGCCGAAACGGTCGTCGTCCACGAACGGCGACGGCAGTTCACCTGCGACAACCGCCCGGCATTCCGCTGTGTCGGCGGGTTCGACCCCAAGGGCCATGGCGAGGACGTGGAGGATCTGAGCTTCATCGTCCGTCACGATTTCATCAGCATAGGCGGCTTTCAAGGCCTCGCAGTACAGGTACAAGCCTCGCGACGGTTCAAGGGGCATGCCGTGAACACCGGCGCCCTGCCCTTGAATTTTCGCCCAGGTCGGAGGCCCGAGGCCCATCCAAGCGAGCACGAACTTGACAGGAGGCACCGCTGAATCAATTGTCTTACAATTTGTCATCAAATGTCATACATTATATACCGGATGTCGAATGGAGGTGTACAGGAGGAACCGGAATGAGCCAGCCCACCACCGCCGTCTCGCTTCGCATCAGCGACGAGGACCTGGCGTTGCTCGAGCTCCGCGTGGGCACGGCGGGCACACGAAACCGTTCCGACGTGGTTCGCCTGGCGATTCAAGAATTCCTCCACAACCAGCCCCAAATCCAGGACATGCAATCCGTCCGCATCCCGGTGGGCCGGCACGACCTCGCGCAACTCGGCAAGCTCTACGAGTTGCGTGGCGTCACCGTTGAACAAGCTGCCCAAGAAGGGCTGTCGCTCTACATTCAGAAGGTCACCGACGAGATCTTGGCTTCCAACAACGCCCTCGATGCGGTGCTGGAGCAGGTTCGAGAAGAAACGATTCGACGCAGCGAATACCAAGCATAAATGGTGAGAGAACGGAGGGGATGGGATGATTTGGCAGAACCAAGGATACTTCCAAGGCGACGCCACCCTTTGGACGGTGCAGGACCGGTCAATCCTGCACGGTTTAGCCTCGCTGCGCCGACGTGCCCGTCATGCACGTCCTGACCACGGCCCCCACGGCCAACCCCCCCACAACCCCCTGGATGACGGCCAGGGGGACTCATCCTCCACCCCTGTCAGTTGATGGGTGGCCCCCACGTGCCCAACACCCCCACATCGTTGGGCACAACGATGACCGCCAGCGAGAGCGAGGAACGGTGTGCGAATCCTTTAGGAGGGTCGTCCACCGATGAACCTCATGACAAACGATGCGTCCTCCGATTCGGGTGCATCGATTCCGTTTTTGGCGCACGAACGCCCTCGACCGGGTCAACTCGACATGATTCATGACGCCCGACGCACCCTTGAACGCGGCGGGTATCACCTCGCTGCGGCGCCCACAGGGATCGGAAAAACCGCAGCCTCGTTGGCCGCTGCCCTCCTGGTGGCGAGTCAGCACCCCACGAAGAAAACCGTGTTTTTCCTGACCTCCCGTCAAACGCAGCACCGCATTGTGGTGGACACCGTTCGACGGATCAACGAACGGCGCAACGGCGCTATGCCGGTTCGACTTGTGGACATGGTGGGTCAAGCCGGGATGTGCGTCCAGCCCTTCGCCAAGGAAGCCCCGTTCGTCTTCTCCCTGATGTGCAGCCAAGCACGACGGACCAAAGGCTGCAAGCCGTGGATCACACCCGCCCCTGGATTGAAAGAGAAAATCCTCGCGCACCCGCTCCATGTGGACGAACTGGTGAGCATCGCCCAGCAACACACCGTCCAGGGCCTTCCTGCTGTGACCTGCCCGTGGAAAGTGGCCCGAGAAGCCGTCGCCGGAGCCGACGTGTTCGTTGGCGACTACAACCACCTGTTTGACGACGGCGTCCGCGACTCCAGCCTCAAAGCCATGGAACTCTCACTCGAGGACATCATCATTGTGGTGGACGAAGCCCACAACCTTCCCGACCGCATCCGAATGACGCTCGAGCGACGCTTGACGCAGACGATGATCCGCAACACGTGGATGGAACTCGAGGAACACGTGGGGACCCTTCAGAAGGCGATGAGTATGCCGGGAGGAGAACTGCTGCAGGCGAGTGTTGACCTCGCCATGTGGGCCCATGACGTCATGAAAGCCGCTCGCTCGGCCTTTGAGGCGCTGTTTTCTCGCCTCCACCGTGAGCTGTCCAATGGGGAGGAAGAATCCGAAGTGGAGGTCAACACTCTCGTGGATGTCTTTCAGCAGGCGTGCGACCGCGCCGAGGGCATCACCGGGCAACAGCACCTTGGTCCGGCCACAGCGTCTCCGCATCCCAAGGTGGACCGGGCTGTGCGACTCCATCAGCTTCGCGACCTCCTCTACGCTGTGGACGTAGACATGGACGCAGGTGACGATGGCAACCCGATGGAGCCCAACGCTCACAAAGTGGCTGAAATCCTCGACGCCATCGTTCGTTTCGGTGATTCCACGGCCATGACGCTGGTGTTCGACACCAAGGGCAAAGACGGTCGAATCACGACCCACCTCCTTGATCCGGGCCTGGTTTCCAAGCCGGTGTTCGAAGCATCAGCGGGTGCCGTGTTGATGTCCGGCACCCTCTATCCTCCGAAAATGTACGCCGATGTGTTGGCGCTCCCAGCGTCCAAGACCACGGCCCGAGCGTACGAGTCGCCCTTTGCCGCCATGCGCCGACCGGTTCTGGTGGCCCGTGATGTGACCACCAAGTACAGTGAACGCGGCCCCGAGAACACCGCTGCCATGCGCCGACATTTGCAGACCCTCATTGACGAGACCCCCGGTAACGTTGCAGTGTTCGCACCTTCCTATGCCATGTTGAACCAAATCGTCGGGGAAGCCACCTTTCACGGGGTGCGTGTCATGGTGGAAGACCGGACGTGGACCAAGCAGGACTTGGATCTCATCGTTGAAACCCTTCTCGAGGAAAAATCACGCGGGCGAAAAATCCTGTTGGCCGGCGTGTTTGGCGCTCGGCTCTCCGAAGGGGTGGACTACCACAACGGCGCCTTGGACGCCGTGGCCTGCATCGGCATTCCCAACGCACCGCCCTCCGTGTTGTCCAAAGCCCTGAAACAGTACGCTGAGGACCGGTTTGGCAAGAGCCTGGCATGGCGTTACACGGTGTCGCAGCCCGCCATCAACGCCATCCTTCAGGCCATGGGCCGACCGATCCGAGCCGTCGGCGATCGAGCCCTCATCCTGTTGTTGGACCGACGCGTCACCGACCGGACCTATGCACCGTGCTTCCCGCAGGACATGAAGATGAACGAAGCCAGCGATGCCGGCACCACGCAGCGCTTCGCTCGACGGTTCTACAGCCGGGTTCACCCCGCTTCATGAGTCGGCGTGGAAGGGACGAAGGTTCATGTGGGCTCGTCCGTTGTTGGGGGCATGGACGGGTGGACCCCACTGGAAATTGAGGAAGCCAGCGAGGCACCGGGCCTCGACCAAAGCCTCACGACTGACGGCCTCGGCGTTGACGCAGCCACCCTGCAGGCTTCGTTTGATGCCGAAACCACGCACCTCGACGAAGTTCGACAACGCCACGAAGCGGTGCTGGTCACGGCCGGGATGATTCCCGAGCATGCCTTGGCCGCCACCCTCCCCGAACGAGCACTGACGTGGGTGGTGCAGGGACTCAACGGCCGCGTTCATCCCGACGGGTTGACCATCCCGCTGCTGGGCTCGGCCCTGGAACAGGTGAACCTCACCGCGAGCACCGATGGAGAAACGGCAACGGTCCGGCTGACCATCAGCGAAGAGGGGCATGAACCGCTCGTTCGTGACATGAACCTCCCCGAGGGTGCCTTGGAACGCTTGACCGCCACCTGGGTGAACGGTCACCTGCATCTGCGATGGTGACGTGGCATCCACCCGCTTCATGAGCGGTGAAGGTGACCTCGCCAACGACCGGCCGTGCCCGCTCGTTCTTCAGAGCCCTCGTGGCGGAACCTTCTGGATTTGGGCAATCTCTCCGCTCATCTTCGTGAGGGCTTGTCCAGCGACCTCCCCGTGCTGCGCCCCCAGTTCCTCGCGGCTGTATCGCGCCATCTCGAAGGTGTTGTCCAGCGCGGTCAGGGCGTCCTCGGAAACACCGCCAAGGGCTTGGCGGATGGCGAATTCAAACTCGCGGACGGTTTCGAAGTCGCGACGGAGGAAGCCTCGCTGTTGAAGCAAACCGCAGAGATCCTGGTAGCAGGTGAAGATCGTTTCACGCACAGCGTCCCCGGCCGCCAGCAGTTCAGCGGTGTAGGCAAAGACCTCAGCAGCGTCCTTCAGGATGTCGTTGGCCGCTTGGCGGCGACGGTACATCACCACGCCGGCGGTCACCAAGGCGGTGATGAGCAGCAACAGGCCGTAGGACCACCACGGGGTGGGTTCCTGTTGTTCGGCAAAGTTGTACTGAAGGGCGAACCCTTCGCTGCGGGTGTCCTGGAAGTCCTCGAGGCTGCTGGAGGACAACCGGAGGTCGTTGATGACGATGTCCATCTGTAATCGGCCATACACATCGACATCTCCGTATGGAGGGTCAGCTTCAAATTTAAACTCCACGCGGCCGTTTTCACCGGTGAGTTGGCTGTTGAACGCCGTTTGGTTTTGGTTCTCGTCGTAAATGAAGACCAGCACTTCGATGCCGCTCAAACCGGTTCGGGTGTCGTCGGCCACGATGGAGACCGTGGTCATGATGTCTTCCTGTTCATCCTCGACGATATCGGTGGTTGAAACGGTGATGGTGGCATCGACCTGAACGTACACCGGATGGCTCTCGCTCGCACCGTTGAGGTGCAAGGTGTCGTTGCCGGGCATGTCGATGGCGAAGAACTGGGGGCCGGCGGAGAGCCAATAAGGCGCAGGACCGGTCATGGTGAAGTTGCCGTTTTGCCAGGACACCATCATCGATGGGAAGCACTTGGCGCCGTTGCGAGCGTTCGCACAGTCCGAGGCGTTGCCCATGGTGAGGGTCAGGCCCTCGAAGACCTCACCATCGCCACCCACCTCTTGGATGGAACCGGTGAAGGTGATGGGTGCAAAGAGGGCGTCGGACCGTGTGACGAAGTATGACGAAGTGTTGTCGATCGTGATGATCACGTTGGCCCACACTTGCACCGACGCATCGTTGCTGGCACCCAAGTGGGCTTGGGTTCCTGCGAAAGCAACACCGAGCGTGTGGGTGCCGCGGCTCAGGTCCATGGTGGCCGGGACATCGGCCGCCCAAGCACCGTCCAAACCCGTCACCGTGGTCACGACGGGGACGCCATCGAGTGTCACGGTGAGTTCCATGCCCACCAACCCGTCGCGGTCGACCGTGTCGATGTCGAAGAGGCGGCCCGACAGCTCCCACAGGTCGCCGCGTGTTGCGTCAATGCCGTTGTCCAAATCCAAGGTGACCATCGACCGATGAGCGAGGAAGAAGGTGACGTCGCCCTCGCCCGCTCGGTAGTAACCCTGCGCAGGCACCTCTGCAACCAACGTCTGGTTGCCGATGTCAAAGAGGTCGGGAACGATCCACCCGTAGGTGAAGGTGCCGTCGGCTTCGGTGACCAGCGCAGCCACCGTGATGCCGTCCACCGTCAGCAGCACGTCAAGCATGCCGACGCCAACGAGCTGGTTGTCGACGACGCTTCCCGAGATGCTCACGGTTTCGTTGACGGCGACAGGGTCGGTCATGCTCACGGTCACGAGGATGGGGCTGAACACCTCCCAAACACCGGAGGCTTGACTGGGGAGGTAGGTGAGGGTCCCGGTGAATCGGACCTCGACCGACACCGGCCCGAGCGTGGCGTCAGCAGGCACCGGGTGCACTGCTGTGAACGTCCCGTTGGCGTCTGTGGTGGTGTTGGTCAACCAGGCGCCGTCCAGCCACACCTCGACGGTGCGGTTGGGCAGTGGGTTGTCAACGATGTCCAACAGCCGGCCTTGGAGCGTCATCGTTGTCTCACGGTCGACTTGGCCGCTCTGCGTGAGGAACAAGATCTTGGTCGGGACGCTGACATTGAAATCGACGGTTGCCATGGAGGGCTGGTAGTACTCCGGGTTGAGGGTCTCACCCACACCGATGGGGTCAACCCAATCTCGACCGCCACGGAATTCGACGCCGATCAGGTGTTGACCTGCGGTGGTGTCTTCGGGCAGCGTGTACGCCAGCGAGAAGCTGCCGTCGGCAGCGTTGGTCTCTGTGCTGGCGACCGGAATACCGTCGACCATCAGGTGAACCACGGCGGTGGAGGGCACACCCATATCGAGCAGGGTCTGACCCAAATCATCGAGCAAGGTGCCGTTCACCGTCATTCGGTCACCGGCAGTCAACACGGTGGGTGCTTCGGTGATGGTGACCACCGTGTCAGCCAGAACCACGAAATCGGTGGTGGCCTTGGAGCCAACCACCCCGGTGGTCCCAGCGATGCCTGCATAGTCAGCAGAAATGACCGTTGGACCCACCGAGAGGTTGGCAGGAACGGTCAGTTCACCCGCTGCGGTACCGTTGTCAGCCGTGGTCACAATGATGGACACCGGTGCAGCGAAGCCCATCGTGGCGTCCAGCGTCACGACCACGGATTGGTTGGCCAGCGGATCGTTTTGGTTGTCTGTCAACAAGATCCTGAAACTGACATTGGTGCCACGGTCGGTGCGGTCGTTCAGGGAAGGCTGACCAAGACCATCGAGTTGGGGGGCGATGAACTGCAACGTGGAATACCCACGGCTGTCGAACGAGGCGTTGTTGACCGAACCCACGTAGTAATTCACCGTTGGAATGTACGTGGCTTCCAAGGTGTGGTTGCCGCGGGGGAAAGCCACGCCCAGTTGGACGGTGCCGTTCCAGTATCCACCCGTACCGATGAGACCGTCAACTACCGTGAAGCCCGAGGCCATGTCATCGATGGCCACGAGAACGTTGGCGTTGGGTAACAATCCACCATCACGGGTTTCCAGACCAGAACCGTTGTCGGATGTCACACGGCCGCTGATGTTGAACGAGCCGGCCGCAACGGGGTTCGCGGCGATGTTGTTGACCACCATGAACGTCAACGAGCGAACCGTGATGCTCGTGATGTTGGCGCTCGTGGTCAAGAGGTCACTGGATCCGTTGAACGCCATCTGAACAACAATCAAACCCAACGGATGGTCGTAGGGCACCGTGTAGGAAAAGTTCGCAAAGCCTTCGCCGTCCGTGGTCGATTCGCTCAACCACGTATCGTGGAACTTCAGGCTTACCGCGTAGTTGCCAAGCGGGGCAAAGAGGTCGGAGGCTTCCACGAGCTGAGCGGACATGTTCACTGTGTTGCCACGGTTGATGAGCACGGCGTTCAGCGGCTGGAGGCTCTCCAACCTTGAGACGCCCATCACCTGAATCGGCGATTGTGAGGTGGCCGTGAGGTAGAAGGGTGAAGAATCCTCAACCACGGTGATGACCAGCGTGTGGGGGCCCCGTGTTGTCCCGTTGTTGGAGGTGTCGGTGGGGACCGTGAGGTTGAAGCTGCCGTTCTGGGCTGTGGGGGCACCGCTGAGCAAGATTTCTTCTGGGTTTTCAAGCCAGAACACATCCAGACGAACGCCCGAAAGGAGCGGCCGGCTGGCGTTCTCACCGTCCATCACCTGACCAACGACATTGAAGGCTTGGCCGGCGGTGACGCTGGCGGGCACGTTGATGATTTGGATCGTGCTGTCGATCTGCACGGTCACGTTCACGACGGACACGTTGCCGTAACGGCGGGTGTTGCCGTTGGCGAGAGCGGCGGTCAAGTCATCCTGAACCACCATCCCCACGTCGTAGTACCCCGGAGCGATGCCGTCAGGAACGTAAGCCAGGCTCGCGTTGCCCTCAGCGTTGGTCGTGGCCGTTCCCAAGCTGGTGTTCGCTCCACCGTAATCCCAGATGTATTCCACCGAGACTCCGGAGAGGTTCGAACCGTCCGCCACATCGGTGACCTTGGCAAGGAAATCCACCGAGGCGTTCATTTCTACGATGTAAGCGGGCCGTTCGGCCGTCACCACCGTGTCCGTGACGATACCGCCAAGGGTGGAGATCAGCGTTGGGGGAGCAGGAGGTACCGACGGATCCACGTAGGCATAGTAAGCCCCGCCTTCGGGTGCTTGGGAAAGGAAATCCAAGTCCAAAATGAGGTCATAGGCGCCCGAGGCGAGGGTCGCTGGCATCGTGATGGGGATGCTGAAAGCTCCGGTGGTGTTGTTGAGCGTAGCAAAGGCCAGGTCAATGATGCCCTCATCGGTCTCGAGAATAACGGTGATGAGGGTGTTGTTGTCCACCACCGGTGTGTTGTAGACGGCATCAAACAGGTCGCCCGTCAAGGTCGTGGTGTTGCCCATGTAGGTCCAATCTTGAGCGATGGACAGGTTGTAGTCAATTTCAGCCTGAACACGAATGCTGCCGCTGGCGGTCGCTGGTTGGTAGAAATCCGAGCCGTTGAAACTCGCACCGAGAGGATAATCTCCGGCAGTGAGTGTCGACGCTAGGGCAAGCATCACGTCAACGGTGTCGGTGGAGGGGTCCACCGTGGTGTTGAACCAAGAGCCGTTGAAGCTGAAATCGTAATTCCCCAGCGTGTTTGGAGCCGGGCTTGCCCCGCGGTGATCGACCAAATTCACACGCAGACCTGCGTCGAAGCCACGAAGCTGTGCGGATTCTTCGAAGATCATCGTCAGTTTGCCACGCAGGAAATAGGGGTCGCCAGTGGACACATTCGCATCATCCGTGGCCGGAAGGCTCAGCGGGTAGAAGCGAACACGCACTTCGATTTGCCCAGCCGCAACCAGCGTGGTGTTCGGGAGGAATTGCTGGAGTGAAAACGTCCCGGTCACGGTTTGGTTGAACACTTCGGTCCAGACATCGCCGAGGTCAAGTGCCCGGATGGACAATTGCACGTTTCCGGTCAAGGCAGCTGGAGAGGCACCAAACGATTGCGCTGTACCATTCACCCAAACGTCATCGTCGAGCAAGAGGATGCTGTTGTTGGCCAGCGGCCCCTCCACCGTCGCCGTGAGGTTGGGTGCGTCCGTGACGTTGATGACCATGCTGTGGGTGGTGGGCAGCAAGTGAAACTGTGGCAGTGGGATGCCGCCCACAGACGTGTCTTGCCATCCGGAAAAGCCGAG
Organism: Methanobacteriota archaeon; assembly: GCA_038104845.1. GTDB lineage: Archaea > Thermoplasmatota > Poseidoniia > Poseidoniales > Poseidoniaceae > Poseidonia. The sequence goes on from JAYOBJ010000006.1 coordinate 92,395, forward strand.
GGTAGCGGACAGGTTTGTCTTGGCCTCAAACTCGCTTAGGTTGAGGGTGATGGACCAATATCCAGCCGTGTCGGCTGTGGCCGAGAGGTTCTGTGCCCCGTCCACCGAGGAGGTAAACGCCAGCCAGACCGTTTGGTTGGGGAGACCGGTGAAGTCGCTTTCAGGCAAGTTTTGGAAGGAAAGCGTCCCTTCGAGCACAGTGGTTGCGCCAGCCCCGGCGACGGGGGCGTCAATCGCTCCTGGAGCAGTGTGCGTGATGGTCGCCTGATCGGTGATGTTGACATAGGCTTCGTAAACGATGCCGTCGTTCGGAACGTAACCCGTCTGAAGATGTTCGATCACAACATTGTGCATGCCAGGAGCGACGATCTGACTCGGGAACCCGCGCATGGTAAAAGTGCCGTTCGTATCGGTGATGTTCTCATCGAATTGACGATCAATCACGCTTCCAGGACCGGGCACCAACGATGCTTCATCAACTGGAGTCAGGTAGGCCCTCACACGAACACCTGATGCTGGTGTGCCGTTCTCTGCAAAGCGTAGCTGGCCCGTCACAATGATCTCTTGGTCAGGGCCGGGATTGAAGGTCAAGTTGGAGATGGTCTGGTTAACGATTTCCATTTCTTCAGCGGGTGGGCAAGGGTCGAAGGCGACCCAACCCAAGTCGGTACCGCCATTGCCTGCGTTTTGCTGGAGCCGGACTTCTGACCACGTGGCGGCGTTGGAGGCGTACACGGCGAAACCCGACCCAGTCCACGTACCACCGATGTACCCAGTGACCTGCCTGGCTGGTAGGCCAGCGAGACGAGCCATGGTCACAAAAACGGTGTTGAATTCCCTGCATGTGCCCTCCAAAGCGTTCCCGAGCAAGTTCAAACTGAGATCCTCTTCGTTGGGTGTTCCTGAACCGTTGTGGTTACGCTTGAATTCCGTGGAAGCGTTGCCGTTGATCAAAAAGTCCTCGAGGGCGGCTGCGGTGCTGTACGCATCGGTGGCGCCGGCATCGCCCACCACTGCATCGGTGATGTTTTTGACGAGAGAATGAGCGTCAGAAGCGTTGGTGAATTTATCGTCCGTCAACAACTCATATGGGAACCCCTGACCGGCGATGGTGGTCGATGCCAACGTGCCCCAATCAAAGTAGTACTCGGGCTGCTCGTAAACAATTTGACTCACGGGCCCCAACCCAATGCTGAGCGTGTGGGTGTCGTTGCTCCGTTCAAGGATGCTCGAGACATCAAAAACCGAAGAGACGTTGGAATAGGCTGCAGGTGCAGGCACCTGTCCGTTCAACATGGCGTTGGACAATTCCACGTTCCAGCGAACGGTGTCGTTGGCAAAGGACAACGGCGCGAGGTGGGTGAAGTTGCTGGCTGGAAGGGTGAGTTCCTCGTTGGGATGAACGGATGGAAGGTGGGCATAGGTGGTCCCGGTGTAGAAATCGTTGGTGTTGACGCGCCAACGGTGATCCAAGTCCAGGTCGACCGTTCCGGTGGTGTTGTTGGCCCAAAACACGACGTCGGTGTTGATGATGTCGTCGCTCGGGTCAAAGGGGTCGAACGGTGCACCGACACAGTTGACCAGCCAGAAAATATCAGGGCATTCCAACCCGTCGATCATGCCGCCACCGTCCGTGTCCGGGTTGGTCCAGTCGGTGCCTGTGACGTTCTCGACGGCATCGGGGATGCCGTCACCGTCAAAATCTTCAGGCTGGATGTCGTCTGTCGGGTCGTTTTCTGGGTTCGTGCCATCAAAGTATTCGGTTCGATCGTCGACACCGCCTGCATCGGTGTCGAAGGTGTCGTGTAAGGTCACCCAGACGTCTGTTGAACCGTTGGTGATGCCGATGAAGGTGAGGTCGCAGCCGGTGGTGTTTTCGAAGTAGTTGTTGAGCCCGTCACCGTCATCATCGAGCAGGTTGGTGCACGGTTCGTTTGGGTCCGTGTTGTCAAACACCTCGTTGAAATCGTTCATCCCGTCGCCGTCGGAATCCGCAAGCGTGGGGTTGGAGAACCATCCAAACGTGCCCAACAATTCCTGCCAGTCAGCGAGGCCGTCCCCGTCCGTGTCTTCGTAATCGTCGTCGCAGTAGTTGCGGTCACCACCGATGCTGCCGTCAGCGACCGCCTGGGTGTGGCAGAACGAGCCGTTGCGGTTGGCCACGTCCGTCGCCGTCCCCGAGGGGCCGGCCGACACCTGTTGAAGCACGTTGCCGTTCACTGTGGCATAGGTGAACGCCTCCCATGTCCCAGAAACGTTGTACCAACCTACACCCCCAGCTGGGTTGAAGCCCGTGCCGTTGCTGACGGTCAACTGGTTGAACGAACCGCTGTAACTGACGAACGCCGTCTCGAAATTCACCAGCGAGTCGCACGGGTCGGTACCGTGGCTGATGTTGCGCTCGTCACCGTCGTTCACGCCACCGAAATCCGTGTCCGCCACGTTCCACAAGGTGCAGGTGAGGTTCTCCTCCCAATTTTGGATGCCGTCGTTGTCAGCGTCACCCGAATCCTCACGTCGTGTGGGATCGGTTTCGCCGTCGTCGAGCAGCCCGTTGCCATTGGTGTCCTCTTCACCATCATCAAAGGCGTCACCATCGGTGTTGTTGTTGCGTGGGTCGCTCGCTTGAGCGGGGTCCCCATACGCACCGTTGACCTCGATGCCGTCGGGCACACCGTCACCGTCGGTGTCCGAGGAGGTGGGGTCGGTCAAGAGCGTAAGGGCCTCGTAGGAATCGTTGAGACCGTCGCCGTCGGTGTCAGCCACTTGCGGATTGGTCGATGTAATGCCGTCCACCTCGGCCGTGTACGTGGCGCAGCCACCTGGACCTTGACCGGCAGCAGGGTTGCACGGCGAGGTGGTCTCCGTCACGACGCCGTCCGGCCCGTTGCGGAAACACGGCGACGAACCGCACATGGTGGTCCACGTCGGGTTGACGTATTCCATGAGGTTGTTCAATCCGTCCCCATCGGGGTCGCCGTTGGGTCCGTCGGCGTTGGAGGGTGAGGTCGCATTCAGCCCGTTGGCGGCTTCCCATCCGTCCGGCATCCCGTCACCGTCGGTGTCCCACCCGGCGGGGTCTTCGTCAATGTCCCCATCGCCGTCATCGTCGTCGGTCAAACAATCGGCATCACCGTCACCGTCGGAATCGGCAGCGTCGACGAAACCGTCCTTGTCGTCGTCAAACCCGTTGGCGCACATGTTGCCGACTGGGTCCTCGTCGCAAAGGATGATTGTACCGGACCCATCGGAGCCCGAATCTCCGCACCCAGGTTGGTTGTACTGAAGGGCATCTTCTTCATTCCAGTCGTTCACAGGAATCGTGCCGTTCCACCATACGCCGTTGTCAAGGTACGCTGTGGAGGAGGAATCCCAGCCCGAGGGTTGGAGGTAGAGGTATTCTTGCAGATTGGACATGCCGTCCCCATCGGGGTCAGCCGTGGCACCATCGGCCCCGTTGCTCGACAAGGGGTCCAAACCGTAGTTCCATTCCCAGCCATCGGGCAACCCATCGTTGTCCGAATCGGGGTCGTTGGGCAAGGTCCCAATAAGGTACTCCAGACCGTAGGTCAGGCCGTCACCGTCGGTGTCCGATGCGGCTTGCACGTCATAAGAAACGAAGGGAATCGCGGCAAACGTGGACAGCACCATCAACGCCGACAACGCCACCGAACGGACGGACCTTTGTCGAGCCAACAACGCCTCTCGATGGGCAGCCGCACCGAGGTTCAGCGTAGCGTTCGCTGGTTGCATGTTGTTGGGTTCGTTTGAACCCTCATAAGGGAAATGGTGCATTGTTCATACATCGAGGTCGACGGGGCGCCTTCAAAGGTCCTCGAGGTCCTCAAGCAATTCCAGGTCGTCTTCGTCGTCCGATGCCGTCACAGGCGGCGGGAGGTCATCGTCCTCCTCCTCGAACACAACGTCCTCCTTGGCTTCGTAAGCGGGCGCTTCATCAAACGGTGCGGCTGCTGGCTTTCGACGGACTGCGTAGATGAGCAGCCCCACCAGCATGACATAGAACACGAGCGTTTGTGGCTCTGGGTTGATGAGTTCACCCACCAAACAGGCAGCTCCGACGCATTCAGTGAGGTAATTGAACGTGAACATCTGGTTGAAACCGTCACCATAGGGTGTCTCGTTGTCCATGGGCGTGACACGAAGTTCGATGCTGATTTGCTCACCGTCCTTCAGCGAATCCGGAGCGACCATGGTGACGCTGAAGTCCTTACTCGTGTAGGCAGGGAGGTTGATGATCAGGAAATCACTGCCAAGTTGACTCGACGTGGCACGAATGGTGCCCTCCCAGCCCTCCGGCTGGTCGAGACGAATGACCACATCGAGGGCGATGTTGTTTTGATTGCTGACACGGAAATCGAGGTTTTGTTGTTGCCCTGGCGCGAACCGAGATTTTTCGTTCCGCTCGATGATCTCGATGCGGTTTTCAACCACATCTTCACGGATAACGACCTTCACGGGGAGGTCGAAGTAACGCGCATCGTCGAGGTCGACACCTTCCTCAATGATGCGCATGTAGACGGTGTGTTCGCCCGCTTCCATCTGGCCTTGCACCGTGAGGTCCAGGCGCAGGTCAGCGTGTTGATCGGGCGCCAACTGAACCACCACGACATTGGTGTTGGAACCGTTGGAGATGGTGTAGTCCCATGAGCCGTACTTGGGGTTCGCTTCGGTGTTTCGCTCAACGTCACGAGGGTTGACCAGGCGCCAGGTGGTTTGGCCCGTGCCCTCACTGGAATCCGTCACCCGGAGGTTGTAGAACACGGAGGCATCCGGACCGACCGGGCCGACTTGGCCCAACGGATTGTCGTCGCCCACGCCGTCGCTGTCGGAGATGACCTCAACGAGAATGCCGAAGGTCCTGTGCACCGTGAACGATACGTCGGTTCGCAAGTCGCTGTCCTCCTGGCTGGTGACGGCGATGGAAAAGAGACCGATGTCAGCGCTCTCTCGGTCGACCGGCGGGTACACCTCCATGCGAACGGTCAGAATTTGCGTGGAACCGATGTCGGGCGTGATGGCGTAGATGCCTTCCTCCACCAGTTCCATGCCGGTGTTGTTGTCGTAGAAGCGGTATTGCCAATCGTCGGGTTGTTCCAGCACACGGATCTTGAACGCATCCGTGATGAAGCCGGTGTTGAAGACGTCGAGGTAGAAATCACCGATTTCCTCGGCATCCACGTAATGGGAGAGCGTTTCATCGTAGGCTTCGGGGCGGGTGGAGTCTGCGATTTGCACTTGGTGAGCCTCGTCCTCGTAAGCGAACAGGCGGGGCGGTGCGTACACATCCACCTCCTCGAAACTGAGGTCAATCTCCTTGATGGCCACCTCCTCCATTTGACCGAGGTCGTTTTCAGCGTACACCCGGGCGATGATTTCGAGGGAATCGGGAGCAAAGGTCACGTCGCCCTCGGGAACGTTGATCTCCAGCTGCGGTCGCAAGGATTGCCCGCCGCTTGAGAGAGCGTAGGTTTTGCTGGGGACACTCCAAAGGGGGTCCGACCAATCGCTGGGGAGGTTTGTGTCGAGATCGAACACCACCTCAAGGCTGCTCGACGACGCACCGGTGTGTTCAATGAGGAACTCAACCGTCACCGATGCGCCGGGTGCGAAGAGGACGACATCGGGTTGGCTGGAGGGCAGCGTGAGGTACACGTCGTGTTCAAGGAACGTGATGCCGGGGTGTTCGAAGCGAACGGAATGGCCCTGGACGTCTTCCACCAAAAGGTACAGCGGATAGTCGCCAGCAGCAATCCCAGGCGTGTACGTGAAGGTGTGGTTGCCGATCAACCCGTTGTTGTCCAAGCGCAGGTCGTCGTCGGTGAATTCGTTCTCAAACACGACGTTGGCGCTGTTGGGCGTGTCCATCACGAGCATGATTTCCTCGATGTCGTCCCGGCCAAAGGCATCGCGGACCTCAATGGAAAATTGCATCTCACGGAATTCAGCGCGATGATTGGGCGACCAGGTGAGTTTTTCTGCATCGTTCCAGTTGCAGCCGTAGTTCTCGTGGCAGCTGTGCACCTTCACCGAAGAACCCGTGAGGGCGTTCGTGTACACCTGAAGCCGGGAGTAACTGCCCGAGCCGCTGACGTCGCCGTAGGCAATCTCCACCTCGCAGTCGGGGGAGAGCACGCCACCACCGCTTCCTTCGCAGGTGGCTTGGGCATCGATGCGGACCTTGAGTTGCTTGCCTTGGGGCACACGGAACCCGTTGTCACCTGCTTCAAATTCAACCTCCATGACCGCCCAGCTGCACTGGGAGTTGGGGTTCAATGAAGAACAGGGCGAGTCGAGCGAGCGGCTTTGTGAATCGATTTGGACGTCACCGGCCTTGAGGGCAAAGGTGACGTCGGCCGTGGACCCGTCGCTGCCTCGGAACCGAAAGTTCACCGACAATCGGACGGTGTTGTCCGACCCCGAGCCGTTGATGTACAGGTCGGAGATCATTTCCGTGCTCCGGAACTCAAGCCCTTCGATGGCGCTGCCTTCCTCACGACCGCCGGATGGCTCGCTGGTGACAATGGCGCCGTCACCGCCGAATTCGGAGTTGGGTGAATCGAAGTAGAGTTCGTAGGTCTGCTCGTTGGCGCCCACGGCGCTGGACGAAACGGTGTCACCCAGATGCGCCGCCCCGTCGGACAACGGTGCGCCACCCAAGCCCACGGTCAGGAGCGAAAGCACGAAGAGGACCACGAGCGACAGGGCGCTCACGGGCTTGGCTTCGAGCGAATCGGGACCGCGCATGGTGACCACTGGTCGGTTGTGACCAAGGGGGGTGTTAAACCGTTTTGCATCCCGTGCGTTGAAACGGGCCCCTTCGTGGTTGAAGGGTCTTGGTGCAGGGGGTGGGATACGAACCCACGAACCCATACGGGACCGGATCTTAAGCCCGGCGCCTTTGACCACCTCAGCCACCCCTGCTTGATGCGGGTGACCGAATCACCCTTGATGAAGCCTCCCTACTCAACGGTGGACCAGCCGCCATCGACGTGCAACACGTGACCGGTCAAGGTGGGGTGATGGAGGAGGTGGTCGATCGCCGCAGCGATGTCGCTGGCCTGACCCGAGCGCTGCAACGGCACCTTCTCGACGACGGAGGCGAAGTGTTCGGCTTCCCAATCGGCTGCCATGATCGCCCCCGGTGCCACGCAGTTGACGCGGACCTCAGGAGCGAGATCACCGGCCAAGTTGAGCATCAATTGGCGCAGACCGGCCTTCGTCGAGGTGTAGTGCGCCAAACCGCCCCACACCCGCCCCCAGGACGTGTCAACCATGCCAATGACCGAACCCCGGCCGCGCTTGAGCGCCTCAAGGCAGCCTTGGGTGACCGCATAGGGTGCATCCATGTGGAGGCGCGTCAGGTGCCGGTACACCTCAAGGGGTGTTTCGGCAAAGGATGAAGGTCTATAGAGCGAAGCGTTGTGAACCACACCGAACAAGCCGTTGGCGACCACGAGCGGATGGTGGGCCACCTCCGAAACGAGCCGTTGCAGCGCCTCGTCATCGGTCAAATCCGCCACCACGACTTCACCGGACCCCGTGGCCTCATTGGCCTCAGCTTGAGCGAGCAACGCTTCGGCCTCCCTCACCGATGAACGAACATGGAGGAGCACGTGGCACCCTTTGTGAATGAGGCGGCGTGCGGTCGCCGCGCCCAGTCGTTGGCCGGCCCCCGTGATGAGCACAACCTTCACCGACATGATTTGACATGCGAGCGATGGGTGATGAAGCCTCGTATCCACGCCAACCTCCAAGGGTCAAAAAACAGCCATTCAGCACGAAGGGAAGGAAGGCAACACCATACCACCAAACCACACACCTTTTTGTCGGGAGGACGGGAGCGCATCCTGAGGGGGGAGAAGATGGCCGAACGCACGCTCCCCATGGCCGCCAATCCCCCGGCTCCCGCCCGTTCCCGCCGCCTCCCTGACTGGTTCCGCACCTCCTTACCCAACGGCCAACAGCAAGCCGTGTTCCAAGCCACCAAAGAAGCGGTCAAAGACAACCGGTTGCACACGGTGTGCGAAGAAGCACGCTGCCCCAACATCCACGACTGCTGGGCGTCCGGCGACGCAACCTTCATGATCGCCGGCCAAGAATGCACCCGAGGTTGCCGATTTTGTGCCGTGGGGACCATCAAAGCACCGCCTCCGCTGGACCAGGACGAACCCGAGCACCTCGCACAAGCCGTGGCCTCCATGAACCTGCGCCATGCGGTGGTGACGGTCGTCAACCGCGACGACCTGCCCGACAGCGGCGCCGACCACTACAAGCAATGCCTTGCTGCTGTCCATGCTCGGTCGCCCGAGGTCACCCTGGAGCTCCTGTGCTCGGACCTTGCCGGCGACCTTGACGCCCTTGCGCATCTCCTGGAGGACAGCCCGTTGGCCGTGTTCGCCCACAACGTCGAATGCGTCCCTCGGCTGGACCGCACCGTCCGGGATGCCCGAGCCTCTTTTGCTCAATCCATCGCCATTTTGGCCGAAGCCAAACGTCTGCGACCGGACATCGTGACCAAGTCGTCCATCATGGTGGGTGTCGGTGAAACCGACGAGGAAATCGACGAAGCGCTTGAGCTGCTCAAAGCGGCAGGGGTTGACCTCGTCACCCTCGGGCAATACCTCGCCCCTTCGCCCAAGCACCTGAAGGTGGACCGTTTTCCCGAACCGAACATGTACGACGTGTGGGCGCAGCGCGCCATGGACCTCGGTTTTTCAGGCGTCGCCAGCGGCCCCTTGGTTCGCTCATCCTTCAAGGCAGGCTTGTTGTACCGAAAGACCCACGACCCTGCGAACGCCGAAACCATGCCCGGCGCTTACGTTCGCGTGGCTGAACGCCAGCCCAAGCCACCGACACCCCTTAAGACGGACGAGCCGTGAGGTGGAACGATGACGGAGCGAAGCACGGCTACAACGACGCCTTACACCATCGGCGTGGCTCCCTTCCGACCCGGTGACGAGCCATCGTTCGGGGGTGCGTTTGAACAGCAACCCGGGGACCTCACTCGGCCTGACCCAGCCACTTGTTCCGCTCAGGACACGGTGGAGCATGCCGCCGGTTTGATTCGGGTCCTCAACGACGACGACGAGGCGCTGGGGGAGTGGAACCCCGAGTTGGATGCCGAGACGATGATTCAGGGCCTTGAGTACATGATGCGCCTGCGAATCTTCGACGACCGCATGATCAAGATGCAACGAACGGGCAAACTCTCGTTCTACATGCGCTCCTTCGGCGAGGAGGCGATTGCTATCGCCCAAACCATGGCGCTTGAAGAGCAGGACTGGCTGTTTCCCTCCTACCGTCAGCCCGGGGCACAATTCGTGCGAGGACGCGACATGGTCAGCATGATCTGCCACTGCATCGGCAACACCGAAGACAACGTTCGAGGACGGCAGATGCCGGTTCACTACACCTGGCGTCCCGGGCGATTCATCTCGATTTCCTCTCCCGTCGGCACACAATTCTCGCAAGCCGTTGGCG
>JAYOBJ010000027.1:0-17001 GCA_038104845.1 Methanobacteriota archaeon
TATTACTTCGACGCCAAACGGCATAAAGGGGGCCCGGGAAGCCCCCGGGGTCCCACGCTCACAGACGGTGGAAACGCCATCGTATCTTCTCAGCACCGCAGGGCCCATCGCTGCTGAAGGTTCAATCGATGGAACACCGTTCCTTGAGGTGCGGACGGACACCGTGCTCGGGGTCCATGGCCACCAAACGGTCCAGGCTGGGCGTGTTGCAAGGCCCAGGGTGGATCACGGGGGCGCGCACGGTGTCGATATCGGCGTTCATTCGTCCTCGTTGCTGCACCGCATCGTTGGAGGCCTTGAGGCGAACGTCGTTGCGGTGAAACTTGGAAAACGCCACGCGTTGCGGCACGGTGATCGACGGGCTGAACACGGCTTGACCGTCGAGCAACAGGTTGGCATGCAGCCATGTTGTCGCCTTGTGCAAGAGTGCATCCCAAACGGCCTCCAGCGGTGCCCGGACATCGGTCACCAGCGCCTGAAGTTGTCCGGTCATGAACGGCATGTTGCCCGTGTTGTCCGTGCCAAGGTCAATGCAGACCACATCGCCGACCCCCTGCACGGTGTGGCAGCGTTGGATGTTGAGCGGAAGGCCGTTGAGTGTTACACTGTTGAGGGGGACAGGGGGTGCATCGAGGACCACACCGCTGTTCAGGACGTCCGCCATCAATTCATGGTCTTGGTGGGGGTTGAAGGGTGTGGTGCCGTCCACGCCGATGCGTTCACGCAGCTCGTGTTCCAGGGCGGTTTTCCCTGCCAACAACACCGTTTGGAGGACTTCGGCGTAGGAGAGGTGGCGCTCGACGCGCCAGCGACGACCGTAGACGATTTCCTCGCGCCGCTCAGGTTGGTAATTGTCGGGACCCACCACCCCGAGCACGATGGTTGGCAACCCGTCGATGTCTTCGATGAACAGCAAAAGCGGGTCGGGAAGGGTGATGCGGGCGCAAAAGCGCTGAACGTCCCGTTCGGTGAGGTTGAACGAACGAAATTGCGCCGGTGTCCGTTTGACACCGGCTTTGACCGTGATGACCGGTGAACCCGGCAACGCAGCACCCCCCTTCGGCAGGTTGGCGAGGTGGCTCTCGGCATGTCGGAGCGGCGTTAATCGACCGTCCACACCGAGGGTCATGATGTTACATTCCGCCGACTGAAACTTAAGCGTTCGTTTTGGTCACCGCGGGGCGTTCGTTGCACTGCGCCGCAGTTTCTTGAGTGTTCGTCGTTCAAGGTCCCGCTCAGGTGGCGGGCGATGGAGGATTCGAACCCCCGTCTCCGGCTCCGAAGGCCGGAAGGATATCCAGACTACCCTAATCGCCCGTGAAGTCCCCGAGTCGCCCCCCCTTCTTGAAGAAGGCGGGTCGTTTGGGTCGGTTCATGGGGCGGTCCCTTCCCTGCGTGCCGATGGGTTGTTCGGCGTGCTGCCGGGAGACGACCATGCCCATCACGCGCGCCGAAGCCGCCCGTCTTGCACGGCGAACCGGCATGGCCGTCGACGATTTTTCGGTGAACAACGACGGGGTGCGCACCCTGCTCAACAACGCTCACACCCGGGCGTGCGTGTTTCTGCTGACGGACACGGCCGACCTCAACGGCGAGGGCATGTGTTCGGTGTACGACATCCGTCCGAAGGGGTGTCAGACCTACCCTTACGTGCTCAACGAACGCGACGAGGCGGTGTTGGACGAGGGATGCCCCCACCGGGATGCGTTCGATGCCCCTGCTGATGATGTGGCGACGAGCTTGCTCAACCTTGAGGAGCGGATCGTGCGAGAAGGATCATACGACTGAGGCTCCGGTGAACCCGCTCAACATGGGCGTGCTCGGGCTGCCAGCCTTCCCGACGAATCAGGTCGAGAAGTTCCGACCAACCGCCGTGCAAGGGCTGCACGGCTTCGTCGAACGCCACCTCGCCGGTCAACCGTTCACCCATCGGCTCAACGGGCACGATGAGCACAAATGCACCGTCTGGCTTGGCCGCTCGCCGTGCGCTGGCGAGGGTGTTGGACAACAGCGGCATGGCGCCCTGCGTGCCGTGGGAATTTCGACCGTAGGGCGGGTCAAGCACGAACCCGGCCACTTCACCGTGCCACCCCTCGGGCAACGCATCTTCGATGCGCGTGGCATCGCCGCGACGAATGCTGGCGTTGGCGGGCACTTGCCCGTCGTGCGCCCACGCCAGGTTGGCGGTGGCCCCTGCCACCATTTCGGAATGGATGTCCAAACCGAGAACGGATCGGCCCGACAGGGAGGCCTCGATCACAAAGCCCCCGGTTCCCGTCATCGGGTCCACCACGGGCCCACGGCCCACGGGGCCACCGGCGAGGTTCACCACCAACCGGGCGAGTTTAGGGTCCAAACTGACGGGTTTGAAGAACGGGCGTTGCGTTGCTTGGCGGGCACGGTGCTCGAACGGTGCGGGCCCATCGCCCTCCATCCAACCGAAGGCCAGGGTCCCGGTCGGGCCGTCTGCCACCAAGCCGAGCACGTGCTGAGCGTCGTGCAGGTCCACCGACCAGCCTTGCGCCACCATCAAGCCACCCAAGGAGGCGGCAAGCGCACGGGTCGAAACGCCGGGAATGCGTTGGTCTTGCCGCCATGCTTGGACACGGACCGTCCCGTCCACCGGGTGCCGGTCAAGGTACGCAGCCACGGCGTCCAGCAACGGCTGTGCCTCGCCCGGCCATGCCACGGTTTCAGCGTGGACCAAGAACGCCTGCAGGCCAGCGGCCACGGCCAACGCTCCCGCGCGCTCGGTGGCTGTGCTTTGGTCCACCCGAACCCATCGCGGGCAGGCCGTGGCCGTCAGCACGGCGTCGGGCAACAAGGCGCTCAACTCGGCGGATGCCAACGCCGGGTGCCACCCGCGCAGGCACGCCAAAGCATCGCTCATGGTGGCCGGTACGGCGTTGGCTTCTTCATGCGTTCGCAGGCGAACCGCTACATACGGTGACTTGGGGTTCGGTTCATGGGCTGCAACCTGAAGGACATCGCTCCCAAGGAAACCACGAACCTGAAGGCCTTGTCCGGCAAACGGGTGGGCATCGATGCGTTCCTGACGGCGTTCCAATTCCTGACCACCCTGCGCGACCGTTCACCGCAAGGCGACGGCATGCCGCTTCGCGACGAGAACGGTAACCCAGTGTCGCACCTCATGGGTTTTCTCCATCGGACGGCCACGTTGCTGGAGCACGGCATCCACCCCGTTTACGTCTTTGATGGGACCTCGCCCGAACTGAAAGCGGACGAAATGGCGGCTCGGCGTGAACGACGGTTGGAAGCAGAGGCCGTGCACAAAGAAGCACTGGATGCCGGCGATTTCGCACTGGCACAAAAAATGGCGGCACGCATCATGCACTACTCTCCTCAAATGGTCGAGGAAACCCAACGGCTCCTCGACCTGATGGGCGTGCCGTGGGTCACGGCTGCCGCAGAAGGGGAAGCCCAAGCGGCGGTGATGGCGGCCAAAGGGCAGTTGGACGTGGTGGCGACTCAGGATTGGGATGCACTGCTCTACGGTGCGCCCGTGCTGGTGCGCAACATGATGGACGACGGGACGAAGCGCTACGGTCGGGTGGTCCACGCCGAATCGATCGACCTGCAAGGCATGCTGGACGCCAACGAAGTGAGCCGAGAACAACTCGTTGACTTGGCCATCATGATCGGCACCGATTATCACCCCGGCGTGAAAGGCATCGGGCCAAAGACCGGCCTCAAACTCATCAAACAACACGGGACGATCGAGGCGGTGTGCGAAGCCAAAGGAAAGGACGTCCCCGAACGTTTGGACGAGATCCGTGAGATCTTCCTCAACCACCCAGCGGTGGACGTGGCTGACGACGACCTTCGGCCCGGACAAGTGGACCGCAAGGGACTGGTTCAATTCCTTCAGGTCGAGCGCGGGTTCAGCCAGCGCCGCATGGACCAGGCGTTTGAGAAACTCAAGGAGGGCGGTGTGCTTCGAGAGGGGGGTCAAACGTCCTTGTTTTCCTTTGATGCGTGAAGGCGAAGGGGGCTGGTCAGCACCCGCACACCCTCGTGCTTGTGCACGGAACCGCGAGCCAGCGATTGAGGGTCGTTGAGGGCTTCCGACACCGAATTCACCGGTGCGCACGGCACACCGAAGAGCGCGTTCTCCAACTCGGCTCGGTTCATCCGGTGCACGGCCTCTTGGACAACCGCTTCGACATCTTCGCGGCAGCGGATGCGTTCGGCGTTGTCCTTCCAAGCGTCGGGCACGTCCAACGCCAAAGCGGCCACCAGCTTGTGCCACTGGCCTTCCGAGCCCACGCCGATGGCGAACCATCCGTCCTTGGCTTCGAAGACGCGGTACGGCACAAGGTTGGGGTGGGCGCTGCCCATTCGTGTTGGCTCGTGGCCGGCCAGCGCGTTGTGCGCTTGGTTGACCAAGGCCGCCACAGCCGTGTCCCACAGGGAGATGTCGATGCGAGCACCTTTGCCGGTCTGTTCGCGCCGATAGAGGGCGGCCAGGATGGCGCTGACAGCGTTCATGCCGGTCATCACGTCAATCCACGCCACGCCCACTTTGGCGGGCGGACCGTCGGGTTCGCCGGTGATGGCCATGATGCCGCTTCGTGCTTGCATCGTCAAGTCGAATGCCGGCTCGTCGCGTCGCGGCCCGTCTTGGCCGTACCCCGAAATGCTGCACACGATGGTGTCCTCGGGGAGTTCGCCCACAAGCCGCTCCAACGTGCCGGGTTTGAAATTCTCGATCACCACGTCTGCGGAGGCGATGAGGGAGACGAGTCGCTCTCGCTCGGCTTTGATGTCGATTGACTCGATGCGCTTGCCACGGTTGCACGACAAAAAGTACGCTGCCACGTCGTCGCCGTCGAACCCCGCCTGGAAGGGCGGTCCCCACGTACGGGTGTCGTCGCCCCACGGCGCCTCAAGTTTGAGGACCTCCGCACCGAGATCGCTCAAACTCTGCGCTGCATGAGGGCCTGCAAGAATTCGGGACAGGTCGAGGACCCGAACGCCTTCAAGCGGAGTGAGCATGGCTGACGCTCATGCCGTCAACAATTGAATCTGTTGGCCCGCAGTGGGCCGCTGGATCGACCGTTGAACTTCAGGCGTTCTTGTCGTTCTGCACCTTGACGCGAACGTCTTGGGCAGCGGCCTTGGCAGCCTGCATGGCCTTGCGGACACGGGTGCCTGCGGCGCTGTTGCCCTTGTCGTGCTTTGCAGCATCGACAAGAGCGGCGGTCAAATCATCAATCATCTTCTGAACCATAGCCTCAACGGACATGTTTCGTGGCTCGGAAAGTCGGTTCTAAACCCTTGCGATGGCTTTCCCTCCTTCTTTGTCCGCATGTGCAACCGCACTGACCGACGGCGGGCGTCTGCGCACAACTGTTTCACTGCCAACTTGCCTTCAACCTGAAGAGGCACATCGGTGCGCCTCAGCGAGGGATTGAAAACCTCCCCAACGGACCGGTGGACGAGGGGGGCTTCCAATCGGTTTCAATCCAAGGTCCACATCACCCGACCCAGACCCGGTGACCACGCAGGAGTGGCGCGATTCCATCCGTGCGGTGGAGCGAGCTCACGGTTCGGACGAGGCCCGCCGGCTGTTGCTGGAAACCGTGGCAGCCGCCAACGACGCCGGCGTCGACGTGGACGTTGTCAACACCGCTTACATGAACACCGTTCACCCCGACGACCAAGGTGCTTACCCTGGCAATTTGGCGCTGGAACAGCGTCTTCACGGCATCGTTCGATGGAACGCCATGATGATGGTGACCCGGGCCAACAAACACTTCGACGGCATTGGCGGCCACATTTCCACCTACGCCTCCACCTCCCACGCTTGGGAACTGGGGTTCAACCACTTCTTCCGTGGCAAGGATGGCGACGGTTCGGGCGACCATCTCTACTGGCAGGGCCACGCTTCGCCGGGCGTGTACGCTCGAGCGTGGATGGAAGGTCGTCTCACCCTTGAGCAGGTTGAAGCCTTCCGCCGAGAAACCGGTGGGCAGGGCCTTTCGTCCTACCCGCACCCGCGCCTGATGCCTGAGTTCTGGGAGTTCCCCACCGTCAGCATGGGGCTTGGCGCCATGACGGCGATCCACCAAGCCCGCTTCAACCGATACCTCGAGGATCGCGGCTTGGTCAGCACCACGGCCTCCCGCGTGTGGTACACCATGGGCGACGGTGAGTCCGATGAACCCGAGTCCCTGTCCCAATTGTCCTTGGCCGGCCGTGAGGGCCTCGACAACATCGTCATGACGATGAACTGCAACCTTCAGCGGCTCGACGGTCCCGTCCGTGGAAATTCAAAAATCGTTCAGGAACTTGAAGGACGGTACCGCGGCGCTGGCTGGAACGTCATCAAGGTCCTGTGGGGTTCGTCGTGGGACGGATTGTTCGACAAGGACGCCACCGGTGCCTTGGCCGCTCGCCTCGAAGCCCTCGTCGACGGCGACGAGCAGCGCATCTTCACCGCTGACGGCGCCACCATCCGCAAGGAACTGTTCAACACCGATGCGTTGGCCTCATTGGTCGCCGATTGGAGCGATGACGACCTTGAAGCGCTGTGCGCCGACCTCGGCGGTCACGACTTTGTCAAACTGCACGCCGCTTACGCACAGGCCACGGCCCACAAAGGCCAGCCCACCGTCGTCATCATCCGCACCATCAAGGGCTACGGGTTGGGTCCAGCCTTCGCCGGTCGCAACACGACGCACCAGAAGAAAAAGGCGGACATGGAAACGATGCAGTACATGCGCACCGACCTGAACCTCCCGTTCACCGACGAGCAGCTCGAGGACTACCCCTACGTGCTGCCCGAGGACGTGCCGGCGCTGGCCGACTACGCCAAGGTACGCCGTCAAGCGCTCGGGGGGCCGGTGCCCAAGCGAACGGTGCCCAGCGAAGCCATTGACATGCCCGACCCCAGCGCTTACGCCGAATTTGACGCCGGGACCAAAGGCAACATGGAGGTCTCGACCACGATGGCGTTCGTTCGGGTGCTCAGGGCGTTGATGAAGGACAAGGCCTTCGGTCAGCGGGTCGTTCCCATCATCCCCGACGAAGCCCGCACCTTCGGTATGGACCCGTTGTTCTCTGAGTTCGGCATTTACCACCCGGAAGGCCAACTCTACAAACCCGTGGACCACAAGGTGCTGATGAAGTACAAGGAATCCGCCAAGGGTCAGCTGTTTGAGGAAGGGATCAACGAAGCCGGGGCCACGTCCACGTTCATCGCAGCGGCCACCTCCTATGCGACTCACCTCTACCCGACGGTGCCCTTCTACACGTTCTATTCCATGTTCGGCTTCCAGCGCGTGGCCGACCTCATCTGGTCAGCTGCTGACCAACGCGCCCGTGGATTCCTGATGGGGGCGACCTCAGGGCGAACCACGCTCAACGGCGAGGGACTTCAGCACCAGGACGGTCACTCCCTGCTGATGGCGCACACCAATCCAGCGGTTCGCGCATGGGATCCAGCGTTTGCCTACGAATTGGCGACCATTGTACGCCACGGCATCGAGGAAATGCACGTGCAGAACAAGGACGTCCTCCATTACATCGCCATTTACAACGAAAACTACCCCATGCCGCCCAAACCTGAGGGCGTGGACGAAGGCATCGTCCGCGGCATGTACCTCTTGAGGGGTGCTCCAAAGGGGGACGGCCCCATCGTTCGCTTGCTGGGCTCCGGTCCGATCATGATGCAGGTGCTGCAAGCGGTGGAGCACCTCGAAGCCTACGGTGTTCGATGCGAGATCTTCTCGGTCACCTCCTACAACGAACTCCGGCGCGAGGGATTGGCCTGCGACCGAACCAACCGCCTCAACCCCACCCAGGCCAAGGTGCAGCCCTGGGTTGAAACCATGCTCGCTGAAGACCTGCCCACGGTGGCGGTTTCCGACAACATGGCCGCCGTGCCCGACATGATTCGCCAATGGGTCACCGGGCCTTACACCGTGCTGGGCACGGACGGGTTCGGTCGCTCCGACACGCGAGAAGCACTCCGTCGTTTCTACGAAATCGATGCTGCAGCCATCACGCTGGCGTCCTTGTCCTCGCTGGTGCGCTCGGCCGACCTTGATGCTGAGGTTTACGAGCGCGCCGTGAGCGAGTTGGGTGTGACCAACGAGCGCGTGGATTTGACCGAGTAATGAGCACCAACGCATGCCTCTTCTCACGCTTGAGCACAGGCCATGACTTCAGGGGCCCACGCAACGGGTTGGTGTCGGCCGGTTGAGCACCAGCACGCTCAGGCTTTGAGCTCGGCCACCAACGATTCGCTCATGGCCCACAAGCGGTCCTGGGCGGCCTCGTCGTGAGAAACGGGGTTGGCTGAACGGTACGGCCAACCACCGCGGACACCATCGCTGTGCTTGATGCCGGTTTGGGCGTGGTACACCCCGTGGTGATCCAAAGCCTGCTGCGACAACAGGCAGTGAAGGGTCGTTTGCGCGCCGTCCTCTTTTGTGATGGGTCGCATGATGGGGCCCATGAGGATCCCGAGGGGAACCAACAACGCTCGCATGATGGGGCCCATGGACCGTGCGAAACGACTGCCTTTGGTGATGCTGCCCGGATGGACCGGAAACACGGCGATGTTGTCTGGCGAGTATTTCCGGGCCAAGGATTTAGCGTGCAACAGGTTGGCCAACTTGGACTGCGCGTACTGGTCAAAACCGTCGAACTTGCGGTCTCGAGCATGAACGTCCTCCCAGTGGATTTGGGCGCGACTGGATTGGAGCCCTTTGGCTTGGTCGTGCATCACCGAAGAGAGGTTGATCAGACGTGCACCGTTCTGTGCCTCCAAGGCTGGGAGCAACAGGTTGGTGAGGTGAAACACCCCAACGTGGTTGCCGACGAATTGCTTGTCGTACACCGTTCCGTTGCGCTCAAACGACCCGTTCGACATCAGTGCTCCACCGGCGTTGTTGACCAGCCCGTCAAACGACGGCCAGGTGGACAGCACGGTGCTGGCGAAGGTTTCGACGCTGTTCATGTCTTGCAGGTCCAGCCGGTGGAGCATGATGCGGTCACGAACCTCGGCGGGCAACTTGCTGAAGTTGTTCACGCCGCGTTCCACGTCACGACCGGTGGTGATGACGCTGGCACCGCGAGCGGCGAGAAACTCCACGGTGGCTTGCCCCGACCCGGATGAACCGCCGGTCACGACGTATTTTTTGCCGGCGAGGTCGATGGTCTGGAGTTCGGGTGCGATGCGCAGCGATCGAGGCATGTTCGGTGGCCCTGTGGCCGGCTATATCAAAATAACGGAACATTGTTCCGTTAAGATGATGTAGAGGCGCCGGTGGTGGATTGTCATGGCCGAGGGTGCAGGAGCGTTCACGTTTCAGCGAGCCAGGTCCAGCGAACAGCAAGCCGAACGAAGAGCAGCCATTGGAGAGGCGGCGCGGCGCTTGCTTCGGGAGGTGCACCCCCTTGACCTGCGGATGCGAGCGCTAGCGAAGCGCGCCGGCATCTCCCCCAGCGGTCTTTACCGATATTTTGAGAACATGGAGGCCGTGTTGTTGCATGTCCACCTCTGTGATTTTGAAGACGTGGTTAGGTCGTGGGAGAAGTCCCTTCACCCCGGGATGTTCCATGGTGACAACGGGCTGAACGACATGGTCGCCATCATGACCCGGAGTTTCTTGGCAGAACCGAGGTTCCTGACGCTGTTTTCGCTCACCCCCTCGCTGTACGAGCGCGAGGTTTCCGTGGAAGCACTTGTCGAGCACAAGCTGCAACTTCTGACGTTGATGCAGCGGGCCGGTGCAGCGCTGTTGAGCACCGGTGTCTCCATCGACGCCAGCGAAACCCCTCGTTTGTTTGGCCAAATGCTGGCCTTGGCCTCAGGTTTGTATCCGTTGGCCAACCCTTCACCCACCGCAAAAATCGCCCTTGAACACCCTGCGTTGTCCTTCCTGGCACTGGACATGGCTGAGGAACTTGAGGAGGGACTCAAGGTGTTGCTGCGCGGTTCTTGTTGAGTCGTTTCAAATCCACACGTCGTTGGCTGCCGTGCGGTCCTTGCGTCGACCCTCCAGCACTTCCATCTCGTCGTGACCTCCATCGCCGGTGTTGACCACGCCGGTCGGCTCCACCAGGAGGATGCTGCAGGTTGCCTCGGCATAGGGGCGGTGTCGCGTGCCCTTGGGAACGACCAGCATTTCGCCAGCCTCCAAAACAACAGTCTCATCCTCAAATTCGATGCACAAGGTGCCGTCAACCACGATGAACACCTCGTCGGTGTCGCCGTGTTCATGCCAGACAAAGGAACCCTCAACTTTGGCCAATTTGAAGTGGACGTCGTTCATCTGAGCCACGATTTTTGGGGCCCACCGGTCGTCAAACAATCCAAGTTTCTCGGCGAAGTTCACCTTTTCCATAATCGGTGGGTGGAAGCCACCCAACTTAGCGATGGTGCCGGAGCAACGGGGGTGCCCAGGTGCCGTTGTTTCGTGCGAAGTCCAGCACGTGCACGTACGCCGTGACCACGTCGGCATCGGGTTGGGTGACCAGATCCATCTCCTCGACCTTCAGCGGAGGGGGTAAACGTCGCCACGCCCGACGAGCGATCATCGAAAGCGGGAAGCGGAACAAGGCTGGACCGTTGGCCGGCATGCCCCACGACGTGAACCACGGTCGTTCCACCACGCCCGCTTGTTCCATCGCTGCCGTGACCGAGGTCCAACCCTCGCCGTTGGTTTTGCTTCGAACAAGCCACGACGGGTTGACCGAACTGTCCACCGTGAACCCGTGTTTGGCCAACCCTTCGGCCATCCAGCCAGCGACGTACCCGGCCGGTGCGCGGAACCATGGTCGGACATGGTCTTCCGCGCATGCAGCGAGGTGCGCTTGGGCTCGGGTCAACATGGACTCAAACCCGGGTTTGTCTTCGCCCCATGCCGACCACGACCGGTGGGTGTGGCCGTGGCAACCGACCGTGATGCGGTTGCCGTAGGTCTGCAGCGTTTCCCTGAACATCGGTAAGAACGCCGGGTCATCCAGCAGGTCGGTGATGAGAAACACCGTGACGGCGTGATCGTGGGTGGCCATCCAACGGTGAAAACCGGTCCAGCCCTGTTGGAACCGGTCCGACATTCGGTCCGCTGGTCCGTCGAACGGTTGGGTGCTGCGGGTGGGGTGGCCCTGATGCACGGGAATGTGGCGCAGATCATCGGTGTCAACCGTCAACCAGGTTCTCACGCCGCGTCGCCTCGGCCGAGATCGATGAGGTGCAGGGCGTGCGGCACCGTTCGCCCCTTGAATTCGATGCCGATGAACTCCTCCATCCGTTCGCCGTTCCAGCGTTCGCAAATGGAGCGAGCCGTGGCGAGGCCCGCCTCGTTGTGAGGGTGCACCACGATTTCCACGGTGCACGGCCGTTCGCGCTGTTCCAACCACTCAAAAATGGCGTTGACGCAGGACGAGGCCAAACCCTGACGGCGGTGCGTCTTGCGAACCCAGTAGCCCAGGTTGTAGTCGGCGTGGAGGGATTGCAACTCATCGCCCAAGCCGACCAGTCCGCAAAAGGTGGCCTCGTCACCGTCGTGAATGGACCAAAAATGGAGTTGGTCGGTCCCATCTTGGGCTTCGATGTCGTAGATCATGTCGCGCAGTTGACGGCGGACATCCTCATTCGCTTCCAACCAGGGCAGCGCGGTGTGCGCCGCTTCCGTGTCCTCGTGGTAGGCTTCCACCATACTGGAAACGACGTGTTTCTTGACGGGTTGCAGGACGATGTGGTCGTTGACCGCCAGTGCGGGGGTCGTCGTCATCACGCTCACCTATGCGGGGACTTGAGCCCTTGCCTGTTCAACGTGTGGGTCGTTGCCGAAGAGATGGGCGGCCATGTTCACGGTCCATTCAGCGTGCTGTTTTCGACCGATGTGCACCATGATGGCGGTCACGTGTGGCAGCATGTCGAGGTGGTGGTCGAGGTGCGGTCCCAGCTCGTCCAGAGCGGATGCAGCTGCCGGCAACCGTCCGTGTTTGACGTGTTCCATCGCTGCGATGACCGCCTGGTACACTTGTTGATTGGACCATGCCTCGGCAGCGGGCCAGGGCCACATGCGGTGGTCCTCGGTTGCAGACGCGGCTGGCGTCGGTGCCACGACCTCGCCCATGGTGTCGTCCATCTCGGGGAGGTTTGGGGTGGAAACGGGCTCGTCTTCGGGAAGGTCGGGCAACGACGGTTCGGATTCATCTCCCACGTCGGGCAGATCCGGGGTTGTACTCTGACCCACGGCTCCGGCAGGTTGTGCAGTTGGGACGGTTGGCGTGGGGTCGTCGTCGAAGGGCAAGTCCGGGGTGAATTCAACCTCGGCTTCAGCATGTTGTGCAGTTGGGACGGAGGGTGTGGGTTCGTCGTCGAACGGAAGGTCCGGAATGTCCGGTGTGGCCACCGGTTCGGGTTCGGCCGCAGCGGCTTCCACCGGCCAATCGGGCATGTCGGGGACATCGGGCACGTCGGGGACCTCGGGCTCGTCCGTCACAGCCGCAGCGGCGAGCGAAACCTGGCGCTCTGGTTCTTCGTCATCCGGCAGGTCGGGCAAGGCTCCCACGACCGTTTCGGGGCTTGGCCCCACCGACCCACTCATGTCGGCGTCGGTGGAGGGTTCGGTTTCGCTGAAGTACACGCCGCCCTGGCCCGTGTGCACGGGCTCGGCCACTTCGTCCAGCGGGTCGACGTCCGGGAGGTCAAAGGCGACGGTTTCCGTGAGGGCGTCCTCGGGACGGAGATCGTGGTTCGCTGGCGTCGTTTCCTGCGCTGGAACGGTCGTGGCGAGCGTGGGTGCGACGCTCTCGATGTACTCGAAGTTCGCCACGGCGGTGTCATCATCGTCCGTTTCGCTGGTCACAGCGTACTGGTCAACATCCACGGTCACGTCGTCCATGGACAGGACGGCTTCCACAGCCGGTCCCTCGTCCTCTTCGGCTTCGTTCTCGCCCAGCAACAGGGCCATGATTTCGTTGTCGGGAGTGGTGGACGGCGCCATCGGTTGGTCACGTGCGGGCTTCGCGAATTCGTAGTAGCACTGCACGCATTGCTGGGCGCCAAGGTCGTTGAGGTGCTCGCAAAACGGACAAGGAGTGCCGATGACCTCCTTGTCTTTCTTACGGCGACCGAACACGCTCATCACCCGTTATCAGCGCTGAGCGGTTCGTGTTTAAGAGTGAGGGTTTCTCGTCCGAGATTCCGTCCAAAGAGGAAGCATACCATGATGGAGGGGGGCAGGCCGTCACTCTCCATGGGGCGGAAGGGCAAGGTGAAGCGGATGAGCAGCGCTTCGCTGCCGGAAGCCAAACCCGAGCCGGGGGAGGCCATGCCGGACCGGTGGATGAGGAGTCAGGATCACTTCACGCAGTTCACCGACCTCATCAAACAGGAACTGGACGACGAGACCCAACTGGTCGAGGAACGCTGGACCACCTGGACCAAAGGACGACTGGCCGCCTCCGGGCTGGCGCTTTTTGACCTATCAGGCCGTGCCCGTGGGCGTTTCTTTGGCGACGATGTGCTGGTGTTCGAAGCGCGCGACGGCGGGCGCATGCCAGAGCATCGGTTCACACCCGGCGACATCGTGCTCATCTCCCGCTCCAAACCCTGGACCGAGAAGGTGGTGGAGGGCGTGGTTTTGGACCGAGGGCCCACACGCCTCCGCGTGGTCGTGAAGGACCGACCCAAAGACCTGCGCAAGGGCACGTGGCGGCTGGACCGTGGCGCCAACCGGGTGGCCCACGACCGCATGCACGAAGCCCTCATTGCGTTCCATTCCACGGAAGGGGACGGCGGCACGGTGCTGCGCGATGTGCTGCTCGCCAACGTGCTGGACGTCAACCAAAACGCGGCGCTACCGCCCGAAATTCGGGGCCGCCCTCGAGGTCCATCAGGCCCCCCACCGTCCATGGACGGGCTCAACCCGTCCCAGCGAGACGCCGTGGAAACCGCCATGCAACAGCGGCTCACGCTGATTCAAGGCCCACCAGGTACCGGGAAAACCCACACGGCCGTTCGTTTGCTCCGTGCGTTGGCGCAACAAGGGGCAGGTCCGATTCTTGCAACGGCGGAATCGAACGTCGCCGTGGACAACCTGCTCGAGGGGTTGCTGGACGCTGGCGTGAAGGCCCTGCGCATCGGTCGGCCCGTCAAGGTGCGTGAATCTCTTCGCGTGGCCACGCTCGATGCCGTGCTGGAACGCCATCCTTTGCAAGAGGAACTCGCCATGGCTCGCGACGAGGAGCGTGAGATGAAGCAGGCCCTCAGCTCGTTGAAGGGGAAGGAAAAGGGCCTGATGCACCGTGACATCAACCTCACGAAGAAAGAGATTCAGGAGATGGAACGGCGCATGACCGAGAGCATTCTCGACGAGGCTGAGGTGATCTGCGCCACGACCATCGGGTGCGGACACCGCCTCTTGACCCACCGAAAGTTCCCCATTGTCCTCATGGACGAAGCCACGCAGGCCAGCGAACCCAGCGCCTTGGTGCCCATCGTCAAGGGGTGCCGTCAACTCGTGCTCGTGGGTGACCACCAACAGCTTCCACCCACGGTCGTGAGCCGGCGAGCTGAGGAGGGTGGACTGAACCGCTCCCTCTTCGAACGGCTCATCGCCTGCGGTTTGTCCTCGTGCATGCTGACCACGCAGTACCGCATGCATCCCGTGCTTCGGGAGTTCCCCAGCGCACGCTTCTACCAAAACCGGTTGGAGGACGGTTGCGAAGCAGCCGACCGCCCTGCACCTGCAGGCTTTCTTTGGCCCAATTGGGACAAGCCGATGGCGTTCGTTCCGGTCGACGGCGTGGAGGAAGAGGACGAGGAGGGCAAGAGCCGCTCCAACCGCGATGAAGCGGCCAAGGTGCTCACGATCGTGACCGAGTTGCTGGCGATGGGTGACTTGACGCCCCAAGATATCGGCGTGGTCACGCCCTACAACGGGCAGGTTCGCTTGCTCAACGACCTGTTCATGCAAGCGGGTGGTCGCGAAGCCGGTGAACGCTTCGAGGGCCTGGAAATCAAGAGCGTGGACGGTTACCAGGGCCGAGAAAAGGAGGTCATCGTCTTCTCCACGGTTCGCGCCAACGACCGAGGGGAGGTCGGCTTTTTGTCGGACCATCGACGCCTCAACGTGGCGATCACCCGGGCCCGACGCGGCCTCGTCGTGTTGGGCCATCCTGCGACGCTCCGTTATCACCCCGATTGGCGGGCGTACCTCGATTGGGCGGACGAATCCGGCTTGTTTGCTTGGCACGTGAGCCACGCTTGACCACCAAAGCGCACCTTGACAAAGGCGCGGCGGCACCCCAAACCATGGCCGAGGGTCCCGTGACCATCGTGAAGGGCGGGACCCTCGCGCAGAACGTGCTGGCCTCCGCCCCGGAGGGCATGCTCATCGCTCCGGCTTGGAAACGCGTGGCTGCGTTCGCACTGGACACCGTGATCATCTCCGTGGTGCTCAGTTTCTTCACGGCAGGGCAACTGACGGGCAACCTGTTCAACGCCGACATGTTGCTGGAAGGGGGCCGCTACAGTGCAGCGTTTGCGATGAATTGGTTCGTGTTTGGTGCAGCGTTTTATCTCTACTTCAAGTACACCGGGCAATCGATGGGGCGTTCGTTGGCGCAGCGGGGCTTCCGCATCGCCATCGTGCACGACAACGGCACGGCGCTTGACCAGCACCACTGGGGTCCTCGCGCCGTCGCGAAAATGGTGTACTTGCTTCCGTTCGTTGGTGCCTTGTGGTTTGGTTTGCGGGACACCTTCAACGCTCAATCCAAGGAGGCCGAGTACCGGACCGCCATCGACCGGAAGCACCACACCGTGGCGGCCGTGGACTGGTCCCTGCCGGCCGAAACCCGGTTGCGATTGCGTTGAGGGAGCCGCACGGGGACACACCCTTGAAGTACGGCCTTCCCAAACGGCGATTCGGTGAGCCCCGATGAGTGACGACCATTCCACGCGAGCCGGTTCCCTTCACGCCACGCTCCACTCGTCCATCATGGAGATCGACGACGACGACGAGGACATTGTTCAAGTCGTCGTGGAAATCATGAACGAGTCAGCGATTCCCATCGGTGGGTTGCAGGCTCACCTGGTCACCGACAACGGGCAGCGCTTTGAGCCCGTGGAAGGCATCACCTCCATCGGACCGGGCTTGACCCGTCAATTCAAGTTTGAAGCACGGGTTGAAACCGGCACGTGGACGTTCGAGTTCCTCGGCGGTGGCCAACGCATGAACCTCGGCCCGTACGACGCTGGGTTCGAGTATCAGGCAGAGGCCGGGCGACGGTTGGGCAACGCCATTGGGAGCAGCCTGTTTGCCGGAGCGTTCGACGCGAACCTCGATGCCTTTGGCCAAACCGAAGAACGGGGCATCATCAACCCCGACTCCATCGTCATGACGTCTTACGTCGGCGAAAACGCTGAGGGCGGTGCCACCAAGGTGCTGCGCGGCGACGCTGTGACCACGGACGTCGAGGACAAGCCTCGAACACCGCCGTGGATGAACAAGGAACCCGCTTCCGCACCTGCATCAGCGGTTGCCCCCGAACCGGCTGCTGACCCGTTGCTCGCCCCCGCCCCCTCGCCTCCATCTTCACCGCCCAGCCCACCGGCCGCTGCAGCGCCTCCTGCATCGGACCCGTTGCTGGCGCCCTTGACGGCCGAGCCACCCGCTCCAGAACCCGCACCTGCGGCCGAACCTGCACCTTCGGTTGACCCGCTGTTGGCCCCGTTGACCCCTTCACCGCCCAGCCCACCGGCGGCGGGTCCTCCCTCTGGGCCCCCAGCTGGCCCCCCCTCGACTCCGCCGTCAGGGCCTCCGAGCGGTCCGCCTGCTGGCCCACCTTCAGGCCCCCCGTCAGGTCCTCCCTCTGGGCCGCCTGCTGGTCCACCTTCGGGACCTCCGTCCGGTCCTCCCAGCGGTCCCCCAAGTGGTCCGCCTTCAGGCCCACCTTCCGGTCCTCCCAGCGGCCCACCTGCCGGCCCACCTTCGGGCCCCCCGTCCGGTC
>JAYOBJ010000027.1:17101-28461 GCA_038104845.1 Methanobacteriota archaeon
TCCGGTCCTCCCAGCGGCCCACCTGCCGGCCCACCTTCGGGCCCCCCGTCCGGTCCTCCCAGCGGCCCACCTTCGGGTCCGCCGTCCGGCCCCCCAAGTGGTCCTCCATCCGAATCGTGAGTTGATGGTATGACCGATGGCTTCACCATGGAATTGTGCGGTGCGAAAGGCGCCTACCAAATCGTTCCCGAGGGCATTGAATCGATCGATCTTGGCGCTGTGGGTGAGGCCATCGTCGCCGCAGGTTTCGAAGCAGGGGTCCAATCCCGCTTGTGCTGGACGTTCACGGGCGACTGTGACATGACCCTTTACCCCAGCGGGAAATTGATGGTGAGAACCGAGGACGCTGAACTGGCTGCCTTTGTGGCTCAACAGCACATTTCTTCCTGGGTGCACGCTTGAGGTGCCCCCATGATCCCCGAGGCCACCCTGGCGCACCTCCGCTCGGGCGGCACGGTGGCCTACCCCACCACCACCTTGCCCGGTTTGGCATGCCTTCCTTCGGCGTCAGCCTTGGACGGGCTGTACGCCCTCAAGCGCCGTTCGGCCGACAAACCCGTGAGCTTGGCTGTGCTCGACCTGGGACAAGCCTCACGCTTGGTGAAGGTGCCGCCGGTTGTGGCAGAATTGGAAGCTGCGTTTCCAAAAGGCGGGATCACCTTCGTGCTCGATGCGCTGCAACCTCTTGACCCGCGGTTGGGCGGTGAACGGGTGGCCGTGCGGTGTCTGGCCCATCCTGTGGCCCGTGCACTTGTTGAAGCGGTGGGCCCCATCACGGCCACCAGCGCCAATGAAGCCGGTGAGGTTCCCGAGCCCACCGCCGAGGCGGCTGGAGCAGGTCTGGGCTTGCCACCGGAGGCCGTGCTGCAGGGCGCATGCCCGGGCGGTCTTGGCTCCACGTTCCTCGGCATTTCAGAGGGTGTTGATGGGCTGGAGGTAACTGTTATGAGAGAGGGCGTTGTACCTCCGTCAAGCGTGATGGAATGGTGGACGAATCGAACCTCAAGTATTGGCGGGACGCAGGGCACGTCGCCCGACGCACCCTTGAGGCGATGAAGGACGAGTTGCAACCCGGCAAGACCTACCACGAGATCATTGAAGCCGCTGAGCGTTACATCCACCGCCACGGCGGTAAGCCGGCGTTTCCGGGGACCATTGCCGTGAACGACCTCGCCGCCCATTTCACCACCGACCATCTTGTGAATCCGGTGGAGGATTGGCCTCACGACAACGTGCTTCACAAAGGCGACGTGGTCAAAATTGACTTCGGTGTTCACATCAAAGGGCACATCGGTGACAATGCGTTGACCGTCGAAATCGGCAACAGCAACGAGCACACCGAACAGATCAAGGCCGCCAAAGAAGCGCGTGACGCCGCCGTCGAAATGCTGCATCCCGGCACGCCCTGGTACAAGGTTGGTCAGGCCGCTGCCCAACCTTCACTCGATGCTGGGTTCCAACCCATCCGCAACCTCTGCGGCCATCAACTGAAACCCTGGGAACTCCATGCGGGCGTCTCGGTGCCGTCCTACGCCTGCGGCAAGGACCATCAGGGGTTCAAAGGGGTCGTTGAAGAAGGCGGGGTGTACGCCATCGAACCGTTCAACACCACGGGCGCCTCGGGGCTGATCGAAAACATCGGACGCCCCCATTCCTCCAACATCTACCGCGTGACCGGCGCCACGACCTACCGAAAGGCCCGGGCCAAGAACCAACTCACGGCGCTTGGGGCGCAGATGGCGCGCAACCTCGAGGAACGGTATTCCACCCTGCCGTTTGCCGAGCGTTGGGCGTTCCCGATGCTCAAGAAACCCTTCCCCGACGCCGACGAAGCCAGTTTGCAAAGCAAGTGGAAGGCTCTCATCAAGAAACTCATCAGCATCCGATTCCTCGAAACTTACCACGTGCTTCGTTGCCGTGACGGTGGCAACATCGCTCAGTTTGAGCACACCGTTCACGTCACATCGGGCGGGCCGGAGATCCTGACCGTTGAATGACCCCCGAATTCCGGCTGAAAACCAATATAAACCACAACGGCATAGGACAGTCTGAACAGGGCTGTTGAAGTTCTCGTTGAGTGCATCCCATCCCCTCTGCGTTTCTCTCACCCTGTTCACCTTGATTCTCCTCCAGCCGACAGGCTGGCCACGTTTGAGCCACCCCTTTTTTCAAGCATCGGGGTTGGCATCTTCGCAGCGAACCGTTGACAGCACCGGGTTGCAGGGTTGAACGATCGCACGGTTCAGGGAGGCCGCGTCCCATGAGATATTTACAAACGGTTCGTACCAAGGGCTGGCGCGTTTCGTCACGATTTTTACACCGTTATTATTTTGCAGATTTCGGGGTTTTTGCTTCCGACCTTGAAGAATGTAATGAATACGCTTTAATATGGCCATATCTGTAGCAGGGCCTACCCCGAATGGGGAAAGGAGGACAAATAAATGCAAAACGAAAACCGAAATGAAGAGGCTGTCAGCCCGGTCATTGCTACCATCTTGATGGTGGCCATCACCGTTGTGCTGGCTGGTGTGCTGTACGTGTGGGCTAGCTCCCTCGCCGAAGGCAACACCGATGGTAACCTTGCGCTCTACGCCTTCTCCGGCGAAGACGCTCAGGGCACACCATCCGACGGCACCGATGACAACCTCATCATGCTGACCATGACCCAAGGTGGCGACATCAACTGGGCTTCCATCTCCGTGAAGCTCCAGGTTGACGGCGGCGCCCCAGTGACCTGCGACAACCCCGGCGGCTCCGGCGGCGTGTGCGTGCTCGAAGAGTTCGGCACCACCACCGACCAAGTGTGGTCCGTTGGTGACGGTGTGACCATCAAGGAAACCGGCACCGACCTCTGCACCGCCAGCTGCACCATCGACGTGACCATCACGGACACGCGCGAAGGCAAGGTCATCGACGAGACCAACGACGTCCCCGCTGAGTGAACCTCACGGATCGTTTGATCTCAACCAGGTCATCGACCTGTACAACACCCTCCCGCTGGTTACGGCCGGCGGGGGGGCTTTTTTCTCATTCTTGATTCAACAACCGTTCGTCTCGGTGTTGCTCCCACATGTGGAGTGAACGCCCGTTCGCCAGCAACACCAGCGATCGCATCAACCACGTCATGCTGATGAGCCATTGGCCCAGAAGGGTGAGCGGACCCCACGAACGGCCCCGTTTCGCCCCCAGCCACGCCAGCAAGGCCACCGTTTCCATGCCGGTGGCGGCCAGGTGAAGGTGGGACGCCGTGGTCGACGCTTCCGGCCAACCGAAAGCCAGAACGAGTCCCCACCGCACAACGGCGGCGACCGATGCCACGGTCAACAGCAGGGGCGCCACGATGTGGAAGTGGTGTTGGCGCCGGAAAATTCGACCAAACACACCTTGTTTGCCGTGCCCCGCATCGCGACGCCTGCGCATCAACAGGCGCTGCAACCCTTGCCCGCGTCGCACTTTTTGTCGACGCTGGCCATGCGCACTGAGCGGTGCGACGTCGGTGAAGGTCGCACCCGCATCGGCGATCGACCGCCACCCTTTGCAACGGATGGCCGTGGCAATTTGCGCATCGTCCGCGTTGGCATAGGTGACCAGATCGTTGGGCAAGAGCGTCGAGCTGCGCCACATCATGCAGGAGCCTTCGAGGAACGGGGTGCTGTCCACGGCGGACTCGGCGAGCCGCATCGCTTCCCAAGCGTCGCGGTGCTGACGCTCCTCCTGGCGGGCGTGCGAGCGGTCTGGCACCGCCCCGACCACGCCCACCATCGGGTCGTTGAACCAGGTGATCAGGCGCAGCAGCGTGCCCGGCGCCAGCATCGCATCGGCGTCGGTCATGCACACCAATCCCGGTTCGTTGTCGGCCAGGTCCTCGAGGGCACGCACAACGGCGGCCGATTTCCCCAAGCGACGTGGCATCACGTCCACGGTGACGTCATCGAAGGCGTCGGGGTGCTGGGCCAACCACGCTTGAGCCTGAGCCACGGTGCCGTCGGTGGAAGCGGAGTCGATGAGGTGGAGGTTCAAACGGACCTGTTGTTCGGCGAGGTTGGTGAGTTTCCGCTCGATGACCGATGCTTCGTTCCACACGGGCAAGAGCACGGTCAACGTGAGGCCAGCGGGCGGTTCGTGGTGAGAGGGGTTGAGCGGTTCGGACGACCAGCGGTTCATGTCGATGCTGTGGCGGATGAACGGGCCCAAGGCCCACGCCAGCGCTGCGGTTTCCACGGCGACGGGCCACCACATGGAGGTGTTGCGTGCTTTGACGGCTATGACTTCTCCCCAACAAAGGCGGCTTTTGCGTGGAAATTCGCCGTCCCTTTCATCACACCGTGGGACTTGGGTGGACCATGCCGCGCGTGCTGCATGTCGGACCGTGCAATGCGCGAGGCGGTATGGCCACCGTCATGCGAACACTGGCGGAGCACCCGCCCGACGGTTGGAGCGCTGATCTGCTTGCGACTTACAGCGAGGGCGGGGTTTGGTCCAAATGGCGGGTTTACCGGCGAGCACGGCGGGCGTTGCACCGTTGGTTGGCTGGCACCGAACGTGAATCATCGTTGGTTCACGTGCATGTTGCTTCCGATTGGTCGTGGCGTCGAAAAGCTCGGTTGATTCGGTTGGCACAGCAACGCGGTGCGGCGACCGTCATCCATCTTCATTCGGGTGCATTTGCCACTTACCTCGATGAACGACCGCATCATCAAGACCGTTTTCAGCGCCTCACGAACGCTTCGTCCACGGTGACCGTTGTGCTGAACGATCATTGGAGAGACAAGTTCCAGGCCCACGTTGCCGGGTTGCTGGCCATCCCCAACCCAATGCCTGAGAAGGTCAGCAGCCCTTACCTTGGTGAGCGGGATGCCGACCACCTCCTGCTGTTGGGGCGGCCCGATCCGGTCAAAGGCCACGATTTCGCAGTGAATCTCATGTCGGAACTCCGAAAGGCACGGCCTCAGATGAGGCTGTCCATGACAGGAGTGGAGAAGGCAAATGCCGAGGGAGTGGAAGCCTTGGGTTGGGTGTCGGAAGAAACGAAAACACAACTGCTGAACACATGTTCGGCCCTCTTGGTCCCCTCGGCCTATGAAGGTCAGCCGATGGTGATGATTGAAGCGCTGGCCAGCGGCTGTCCGGTGGTGGTCAGTTCGAACGTCCCTTCGCCTCCTGAAACCGTGTCCGTCGCACCCTACGGCGACCAAACGGCTTGGGTTCAAGCGGTGCTCGAGGTCCTTGATCGGAAAAACGATCCCGAACGGTTGGCGTCCAGCGTGAGCGAGCATCGCATTGAATACGTCCAGCGTTCGTGGGGCAGGGTCTACGATCAAGCGTTGGTCAGTCGAACCAGCGATGCATGAAGGGCTTCAACAGCTACATCCCAAGAGAGTTCAGCTTCTGCAAAGGCGCGTGCTTCAGCACCGATTCGTTCGACATCGTCGATGGTTAGACCCTTCAACCATGCAATCCCCTCCTCAAAGAAATCGGCCTGCTCCGTCAGTTTGAGCCAGGGCTCCGAACGGCGTTTTCTCAGGCGGTGCCCCTCGTGGTCAATCCCTAACATGAGCAGCCCGGAAGCAGCGTATTCGGTTTGCTTGAGCGGGCTGGCTGCAGCCCACACCGGCGTGTTGGGCATGGGCAGCAACCCGATGTGGCACGTGGCCAGCAACGATGCCAATGCTTGCTGTGGCATGGTGGGATGAACCTCGATACCGCTCATCGAAGAAGCGATTCGATTCAGCCCTTTTGCGGCGTCACCTTCACCGATGAGGATCAAATCGACGTCCACGCCAGCGTTCCTTGCTTTCTGAGCCAACATCGGCAACGCCAACACGCCCCTGTTTTTGTCGAGTCGACCGTGGTACACCATGGTCAACCGTTGGCGCCGTTTACCCGGTTGAAATCGAGCCAAATCCACCCCCGCCGGTAACACCACGATGTTGTCAGAGGAGGTGCAGGTTCGTTCTCCAACCAGTTGAGCGTGGGACGGTGAGACGACGAAACCAACGGCTTCGGGACTCTTCTCCACCAGCTTCCATGCCCGCTTCCAGACCAACCATTGCAACCTCGAGAGGAGGCCGGCGTGCGCAGGAGGGCTCCGGTCGAGCACGGTCCAAGGGATATCGAGACGGTCCAGGACTGGGGCCACGCGCCCGGCAATTCGCCAGTCAAGCACCGCGATGGCCTTTGACGGGAACGTGTGATTCAGTGCCCACGAGCGCATGTGTCGCGCGGCAACGGCGGCTGTGCGGCCTTTGACGGTTGAAGAAGGGACATGCACGTGGGTCCACACTTCATGCCGGTGGATGTCCTCTCCGTCTGGATTGACGATGGTGACCTCGTGCCCCCGATCAACCAACCCCGTCAACAAAGCCCGATGCGTGGTTGCACAGAGGTCTTCCGTCGACCTGCATGTCAACCAATACACCGCACCCATGGAGGCCGACCTCGTGTTGAGGAGAGGTCATGAGGTTGTAAATTCGTCCACTGCCGTTCACCGCTTGGCCCAACATGACCGCCTTCATGGCGTCTGATGCATGGAAAAAGCGGTAAAGGGTGCCGTTCAGGGAGGGGCATGGGTGTGGACGGCCAATCGCCCGATGTCGTGCCCGCCTCCTCTGTTGACGAAGGACAATTGGTGCGCAAGCAATTGGGTCGTCACCAACGCGAAATTCAACGGTTGCGCAACACCGTTTCGTTCAGATTGGGCAAACACCTCACGGATGCGGTTCGTCAACCTTGGCGAATGCCGCTGTTGCCGTTGACGTTTCCACTCTATGCTCTAACACTCGGTTTGGAACGGGTGGGCAAGCGTGCTCAAGCGAAGACGTCGGGCACTGACCCCTTGCCCCTGGCAGGCAACAACTGTGTGGTGTTGTTTCCCACCAACGGTGTAGGCTTTGGTCATTTCACCCGCATGTACGCCATGGCCCGTCAGATTCGTCTGCTTGACCCTGAAACTGAGATTGTGTTTTTCACTCCTATGCCCACCTTGCACATTCCCTACTCGGACGGATTTGCAACGTACCACATGGCGGGCCGCTACAAATTCTCTGACATGCCGGCGTCAACGTGGAACGGTTTGGTCGAAGAGCACCTCATGATGGTGCTGGAAACCCACCAGCCGAAGATGTTCGTGTTCGACGGCGCTTTTCCGTACCGTGGGATGCTGAACGCCATCGCCCGCTTCAGCGGAATGAAACGCGTCTGGGTTCGGCGCGGCATGTTCAGGAAGGGGGCTTCCATACCGGTGGACAGCATCGAGTTTTTTGACACCGTGGTGCACCCTGGTGACGCCATTGATGAACCGAAGACCGGAGCCGTTGACCATGGTGTCATGTCCATCAACGTGCCTCCCATGCTGATGGTTGATACCGACCAAACGATGGAACGAGACGCAGCTCGACACCGCCTGGGGGTGCCGCTGGAGGCAACGGTCTGGTACCTCCAGTTGGGTGCTGGGCGCATCAACGACATCGATTCAGAGATCCGGATGACGGTTGAACAACTGCTGTCGATGTCTTCCTCGGTTTTTGTCGTGATTGGGGAGTCCATGTTGGGTGAGCGGGTCAACTTCGCTCACCCTCGCGTCCGGGTGTTGCGTGACTACCCCAATGCGATGTACTTCAACGCCTTCGACAGCGCTGTGCAGGCAGGGGGGTACAACTCGTTTCATGAGATGCGGGCGTGTCGCATGCCCACCCTGTTTTTCCCCAACATGGAAACCGGCATGGACGACCAGGTGGCCCGGTGCCAAGTGGCGGTTGAGGAAGGTTGGGGCGTGGTTGTCAAGCAGCGAAACCCACAAACCATTGCCAAAGGAATCAGGTCCGTTCAGGCCCTTCCAGCCCGAAATGGGGCGATTCAGCAACCGGATTGGGGCGACTGGCTCAGCGATTTGGTCGGATGATCGTGTTCGTTTCCATTCATCCTAGGTTGAGCTCGGATGAAACGGTTGTGAGCATCTTCTCGAATTTTGTTGGGAGGACGAACCCCTCCGGCTGTTGCTGGTAATACGTCTCGATGGCTATTTTGCACGCCACGAACAAGTCCGAATCTTTGGTTCTGCGGGCCAAGCGAAGCAGACACCAATGCGCAATCGGATGGTCAACGGAGAGCAAAACTTCTGTATCGAGCCGAGTCCAATTATTCGGTTCACCGTGATAGCATCGATGAAACAATTCAGCATGTTCGGCTGGTGGTTCAGGGTCGACGAACCACGGTGGCAGGGCCGCGAGGAAGTCATCGCACGAGCGGGCGTTCGCCAACGGCTGAACGAGTTCGCGATAGTACAGCTCTTCATGGACAGCGTGCGGTGAGCGAACCGGCAGACAATGTCGGAAACCCAGGTGTTGTGCAGCGATGTATTGGTTCAAATCAACCGGTTCAAAGACCCCGAACAAAGCGACCGTGTTGGAATGATCGAGATCAGGAACATCGGCAAGGTGGGCATGTTCGTCAACGACGGTTGCATGGCGCCGACTCAGCGACCCGAGGGTGTAAAGTTCCACCTCGCATCCAAACACAAAGGTTGGATGTTGGGGATACTTTCCACCGATGCGTGCAGCGGCATACCCGCCCATGGAAGCTCCGTAAAACACGACGTTGGTGGGTTGAAGTTGCTCAATTGTCTCATTGACCACGTTCAGCATCTGTTCAATGCAATCCACGTACCAAGTGTTATCGCAGTTGAAGAATAGGACCGAACGCGAATCGGATTGAAAAAACCTCGAGAAGCCAAATTTCCCTTGAGGGATGTGAACAGGCGAGAACACGACAAGTAACTCTTCGCTTGATCGTTCAATCAACTTGTGTTCCATTCACTCCCTGCCTCCGTTGTTCATTATCCAAAGGATGTCCCTCACAATGTGTTCATGGGTGTTTTTGAGCTCTTGCGTTTGGGTGCCCGTCGCCTTCAACGGTCTCACAAATCTGCTCATATGCCCGGGTGATGTCATTTGGCTTTGAAATTTGCATCCACATGCGCAGGAAACTGATTGAACATCTAAAATGGTGGGGGATTTTGCAAACTCTTCAAAAACTCGGGTATGAGCCATGGGGCCATGACCACCCCTGTGTCCATTGACAACATGCGGGTCCTCATCACGGGCGGGGCCGGATTCATCGGTTCGAACCTTGCTGACGAATTCGTGGCACTCGGCGCCCATGTGGTCGTTCTTGACAACCTGCTCACCGGTCACATGGCGAACATCGAGCACCTGATGGGTCATCCAGCCTTCACGTTCATCAAAGGCGATATCCGAGACGTTGAGACGTGCCATCGAGCTGTCAAGGGGTGCACCCACGTCTGCCATCAGGCAGCCCTTGGTTCGGTGCCGCGTTCCATTGACGACCCTTTGCTCAGTTTGAACATCAACGTCATGGGGACAGCAAATGTCTTCTTCGCGGCGAAGGAAGCGGGCGTCAAACGCATTGTTTACGCATCAAGCTCCTCTGTGTACGGTAATGACCCGACCCTTCCAAAACTGGAGCATTTGACAGGCTCGTTGTTGTCCCCTTATGCCTCGAGTAAACGGTCGGTGGAAATGATCCAACAAGCGTTCGTTGCGAGTTACGATATCGAAATCATCGGCTTCCGTTACTTCAATGTCTTCGGTAAGCGGCAAGACCCTCACGGCCCCTACGCCGCCGTTATTCCAAAATTCATCGACTCGTTGTTGAGCGGTCAGGCCCCAACCATTTTCGGGAACGGTGAGCAAAGTCGGGATTTCACCCACATCAGCAACGTGATTCAAGGCAACGTCTTGGCCCTTACGGCCGACGACGTTTCCGACCTCAACGGGAATGTGGCGAACCTGGCGTTCGGGGGTACAACGAGCGTGAACGAGCTTTACTTTGGCATCCGCCAAGCCTTGGCTTCGCATGTACCCGCCACCGCCTCCATCGAACCCTTGTATGCAGCCCCTAGCAAGGGCGACATCTTGCATTCCCATGCCAACATTGAACGGGTCAAGTCAGCGTTGAACTATGCACCGAGCACCCCGCTGCAAGAAGGCTTGGACATGACCATTGCGTGGTATTTGGAGCATGCTGCGAGTTGATTGGCGTGAAGGTGAGTTTCCATTGGGACCATCACCGCCTTGTCGTTGAAGCCGAATGCGAATCCGGTGAGCCCAAACGTGACCAACCTCGAATGGCGAGGACGTCTTTTTTTGTTGACCTCCCATCCATGGAAGGGCTGCAGGACATCCATCCCGATCATCTTGCCATGGCCGCCTTTCTGGTCTTCCGCCCTTGGATTGCGCAACGCATTGAGTTTAATCTCCCCGTGAGCCAACGCTTCGCTGATGCGCTCTCGCATCAACGCATCAGGGCTCATCCTGTTGACGCCAACCTCGAGTGGTATGCGCCCGAAGGCCCCGGATACATGGGTTTGGCCTACAGCGGTGGAGCGGATTCAACGGCGGCTTTGGCCGTGCTCCCGTCAACCACCGTCCCAGTATTTCTCGACCGCCCTGACCGATTGAAATCACTGTATCGAAAAGAGGCGGCGTTGCAATCGTGCCGCCAACTCAAACAAATCGGCTACAACGTGCACGTGGTGGCGTGCGATCTTGAATCCGTCCGCGACCCGATTGGATTTCCAACGGACCTCGCCAACGGAGTGCCTGCGCTGTTGCTGGCTCGCCATCTCAACCTGAACAGCATCAGCTACGGAACGGTGTTCGAGTCGCTGTACGGCCTTGGTCGAACCGTCTACAAAGAATACGGCCTGACGTCCCATCATCGCTCATGGTGGGAATTGTTCGAGGCCATTGGGGTTCCGCTCTCGTTTCCCGTGGGCGGTGTGAGTGAAGTTGGGACGGAGTTGATTTGCTCTCGTTCATCCTTCAGTTCGTTGGCGCGCTCGTGCATCCGTGGGTCCATGGAATCGCCCTGTCAGCGGTGTTGGAAGTGCTTCCGAAAATCCACGGTGAGGCAGGCACTCGGATTGGAGCATGGTAATAAGAAAGCCTTGGAGCAAATGCTCGCCTCCAAAGAGGTGAGGTTGAAGTTGTCCAGCATCCCCATCAGCCACGAGGACGTGCTTGTGCACAGTTTCTCGAAGTTGAACTTTGATGATTACCCGGACGGCTTTCGCCAGCGCCTCTCGTACCACGACAATCTTGGAGCGCTTGAGCGGTGGTATTCTCCCAGCCTGGACTACGTGCACCCATCGGCTCAAGAAGCGGTGAAGGCCACCATGGCACGATTTCTCGAACCCATGAGTCCGGACGATGAACGGACGGTGGAGGCTTGGGACATCAGGAACATCATCTCGGACCTTGAGCCGTTGGTGTTGGACGATCAATTGTGAAGGTCCATCAGGAAGTTCACCAAAGGGGTTTGATCGTAATTGAGGTTCAGCG
>JAYOBJ010000028.1:0-23110 GCA_038104845.1 Methanobacteriota archaeon
CACACGACGAGCATGTCAACATGGGCTTGCAGTGGGTCGTGTTCGAGGCTACCCATGGCGATGGCACCCGTCACAACCAATCCGTGATGGCGTCGAGCTGCACCAACCAGTCGTCGGACGCCACGTCGATGATGTCGTAATGATCACCGGGCAACCACACCTTCTGCACGTCCGCCCCTTTCGCCTTCATCACCCTCGCGTAGGTCTCGGATTGCTCGAGCGGCACGTCCCGGTCCCGCTCACCGTGAAACAGCAACACGCCGGTCGTTGGCGGGTGGTCCACCGGGTTCAGGCGACGCCACAGGTCAGGGTTCGCCTCGGGCGAACAGCCGATCCATCGTCGCACGGCGTCGCCCTCGTCGGAGAGGCGGGCCCGGTCGGCACCGATGAGGTCCGTCAGCGGGGCCTGCGCAATGGCGAGCCAGGGTGTTCGCTCGGCCTTCGCCGCCATCAACAACGCGAGTTGGCCGCCCGCCGAATGGCCCATCACCATGGAGCGGGCGATGTCCACACCGGGCAGCAACGCCAGTTGGCCCCACGCCCGCAGCACGTCGGACAGCGTGTCCATCCACACCCCTTCGTCGCCGGGTGACCATCGCTTGTACTCGATGTTCCACGAAGCGATGCCCGCCTCGGCAAGGTCCTCGGCGATGGGCTGCATGAGGTCAAGGCCGTACTGTTCCTTCCAAAACCCGCCGTGGATGAGCATGATGCAGGGCACGCCCTCGTCCTTCTGGTAGGGCGACGGGTCGTCGGGCATCGTGAGGTCGGCGAACTGCCAGGCCTCGGCCCCCCACTGCATGCGGTCAACGACCATGAGAAGGGCTACGGTGGTCCGCTTAAGGCGGTTGTGCAACGCCTCAGGGGCAGGTGCGCTTGCGGTCACGTGGGAAGAGGACGGTCTCCCGCACGTTCTTCGCACCGGTGAGCTTCATCAAAATGCGCTCAACACCGAGGCCCCATCCGGCGTGGGGTGGCACGCCGTGGCGGAAGCCGGCCACGTAGAATTCGAAGGCTTCAGGGTCGAGGTCCATCGCCTTGAGGTTCTCCACCAGCACCTCCATGCGGTGCTCGCGCTGACCGCCGGAGGTCATCTCGTCCCGACCAAAGTTGAGGTCAAACCCGCGAGAGAGTTGTTGGCCGGTGCTGCCGATTTCACCCTCCACCTGGTGGATGTAGAACGGCTTGAGGGACATGGGCCAGCGGGGCAGGAAGTAGAATTGGGGAAGGTCTTCAGCCAGCAAGTCGGAGTTCTCAGCATCGATGTCGTCGCCCCATTCGATGGTGCCGCCTTTTTCCTTGATGATGCGGATGGCGTCGCAATATTCCACGCGTGGGAAGGGCAACTCGGGAACGATGATCTCGATGGGGTCTTCGCCCTGCGTGGCCCGGAAATCGTTGATCGTCTGCACGAGCTGCTGGGACTCCTCTTCTTCAGCCACGGACTTCCAAATGTGGTGCAGCATGCGCTCGAGCACGCCCATCACGTCGTCGTCGTTTGCCCATGACGTTTCGATGTCGAAGGAGATGAACTCGTTGAGGTGGCGGTAGGTGTCGTGCTTTTCGGCACGGAAGGCCGGTCCAATCTCAAACACGCGCTCCATGCCACCGCTCATGCACAACTGCTTGAACAACTGCGGTGACTGGTTGAGGTACGCAGGGGTCTCAAAGTACTGCATGGGGAACAGGTCGGTGCCGCCCTCGGTGGCGGTGGCGACGATTTTCGGGGTGTGGGTTTCAATGAAGCCCTCCGAAATCAGATGGGCGCGTCCAAACTGCAGCACCTTGCCTCGCAGGCGGAACATGGCGTTGACGTGCGCTCGACGCAGGTCGAGGAAGCGGTTGTCCAATCGGGTGTCGAGTTCAACGTTGACCGTGTCGGTCACGCCCAGCGGCAGGGGTGCCTCGGCCCGTGCGATGACCTCGACCGACGTAGCGATGACCTCGTAGGCCGGGGGCGGCGTGGGTTCGCCTTCCTTGACCTTGGGCGGTCGCTTGAGGGCGACGGTGCCCGTGAATTGCAAGGTGGATTCCCGGGTCATGCGCTGCACGGCGTCAAGCGCTTCTTCGCCCACGTTGTCGGCTTTGAGGAAGACCTGGGTCTTGCCGGTACCGTCGCGCAGGTCAACGAAACAGATGGCGCCCTTGCCTCGGTTGGCTTCCATGAAGCCGATGACGGTGACCTCTTGGTCGATGAGATCGGCGCCGTGGCGTTGAATCTCGCCAAGCGTGTGGGTTCGGTAAGCGGTGGGCACCCAAGTGGTCATGGTGCTGGGACCGAGGTGCCCTCCATGAAGGATTCGCCGAGGCCCGCCGCAGCCCGTAAGAGGTGTTCGTGAATTGAAATCAAGGGCTTTTTATGTTTGGAGGCCGGCGCCGGGGGCATGAACCACCTCTTCAGTTCCGAGTCCGTGACCGGCGGCCACCCCGACAAATTGTGCGACGCCATCTCCGATGCCATCGTCGACGCCTGCTTGTCGGTGGACCCCAACGCCCGCGTTGCGGTCGAGACCTGCGTCAAGGGCAAGGTCGACAAAGGGATCATCGTGCTTGCCGGTGAAGTGTCGCTCAACGGCGCCGTCCCAGACTACGAGACCGTGGCCCGCAAGGCGGCTGTTGAGGTCGGCTACGACAGCCACGCCATCGGCATGGACGCCTCCTCCACCGAACTGTGCGAGGTCCAGGTTCACATCACCACCCAAGCGGCCAACATCGCTCAGGGCGTCAACCGAACGGGTTTGGCCCAAGGTGCCGGCGACCAGGGCATCATGTTCGGCTATGCTTGCACCGAGACCGAAGCCTACGAAGGCCTCGAAGGACGCTATTTCCCGCTCGCGGCTGCGCTCTCCCAGCGCTTGACCCGCCGCCTCACCGCGGTGCGAGAGGAGGGCATCCTTCCTTGGGCTCGCCCCGATGGCAAGTCCCAAGTCACCGTGGAGTACGACGCTGACGGCAACATCACCCGTGTTCACACCGTCATCGTGGCCATTCAACACGACGCCGCCCTCAAGGATCAATTCGACGGCTCCGAGGCCGACGAACACGCCCATGTGGTCGAGGCCATCACGAAGGAGGTCATCCATTACGCCATTCCGGCTGAACTGCTGGACGACAACTGCAACATCATCATCAACGGAACCGGCCGCTTTGCCGACCCCGGTGGCCCCCACGCC
This sequence comes from Methanobacteriota archaeon, assembly GCA_038104845.1. GTDB lineage: Archaea > Thermoplasmatota > Poseidoniia > Poseidoniales > Poseidoniaceae > Poseidonia. The sequence goes on from JAYOBJ010000028.1 coordinate 3,174, forward strand.
GACGCAGGCCTGACCGGTCGGAAGATCATCGTCGACACCTACGGCGGCATGGGCCGTCACGGGGGTGGTGCCTTCTCCGGGAAGGACCCCTCCAAAGTGGACCGCTCCGCTGCATACGCCTCCCGCTGGGCCGCCAAGCACGTCGTGGCGGCCGGCTTGGCCGACCGCTGCGAGATTCAACTCGGCTACGTCATCGGTGTGGCCGAGCCCGTCAGCCTGCGCGTGGAAACCTTTGGCACGTCCGACAAGAGTTCGGGCGAACTGACGGCCCTCGTGGCGCAGCACTTTGACTTCCGTCCCGCCGCCATCGCCGCATCGCTGCAACTCAACCGCCCCATCTACCGGCCAACCGCAGCCGGTGGGCACTTTGGTCGCACCGCCGTTGACGGGACGTTCCCCTGGGAACAGCTCGATGAATCGGTGCTCGCTGAACTGCGCAACGCCGCTTGATGCGTCCGGCTGGACCGAAATCTCTTGAAGAACGGCCTGCTGGTGGTGCCATGTCCTCCAGCGCACGCGCCGTCGCCGGTGTGCTCCTTCTTCTCTTGACGGCGGCCTCGCCGCTGGTCACCACGGTCTCGGCCAACGAGACGGTCCTGCTTTCCGTCGACCCTCAGCACGCCGTCTTGGCGCCAGGGGAGAGCCTGAACATCACCCTCACCGTCAACAACAACGGTTCGAGCATTCGCGATTACAACCTCACCGTGGACGATGCTTCGCTGGACGATGTCTGGGACGTGGTCCCGGTGGCCAATGCCGTGAACAACGTCTTCCCCACCTGGTCGAAGAACACCACCGTGGTGTTGCGACTCGCCGAAGGGGCCACGGTGGCCAACCACGGGTCGTTTGACCTCACCGTGACGGAGGTGGGCGGCACTGGCACGGCCACCGTGACGGTCCAAGCCAGCGTCGCCCCGGCCTACGGTGCAGCATTGACCGCCTCCAACGGCAACAACCGTGTGGCGGTCACCGCCGGTCAAACGGTGACCCTCGATTACCTCGCCCACAACCAAGGTTCGGTGACCGACACGTTGCTGCTCGATGCCGTGAACGAGCCGGACCTCTCGGGATGGTGGGCCAACCAATCCACCAACAACGGGACTGGAGGCAACGGGACCGATGGTGGCGGCAACAATTCCACCAGCACCCCGACATCGATGACCGTCCTCATGTACGGCAACAGCTACACCTCCCAAAACAGCCTTCACGACTTGGTTGAGGACCAACTCGACGACAACGGCTTCAACGGCACCGCCCAAGCCAACACCGCTGGGGGTCTGCGCTTGGACCAGCACTGGTCCAATCTGAACACCTCCGGGCACCAGTGGAACACGTCGTTGCGAAGCGGCACTTGGGACTACGTCGTCCTCCAGGATCAATCGCAGGTGCCTTCCTTCCCGGTGACCGAATCGATGTGGCAGGCCAGCAAGAACGCCTCCGTGTCGATCGCCCAAGCCGTCGCCGACGAAGGGGCCGACCCGGTGCTGTTCATGACCTGGGGCCGCCGAAGCGGCGACAGCATGAACGCCTTCAACAACAACTTCACCGCGATGCAGGACAACCTGCTCACAGGGTACACCCGCTACGCCCAGAACATCACCAACGCTGGCGTTGACGTGTACATGGCACCGGTCGGCTTGGCGTTCAAAACCGTCCACGATGACGTGTTGGCGAACGGCACCGACCCCACCCAATCGGGCAACCTGTTCTACGACCTCTACACCAGCGACGGAAGCCACCCGTCCCTCGCGGGCTCCTACCTGGCTTCGTGCGTCCTGTACGCCACCCTCTCTGGCAACACCTGCGCCACCAGCAACACCTCCATCGCCCTCTCTGCGAGCGTGAAATTGGCCCTCGAAGAGGCAGCTGACGACACGGTGTTCAACCAAACCGCTGGCCAATCTTACTACCCATGGGAAGGGCAACAACCCGCCGCAATGGGTCTGGGTTCAGGGGTGCCCACGGGTTGGCTGCTGCAGTGGAGCGACGATGAACTCGCCAACGTCCCGGCCGCTTCCAACCGCTCCTCGACCTTGACGGTGACCGTGCCATCGGACGCCCAGCCGGATTACTACGGGTACCGGTTGACGGTGGCCTCCACGGGTGGCAATGTGTCCACGTCCACGCTCCTGGTCGTGGAGGTTGTCGGCGAGCCAGCGGTGGCCTTGGCCTTCCTCGACCAAGCCGCCTCGTTCGAGCCGGGAACCTCCATCAACACCAGCGTTCAGGTCACCAACACCGGGAACGAGCACCTCAACCTCACGTGGGATGTTACGTCCACCGACCTGACGGTCTGCAACGCCGCCATGATCGATGCACAGACCGCCGACCTCCTGCCGGACGGCGTGGTTAACGTCGGCGTTGCCGTCGACGTTCAGGAAACCGCGACCGGCAGCGATTCCTGCCCGTTGACCCTGACCGCTTCGATGGCCAACGGCTCCGGCACCGATGTCCTCGAAGAACTCAGTTTCGTCATCGAGGTGGACGAGCGGGTGAATTTCTCCCTCTCCGGCCCCTCAAGCGTACCTGCATTTGCCCCCTCGGCTGGCGCCACGTACGACGTGACGGTGTTCAATCACGGCAGTGACACCGCTTCGTTTGTGTTGACGGTTGACGACCACGACGACCTTGCGACGGTCCTGATGACGGCCTCGGCCATCAGCGTCGAAGCCGGTGCGTTTGGGTCATGGACGGTGCGCACCATCGCTGCCGCCTCGTCGGTGGGCGACCACAACCAGACCTTCAGCACCGCACATGCCGGTCAAACAACGACCTTGACGGTGGCCATGACCGTATCGCCCGTTCAGCAGGGCGCCATCACCGGTCCCTTCGATGCTCGCATGACCATCCAACCGAACTCAAACGCAACGCTTCCCCTCACCCTGAACAACACCGGGACTTCTGCGCTCAACCTCCAGCCGTCGGTGCAAGGCCTGCCCGCCGGCGTTGCCGTGACCCTGTCCAACACCTCGCTGCTCCTCCAGCCAGGTGAGGGCGCCGAGGTGCACGTCGAACTGAACGCCAGCCTCACCGTCGCACCGGGAGAACATGCCGTGACCATCGGCTACACCGACGGGACCGTCTCGCTCACCTACGCGTTCACACTGACGGTCGAGGACCGAAGGGGCGTGTTGATGGCCTCGCCCCAACGCCAACTCCACGCTTCGCCAACGGGCGCTTCGGTGTGGACCCTGGACGTCACCAACACCGGCACCGCCGAGGATCTCTTTGTGCTCGCTGTCGACCACGACGGCGACGAGGATTGGTTCGGCGTGAACCTCTCGAGCACCACCGTCAGTTTGGCTCCTGGGGCCAACCGCGTGGTCACGGTCAGTTTCATCGAAATCACCCCCGGTGCACCGGTGGCGGGGATCACCTACACCCTGTCCGCCACCTCAACCTCCCATCCCGATGTTGTTGGGCAGCGCACGATGCTCGTCATGCCGGTGGTGGCGGATGCCAACCTCACGGTGCTGAAGGACGATGTGTCCGCTCTACCCGGTGATGTGGTGTTCGGCAGCATCATCGTCACCAACACCGGGACGGGTGAAGACACGTTTTCGGTGTCCACCATCGGCCAAGATTGCGGTCTTGACGCTGAGGTCACGCTGGCTCCGGGGCTCTCCTCCTCAGCCCTCGGTTGGTCGTGCACGGTGCCCAACAACGCCGTTGCAGGGGCCCATCCAATCACCTTCCGGGCGGTCAGCCAAGTGCGCAGCAACGTGTTCGTGGACTTCAGCATCCTGTACTCCGTTGAAGCCTCGTGGCCCGACAGCACGTTGGTGGCCATCACGTTTGAGCAGGGTCGCTTGACGCTCGGCATGGACAGTTCCACTTCGACCGTTGTCACGGTGGAGAACTTCGGCAACGCCGAGGTCACGGGCAGTCTCGACGTTTACGGTCAAGACACCGGTTTGTTCCTCGTTGAATGGCTCCGCCTTGCCGACGATGCGCCCTCGAGCAGCTACACGTTGGGCGCTGGGTCCACCGCCACCTACCGCCTCACCCTCGTCTCCAACACCGACCGTGCTGCCCAAGCGGAATTGCTCGTTCGGGCCACCTCGCAAGGACCCGGCGTCACAGCGTCCGACGCTTCGCCGGTGCTGGCGGTGGACATCGAAGGTCCCGCACTGCCGCCCAACGGATTGTCCCTGCCGCTCGGCCTTGAGGTCAGCCAGGAATCCACGTTGGGTGTCATGGGCGCCGGTTGGTTCCTCGCCATTGCGTTCTTTGCGTTGCTCCGCCGGCGAGGTCCCGGCCGTGAAGGAAACGACGATGTTGACGACGGCGTGGAGCAGCGGGATGAGGTGGAGGACGAAGCCCCCGCTGAACTCGGGTTCAACGAAACGCGTCTTGACGACGACCACAAGGTGGCGTGCCCCACCTGCGAAGCACGGCTGGGCGTCCCTCGAGGGAGTGAGCCACCCTTCCGGTTCACGTGCCCGAAGTGTTCGAGCAAGATCCGTGTGGTGGAATGAATCAGCGACGCTGAGCCACGAGCAAAAACGCCGTGTGTCCGAACGGACCGTTGACCGGGCGCACGCCGCCCTTGGACGCCTGTCCCCATTCGCGTTCCATCAGTTCGCCCGCCCATTCAACGGCCAACCCGGCGGCTTCGCACGCCTCCCAGGCCCGTTCCAACTGCTGCGTGACGGGGCAGTAGCACACCAAGCGTGCACCCACCGCCATCAAGGGAGCCACCGCCTCGACAGCGGGGGGATGGTCGGGCAGGTCGAGCACGACGGCGTCGTAAGCCTCGCTGAGGGCGCCAAGTTGCTCCGTCACCTCTTCAATGCAGCCTTCCACGTGATCGTGACGCGGCGTGGACGGCCAACTGCCGCGGGCGCGCTCGAGGTTGGTGTGAGCCACTTCGGCGTGTTCAGGACGGGGCTCAACGGTCACGTGGTGGCCCGAGTCGCCCAGCACACGGGCGATGTGGAGGGAGAGGGCGCCGCTGCCGATGCCGGCCTCCAGCACGCGATCGCCGGGTCCAATGCCGAGCCGGGCGACGATGAAACCGGCGTCCTTGGGGGAGATGGTCTGCGCCCGTCGCACCATACCAGCGTTCAGTTCGGGCAGTCGAGGCGGAAGGCGAATCAGGGTTTTTTGCCCGATGTGCACCTCGTCGCCCATCTCCACACCGGACAAGCTTGCGGTCGGGTTGAACACACCAAGCCCCTTGACTTTCGTGTTTTCATCCACGATCTCAAAGGCATGAATGCGCCCGTTGGGCTCAGCCAACACCGCCCATTGACTGGAGGACATGCCCGATGCGTGGCCGCTCGCCGGTTTAACACCCACCGTGCGGCGCACGTCATTTGCCGATGAAGGGTGTGGCGCATGTGTGGGTTTGGCCATCCTTGGGTGTCAGGGCGTTGAACGGTCGTGGGCGAAACAGCCCGTGTGTCATGAATTCCAATTGATTAAATAGCCCGCTCGCTTTCGCAGGGCCATGGAACGTATGACGCGTAGCCTTTCCCTTTTGTTGGTGACCTTGTTCGTGGGCAGTTTGCTCTCTGGCGCCGCTGTTGAGCTCACCAAAGAAGACCTCCACCCCGTCTTGAGCGATGAACCCGTGGTCCAAGCCGCCACGAGCCCCGGCCACGTCGTGTTCGGCCAATACATCTCTTCGGACAACTGTCCCCACTGCTACAAAGCGGGCGGTGGCTCTGAATCACTTCACAACCTCAAAGGGACCAACGGCGATGATTTCGTTTACATCACCTACATGTCGGCATCCTACGGTGACACCGACACCGCCCGTGCAGGGAACGTTGGCCCGTACAATTGGCCCTGGACGACCTCCGGTGCTCCCATTGCATACTTCGGCGATCGAACGGATGCCTCCAACACCAAGAGCGGCGCCGACACTTCCGGCCAAAATTACGACTCCATCTACACCGCCGGTGCTGGCATGCACCCCGATGTGAACGACTACAAGATGACCGCCACCGTTTCGCCCAACGGGAACGTGTTTGACATCGCCATCGATTACCAGTACATCGGCTCAGGCACGCCCGCAACCAACCTCAATCTCTACGCTGCCATCGTTGAGGAATCCTGCACTACGCACACCTACAACAGCGGTGGAGGCACCAACCTCGCACACGGCTACCACTGCTGGATGGGCTGGCTAACGGCTGGCGACACCTACCGCTCCGGCAGCGGTGGCTCCGGTTCGGCTTTTGAGTCCGTCTCGCCCACCTCCACCGCTCAATCGGTGAGTTGGACCTCCGTGCCCACCTCGCTCATTGCCGGTGGTAGCTCCAACGCCATGGTCATTGGTGTGCTCATGTCTGGCAACTCGGTGTCCCTCGGTGGAAGCACCGCTCACGTCTACCATGCGGTTGACTCCACCATGGGCCCCAAGATGGACATCGCCGTGACCGACCTCCGCTTGACCAACGACGAAGGCGGCGACGCTTACGTGCGAGGCGACACGCTCTCCCTCGAAGCCGACGTCAAGAACGTCGGCGACTTGGACTACACGAACGGCGGGACCCTCGAATTCTACTACCGCAACGGTGCCACTTCCACGGTCATTGATTCCACGACGGTCCCCACCCTCAACGCTGCCTCCGGCTCGACCTTCCTGACGGCCACGGCCAGCTTTGACACCAGCGTCTTGCCCGAGAACACCTGGACCACGGAGTTCGGTGCCCGGCTGACCGGTGTGACCGGTGAATCCACCGTCAGCAACAACGTCGCCACCGCCGACATGGAGCACGACCGCCCACCGCTCGCCAAGACCCCTCAGGTCATCGACACCAACGTGGTGCAGCGCGGGGAATACCTGACCTTGCTGGCCAAGGGCGACGCCGACGACAACGTCGACACCATCGACACCCTGACGTTTGAGGTGGAAGTTTCACCAGCCGGTGAAGCCACCTGGAGCGACGCCATCGTCGCCGGCGGTGATGAAATCGTCTACCGTGACACAGCCCAAGAAGGACGGAAGTTCATTCTCACGCCCGTCGAGACGATGTCGGCTGGCTTGTACGATGTCCGCACCCGCACCGTCGACAGCCGGATGCAGGTCAGCGACTGGTCCACCGCCTCCGAATTGTTTGAGCTCGCCAACGGTGTGCCCCAGGTCGTCGCCGACCCCGTTCCCTCGGTGATGTGCGACGTGAGCACCCGTGTCAGCATGGACGGTCACATCAGCGATCCTGAAACGCCACTGGCTGACCTCGTGGTCGATTCCTCGAGCCCCTACTTCGTCGCTTGGCACGCTGCCAGCGAAGAGATCGAAGTGCTCTTCCCCTACGACATGGGCTGTCCGCTCGGCCAACGCGGCATCGAAGTCACGGTTGACGACGGTGCTGGTTACGAAGGCTCGCTGCCTTACGGTACGCTCCTGTTCAACGTCATTGAGAACGGCCAGCCCCGCTGGGCCGGCTTGCCCATCCAGACGGTTGATGAAGGCGGCAGCGGCAGCTTCAGCTTGGTCAGTTCCCTCTCCGACACCGACGATTCCGGTAACCCGGCCGATGTGGGCGAGTTGACCCTCTCCATCATCGACAACTCCAACCCCGAGGTGTTCAGCGCCAGCCTGCGCGGCACGATGCTGAACTTCGAGACGGTGGACGACGACGTCAACGGTGAGACGGTCCTGACGCTGCGAGCCAGCGACGGTGAGCAATCCTCCGACCAAACCATCACCCTGCGTGTGAACCCCATCAACGACGCCCCGCGCCTGGACTTAACGGACCTCGACTCCATCACCATCAAGCGAGGCAAGCAGATGGTGGTCAACCTGAAGAACCGCATGACCGATGTGGACAACCCCGTTGACCAAGCCTTCATTTCCGTCACCCCCGATGAGCCTGGTGCCGCACGTTACAATCTCCTGGATGGCAACATGATCATCAACTTCGAAGAAACCGGCGACCACACCATCACGGTGAGCACCACCGATGGCTTTGACACCAATGTCTACACCATCGCTGTGGATGTGTACGACGCCCTCCCGTTCTACTTCTCGAAGGTGGACGATGGAAGCGGTTACATGCACGTCAGTCTGGTGGACACCTACATCGGCCAATCGCCAACGGCCACCCTCATGTTGACCGATGACGCTCCGGTCTTCACCAACATGGATTTGACCGTTCAACTCTGCAGCGAACTCACTGGGTTGTGCTACGAAATTCGCGAGGTCCCGTTGGACGTCGCCGCGTCCAACGTCGGTTGGACACTGGACCTTGATCTCCGGGAAAGCGGTTCGCAGATGCGCGACTACTACCAGTTCAAGATGAGCGCCGCCGACGAAGACGGCGACGACTACAAGACCCTGGGCGACGGCATCAAGTTCCTCATCACCGAGAACCTGCCGGCACCTGCTGACATGGAAGACGAGATGCTCACGGCTCATATGGAGAACCTCAACGCCCAGATCGAGGCCCTGAAAACCAGCATCGAAGCCGGTGAAGGCGACGTTGAGGCCATGACCGAAGAATTGTCGACCCTTGAGGGCGACCTCGAGGTGGCGTGCGACGACCCACGGGCCAACTGCCCCGAGGACAACGTCGAGAGCAGTGCCGGCGACGCCGCAGCGGGCGGCCTTGACACCAACGTGATTCTCATCGTGGTGGGTGTGCTCATCGTGGCCGCCCTGCTCGGTTTGATGTTCATGCGCGGCGGCCGAGGTGGTCTTGAGGACGTTGACATGAAGTGGAACGACGCTACACTGCCCGTCCACGACACCGTGGCCAATTCCATGTACGGCGGCGCCCAGGACATTTTCCAACAGCCGTTGGTGGCTGCTGCACCAGCACCTGCTCCGGCCCCTGCGGTGGCTGCACCCGGTGTTCCACCGCTCCCAGCCACCGGCCTTCCCGCCGGCTGGACCATGGAGCAGTGGGCCTACTACGGCCAGCAGTACCTCGACGCCCAGAACCAATGAGGTTGAGGTCCGCTCCAGCGTTGGTGCGCTTGAGAAAGCATACCCCTAAAGGGGAGCAAAGCGAGGGAATGGTGTGAGCGACGAGGACGAAGGGGTTGTGAACGCCCCTGAGGACCCGGTGGAATCCGAGGTCAGCGACACCGTTCGCGAGGGTCCCGATGTCCTCACCTCTCCGCCAGAACAGGCCACGGTGTGGGCACCTGAGCCAAAGGGTACCGACGATGTCCTTGACCTGTCCATCGATGCGTGGATCGCCGATGTGGAATTTGAGACAACGGCGGATGTCCCCATTCCTGAACGTTTGGTCGACCAAGTCATTGGCCAAGAAGCGGGTTCGGTCGTCATCAAGAAAGCCGCTGAACAACGCCGTCACATGCTCATGATCGGTGACCCGGGCACCGGGAAATCCATGCTCGCCCGATCGATGACAGACTTGCTCCCCAAGGATGCGCTCGAAGACGTGCTGGTCTATCCCAATGAAGACGACGAGAACGTCCCACGTGTCCGCACCGTCCCCGCTGGCCGAGCTGAGCGCATCGTGAAGGTTCAGAAGCAAGCGATTCGAGAGCAGAAGGAAAAGTCGCAACGCATGCTGTTCATCGCCTTCGCCGCCATCGGCTTTTTGTTGTTCGTGGCCGCCATCCAATCCGGTGATTTGTTCACCCTGCTCTTCGGCGGTTTCCTGCTGGTGTTTGGGTACATGTTCATCCGGAGCCGCTTGGGGGCAGCCGACGACAGTCGGATTCCCAAGGTGCTCGTGAAGCACGACCTCAACGAATTGCCGCCGTTCGTGGATGCCACCGCCACGCTTTCTGGTTCCCTACTCGGGGATGTTCGCCACGACCCGTTCCAATCCGGCGGCATGGAAACACCTGCTCACGACCGCGTTGAGCCGGGTGCGATTCACCGTGCCCACAAAGGCGTGCTCTACATTGACGAAATCAACCTGCTCCGCTTGGAGGAGCAACAGGCGCTGCTCACCGCCATGCAAGACCGTGCGTTCCCCATCTCCGGCCGCTCCGAGCGTTCCTCGGGTGCGCTCACCAAGACCGAACCGGTGCCGTGCGATTTCATCCTCATCGCTGCAGGCAACCTCGACGCCATCCAGGGCATGCACCCCGCCCTGCGGAGCCGCATTCGCGGCTACGGTTACGAGGTTTACGTGAATTCCGAGATGCCCGACACGTCCCGCAACCGCCGCCGTCTCATCCGCTTCATCGCACAAGAGGTGCTGCGCGACCTGGACACGGTTCGCGAAATCCCTCACTTTGACAAGAGCGCCGTGGCGGTCATCCTCCGGGAAGCCCAGCGCCGTGCCGGTCGCCGCGGCAAACTTTCGCTCCGCTTGCGTGAACTCGGGGGGTTGGTTCGCATCGCCGGCGACCTCGCCGTCGAATCGGGTTCACCCTTCACATCGGCCGAACACGTTTACGCTGCCCGTTCCATCGCCAAGCCGCTTGAGCAACAGGTCGCTGACCGCATGATCGAGCGTCGCCAGGACTACGCCATGCTCGTGAACTCGGGCGAGCGCGTGGGCCGTGTCAACGGCCTGGCCGTGTTGGGTGCGAACAGCGGTCTTTCCGACTTCAGCGGCATCATGTTGCCCGTCGAAGCCCTCGTGACCCCTTCGCAAGGCGGCGGCGGGAAAATTCACGCCACGGGTGGCCTGTCCGACCTCGCCAAGGAAAGCGTCACGAACGTGAGCGCCGTCATCAAGAAACTCACCGGCAAAGACATCTCGGATTACGACATCCACATCCAATTTGTTGACACCCACGGCGTGGACGGTGATTCAGCGTCCATCACGATTGCCACGGCCATCATCTCAGCGCTGGAAAACATCCCGATTCGCCAAGATCTCGCCATGACCGGTTCCCTTTCGGTCCGTGGCGAAGTCCTGCCCATTGGGGGCGTCACGGCCAAAATCGAGGCGGCGGCCCGCTCGGGCGTCAAAACCATCGTTGTTCCTCGGGCCAACATGCAGGATGTCATACTTGACGACCGGTTCGAAAACATGGTGACGGTCATCGCCGTGGACACCCTTGACGAAGTCATGCAGCACGCCCTCATCAAGCACGAGCAGAAAGCGAGCTTGGTTGAGCGCCTCGAAGCGGTGATTGACCGATTGACGCCGGAGATCCAAAGCAAGATTTCCCTGGTTTAATCCTCGACCACGTCGCCTTACGGGCGGCGCTTACAAAAGTCAACGACGCTTCCAGCAGGTTGAGCACCGTGTCATCCCCATCCTCGGACGCCGGAAAAGGAGCCCTGCTGGTGCTGTTTCTGGTCACGATGATCGACATGATCGGGTTTGGGATCATCATACCGTTTCTCACCTACCTCGTCAAGGACCTCGCAGAGGCGGAAGGGGTCGTGCAGGTCGGCTTGTGGGTCGGTTTGTTGATGACCTCGTACTCGGCGGCGCAGTTCCTCTTTTCGCCGTTTTGGGGGTCGTTGTCCGACCGCATTGGCCGCCGTCCGGTGTTGATGATCGGCTTGATGGGCAACACCGTGTTTTTCACGGCATTTGGCTTTTCCAACACGTTGCTGTTCGCCCTTTCGATGCGCTTCTTGGCGGGTGTGTCCAACGGGAACATCGCCGTGGCGAGGGCCTACATCGGGGACGTCAGCACCCCGGCTCAATTGGCCACGCGCATGGGCATCATCGGTGCTGCCTTTGGGCTGGGCTTCACCATCGGCCCCTTCATCGGTGGTGAGTTTTCGTCACCTGCTGAACGATGGGGCCTCTTCGTTGGTACCGTGTTTGACACCTACCCCTACCTCTTGCCCTGCGTCATCGCCAGCGTGCTTTCCGCAGCCTCGTTGGTGTTGGCGTTCTTCAAGCTCCCCGAATCGGTGGACACGAGCGCACCCCGTTTGAAACCCCGTGGCTCCATGCCCGCTCGGGCCAAGGCCACGGCCGGCAACGCGTTGGCCATGCTGAAAACCTCCAGCATCGGGGCCATGATTTGGGTCTCCATGCTCTTCACGTTTGGCTTCACCGTGATGCATGCCGTGTTCATCCTCTACACCGAAATGGACGTGGCTTTGGGTGGCCTTGCCTTCAGCGAGCAGCAAAACGGTCGCGTGTTCGCGATGATCGGCTTGCTGGGCATCCTCACGCAAGGTGCCCTCATCGGGCCCCTGACGCGACGGTTCGGCACCCGACGCCTCATCCCAGCTGCCATCGCCATCACGGGTGTGGGCCTCGTGTTGTTGCCCTACACCACCCCGTCGTTCGTGTGGTTGCAGATGCTCGCCGTCTGTTCGATGATCGCCATTGGCAACGGGTTGTTCCAGCCCTCGTCGTCCACGTACCTCACCCGCATCGCACGGCACGAGGGCTATGAACTGGGCTCCGTCATGGGCGCTCAAGAATCGCTGGGTGCGTTCGCCCGGATCTTGGGTCCGTTGTCGGGGGGTCTGGTCTGGGAATGGTCCTACGGTGGGCGTTTTCCGTTCGACTACCACACGGCGTTTCATCTATGCGGGTTGCTGATGTTCATCTCAGCACTGCTGACGCTTCGCCTGCCCGACCTGCCGCCGTTGGAGGAACCTCAAACCCCCGACGCCTCGGCGGAGGGACCTTGAAGTGGTGAACGTGGCTGGTGGGGTCATGGAACACGCCTCGCCGGGCTGGAACACCCCGCAGTTTCGCCACCGTTTGGCCATGCTGTCCCACGCTTCCATCGTCATGACGCTGGTGACCCTCTGGTTGATTCAACTCGTGGACGTGCTCCAGCCGCTGTTCATCGCCTTGGGGATGTACTTCGTGCTGAAACCGGGTGCGGATTTCATGTCGAAGAAGGGCTTTCCCATCATGCTGTCCTACATCACGATGCTGATGTTGGCCATCCTGATCGTGTTGAGCGCTGGTTTTTTCGCCTACCAGCAAGCGTCCTCCTTCCTCGACGATGATGAACGGATGGATGAGTACACCGACCGGCTCAACGAACGCTGGGGCGACCTCAAGTCCATGCCCCTCGTGGGCAAAAGCCTGATCGATTCCGGGGCCGTCATGGACGCCACCCTTGAGGACGACCTGCACAACATGGGGCTGCTCGACCCTGACTCCGGTCTGATGGAGGCGTTGAACGGCCTGCTGTCGAGCGTGGGCATGTTCTTCATCATGGGCATCACCGTCCTGTTCTTTTTGTTGTTCATCATTTTCGAAGCAAGTTTGCTGCCGGGTCGCATTGAACGGGCGTATCCAGGCGGAGGCACCGAGCGGGTCCAGTTGATTCGCGACCAAATCGAAGCCAGCGTCAACACCTACGTCGTCGTCAAGACCGGTGTGGGTTTTGGGACCGGTGTGTGCGCAGGTTTGGTCATGCTTGTGTTTGGCATTGACCTGTGGTTCACGTGGGCGCTCTTGACCTTCTTGCTCAACTATGTGCCCTACATCGGTTCCTTGCTGGCGACCATTCCTCCCATCGTGCTCGGATTCGTGCTGTTGGACCCTGGCATGTTGATCGTGCTCACGGTGCTGTTGCTGACCAATCAGCAACTGTGGGGCAACGTCATCGAGACCCGATGGGCCGGACGGGCGTTGGACATCTCACCGGTCCTGTTGTTGGTGGTCACGGCCTTTTCCTTCTGGGTGTGGGGCATCATCGGTATGATCCTCTCGATCCCACTGGTGGTCATCTTCAAAATCGTGCTTGAGAACATCGACGCCACCCGTCCGTTGGCCATCCTGTTGTCCGAACGGGCGCCGACGCTTGAGGAAGCATGGCGAGAGGCGATCAAAGACGGCCGCATCACGGCGTACGAAGAGCGCATGCTTCGTGAACTCCAGGAGGTCTTGGGCTACAGCGATGCCCACGTGAAGTTGATCTCAGCGAAAATCGCGGCAGAATACGCCTTGCGTCGCGGCCGGTTGAGTCCTGACCAAATCGAACTGATTCGATTGGGCATTGATCACATGGAACAGCCCAAGTCCTATCGAGAGCAGTTTGAGGAACTCGTCACGGAAGGAAAACTCAGCGTTGGTGAACGCGTGTTCCTTGGCCGTCTGGTGTTTGCTTTTGGCCACGATGAGGAAGAATGACTCAGAGCACCTCGGTGAGGATGCGCTCCAACTCGGTGTTGATCGTCAGAATCAACGTGCCGAATTCAGGCGGTATGTTGGGGTCCTCGTAGAGTTCCTCCAGTTTGGATTGCGCCATGGCGATGCGCACGTCGAGTTTTTTGCCCTTGTTGAGCAACCAGTGTTCACACGCTTCCTTGGCTTGGCGGCGGATGTTTCGGGGGACCTTGGGGTCGTCAATTTGGTTAATGACGGTGGCAACTTGTTCCAATCGTTGTTCAACATCCATGTAAATCACCTCAACAGCACTGCTTCTTCTCCGGTTGCCGACCATCTTTAATTTGATGGGTCCTTTGGTTGGCTCATGGACATCACCAGTGAGGCCATCTTGGGATGGACTCGAACGGCGGTGTTGTTCATCGGCATGGGCATCGCAGCGTGGATGGACCACCGCCACCGCCGTGTTCCCAACGACCATTGGTTGACGTGGTCCAAGCCGGCGATCTTCCTTTGGGCGCTCGACCTGATGAACCAAGGGGCGGACTGGACCATCTACCTCACCGCTTCCGCCGTGGTGGCCTACGCCAGCATGTCGGTGCTCGGGCGAGCCACCCTCCGCGACGCCCGGAATGGATCTGGGCTGGACCGGGTGGTGTTGGTGTGGTACGCCGTCTCCGCCGTCGGTGTGGTGGCTGGTGCACTGAAGCATCAGAGCACCGGGCCCGTGGACGTGCTGCTCAACGACGGCGACGCCTTGGGCATCCTGTGGTGGAAGACGCTGGGTGTGGCGGGTGTGATTGCGGTGGTGGACCTGGCATGGCGATGGCGGTTGCTGCACGGTGGTGCCGATGCCAAGGCCCTCATGTGGGTCGCGTTGTTGTTCCCCTCTTGGTCCACCGTCCCGATGCCCTTGTCCAACGTCACGGCGGAAGCTGTCGTGGTGCTGCCGGTTGCCTTGGCCCTGCTGATGTGGGGCGGTTTGGCTTTTTTCGTCATCCCCGTGCTGATGCTGGCCAACAACCTCCGTCGTGGGCATCTCCGTCGTCTTTCCGATCTCCGTTTGGGGTGGCACGCCACACGCATCCCGCTCAGCGACGTGATGCACCGTCACGTGTGGATGCTCACCACCACCATGGTCATGCCTGACGGGCGCACCGAGGTGGTTCACACGGCACGAGCACCTCGACGAACCCCGTCGCCCGATGAAGTGGCAGAGAGCGTGGCGTCGCTGGAGGCATTGGGCGTCACCAGCGTGTGGGTCAGCATGAAAATGCCCTTGCTGGTGTTCTTGTGGCCAGCGATGCTGCCGCTGGTGTTGGTGGGTGAACCCACGGCCCTGTTGATGGCGTGGTTGACGAATTGAGCGGCCCAACAGGATCAGTTGCCCTTGCGCTCAATGTTCTTCGGGCGCAACCCCTTGTAGCTGCACTTGCGACAGCGGGCGGCACGCACGGCGTTGCGGGCGTTGCAGCGCATGCAGATCTTGCGGTGGAGCAAGCGAACTTCTGCTTCGGGGAATCGTGCCATGGACGGGCCACCGAATCCCCCTATTTAACCGCAACCTCCCGTTTCGGGTACCTTCAAAGTCCAGCGCACGATGGCCAACCATGAAGGTGGTTCGGCTTCCGGCGATCCACCACGACGGCAACATGGTCCTCGTTTCAGGGAGCATGGCGAGCGTCGTTATCGACACCGGCACCTCGTGGTATCAGGCACTCCAGGTGGAGCGATTGAAGGGTCAACTCGGTGAGCGTACCCTTGAGCGTGTGCTGCTCACGTCCCGTCGTTTTCCTGTGAGCGGTGCAGCGAAACACCTGCTCGAGGCCTTTCCCGGCGTCAAGGTGCACGTACACCCCGAAGGTCAAGCGGCATTGGCGGCGGGTGATTTTTTCACAACATGGGCCAATCGGTACGACTCGGACATGCCCTCCGTCGCCACCGAGCCCATCGAGGACGGCGAACTGATTCCGTTGGGGGACGGTGAGATCCATGCCTTGGCCCTGCCCGGCCACAGCGTTGACGGCATGGGCTACCACATGCCGACCCTCAAGACGGCCGTGGTGGGGGCCTTGGTCCCGAGAGCGGATCGTCCCACCCGTTGGGACCTGCCAACGGGTTCGCTTCCCGATGTCGTGGCCAGTCTCCACCGATTGCGGCAACTGGAATTGGATGCCCTCGTACCGTTGCAGGGGCCTGCGATTCGTGGGCGACAGCACGTGGTGGAGGTGCTTGACCGCCACCTGTCGTTTTTCAACGAGGCCGTTGAACGCGAAGGGACAGCACCCTCTGCATGGCCCCGTCCTGCAGCCACGGCGTTGTGGCTGACGCCCCCCTCGCCGTGGCCTTTGGAGGAGCGAGAAGACGTCACGTGATGAGCAACTGCGTCGGACGGACGTTGCCCAGTCGCTGGTACCGACGTTCGTGGTATCCGGCCGCCGTGTTGTGGTCGGACACGGCGCCACCTTCCAGCGTTCGGACATGATGCATCCATCCACTTCGAACGTGGATGTCGTGTTCGGTGACCTTCAGACTGGAAACCGGTCCGTCGATGGTGAACAGGCGCGTGGCACGGGGTTTGGCATCGTTGATGAGGGCCCACACCTCGCCGCGCTGGTTGCCTGCTAAGAAGGCCAAGGAGCCGGGTTCCAGCAAACAAATGGAGCGAACGGCTCCGCCGGCGATGTCAAACCGGCCTGCTTGTTCCATGCGTGGCAGGCTCAACACGGTGATCGATCCGTCAGCACAGCCCACGACCGCCGTCGAAACATCGCCCATCGGACCGCGCAGCGCCAACAACACGGTGGGATGCGCGTGCATGGCCACCCGACGCGGTCGACCTTGGTGCGGGCTCCACACGACCAAACCGTCGTCCATGGCGGTGAGGGTCCCGTCGGTCGTGGTCAAACTCCGAACGACCAATCGTTGGTGCATGTTGGGCGTACAGGCCCGGGGGTACAGGGTCGTGTTGGTGACCCGATGTTGAAACTGAAAGTGAAAACTTGGGCGCTTCGACTTCAGTACATATCGTCGCTCTTGCTCTCTTTCTTGTACTTGCGGTAGCACGATTTGCACACACGAACGCGGCCTTTTCGCTCTTCATAACCGCTTGAACCCCACACGTCGATGGCGTCGTCAATGGACAAGGAACGTCCACCCATGGATTTGTCAGCGAACTTGCCACAGCCCTTCACGCCGCAAGGCAACTCGCCTGACTTCGCGGTCGAAGTGGTTTTCTTGTCGGTGTCCTCACCGTTGTCTTGTCGGTGCTTGCGGGCCTTCGCCTTGAATCCCATGACTCCCTTTCAAAGCAGGTCACTCATCAAGGTTGGGTTGTTCAAGCCATGGAACGGTAGAGCTCGATCTTGGCCAGCAGGTCGTCGATCAATCGCAACAGCCCGCGAAGGGTGACTTCGGAAACATTGGCGACCGAGCAAACCTCGGACTGCGTGCGCGGGTTGCCCATGGCGTTGGAGGCCTTGTACAGGAGTGCAGCGGCAACGCCCATGGGTTTCTTGCCCTGCCAGACCTCCTCGTGGGGTCGAATGGTTTGCCAGAGTTCCTCGAGCGGCGTCCGGACTGCTGGTTCAAGGCCGAGGTCGGAAATGAACTTGTCAAAGTACTCGTCGGGCGCCGTGATCTTGTGGAGGTTCAGACGACGGGAGACCTGCCGAATCAACCGAGAGAGGTCCTTTTCGGTCACATCGAAGGCCTTGGCCACGTCGGGAATTTGCCGGGGCAGTTGCTCTTGTCGAGCGATCAGGTAGGTGCACGCAGCACTGACGCCGGCGATGGAGCGTCCTGTGACGAACCCTTCGGAAGAAAGGCGGCGGTACAGTCGAGCGGCCTCCTCTTGGAGCGGTGCTGGCAGGCCGCTGCGGTCGCGGATGAACTGGTTGGCCTTGACGAGGTTTCGCTCCCGGCTCTTCCGTGTTTTGGAGCGTTCATCGATGACCCGGCGACGGCGCCAATCCCGTCGGGCTTGGGAACTCATCCCGTGACGGCTGGCGATGCCCGTGTTGAGGTCTCGAACATCGATCGTCGTGTTCAGACCCTTGTCGGCGAGGGTGTAGGTCATCGGCCGGCCAACGCGGGAACGGTCGTCGCCGCTGTCGCGGTTCGTCCACTCTGCACCGGGATCCGGGACGTTCTCTTCGGCCACCAAGCCACACATTTCGCAGGTGATTTCTCCACGACCGGTGTCAAGGGACCAACTCACGGCCCCGCACTCGTCGCAGGGTCGGGTGTGGCCTTCCACGGTTCGCCGTGAGGGACGTTCCCGTCCAATGCCTTGGTGTCGCGTGGTGCTGCTGTGCTTGGTATCGTTGGATGCGGTGTTGGTCTGCTTCATCTTCTCAACTCCTTGTTTAGTAGTGCGGTTCCAATCTATATAAATCTGAGGTGATTTTGTTAACACTTGATGCTGTGCAATGGTCCGATTTTTCGTGATTGTGCCCTTGGCTACATTCAGGGAAAATGGTCGTCATGATATAAAGCGTCGTTCCTCATCAAGCAGGGTTGTGCGCCGGCAAAACCAGCGACCTCACGCCTGCACAGGGTTCAAAGACGGCCGTTCCTCCACAGGGCTGAGAACCATGCCAGCCACCGTCATCTTGGGCGCCCAGTGGGGCGATGAAGGCAAAGGGAAACTCGTGGACCGCTTGGCCGAAGAGGCCACCTGGGTGGTTCGTTTCCAGGGCGGCAACAACGCCGGTCACACCGTTGTGCTGGGCGACCGGGTGCTCAAGTTCCACCTTCTGCCATCGGGGATCACCCGTCCCGAATGCCACTTGGTGCTCGGCGACGGCATGGTCATCGACCCCTGGGTGCTCGACACCGAACTCAACGGTTGGATGGATTCGTCCGGCGAGGACCCTCGAGGTCAACGGCTGTTCATCAGTGAGCGTGCCCACCTCATCCTCCCTTACCACCGCTTCATGGACAGTTTGGACACCAAAATTGGCACGACCGGCCGCGGCATCGGTCCGACGTATGCGGACAAAATCAACCGAATTGGCCTGCGGTTCGGTGACGTGGCCGAAGTGGTCGGCGATGAAGCGTGGGCGGCCAACACGGCTCAGCGCATGAACGCCGCTTTGGAAGCAGCGGGTTCCAGCCACCGTGTGGATGCAGAAGGCGTGCTGTCGGATGTGGAGTGGATTCACGGCACGTACGGCGCTTGCATCGCCAACACCGGTCTGATGCTGGACAACGCCCTCAAACTTGGCGAACACCTCATCCTCGAAGGGGCTCAAGGCTGCCTGTTGGACATTGACCAGGGCACCTACCCGTTCGTCACCTCTTCGGTCACCTCCCGAGGCAACGCTACGCACGGTGCTGGCATCCATCCCGGACACGTCGAGGACGTCATCGGCATCACCAAGGCCTACATCACACGGGTGGGACACGGCGCCATGCCCACGGAATTGGACGACGAGGCCGGTCATCACCTGGGCACGGTGGGCCACGAATTCGGCACCACCACCGGCAGAAAGCGACGCTGCGGCTGGTTTGACGCCGTTGTCATGCGCCATGCTCAGCGCATCAACGGGTTCACCGGCTTGGCATTGACCAAATTGGACGTTTTGGGTGGATTGGACGAGTTGAAGATCTGCGTGGCGTACGAACTGGACGGTAAGGAAATCACCGAAATGCCATCCTCCGCTTCTGCGCTCGCCCGATGCAACCCCATCTATGTCACCATGCCCGGTTTCCCTGAGCTGCCCCTGTCGGAATGGTTGGCCATGGCGGTTCACGCCAACGAAGCAGGAAAAGGGATCAGCGTCTTGCCCGTCGCCGCCCAACACTACATCGCCAAACTCGAGGCGCTGGTGGGTGTGCCCTGCGTGAGCGTTGGTGTGGGCCCCGACCGGGATGCAACCATTGATTGCGTTTGAGCGGCTCTGTCTCACAACGTCGTCGCGCCATCGCTGCGAGTAAAGGGCTGGACCATGCAGGTGAAGGCTCAAAAGGGAGTGGCTCACCGCTCGGATTACAAGGGCGCTTAGC
>JAYOBJ010000029.1:0-12803 GCA_038104845.1 Methanobacteriota archaeon
GATGGCGGTGCCGTTCACGAACAGGTAGGACGTGGGTGAATAGGAGAGAATCGGGGCATTGAGACCAACCTCAAGCCACACTTGACCGCTGAAGGATTGACCAGATATGTTCGTCCAGACGGTGTAGGTAGCGTTCACGGCCGTGCCGGTCGGCGTGCCCGTAATGGCGCAGGTTCCGCTTGTGAGACTCATGCCTGTTGGTAGGGCAGGTGAAATGCCACACGTCGCTCCACTGACCGCTGCAGAGGGGAAAACGCCCGTATCGGCGTAGGTGTTTCCGCCGTAGTTGTTGTTGCTGACCGTCGAAGGGCTTGTTCGGTCCGAGGGACTGTTGAATCCGCCGTTGTCACCCACTTGACCGTCAGCACGGTTGCCCCAGCACTTGAGTTGGCCGTTGTCGAGTTGAGCACAGGTGTGTGTACCACCTGCAGAAACCGAAATCGCCGTTCGCCCTGCACCCAAATCTACCGCAGCGGACTGAAGCGAGGATTTGGTTCCTGTCGTGGCGCCGTTGCCCAATTGGCCCTTCGCGTCGCCACCCCAGCAGGTGAGATCTCCGTTGTCCAAAATCACGCATGTATGCTCGTAGCCAGCATCAATGACCACCGCATACCGACCCGAAGCGAACGACCCACTTGTCGAGGTAGGTGTGGTTTGATCCCCGGTGGAGCCTGTTCCCAACTTTCCATTCGAACCAGATCCCCAGCACTTGATAGAGTCATCATCGAGAATGGCGCAGAAGTGGTATTCACCAGCCGTGATGGATTTCGCCGTCCGTCCACTTCCAAGATTGATGGCCGAGGAGGGTGGGCTGTTGATGTCCACGTTTGAACCGCCGTTGCCCAATTGTCCATGAAAATCATCACCCCAACACTTGACCGAACCGTCATCAAGCAAGGCACAGACCGTGGTCATGGCCATGGCGAGCGACACCGCTGTTCGCCCTGAACCAAGTGAGTTGATCGTGGTTGGTGTGTTGGTGTTGCTTGTTGAGCCAATACCGAGTTGTCCGTCCGAATTGTGACCCCAGCATTTGGTTGACCCGTCGTCAAGGATGGCACAGGTGCTGGATCCGCCGGCGTATATGCTGGTGGCCGTTCGTCCACTTCCCAGCGAAACGGTAAACGGCGTGTCGATGTAACCACCCGAGGTCCCAATTTGCCCGTTGTTGTTTCGGCCCCAACACTTCACCACGCCGCCATCGGTTAAACCGCAGGCGTGCTGATGACCAAAGGCCAAAGCGACCACGTCCGAGCCGAGGTCGTTGGTTCGTGTGGGGATGTCTTTGCACTTGTGTCCGCTGTTTCCGCAACCGGTTGGAGCAGCCTGGCCGTTTCCAATCTGACCGTTGCCGTTTCGGCCCCAACAATAGACGTCGCCGCTGTCATCGATGGCACACGAATTCCACGAACCGGTCACCAGTCCTTCATGGATCGCTTCCAGCGGATCGTAATCCCACTCCCAGGTGATGTCGGTACCAATCGAGGAATTTCGAGTGATGGAGGCACCATCGACACTGGGCGTCAAGGTCCAATTCATGTTGAGGGTCAGCGTTGCTGAAGCAGAACCACCGGAATTGTTGGCGTAAATCGTGTAGGTTACGTTGCTCGTCACGTTCTCCGGCGTTCCCCAAATGCTACCGTTGGTCGTTCCAAAGGAAAGGCCCGTTGGCAAAGACGGTGAAATCTCCCACGACGTGATGGACCCGCCAGAGATGGTTGGTGTGATGGTTGACAAAAGCCGATTGTTGGAGATGTCAACGGGTGAGGAATACGAGAGCGAAGGAACGTTGTCGACAACGGTGAGGTTGAGGTAGGCGACGCTCGAGCCGCCGGAGTTGTTCGCCCACACCAAGTAGGCCGTCTCTGGCCACAGCCCGCTGGGCGTGCCCTCGATCGTTCCGTTGTTGGTGTGGAACGTCACGCCGGACGGCAGGCTGTCGCTGATGGCCCACGACGTGATGTTGCCGAATGTGCTGTTGTCGTACTGCGCCTCCAAGAGAAGGTCGTCGCCCAGGGTGAGGGTGCTGTTTTCAGGGCTGTACGTGAAGGAACCCGGGGCGACGTCCACAACCGTGAGGGTGATGTTCGTGGCGGTCGAACCACCGGAGTTGTTGGCCCAGATCATGAACGTCAGCGTGCCGTTGGTCAATTCGGTCGGCGTGCCCCAAATCGTGCCGTTGCTGGGACCAAAGAACAGCCCATTGGGTCCGTCTTCACTGATCCACCACGATGTGATGGCACCGCCCGTGACGGTCGGCACAACCGGCGTCATCGTGGTGTTGATGGTGAGCAACAGCGCACTGGGCGAGTAGGACAAACCGCTCGGGGCAACGGCCAAGACGCTCATGGAGAACGTCGTGCTCGCCGAGCCACCGGAGTTGTTGGCCCACACCGTGTACGTGCTCGACACCACCTGAAGGGACAACGGGGTTCCCGTGATGGCCCCCGTCGTGTTGTTCAGGGTCAACCCCGAGGGCAGCGAGGGACTGACCTCCCACAACACCACGGTTCCGCCACCGACGGTGGGCGGGGCGATGTTGACGCTGGTGCCGAGTTCGAGGGTAAAGGAGGATTGCGCATACACCGGTGTGCCGGGCACGACGTCGTTCACGGTCAGGTTGAACGTCGCCGTGTCGTACCCGCCTGCGTTGCTGCCGTTGACGGTGTAGGTGGTGTTGGCGCTGACCTCGGTGGGTGTTCCGGACAGTTCGCAAGCGGAACCGATGGCCAGACCGGAGGGGAGGGTTGGGTCAATTGAACACGATGTGATGCTCCCGCCGGTGTTGCTGGGGTAAACCGTGCTGATGGCGCTGTCAACGGTGAACGTGAGATCGTCGTAACCCGAAAACGACAGTTCGGGCGGTGGAGGGTTCACGGTCAGGCTGAAGGTGGTGGTGTAGGAACCCGCTGAGTTGTTGGCATGAACCGTGTACGTCGTGTTGGAATGGTACCACATGGGCGTGCCCCACACCGTTCCGTTGGAGGTTTCGAACGTCAGCCCGCTTGGCAAGTAACCGTCCAGCGCAAACTCAGTGGTCAACGAGCCGTTCGTGACGTTGACCGCCCCGGTTGAGAAGGCCTGGTCCTGATTGGCGGTGAAGTCGGTGGAGGTGTAATTGAGAACCGTTGTGTTGCTGTAAGCACCCTTGGTGGCCGAGTACAAGGCCCCAACGCTTGAGGACGAGAGAACACCGGCACCGACCAACACGGCACCGACCTGACCGGCGAACGGTTGGGAATACTCACCACCGTTGTAGGACCCGATGTAAATGTCGTTGGCCACGTCCCGGATGTCGCCGCTGTTGGACAAGCTGGCTTGGCCCACCTGTTGGCCGTCGATGTAGAGCGTGAGGGTCGAGTCGATGTCCGCCACCATCACGGCATGGTACCACCGGTTGGCGTCGAGGTACGCATCGGGCGTCCATGCTGCCGAACCGTTGCCGGTCGTGCCCACCGTGGCGTAAACAGCACCGTTGTACTTCATTCGCAACGCCCAGCCGACATCGCTCGCCGTCCCGCCGTCGTCGAAGGTCCCAATGATGGTGCTGCCCTGAAGGGTGGAAGTGTTGAACCACGTTGAGACGGTCCACCCGTCGGTGTTCACCGTGGTGTAGCGAACGATGACAACGCCGTGTCCGCCGCGAGCGTAGACCGTTGCTTCAGGGTCGCTGCCGCCACCGCCGCCGCCCAATCCATCGGTCCCGTCGGTGCCCGACCCCGTGTCGGTGGATGACCCCGTGCCGCCGCCACCCGACCCACCGGATGCAGCTGTCGCCGTTGTGGTGGCGCCGGAGTTGATGTTGGCACCGCCACCGCCACCACCACCGTAGATCGCCGATGTGCCCGTGATGGTGGAGGTCACACCGTTGCCTCCACCGCCGCCGTTGCCGGGGTTGTTGGCGTTGCCTGCGCTTGAGGCTTGAGCGTTTTGTCCAGCGGAACCTGCGCCCCCACCACCTCCGCCACCACCGTAGGTATTCGCATTGGATAGGCCGCCTTCATGACCTTGGAGAACACCGCCGTTGGCGGAACAGGAACTTGAAGTGGCATCGAAGGATGCCCCCCCACCGGGACCATCGGTGTTGGCAGCGCAACCAAATCGTTGAACCGCCCCGGCTCCGCCGCCGTAGCCAACGGCACCGAAGGCGCTGCTCATCCCACCGTCTTCGCCAACCAGGGTGGCGTTCCTTGCGGCAGCTCCGCCCACGCCGACGGTGATGGAGTAGAATTCCGTCGCATTCACAGAAAGCGAAGCGGTGGCGTTGACGCCACCGCCGCCACCACCGCCGTGACCGCCGCCACCGCCACCGCCCACGGCCAGAAGGTCGACCTCATCCACACCGACGGGGACGCGCCATCCGCCTGGTGCATTCAGCACGGTGCGCTCGAAGGTCAAGACCGTGTCCGAGCCATCGGTGGTGACGCTCCACACTCGCTCAGCGACCGGTGAACCCACGACCGTGGACAGGCCGAGGGGCGCCGCCCCCGTGCCGGTGGCTTGGTTGCCCAACCCCGCCACGGTGTCGCCGTGGCGTTCGATGTTGAAGTCGAAGAACGCGTTGAGGTTCGCATCGTTGACCGTTGGGTAGGTGTGCATGTCATCGGCCACGGTGGACCCTCGGTCGGACGTGTAGATGCGAACGTCATCCACCCAACCGGGGAACGGAGAACCGGATTCCACCAACCCCGTCGAACCCGAAAGGCTGGCGCCCACGGTCAACGGCTGGGAATTGGCTCCAGCAAGGTCACCTTCGTAGGACGACACGTTGTAGGAAGCCACGCCGTTGAGGTGAAACGTGGTCCCTGAACCGCTGCTGGGTCGGGTGATCGCCACGTGCTGCCACACGTCGTCCTCAGCCGGCACGGATGTGGTCAGCCACTCCGTGTTGTACCACGTGCCGCTGCCGCTGCCTGTACCGAAGTACCACTGTTCGTTCTTGCATCCGATGTGGTAGGAGTATTCCTTCTGAATGAGCACGTGGAGGTCGTTGGTGTTTGCACAATCCGTGGGCTTCACCCACAACGCCACCGTGAAGGCCTTTTCGATGGCCCCCACGTCCTTGCCCGTGGCCCCCGAGGCTGCGGCAAAGTACTGGGTGGTGGCACCGGCGTTGAGCTCAACGGCCAGGTCCTCGCCCACCTGACCCGGCCTGAGGGTCCCGTCGTTGGCGATGGAGGTTTCATCGCACTGGAACGAGCCCGGTGAGCCCGAGCACGTGCCGGCGTAATTGAACCGTGTGAAATCGCCATCCCACGTTGCTCCAGAAAGGGTGCCATCGTTGCCGTACGGCGACAGGTCGTTCAGGGTCGTGCCCGATCTCGGGTACGACACAGGATCGGTTGGGTCCAAAAGCATCCGGACATCAAGGCTGGTGTTGACCGAGGCCATCGCAACGCCGCAGGCGGTCTCCACGCACGGTGCGCTGTCCGGAAGGAACGTCTCACCAGCGGTCGCCCACGGTGCTCGGTTGAGGTCCACGATGCCCGCCGACATGGACATGGTCAGCATCAACAACACCAACACCACGGCTCGCGCAGTCTCGGGCGTGCGGCTAGCGGTCATGTCAACACCTCCTCAAGCAAATTTCCGTTGCTGTTCCTTACTAAGAATATCGGTAACAGGTCAGCGTTTTTGAGAGCCTGCAGCAGTCCAATCACAGGTGAAGTGAACGGTCATCGAGCGGTGGATGCAATCCACTGCGGTTAGGCCTCGGGGGGCCAAGTGAGGTTGGCCTGGACCGGCCACCCCTGCTTGCCAGTGTTGAACCCGAGTTGGGTGAATTTTTTACGAGATTGACGCCAAACGGGCAGAAGGTAACCGATCTTGGAGCGTTCACCGAACGACCATTGCCAGGGGCATCGCGGAAGGCCAGCCACCCAATGTTCGATGAGGGCTTGAGCGACCGGTTGTTCGGGGCCGCCCGGAATCAACCATGAGGCGATGGTGAGGCCGCCAGCTGACCCGCGGGTTTCGGACCAACACGTGAATTCGGTGCCTTTGAGCGGCCCGTCAAGCACCTTCAGACCCAACGTCCGGGCGGATTGAGCCATCGGCATGATGATTGCAAAGCGGTCGACCAGGCGAGCGCCTTCGTGGCGCTCCAAGGACCAACCTGCGTTTTCGCACAGGGTTCGGAACCGTCGGATGGCCTGCACGGATGAGACACTGACCTCGAGATCGAGGGTCGCGCGTTTCACCATGTCAGCGCCTCGCACCGGTGGGGCATGAAGCCTCCTGTTGGCACCGTTCGCTCACGTCGGCGTGGTTTTGCGGGGTTGCAGCGCTTGCACGGCCCCCGCCCGGATGGGCGAGGTGCTCCCGTGGACAAGGACCGATGGCAGTCGCACTCACGCATGCGCCGACGTGGGTCGGCGTGTGAATGGGCAGATCGTGCCTTGTTCAGCCAAAGAGCGAGCCAAGACCGTCGAAGCCGGCTTCCTCTTCTTCCTCTTCTTCCTCTTCCTCAGCGGGGGCTTCGGCAGCGGCAGCAGCGGGGGCAGCAGCAGCGGCAGCGGGAGCTGCCACAGCTTGGGCCATGGCTTCAGCGATGTCGACGCCGGCGAGGGAGGCCACGAGGGCCTTCACTCGAGCGTCGTCAGCGTCGACGCCAGCGCCCTTCAGGACAGCCTTCACCGACTTCTCATCAATCTCTTTTTCAGCAGCGTGCAACAGCATAGCAGCGTATACGTATTCCATGTTTTTTCACCTCAATGTGTTTTGTTTGTTCAGCCGAACAGGCTCCCAAGGCCGTCAAAGCCGGCCTCTTCTTCCTCTTCTTCCTCTTCTTCAGCCTCGGCTGGGGCTTCAGAAGCGCTCGTGGCGACGGCGGCAGCGGCCGATGCAGCAGCGTCAGCTGCGGCACCAAGCATGGTTGCCAATTCGTCGTCGAGTGCGTCGGGGCTGAGCTGACCGGCCACCGCCAAGGCACCGGTGTGGGCTCGTCCCACCAGATGGGGAAGCGTCTCGGCCGTGGCGACCGCCGCTTCCAGTGCAACAGCCATCGCTTCGCGGCTGGCCTTTGCAAGAATGGTTGGCATCGTCTGGCTGGTGTACCAGGTGATGTTGCAGGCGAGGTTGAACGCACCGGCAGCGTAGCCGATGAGGTCCTGCTCGAACTGCTCGTAGTCGATGTCAAGGGTGCTGGGCTCAAAGAGCGTGCCGCCCTCGAGCGTGCCGCACAGGCGCAGGCCGGTGACGATGGGGTTGATGCCGATCTTCGAGAGCATCATACCGAGGTCGCCTTCGAACACATCGCCCTCTTCGAGGACCACCGTGCGCTTCTGAATCTGGACGCTGCCGCCCATGATCTTGGCAGGAATGCCGACCGAGTTCAGTTCACCGACGATGGGGCCGGGTGGCATGCCGGTGTCCATCTTTTCCACCACGATCTGGTGAGGGGCGACGTCGCCTGCTTTGGCGGCTCGACCGGCTTCGGTCTTCTTGAGTTCGGAGAACATCTCGAACGAGTTGAGCTGAGAGGAGGACACCAAAGCGGGTTGGACGGCCGAAGCGTAGAGCGCCTCGAGGTCGCCTTCGTTGAATCCAGCACGCTCCCAAGCGATCTTCATCAGGCGCTTCTTGGCAACCTGAATCTTCATTTGGTCACGGAGTTCGCCGCGCATGCCAAACATGGCAGCGGCGGGAACACCGTGGATGTCGATGACAGCGATGGTCTCGCCACCGGTCAACAACGCGTGAAGGTCGTTCACGGTGTCCTTCTTCCAGGACATGACCTTGGGAATCAATTGATCACCTCGATGCGTTGTGCGGGGCCCATCGTGGTCTTGACGAACATCGAACGAATGTTTCCAACGCCGCGCTCCAGCTTCGTGGTCACACGGTTGAACACTTCCATGGCGTTGGCGAGCAATTCGTCGTGGGATTGAGCCACGGTGCCAAAGGAGGTGTGGAAGGTCATCTTGTCGCCGGACTTGATGACCACGGTGCCCTTCAGACCGTTGGCCAAGACGGCGGGGTCGAGGGTGGGGGGAACGGGACGGGGCATCTTGCCACGTGGACCGAGCACCGTACCCAAATGGCGACCGATGAGACCCATGTGAGGCACTTCAGAAAGGAAGAAGTCGAATTGGTTGGCCATTTTCTTGGCACGGCCCTTCTTGCCGCCAAAATCTTCGATTTCTTGAGGCGAGAACACCGTCAATCCACCGGCTTTGGCCTTCGTGGCAGCTTCACCGGCGGCGAACATGGCCACCTTCAACTCACGACCGCGACCGGAAGGAAGACGGATTTCTTCCTTGATACGGTTGGTCGGGTTCTTGAGGTCGACATCCTTGATGGTGAACGAGATGTCCACCGATTCCACAAACTTACGCTCAGGCGCCGATTCGATGGCGGCCTTGATGGCTTCACTGATTTTTTCTTCCATGTTGCATCACCCCTGCGGTCAACGAAGCGCAAGCGCCTCTCCCGCGGTCCGTGAGTTTCAATTAAAGCGCTCGTCCCATTCTCCTTTTGCAATGATGTCGAGGGCTTCATTGGCCCAATGACCGTCGATCTTCACACGCATGGCCACGCAAGTTCCGATGATCTCGCGGGTTTGCGCCTTCAGGTCGGCACCGGTCAAATGACCCAGGCCAGCCTTCTCGCGGGCCACATCCATGGCCTTTTCGAGGGGCAGGTCCTCGGTCGCGGAGTCCATGCCACCGTTGCACTTCTGGACACCAAGGGCTTTCTTGATGAGTTCAGAGGTCCAGGGTTTGGGCATGTTGTTCAACTCCATCCACAGACGTGGGCACCTCGCCGACTTAACGCCCCTATTTAATCGCGCCGCGGCCGGTGGTGAGGCGATGAGGGCAGCCTGGAACGGCAAATCACCCCACACAAACCGGAAACCAAGTCCCTTATATCGGCCACGGCGGTCGTGGGTGGTATGTCCCGACGCCTGCAGACCCTCGCTGTGCTTTTGGTGTTCGTCATGATGACGGCCGTCCCCGCCATTCACGCCAACTCCCAAGGCATTCACAATCAAGCCGGAACAGGCTGCACTTGCCATGGAAATTCAGCCACCCCTACCGTGACCATAAACCACGATTTCCCAACCAACTACGCTCCGGGTTTCTCATACTCCATCAACATCTCAATCGGCGGCGGCTCAGCCAGCATGGCCGGTTTCAATGTTGAAGTGAGTGCAGGTTCGCTCGGCATGCCGGGCCCGGGCGTGGACATCAACTCAGCCGGAACGAGTGCCACACACACCTCAGCGACCCAGAACCTTTGGTCCTTCGAGTGGACGGCCCCCAACCCCAACTCCGGAGCGGCCACCGTGGACATCGCCATCAACGAGGTCGACGGCAACGGGGTGGCTTCTGGAGATGTCTGGAACAACCTCCAGCTGAGCATACCCGAAGAACTCCCTCCCAACACGGCGCCCACGGCGAGCAACCCCGCCATCAGCCCTTCACCGGAGGCCGGTGTCAATCAGTCGCTGACCCTCACCTACACGTTTTCTGACCCCGAAAACGACGTCGAGTCAGGCAGTCAAATCCACTGGTTTGTGGACGGCACGCACGTCACGGCGCACAACAACAAGAAGGTCATCGACGCCACCCACACGCAGGTGGGCCAGTCCTGGATGGCTGAGATCACGCCCTCGGACGGGCAGGATCAAGGCGCCATGATCGAAACGGGTAACGTGACCATCGTCGACATCGATTCGGACGGTGACGGTGTCCTCGACGCTCAAGACCGCTTCCCCAACGACGCCACCCAAACCACCGACGGCGACGGTGACGGGTACGGCGACAACCCCGATGGCAACAACGCCGACGCCTTCCCCAACGATTCCTCTGAATGGGCGGACAGCGACGACGACGGTGTGGGCGACAACGCCGACGCCTTCCCCAACGACCCGACCGAAACCACAGACAGCGACGGGGACAACGTGGGCGACAACACCGACGCCTTCCCCAACGACGGTTCCGAAACCGCCGACAGCGACGACGATGGCGTGGGCGACAACGCTGACGCCTTCCCCAACGACCCGTCCGAAACCACCGACAGCGACGGGGACAACGTGGGCGACAACGCCGACGCCTTCCCCGACAACGCCGCTGAATCGGCCGACACCGACATGGACGGTGTGGGCGACAACGCCGACGATTTCCCACAGGACGCCAACGAAACCACCGACAGCGACGACGATGGCGTGGGCGACAACGCCGACGCTTTCCCCAACGATCCGTTTGAATCGGCCGACAGCGACGACGACGGCGTGGGCGACAACGCTGACGCCTTCCCCAACGACGCCACCGAGACCGCCGACCGTGACAACGACGGCGTGGGCGACAACACCGACGCCTTCCCTGAAGACGAGACGGAAAGCCTCGACACCGACATGGACGGTGTGGGCGACAACGCTGACGCCTTCCCCAACGACGCCTCCCAAACCACCGATCGGGACGGCGACGGGTACGGTGACAACATTCAGGGCACCACCCCCGACCAGTTCCCCGACGTTCGCACCCAATGGACCGATGCCGACGGTGATGGGTACGGCGACAACCCCAACGGCACCAACGCCGACGCCTTCCCGGCCGACCCCTTCGAGTGGTTGGACAGCGATATGGACGGCGTGGGTGACAATTCGGATGCCTTCCCCAACGACGCGACGGAAACCGCCGACACCGACGGCGACGGCATGGGCGACAACGAACAGAAGATTCTCGAGGACCGGTTGGCCGCTGAGGCCGCCGATGATGAAGCGGCTCAGCAACGCACGGTGACCATCATCGCAGCGCTGGTCATTCTGCTCGGTGGCGGTGTGGCCTTCTTCGTGATGCGCGGACGCAGCACGGAGGACGAGGTGAAGACGTTCGACGCCGTGGCCAGCGCCGTTCAACCGCCGGCCGGCTTCAACCCCAACGTCGGTGCGTCCTCGACGCCTGCTGCATACCCCACGGCCGCTGCTTCGCCGGTCGTTGCTCAGCCTTCGATGACCCAAGCGGTGGACGACAGCGCCCTCAATGCCCTGGTCGAACCGGAGCCCGTGGCTCCATCCGCATCCGAACCCAGCGTGGTGAACCAGTGGACCGACGAGACCGGCCACACCTGGCGCGTCATGAGCGACGGCACCAACCGCTGGTGGAACGGCACGGACTGGCAGAAGGTTTGAGGGGAATTCCCAACCCATCGCCTCCACGGTCGGTGAACAGGGGTATATGTGCGCCTTCTCTGCCTTGGGCTCATGGCAACACTGCCCGAGCACCTCGCTGAGCGATGCCGCTGGCACGGTGAGGAACGTCAACCGGTCGGCGACGGGCCGGTGGTGGTCTGGCTCAAATCCCTCTTCCGCGTTCACGAGAACCCGGTGCTCGATGTTGGACGATGGATGGCGCACCACCACGGCAAAACCCTGCTCGTGTACCACGGCCTCGACGAGCGTTATCCGCACGCGAACCTCCGCCACCATGCCATGGTGTTGGACAGCGCAGTGGACCTTGCGAAAGGGTGCGCCAAGCTGGGCCTTCGTTACGCCTTTCATCTGGCCAGGGAGGATCACCGTGAACCGGCATTGAAGACGTTGGCTGAGCAAGCCAGCATGGTGGTCACGGACCTCTTTCCCCTCCCGCCGTGGACCGATTGGGTCCAAACGGTGGCGGCGTCATCGCACGGCCCAACGGTGGAAGTGGACGGCCACTGCGTCATTCCCATGCCGTTGTTTGGCAAATCGGTGGACCGCCCGTTCAAATTTCGGGACGCCACCAAGAAACTGCGCAAAGCACGCCTGCAGCGCCCATGGCCAAGACTGGACCTGCCCGTGGAACCCTACTTGGGCGATGTGCCCTTCACACCCGTTGACCCGCAGGACCTCGCCGATCCCAAGCGACGCTTCGCCCTGTTGCGTTCGTGCAACATCGACCCGACCGTGTGGCCGGTGTTTCATCAGCGCGGGGGCGAACACCGTGCGCTGGAGCGCTGGGAGGCGTACAAGGCCAAAGGGTTGAGCGGCTATGCCCGGCGACGGAACAACGCCGCTGACCCAGACGGCGTTTCACGCATGTCGGCCTTCATCCATTACGGTAACATCTCGGTGATGAAAATCGCTCGCGAAACCGCAGCCATCGGCACGAAGGCGGCCGAGAAGTACCTCGATGAATTGCTGGTCTTTCGCGAGCACCCTTGGCACCATGTTTACGCCAGCGACGACCCCCACGCCGCCCACCACCTCCCGGAATGGGCTCGCCGCTCGTGGCGCTCAACCGTCAACGACCCGCGCCCTGCGTTGCCTCCGTACCGGACCCTGGCTTCAGGACGCGGGCTTCATCCACTCTGGAACGCCTGCCAAACGGGGTTGATGCGCCACGGCGAACTTCACAACAACGTCCGCATGACATGGGGCAAGGCGTTTCCGTTCTGGACACCCGATCTCGAAACCTCCCTCGCGTGGTCCCAAGCGATGAACGACACCTACGCACTGGACGGTCGCGACCCTTCCTCGGTGGGTGGCGTCCACTGGTGCCACGGCTTGTTTGACCGAGCCTTTCAGCCGCCTCAACCGGTGCTCGGGTTGGTGCGTCAACGCAACATGGACACCCACGCCACCCGCCTTGACATGGATGCCTACACCGCTTACACGCACCGCCCGGCGATGAACCTCGACCTGCCCGTCATCGTCATTGGTGCGGGCATCGCAGGAACCGTTGCGGCCCGCACGCTGGCCGACCACGGGCTCGATGTGCTGGTGCTGGACAAAGGTCGACGGGTTGGCGGACGCCTCGCTCGTCGGTTGCACGAGGACGTCGTCTTGACCCACGGAGCATCCTTGAGCCACGGATGGCCGG
>JAYOBJ010000029.1:12903-22457 GCA_038104845.1 Methanobacteriota archaeon
TGGTCGACCATGGACGAGGAGGTGGCAAAGTGGGTGCAGAGCACCGAACTCCACGCTCACCGCTGGCGTTACGGTCGAGCCAACCGCTCCGTGGACGAGGTGGACATCCCCGGTTTGGCCGTGGCTGGCGACGCCTTCGGCGACGCCCCAGGAACCGTGGGTGGAGCGGCTGCATCCGGTGCGTGGGCGGCAGCCAAATTGGCATGGGAACTGGCCCAAGATGAACGTCCTGTCTCGGCCGCCGTCCAAGCCACGCTGTTCTGAAGCGACCAGCATGCAACGGCAAGGCTCAAACCGACGGCTCCGAAGCCCCTCGCATGGTGTCCAGCCAAGCGACCACCCCTCAACAGTACCTCGCTGAACTGGACGAACGCCGCGTCGCACCGATGACGGGGTTGTTTGAGGCCATCTCGAAGGCCTTGCCAGACTGGAACCCCGTCATGGCCTACGGCATGCTTTCCTGGTCGGCGCCCCATCCCGAAGGTGACGATGAACCGCTGGTACCGGTCTCCCTCGCCAGCCAGAAGCGACACATGAGCCTCTACCTCATGCCGATGTACATCGACCCGGCCGTGAAAGAGGCCGTGCTGGCGGGTTACGAACGCCTGGGCGTCAAGCCCAACATGGGGAAATCCTGCCTTCGCTTCACACGAACGGACCGCATGCCCCTCGACGAGGTGCTGGAGGTGCTGCGTTCGTGCACGCCCGAAACCTACCTGGCGCAATCCCGTTGGGCCCAAGCCAACCTCACCTGCGATTGACCCCCGACCGGTGGCCTCAAGTCCAACCCACGTCGGTCGGCGGTCCATGTCCACACCGCTCCCTCCGGGCACACCCTTCCAGCAGGCGGTGTGGCAGGCGTTGCTCACCATTCCCAAGGGCGAGGTACGCACCTACCGGCAAATCGCTGAACAGATCGGTTGCCCCAAGGCCGCTCGTGCCGTGGCCAACGCTTGCGGTGCCAACCCCGACGCCCCGCGTATCCCATGCCATCGGGTGGTGGGCTCCAACGGTCAACTCGGTGGGTACAGCGGCCCGGGCGGTCAAGCCACCAAGCGCCGATTGCTCCGTGAGGAAGGCGTTGAGGTGACCGACGGAAGAAACCTTATCGCTCCGATGAACAATAAGACTGTATGAGCGATGGGCCCCGAATCGACGGCCCACCTCAGCCCATTCTCATACGAGGAAGCGACAACGGCGATCCTTTTGTTTCAGGCCAAGAGGGTCACGTCCGACCGGAAGCCACACCATCCATGATGGTGGACGGGACGAATGGGGAGATATCCGATGTCGAGAAATACCTCGCCAAGGTTCGTTTCTTGTTGGAACAGAAGCCCAACATCAACAACATGGTAGCGTTGAGCATGGTGCTGATGTTTGCCATTCCGTTTTTACTCGTGGTGGCGAGCGACGCCGATATCCTGCTCGACGACGGCATCACGGTGTGTTGCTTCTCGTCCATCGCAGGATTTGTACTTCTCCTGGTGGCCGGCCAAAAACACTCAGCATGGGAGAAGGCCCTTCAGCAAGCCAAAGCAGAAGCGGTTGAGGCAGCCAGCATGGCCCTTCCTAAACCCGGAGACTACCGAAAGGCGGCGGTGGTCGGCTCAACCATGTTCACGCTCGGGCTCGCCTTTGAAACCGGCGTGTTGTTGTTGGTAGGTCTTCTTCTGCTCGTTCCGTGGCTGTCCTCAACGATGAGCCGCCAAAACGACGTCAATCAGGCCTTTGCCCGCCTTGAAGCGCAACGCAAGAAGCAGGGACAAGAGTAATCGAGAACTCACCGAGGCGTGTTACCGAAGCACGGCCTAGCGTACAGCAGGGCTTCACTCGCCCACGCGCTCGATGACACGGACGTGGTCGCCGCGCATGTTGAGCGTCATTGGGATGATCTGCTCGTACAGCTCCATGCTGACCTCTTCCTTGGACTCGGACACGCTGGTGATGCGAGCCTTCTCACCCTTGAACGCGCCCGTGACGATTTCGACGATGCAGCCAACTTCGATGCCGCTGGTGACGGCCTTGGGTTCGAGGTAGGGCAGAATGTCCTGGAGCGGGGCTTCACCGGGAAGCACGCTCTTGGCGTTCTTGAGCGGGGACTGGTTGATGCCGCGACGAGCGGAGGGGTCACGGCCGCCGGAGCGTCCAATGAGCTTCTCCACGTGGTGCTGCGCGCTGGATTCAACGAACACGTAGCCGCGCATGGCGGGCGGGTGGAGGATGGACATGATCTCACCGGTGAGGGCCGTCATCGAACCGCTGCCGTGGAGGCGAGCGTACATTTCGTCGGCCACGCGCTGCTCGGAGTTGATGGCCGTCTTCACGATGTAGAGGAAGGCCCCAACGCTGCCGTACATTTCACGGAGCATGCCGTGGGCGTTCTCCATGTCGATGTTGGAAAAGATGCAGTTGTACTCCTTCAGGTTGCCTGGGTCAATCCATTCCGCACGGGTGTAAATGCCCGACGGGTTGACCTCTTCGCTGGCAGCGACCACGAGCACGGGCACCACGTCGACGAGGGTGCGGCCCATGTCGATGCCGCGCTCGGGACCGGAGCCGTGGTAGTGGAGGTCATCGATGGGAATCCCGGTGGACTGGGCCACGCGCTGGAGCACTTCCTCGGGCGTGTCGCCCACACCGTAGACGCCGTCCCACAAATCGGGGAAATGCTGGTCTTGGCTGTTGCGCTTCAAGAGCAACAGCTTCTCTTCAAATCGAACAAAGGCCACGAATGCTTCCGTCATCTTCACCACTCCTCACGTCAGTTGCCGATGCCGAAGACATCGTGGATCAACCAGGGCAGGAAATTGTCCATCACCACAAGAATGGCGAAGCCGATGAAGCCCAGCACGAAGAGGCCGATGCCGCAGATGATGGCGGTCTGACGGAACTCTTGCTTGGAGGGCTTGCGAGCCATCCGGATGATGCGAGCCCACGAGCCGCGCGTGATTTTGCGGAATTGGGCCTCAATCTTGTCTTGCTGTTCCTGAACCTTCATCTCAAAGGTCTTGGTAGCGTTGGCATCATCGGACATGGTACAACCTCAGCCTACCGAGCCACCCACCCCCTCATTATAACGGCTCCGCATTCGGTTGGGCCGGTCCGCAACCTCCCCCTGTGCCTGTTCCACACGCCGTTCAATCCACCTGCGGGCCCGCCCCACCTTGTGCAACCACCAAGGATGCTCATCCCAAGGGCCGTGGCAATGGACCCTGCAGGAGAGGGTTGATGTGGGACGGCGGACCACGGGCAAGCCGATGGCGGAACGCAACCCCTACGACGTGTTGGGTGTCAACAAGAACGCCAGCGACGGCGAGATCAAACGAGCCTTCCGGAAAATGGCACGTCAGCACCACCCCGACCGCAACCAAGGCGACCCTGCAGCAGAAGCCAAATTCAAGGAAGTCCAAGCGGCTTACGACAACATCAGTACGCCCGAGGCGCGTCGCGAATTTGACCAACAGGAGCAGATGCGCACGATGTTCGGTGGCGGTGGCCGCGGCGGCATGAACTTCGGTGGTGGCGGTGGCGGCCTTGACGACCTCATCGGTCAGATGTTCGGCGGTGGTCGCGGCGGCATGGGCGGCATGGGCGGCGGTTTCCCGGGCATGGGCGGTATGGGCGCACCACCGAGGGGGCGCCAAGGCGGCGCATCGGCCCAACCCAAAGCCGCCAGCATCAACGTCGGTCTTGACCTGTCGATGGACGACGCCGAGCAAGGCGGCGCGTTCGAATTCTCGTTCAAGCGGTTCAAAAAAGAAGGCAACAGCATGGAAACCAAACGGACGACGATGAAACTCCGGTTGGAACCCGGTGTCAAGCACGGCACCACGCGCACGCTCAAAGGCCAAGGTCACGATCACCCGGAAGGCCAACGCGGCGACGTCGTCGTGACCGTCCGCATCGACTTGGGCGAAGCTTACCGTTGGGAGGGCGACCTGTTGGTGCAGGACGTGCCCGTGCCGTATTCCGTGCTCACCCTTGGCGGAAAAGTGGCGGTTCGCCTGCCCTCGGGCAAGGTGGGGAAGTTGACCGTCCCGCCCGCCACCGAACCCGGTGACCGCCGGCGCATGGCCAAGGCGGGCTACCTGGGCGGCGATTTGACGCTGGAATTTTCCCTCGCCCCCACCGGCGAGTTGTCCGCTGAACAACGCACGGCGTTGGAGGCGATGCGCGACCTCGGACTCTGAGCCCGGGCCAGCGTTGCCTTCATCACCCGTTGAACGCAGGTGCGCCCATGAGCGGTGGTCGACGCAACGGCGGTCGTGGCCGACGACCGAATCGACAACGCAACGGGCGCCACCAGCAGAAGGGCCCCCAAACGCCCGACGACGAGCGCTTGTGGCGCCGTGTCACCCAGCGCTTCGAAACGGACGACTGGCAGCGAACGTGGTCGCCCGACGACTTGGTGGCGTTCATCGTGGAACAGGAAGGGTTGGCCGCCCAACATCGAGGCGACCCAAAAGCCGAACGCGCCCTGTTGAGCAAGGTCAACGAAGCCTTGGCCGTGGGGCGAAACACCGGCGCCCACATCGTCCCGGATGAGGGCAAGACCGTCCGCTTTCGCACGCCGGCCTCCATCGAAGTCATTGAGCGGAACGTGGGTGCGTGGAAGGATTTCTTCAGCCGGCACGGCGGGCGGGGCGGTGCTCCCTTGACGGGACGACCGGCCTTGACCGAAGAAAACAGCTCCGCGGCCGATGCGGCGACCTACCGACGGCTCCTGCAAGCCTGGCGAAGCCTGCTGATGCACGAGCCTTGGCCGGCGAACGTCAGCCTGAACGACGACGGGGTCACGGCCTGGCAGGGGTTTGATTTGGTGCGCGAGGTCAAGCGCTGTGCCGTGATGCGGTCCGGGCTCCGGTTCAGGGACGACGAGCCCGCCTTGGCGTTGCTGCTGCTCGATAGCGGCGAATGGACGATGCGAGGCTTGCTCGACGCTCGGCTGGAAAGCCGGCGCAAAGTGGGCCACAACCCGTTCCCTCGGCACTACGACGGCGCCCTGGTGGACCACGCCGACGGCTTGCCCGAAGTCAACGGTGATGGAGCCGTCAGCGAGGGTCGCACCGACCTGCGTCACCTCCCGTTCGTGACCATCGACCCGCCCGATGCGAAGGATTTCGACGATGCGGTGTGCCTGGTGGAAGCGAACGGAACGCGCACCTTGTGGGTGGCCATCGCTGACGTCGCCCACTACGTCAAGGCCGGTTCAGCCCTCGATCGCGCCGCTGCGGCACGGGCCACTTCGGTCTATCTGCCCCACACCGTGCTGCCGATGCTACCGCCCCGCTTGGCCGACGACCTCTGCTCGTTGCGGGCGGGTGTGGACCGTTTGGCGATGGTGGTGGGCATGGACCTGGACGCTGATGACAACATCGCTCGCACGCATGCCTACGAAGCGGTCATCCACGTGAAAGCCAACGCCGCTTACGGCGACGTGACTCAAACCGACGCCTACGACGGCATGCTGGCGTTGGCGGCCGTGTGGCAGGGTCGCGAAACCCGCCTCAACCTCAACAACCCCGAATTGCGCCCGAGGGTGCATGGGGATGACGAACTGCGCGTGGAGGTCAAATGGCCCAACGACGCCACCCGCATGATCGAGTCGTTCATGGTGGCCACCAACGCCGCCGTGGGCCACCTGTTGGGCGAAGCGGAGGCCCCCTTGCCATGGCGATGCCACGCACCCCCCGACCGCCCCGAAGTGGAGGAACTCAACGCCAAACTGGCCGCCCTCGATATTGGGATCCAACTCCCCATGCCGAGCCTGCGCAAGCACGGTGAAACCGAAACCGATGAACTGGCCAACCTGCTGGGCGACTGGGCCGGTGGCGGTCTGTCCATCGACACCTCCGCCTTGGCTGAGCCCGAGGCCTCGAACGACGGAACCGAGGTGGCCACCTACCTCGCCGACGTCATCGACCCCGAGGCTCGCCAGGGCATTCTGTCCTCGCTCAGCGAAGCACAAACCGCCGCCAGTGGCCTGAACGAAACCACACGCCGCATCGTTGACCAGGGGCTGTTCCAGCTGATGCAGCGGGCGAACTACTCGGAGGTCAACGGCGGTCACTTCGGGTTGAACCTCGATGCCTACGTGCACTTCACTTCCCCGATTCGACGCTACCCGGACCTGATGGCCCACCGCCAACTCAAGGCCTTCGTCCACGGACGCGGTTGGGTCCACGACACAGAAGAAACCGCACGCCTCGCCGACCACTGCAGCGAGCAGGGAACGGCTGCGAAA
Organism: Methanobacteriota archaeon; assembly: GCA_038104845.1. Taxonomy (GTDB): domain Archaea; phylum Thermoplasmatota; class Poseidoniia; order Poseidoniales; family Poseidoniaceae; genus Poseidonia. Next base: position 19,148 of record JAYOBJ010000029.1, read on the forward strand.
CGTCTCGAATGGGAGTTGGTGGCCAACACCTACCACGTCCACCTGCTGCGCGGTGGCCGAATGGGCGACGAGGAACAACCGATGCCCACCTCATACAACGCTCGCGTGACGGGGCTGCGCTCGCCGTGGGTGTTCCTTGACCTGGCCGACGACGGGGCCGTGTCCGGTCGGATGCATCTGAGCCAACTGGGCGGAAAACAGAAACTGGTCGTTGACGACTTCGGATTGGAGGTCACCCCGGCTGAACCCGACCACACCGGTGAACATCCGGTGGTGTTGCGGTTGGGTCAACGCTTCCCGTGCCGACTCCGAGGACTCGATGTGTGGTCCGGTTCACTGGACCTTGCCCCGATCTGACCCTTGAGAAAAAACCGTGAAGCCAAGGGCCAACCCAAACCGCTTGCCACACAAGGTGGAAGGCCGACCCCGCATTATGTAGTCAAAACAACGGATTTATATTGACTACATACTTCCGCCCTTCATGCCTCGGGTCACGGCTGAGCGATGCGATTGCGGCTGCAAAATGAAGCGCCTCTACACCCGTGCCGAGGGCGGCAAGGGCTGGGACGGCGTGGGGTGGATGTGCACCTGCGGTTGCGGTTGCGTCACCATGGACGAGGGCACCTGGGGCATGACCGAGTGTTGCCAACGGGGGGCCTGAACATGGAAACGAACACCGTCGAGTTGTCCATCTCCGGGATGACCTGCGCGGCCTGCGTGGCTTCGGTGGACAACGTGCTCACCGGGTTGGACGACGTGGTTGAGGTGAACGTCAACCTCCCGCTGGAAAAAGCCGTGATTCGGTTGTCACGTGAGGTCAGCGACGGAACGGCACGCTGCATCGCCGCCGTTGAGCGCGCAGGGTTCGGTGCCTCCGAACTGATCCCTGCCCTCACCGTCCGACGGCAGAACGAGGAAGCGGTCGTTCAACAAGGTCGACGGGTGGCTTTGGCCTTCGCGCTCAGCGTCCCCGTGTTCGTCTTGTCCATGCTGGTCGAGGACCTCGGCACCCTCGGTTCGCTCGACCTTCGGTTGGTCCTCGCAATGCTGGCCGCCCTTCCGGTGTACGCTTACGTCGGCGCCCCGTTCCATCGTGACGCATGGACTGCCCTGCGTGCTGGTCGAGCCAACATGGACGTGCTGGTTCACCTCGGCACCACGGTGGCCATGGTCTGGTCCTGCACGGTGACATTGGCCCCCGTGCTCCCGTTCCTTCCGGCGTTCGTCGGTCACGCCACCCACGTGTTCTTCGACGGGGCGGCGTTCATCATCGCCTTCGTCATGCTCGGTAACCACTTGGAAGCCAAGGCCAAATTGCGTGCGACCGATGCCATTCACGGCCTCATGCGGTTGCAGCCTCGCGAGGCTTGGGTGATGGACGACGACGGCAACACGACGGCCACTCCTGTCGAATCCATTCCGCGCGAGACGCTGGTGAGGGTTCGCCCTGGCGACACCGTCCCCTTGGACGGCGTGGTGGAGGATCTGACTGCCTTGGTGGACGAATCCATGATGACCGGCGAGGCTTTTCCGGTCCGAAAACAGCCTGGCGATGAGGTCAACGCCGGCACGGTGGTGCTCAACGCACCGCTGAACGTACGCACCACGACCTTGGTCAGCGACACCCGACTGGCCAATGTCATTCAGTTGGTCGAAGAGGCCCAGATGGGACAAGCCCCCATCCAGCGCTTGGTGGACCGCATCGCTGCGGTGTTCGTCCCCGTGGTGACCCTCGCTGCCGTGGGCGCTGCCGTGTTCTGGGCCTTCATGGCCGATGCGTTGGCGCCCAACAGCGGCATGGCGCCCTCCGAAATGGCCGTGATGGTGCTCGTCTCCACCCTGGTCATCGCTTGCCCGTGCGCGCTCGGGCTCGCCACACCCACGGCATTGGTGGTCGGCACCGGGCGCGGTGCCCGTTTTGGCCTGCTCATCAAAGGCATCGAAGCCCTCGAGCAATCGCACGCCACTGCCGTCATGGTGTTTGACAAAACCGGGACCATCACGGCTGGCAAACCCCGTGTCAGTCACATCGAATTGCTGGACGGCGACGTCGAAGAGGTCGTCTGTTTGGCTTCGGCTCTCGAATCTGACGCCACCCACCCGATCGCTCACGCCATCCACGCCGCATGGGCCAATCTTGGCTACGCTCGCCCCTCGGTCAGCGACGTCACCACCCTGCCGGGGATGGGACTGGTGGGCGAATTCAATGGCGCTCCGGTGGCCGTTGGGTCGCTGGCGCTGATGGAAACCCTCATGACCGTGCCTGAAGATTTGGAGGAGCGCATCGCACAGCGCGCCAAGCGAGGCGTGACCGTGGTGCTCGTCGCCAACGGGACACGGATGCTTGGTTGGTTGGAACTCAGCGACCGCGTGCGAGAAACCTCCGAGGCCGCCATCAAGCGGTTGAAAATGACCGGCGTGCGACCGATCATGCTCACCGGTGATCGCGAAGAGGTCGCCCAAACCGTCGCCGACACCGTTGGGATTGACCACGTCGTGGCCGGTGTCAAACCCGACGAGAAAGCTGAGCACATCAAGCGATGGCAGCAGGAATACGGCGTGGTCGCCATGGTTGGCGACGGCATCAACGACGCGGCAGCGTTGAGCACGGCGAACGTCGGCATCGCCATGGGTGCAGGAAGCCAAATCGCTCTGGAGAGCGCCGACATCGTGCTGGTGCGGGACGATTTGGTCGATGCGGTGGCTGCGCTTGATCTCGGTCGAGCCACCATGCGACGAATCCGAACCAACTTGGCGTGGGCCTTTGTCTACAACCTCATCGGGTTGCCGTTGGCCATGGGACTGCTGTTCCCATGGACCGGTTGGCTGCTGCCGCCTGCGTTTGCCGCAGCCGCCATGTCGCTGTCATCGCTCAGCGTGGTGAGCAATTCCCTCGTGTTGCGAACGTGGAAACCGGTCCCCATGCTCCGAACGGGCGAGATTTGAAATCCATCCGGCACCACCACAGACCATGAGCCACACCACGCACCACCTGACCATCACCGGCATGACCTGCGGCGGATGCTCCGGTCGGGTCCAGCGCGTGTTGGAAGCCACCGAAGGGGTGGTCAGCGCCGACGTCTCTCACGAAGACGGCAAAGGCATCGTCGTCACAACCCCCGCATTGTCAACCGAGGATGTGGTGAGCATCGTGGCTGGCACCGGGTTTGGCGTCAGCGCCTGAACGGCGGATTGAAAACCGTCCAGCACGGCCCTCGGTTTGCGCGGGGGTCGCCCAGCTTGGTCAACGGCGGTGGGTTTAGGTCCCATTCCTTATCGGTTCGCAGGTTCGAATCCTGCCCCCCGCATC
>JAYOBJ010000001.1:0-6896 GCA_038104845.1 Methanobacteriota archaeon
CCGTAGGGGTAGGCCTCCTCATCCACGAACACGACGTTGACGCCATGACCCGATTTGTGGAAGGCGATGAGCTGGATGTCGTGGATGCTGTGACCCGTCGGCGCTTTGCCCAGCACCGGCAGGCGGTGTCGAGCGAAGAACGACCGCTTGCGTTTCGGTTTGGGGGCGTCGGGTGCCGCCTCATCGGGCGTCATGCTGCGCCGCGTCCCTTCGACGTCGTCGAACCACGGCAACGGCCCCTCCGGCGAAAACCGCAGACCGAGGATGAGGTCCACCCCCGCCGTCTCCTGTGCCGCATCGGCGTCGGCACCGCTGGGGATGGCCGGTGCGTTGGGGTGGGTGTGCAACCAGTGCGTGAAGCGGCCCGCACGGGTGCCGCGGTTGGCCGAAAACATGTCATCGGTCCATTCCTCGGGCAGGTGGTGCACCGAATAGGAATCGCCTCGGTTGACGATGTGGGCTTCCTTGATGAGGTGGCCCTGACCTTGGAACAGCCGGTCGTGGACGCTTGAACCCTCGAACGCCGCTTCCACTTCGGGGCGGTGGCGACGGTGTTCGTCCACGTCCAACCCGACGAGGATCTCATCGGGCAGCGCCTGCAACGCCCACCACACCAGCGATTGAAACACCTCGCCGGGCAGGTGCACCTGCGCCATGTAACCTTCCCGCTGTTCGTAGGAGGCTCGGTTGTACCCTGCCATCAGGGTCGCCAACCACGCCTCCACCATGCCTTCACCACCACGAAGTCCGATTTCAAGGGTCCGATTCGGCCAATCCTTGAAGAAGTGTCAACTCAGGGAGGGCATCATGGCGAAGAAGAAAGGCGGCTTCGGCCGGTTCCTTGGGGCCATCACGGGCACACCGTACGAGCGCTTGCTCAAGCAGATCGAAAAGGCCGAGGACGGCAACGACGACGACGATGACCTCGCTGTCGCCCTGGAGGACATCGTCGACAAGGCGCGTGAAGCCTACGACGAGGAAGAGATCGACGAGGAGGAGCACGACCTCATCATCGAAGCGGTGGAGGAGGCCGACCCACACGAGCGAACGTTTGCCAAAATTTCGGGTGACGTCGACGAATTTTACGAAGGCGACGTGCCCAACGCCCCCGACCTCAAGCGGGAAAAGCGCGCCAACCTCGACGACCTCATGCGGGCCAAAGGGGACGAATTCCTCGGCAGTTTCGGCCGTGAGGAATTCGATGAATTCCGCGAACGCATGACCGAGGAATTCTACCAGGAGTCCGACGATGCCATTCGACAGGGCGACCACCAAGCCGAGATCCGCACGTCCAACCGCGTCTTCGGTGGCGCTGAGGAGGACGTCGACGACGCCAAGCGCCGCATCGCTGAGGAAACCGGCATGGCCGACCCCAAGGCCGCGCCGGTCGAGGAAGAGGAGGATGAGGAATACGACGACAGTTATTCCATCGACGAGAACGGCGTGGAGTGGTTCGAGGACGAAGACGGCTACTGGTGGTACCGCGAAGAAGGGCAAGCCGACTGGCAGCCCTACGACGACGAATGATGCGCACAACCGTTATGCGGTGCCCGTGAAACCTCACATCCATGGTGGGTGAAGTCAATCGGGTCCTTGGCGACCTGTTGAACTTCCTCACCGACAACCTCTCCTTGTTGGGAATGCTGGTCAGTTTCGCCTACGTCATCGGACCGAGTTGGATGGTGTTCCTCGAAAAGCGCGGCAAACTTTCGCGGTTGGGCGTGTGGTTGTACGCCCTCGTGGTGATGCCGATCATGGTGATGGGGCTCTGGGCCATCCTTCATCCCGACACGTACTGCAACGACCCACTTCAGCACAGCGATTTCCGGATGTTTTACCCGCTCTGGCTGCCCTTGCTGCCACTTCTGGTGCACCAACACCGTTCACCCACGGTTCAACACCCCTTCCTTTACGGCATCATGCTCCTCGTGTTCGGTCTGTTGGTCTTCGCCCTCACCTTTGGTTACGAGGTGCTTCACCTCACCTACCAGAACATCGAAGGAAGCGGCATCGTGTTCTCCGGTGCTCGCGCATGGGAATGCGCCGTGAAGGACGCTGACGCTTACGTGACCGCCTCACGCGCCATGGGCGGCAGCGTTGCCGGTTTCGGATTGCTGCTGCTCACCACGATGGCGGTTGGCCGACGTCGTGCCGGCATGCGGGTTGAGGACGACAACGGCGAAAACGGTGAAAACGGCAACAACAGGGGCAACCCCAATGGCTCGAGTGACGCAGACGATGGCGATGGTGGCCGTCAAAGCCGCCCAAGCCGACTCAGTCGCTGGAGCCGCCGTCGCCAGCGAGGCAACGTCGGCGATGATGCCAGCGAGGTCGACGAACCGAAGCGAAAGAAACCGATGCCCAAGATGTGAGCCCGCACCGCACGGAGGGCGCCGTCACGCTTGCCTGTGCCCGTCCCACACCGTCAAGGCGGCCAAATCGAACTTCACCACGCCGACGTCCGCACCCAACCGGACCATGGCCTCGTTCATGGTGGCCTCGCTTGACATCGCCACCACGGTCGCCGGGCGCGTGACGTTGGAGGCCAACAGTGTTTCCAGCACGGCTCGGCCGGTCGAGGGTGGCATGAAGTGGTCGAGCAGGAGCACGTCGGGCGCAAACGCTTCGATGTGGTTCAGCGCATTGAGGCTGTTCCAACGCTGCTCAAGGGTGAGGGTGGCGGTGTTGACGCCACCGGCGGTCAGCAGCGCTTCGATGTCGTAGCCGTCCTCAAACGCCAGCACCCGCACACCATCGCCTCACGCAGGGATGGGTTGCTGCTCCCACCACGGCGGGGCCAAGAACCAACGGTCGTCGTCCGCAGGACGGTCGATGAGCGGCAGGCTGAGCACAGAATTGGCGTCGATGTTCACGTTCATGCCCACGGCAGCGCACGGGCTGGGCAGGTAATCTTCGCCCGACTCGGTCAAGATCACCTCAATGACAGCGCCGGCGTCCAAGGTCACGTCCATCGGGTTGAACTCCATCAGCATCGTGTAGGACGACAACGGCAAAGCAGCTTGTGATTCGTAGCCACCGGCGCGGTAGCGCACGTCCATCGTGGCGTGACCGATGCGCAACCCGTCGGCGTACATGGTCGCGAACACTTGGCCGCCCTGGCAGGTGAGGGTGTTGACCGAGAGGTGCAGCGTTGGCAAGCCCGAGATGTGGGCGTCCTCGGTCAACGCATCGAGCGTGAACGTCACCTGGCTGTTGGCGCTGACCGTGCCGCTGTTGCCCTGCACTTGGTCGAGCGGCACCGGCCACCACGTCATGTCTTCAGGGGGCCAGGTCGTCTCGACGTGCCACTGGCCGTCGTGCGTTTGGATCTGCACCATCGGCTCCGGTTCCTCGCCGATGTCCTTCAGGTAGTACTGGAACCAGCCGAACAGCTCAACGGCCCAATCCATGCGGCTCATGTTCGGGTAGGCTTCCCGTCCGTAACCGGAGGTCAACTCGCTGTGCCGGTCGGGCTGGTCGGGGTAATTGTGCGCCCACTGGCCGGCGATGGCGCGGGCGTTGATGCCGGCGTCCCGCATCAGCTGGTAGGTGGGGAAGGCGTGGTAAGGATCGACGTTCCAATCCTGCAGTCCCCACACGAGGTAGACGCTGCCGCGGTAGTTCTCGAGCACGTCGGGCAGGTGACGTCGCTCGTCCCAATAATCGTTCCAGCGGTCGCCGCCGATCTCGGCGCCAGCCCATGTCGTCAACGGGTTGAGGGGGCCAATGGCGTCGTCGGTGCACATCCGCAGGTCATCGTCGGTCGCATCGGTCGTGGCGCCTTCGTACAGCGCATCGTAGAGCATGGCACGGCTTTCCGATGAACCGTTGCGGTAGAACATCTCTTGCACCCCGATGGAGCCGGAAATGGGCACGATGGTCTTGAGGTGGGGCGAGGGGTTCTGCGCCGCTTCCCAGTTCGTGGTCCCCGCGTAGGATTTGCCCATCAGGCCCACGTTGCCGTTCGACCATGCCTGTTCGCCCAACCACTGCACCACGGCTTGGATGCCGACCTGCTCGCCCAGCCCCTTGACGTCCTGGCAGTGGGTGGATTGACCGGTGCCAAAGGTGGAGGCTTGCGCCAACGCGTAACCGTGGGGCACGAAGGTGTCGTACACCCACTTCCCCACGCCGCCGTCCGGGACGGTGTTGGGGTCGGAATCCGCACCGGCGATGCCTTCGCCGCCGAAGTCGTAGTAGGGGTGGATGGTCATGATGACGGGCACCTTGGTGCCTTCGGGCACGTCGGGCAACCACAGGGCCACGTGCATCAGGTCGGGTCCGGGGAAGCCAGCGTCTTCTTCGCTGGCGGGCAAGTCGACCTCCACGAAGTGCTCTTCGTAGGGCAGGACCTCGTAGGTTCCGTTCTCGGGCAGTTGGGCCCGCATGGTGTCCATGGGCAGCTTCATGGTGTGACGGTCTTGAAGCGGTGTGTCCCACCAATCGCCCGAAAACGCAGCCGAATTGTCATCGTCCATGAGGGCGGGCTCGGCGCTCATGGCGAGCATCAGGAACACGATGGCGACGGCCACGGTGGCGCCGCCGCTGATGTTCATCTGGCGGCGACTCGAACCGTCGGCTTTCCCCTCCAAGGCAGGGTCCTGCAGCGGTGCGCTGTCGTCGGTGGACCCTGAGGTGGCGGTGGACATGGTGCCTCTCCAACCCGGATGGAGCGGTCCGGTTTGATGAGGCTAACGCTCGGGTGTTCAGGCTTCGGTGGCTGCAACCGAAGCGGGAAGGGCGCGCATGAGGGCGCTGGCGTGAAGCAACAAGCCCATGGCGATGACGGCGTGAACGTGAGCGATCCACGACATGCTGCCGAACATTTCCCCCATCCCGTACTGGATGACCCAGGCCGTCAGAAGGCCGAAGCTCATGCCCTTGACCTTGCTGTCGTCGGTTTTGGACATCACCACCAAGGCCACGATGGCGATGCAGAGCACCAAGCCGAGCTGGGCCGTGTAGGTGTGGCTGGCGATGTCCGAGCCGTAGGCGTGGGCAAGGCCGGTCGAGGCCTGTCCCAGCATGACCAAGATGACGATCATCACGAGGGTGCGGGCGTTTTTGAGGTGAGAAGCGTTGACGGCGGGGGTGTCCATGCACCGACGAGGAGCGGGTTGATTTTTCTCCTTAGCGGTGCGCCGACGCCTCACCGTTTCTTTCTTGACACGGCGAGCCTTCCGGAGACCATGCGCGGCGGACACCGACTGAGCGTCGCGCTGGTCGCGCTGCTGATGCTGCCGCTCCTTCCCGTCGTTGGTCCGGCAAGCGCGGAGCAACCGCTTTGGCGCAGCGTCGGCCTCGACCCGGCCGATTGGACCGACCGGCCTTCCACCGAAGATTCACCGATGATGGACTCCTACACCGGCAACGCTGTGATTCGGATGACGGTCTCCTACTTCGGCGGCCACCCGTTGTTGGGCAACGAGCGGGTGGAGGACGCCGAGGTCATCATCGAACTCTTCGAAGCGTGGGCACCCATCACCACGAACAACATGATCGAGCACGTCGAATCCGGGCTGTACGACGGCATCTTCTTTCATCGCGTCATCGACGATTTCGTGACCCAGGCCGGCGACCCGACCTGCAAGCGCTTGGGGGTTTACCCGATGACCAGCCCCGAATGCGGCAGCGGTGGAACCGGTGAAACCATCCCGCTCGAGCATCACGAGTCGCTCTCTCACGTGGACGGCGCCATCGGCATGGCTCGCAGCACCGACCCCGATTCCGCCGACTCGCAATGGTACATCGCTGAGACCGAGGCCCACGGCCTTGATCCCGAGAACCGAGACGACGAAGGGTACGCCACCTTCGGCATCGTGCGCGACGGAATGAGCCACATTCGCGCCATCGCACGCAGCCCCACAAGCGACGAACCGACGGGCAATGAGGACATCCAGAACCCCGCCTCATCCGCCGGTCGGCCACTCTACGAAGTCACCGTGGTGAGGATGGAGATGATCGGCGTGGCCGACCCCGACGGCACCATTCGAAACCCGCCGACCGTGGAGACCGCTTCGAGCGTGACGTCGTGGTTGCCCAGCGGTCAAGCAGCGATGGGTTGGTTGGCCCTGCTCGCCTTGCCCGTCGCTGCGGTGTGGGCGCGCACCGAATCGCCCGCTCGGTTTGATGCCCCGATCGTGATGGAAGCGGAACTGATGCCTATCGCCGCCTCCGACCATGAGGAGGAACCCATTGGCGATGGTGCGTCCGATTGAACGTTGGGCGCATCAGTGGCGGGTTGCATCGGGCGGAGGGCGGGCCCGTGCGTCCAGCACGACATGCCTCACCCGCGGGGCGAACCATTTGACCCGCTCCAGGTGTTCGGCCGTGAACCGAAACGGACGTCCATCCTTCGCGGCGAGGTCGTTGAGTTGGTCCACGGTGCGCTCCACCCAACCTTCGATGCGTTCCTCCTCGACGTTCATGTGGACGTGCAACCACCCGCCGCTGTCCCGTAAGCAGCGCACGGCGGCCTGCCAGGCCGATTCGGAGGACGGCAACAGCCCAAGGTGGACGCGGTCCGCTTGACCGGTGAGTCCAGCCATGGTCTCGGCGTTGTCGCCTTGGTGAACGGTGAGCCGGCCACCGACGCCGTTGAGGGCGGCTGATGCCCGCAAACCCTCCACCGATGCCGGGTTCCACTCGCAAGCATGGACGTGCACCGCTCCCCCGTGAACGAGCATCGGCAGCGTGTAGTATCCCACGCCGGCGTAGGCGTCCACGACGGTCTCACCCGAGAGATCGAGTTGGCCGATGCGCCGTCGTTCCGTGACGTTGCCCGACGACCACATGACGCGAGCGGCGTCAAATCGGTAGGCGATGCCGTGGTCCGTGAATTCGGCTCGAGAAGAGCCGTGCAACAGCGTCACCTGTGGTGAGCGGAAATCATCGTC